>JAEWVF010000060.1 GCA_023459215.1 Chloroflexota bacterium
ACCTGGGCTTCGCCGCCGCTGGGGTGCAGGATGCCGGTCAGGATTTTGATTGTGGTTGACTTGCCCGCGCCATTCGGGCCGATAAAGCCAAGCAGTTCGCCGTTTTCCATCTCGAACGACAGGTCGCGCACCGCTTCGACGGTGTTGTACTTTGGCCGGAAAAGCGACTTTACCGAGCCGCCCAAGCCGGCGGCTTTGCGCTTGGATTGGAAAGTTTTGTTGAGGTGGGAAACCTGAATGGCGGGCATGCTGGCAGCTTTCTGTTGTTGGGTGGTGGATTTGGGGGATTAAAGCGTCACACGGCAGGATGAGGGGGGCATCCTGCCGTGTGACAAAGGCAATTATATGCATTCTGTTTTTTGTGTCAAGGTTTTTTCCAGTTTTTGCCAAAATTGGTGACTCAACCTGTGCGCTGTTCGCGGTGGTTTCCTGAAACTGTCATTGTTTCGGCATTTTGTATGCTCGATAGCCTATGCTATAATCGTCCCAATCTATGAGCGACTCTTCCCTGGTGCAAATTAAAGGCCTGAAAGACGGTTTGCTGGTGACCCTGGGCGATGCCGCCTGGACGGTTCTTCAGGAGGCGCTCCTGACTCACATCGAACAGCAGCCCTCCTTCTTCCAGGGGGCGCGGGTGGCGCTGGATGTTGGCAACCAGGTGTTGAAGTCGTCCGAGTTGTCGGCCCTGCGCGATACGCTTTCGGAGCGCAATATTATTTTATGGGCGATTTTGTCCAACTCACCAACGACGGAGAACACCGCCCAACTGCTCGGACTGGCGACGCGCATCCACAAATCCCAACCGACGGAGATTCGCGCGGCAAAAGGCATCGATCATGAGTCGGCCTTGTGGGTTGCGCGTACCCTGCGTTCGGGGGTGCGGATCGAATATCCTGGTAACGTGGTAATTGTCGGCGATGTCAACCCTGGCGCTGAAGTGATTGCCAGCGGTAGCGTTGTCGTTTGGGGCCGTTTGCGCGGCGTAGTCCATGCCGGGGCGCAAGGCGACCGTGACGCGACCGTTTGCGCGTTGGACTTATCCCCGACACAGTTGAGAATAGCAGGCGAAATTGCGGTAGCCCCTGCCCGCCAGGGGACGCCCAGACCCGAAGTGGTACATTTAAAGAATGGCCGTTTGCAGGCCGAACCCTGGACGCCGGGTTAGGAGAAACGAATGACAGGAAAAGTACTTACCATCACATCTGGCAAGGGCGGGGTTGGCAAGACCACCGCAGTTGCCAACCTGGCTGTTGCCCTGGCGGCAGACGGAAAAAAAGTCGTCTGTATCGATGGCGACATCGGTTTGCGCAACCTGGACGTGGTGATGGGCCTGGAGAATCGGATTGTTTATGACCTGGTCGATGTGGTCGAGGGTCGCTGTAAAACCCGCCAGGCGATGATTCGCGACAAACGCCTGCCGGAGCTTTTCCTGATCCCCGCCGCCCAGACTCGCGACAAGAATGCGGTTTCGCCCAGCGATATGGTTCGCCTGTGTGATGAATTGCGCCAGGAAGTGGATTGGATTTTGATTGATTCGCCAGCCGGCATCGAGCGCGGTTTCCGTAACGCGATTGCCCCGGCGGACAAGGTTTTGATTATCACCAACCCTGAGATGTCGGCGGTGCGCGATGCCGACCGGGTGGTTGGTTTGCTGGAGGCCGAAGAGAAAGGCGCGCCCTCGCTGGTGGTCAATCGTCTCAACCCGGCCATGGTCAAGCGCGGCGACATGCTTTCGGTCGATGACGTTTACGATTTACTGCGCATCGATGTGATTGGGATTGTCCCGGAAGATGAAAACGTGATCGTGGCCTCCAATAAAGGTGTCCCGTTGGCGCTCGAAGCCAAAAGCCGCGCGGGTCAGGCTTTTCGCAACATTTCCCGGCGCTTGAACGGCGAGCAGGTTCCGTTTCTGGAACTCGAATCGCAGGGCTTGTGGGATCGCCTGACGCGCCTGGCAGGCAGGAGGTAGTCGATGCCTTCCTTCTTCGAACGACTCACCGGCAAGAAAAGCGCATCCAGCGCCAAGGAGCGTTTGCAATTGGTGCTTATTCATGACCGGGTCGACCTGACCCCGGCAGTTCTGGAGTCTTTAAAAGAAGAACTCCTGGCAGTGATCTCGCGCCATATCGATATCGACCCATCCAGCGTCCATGTCGAGTTGGCCTCGGAAGGCCGCAGCCAGCGGCTCGTGGCGGATATCCCGTTGAAGCCCGCCGGTCGCCGCCGGGCTGGATAGTTTATTGTTCTTTGACATAAGCAGGAAAAAATGAGTCGCGGAGGTTTTTGGCGTTATTTTGATTTTTCATTGGTGGGGGCGATGACAATTTTGGTGATTATTGGCGTCACCATGATTCGTTCTGCAATTGCCGGGAACATCGAGTTGACAACCACCACCCCGCTGGTGAATCGCCAGATTATCTTTGGCGTGGCGGGCTTTGTCATGTTGTTGGTGATGGCGGCCATCGATTATCGCATTTGGAGTTCGCTCAGTTTACAGTTATACATCGGAATTATCCTTGTTTTGCTGGCGTTGAACATTATCGGCGGCGCGTTGTTTGGCTCGGCGCGCTGGTTCCAGACAGCCTTGGTCAACATTCAGCCTTCGGAATTCGCCAAGATTGTAATGATCCTGGTCATGTCCGATTTCTTTTCCAAGCGCTTGCATTTGATGAGCGACCCGAATTGGACCATCCGCAGCTTTCTGATGATGATGGGCATTACGATCTGGGTCCTGCTTCAGCCGAACCTGAGCACTTCGATTGTGCTTTTTGTGCTCTGGTTTGTGCTTTTGTGGATTGCCGGTCTGCCTGTAAAACACCTGATTGCTTATGGCTTGACCGGCCTGGCAGTCATCTCGATCAGCTTCCCGCTGTTGGTGGAGTTTGGCGTTTTGCAGGAGTACCAGTTGCGGCGCATCACCACCTTTATTGCGCCTGATCCGAACGCCCGTTACGGCGATACCTACAATATCGAACAAGCCCTGATTTCGATTGGCTCCGGCGGTTGGTTTGGACAGGGATACGGCCAGGGGCCGCAAGTCCAGTTGCGTTTCCTGAAAGTGCGCTGGTCGGACTTTATCTTTTCGGCGACGGCTCACGAGTTGGGCTTTATCGGCGCCTTGCTGATTATCCTGCTGATGGCTTTTGTTGTTTATCGCTGTCTGTGGGCGGCGCGAGTCGCCCCGGACACGTTTGGCGCGCTGGTTTGTTATGGGGTTGCCACCCTGATTGCTTTCCAGGCGCTGGTTAACCTGGGCGTTAATTTAAAGCTGCTGCCTGCGACGGGTCTGACATTGCCATTCGTCAGTTATGGCGGTAGTTCGCTGTTTGCCAATATGATGGCGATTGGCCTGGTTGAAAGTGTTATTATGCGCCGCAAGGTGATTGAATCTTAGCTCTTTGGAGGTTTGTTGTATGGATTTATCCCCCGTTCGGGTGCGTTTTGCGCCCTCCCCAACCGGGCGTATGCATATTGGCAATGCCCGTTCCGCCCTTTATCCTTTCCTTTTGGCCCGCCGCACCGGCGGAACGTTCATCCTGCGCATCGAGGATACTGACCAGAAGCGCTATGATCCCAATGCCGAACAGGAGTTGATCGAAGGCTTGCGCTGGCTGGGCCTGGATTACGATGAAGGCCCGGACATCGGCGGCCCGAACGGCCCCTACCGTCAGACCGAGCGCCGCGAGATTTACCATGAATATGCCTGGAAGCTGGTCGAGATGGGCCACGCCTTCCCCTGTTTCTGTACGCCGGAACGGCTGGCCCAGGTGCGCCAGGAGCAAATGGCGGCCAAGCAAAACCCGCGTTACGATGGTCACTGTCGCGGCCTCGACCCGGATGAAGCCCGCCGCCGCGCCCAATCGGGCGAGAAGTTTGTCATCCGCTTCAAGATGCCCAAGGAAGGTTCGATCACCGCCACCGACTTGCTGCGCGGCCCCATCACGACGGAGAACTCAGCCCTCGACGATTCCGTGCTATTGAAATCCGATGGCCTGCCGACTTATCACCTGGCGGCGATGGTCGATGATCAGTTGATGGGCATTACCCATGTCATTCGCGGCTCCGAGTGGCTGCCGTCGATGCCGCTGCACATGCACGTTATCCGCGCTTTCGGCTGGACTGCTCCGCAGTTCGCCCATCTCTCGGTCTTCCTGAAACCGTCCGGGAAGGGCAAATTGAGCAAACGCGACAGCGCCCAGGCCATCAAAGATGGTTACTCCATTTTCCTGGGCGATATGAAGGAATTGGGCTATACCCCCGAAGGTGTGCTGAACTGGATTGCCCTGATGGGTTGGGGCGTTTCCGAAGATGACATCCTGACCCTGGACGATATGATTGCCCGATTCAGCCTGGACAACGTCACGCCTTCGCCGGCGGCGATCAACTTTGCCAAGCTCGACCATTTCAACGGCACCCATATCCGCCTGTTGCAGGTGGATGACCTGGCTGCGCGCGTCAAGCCTTTCCTGGCTGGGGCGGGCTACAGCGTGGACGATGCCAAACTGCTCAAAATTATTCCACTCATTCGCGAGCGCCTGGTTACGCTGGATGACAGCATTCCGTTTGCGGGCTTTTTCTTCAAGGAAGATGTTTCCCCTGAGCCGCAGGAACTGGTTGCCAAGGACCTGACCCCGGCCCAATCGGCGGAGGTGGCCCGCAAGGCGCTCGAGATCCTCTCGGGGCTGGCGGATATTTCGCATGCCAGCGCCGAGCCGCCCCTGCGTCAGTTCGTCGAAAAATCGGGATTGCACCCCAACCAGGTTTTCGGCATCCTGCGTGTGGCGGTAACCGGTCAAAAGGTCAGCCCGCCGCTGTTCGAAAGCATGGAAATCATTGGCCGCGAAACCGTCCTGGCGCGCATTCGCCGGGCGGTGGATACGCTCTCGGCGATGTAGTAAACCATCAAAAAACTGGCTGCCTTTCACGGTAGCCAGTTTTTTGATTCGGGATTTACCAGGATTTGATGCGCCTGGGCGTTATTTTGATGAGCAGGTTTTCCTCGGAATCGAGCCAGCTTTGCGGATCGGGGGCCAGGACTCCCTCCGCGCCTAAATACTTCATGTAAACACGTTCGATGCGGGCGCGGGTTTCGGCTTTGGGGGTGTTGACCAGTTCGGCGCTGCCTTCGATCATCACCGCGGCCATCTGGCCTTCAGCCTGCTCGACATCGATAACGATGGCGCACTTGGGATTGCGCTCCAGGTCGCTGATTTTGCGCGTCGAGCGGTAGGAACTGACCCAGACGAAGCCGTCCTCCCACAAGAACCAGACCGGGATAACATGCGGCTGGGCAGTGGGTGAGGCGGTAGCCAGGCGCGCCAACAGCGGACGGGCCAGGAATTCCTGCATGGCAGGGGTGATTTCAATCTTTGCTGGCATGGGTTGCCTCCTGTTAATCGTGGAAAAATTCATCCAGTGGCGGGGCCATGTTTTCGGGGATATTTTCGCCCCACGCGCCGCCGTCGATAACTTCGCCGGTCGACTGGCCCTTTTCGTTGACTTTGAAGAAGATTGGGATGGCCGGAACGTAAAAACCGCTTGCTTCATGCTCCCAGCCCCACAGGTCGACATCGACGCGGATCAGGTAGATATTCTTGAAGGCGGCCAGCATCAGTTCGTTTTCATCTGCCAAACTGGCAGATATGCTTTCGCAGGCCGGTCACCACTCCGCGTCGAATTCAACGATGGGCAGCAGGCCCAGTTCAAAGGCTTTTTGGGCGTGCTGGCCAAGCTGGTTGTCCAGGTCGCCGTTTGCCGGGTCGAGGGCGATGATGACCAGGCTGCCATTGGCCGGGTTGCCGGTTTCGGCCAGGGTTGGGCTGGCTCCGGGGAGCGGGATGACCGTTTCGGCGCTGGACGGTGGGCGGGTTGCTTTCTCAGGGGAACGGGTCGGAGTTGCCGTTTCTGGGAACAGGAAGCGGCAGGCCAGCAGTCCCAGCGAGAGCAGCAGGAGCGCGGCGAGTTTTGTCGGTGATTTCATCAGGGGATGGCCTCCAGGTCTGGGATTTGGTCTGCACCGGGAACCTGGATGCTGACCGGCTTTTGGATGACCGGACGCAGGCAGGTGCTGCCGCTGCAACTCATGTAGGTGAGTCGGATTTCGACGGTTTGCGGCTGGTCGCCTTCGGGCAATTGCACCGGCAGGCGCAACGTGACCGGCCCGGACGGGTAAACGAGCAGTTCGCGCGGGTCGACGCTGGGGGTGTGCGGCGGCAGGCTTTCGCTGAGCGGGCCGCTGGCTTGCAGCGGCGAGTTGGCGGGCAGGCTCAGCAGGGTCGGACGCCCGACGCGGTTGATTCCGCTTTCGGGAATATCCTTGCTGTAGAGGTGGAAACCGGGCCGCAGCGGGGTGAAGGTGGCCGCCAGGACAAAATCACCGGCCTGGGTGCGCTCCAGCGAAATGGCGACCCGCACCTCGGCCTCTTTCAACTCCGTCAGCGGGGTGGAACTGCCCGGCGCAAAATCCGGCTCGGGGGCGCAGGCAACGGCAAAAACCAACAGCGTTGCAAACGCCCCGAGCGCGGCGAACAGGCGCAGGGAGAGGGCGATCTCCCGCTTTTTATACATCAAAATACAGACTCATTTCGTAAGGATGCGGGCGGTTGCGGACGGCCAACGCTTCACTCTGGTATTTGGCTTCGATCCACTGCTCGATCATCTCGGCCTGGAAAACGCCGCCAGCCAGCAGGAACTCATGGTCGGCTTTGAGCGCGCTGAGGGCCTCTTCGAGCGAGGTTGGCAGCGGTTTGATGCTGGCGCGTTCGGCTTCGCTCATGGCGAAAACATTTTTGTCGAAGGGGCCGAAACCTTCTTTGGTTGGGTCGATTTTATTGCGGATGCCATCCAGGCCAGCCATCAATTGGGCGGCCAGCGCCAGGTAGATGTTGCAGGTGGCATCGGGCGGGCGGAACTCGAAGCGGGCGCTGTCGGGCTGGGTGGCGTATTTGGGGATGCGCACAGCCGCCGAACGGTTGCCCAGCGAGAAGAAGGCGTTGATCGGCGCTTCGAAGCCGGGAATCAGGCGGCGGTAGGAGTTGGTCGAGGGGTTGGTGAAGGCCAGCACCGCTGCGCCGTGTTTGAGCAGGCCGCCGATGTAATAAAGCGCTTCCTGGCTCAGGTAGCCGTAGCCATCGGGCGCGTAGAAAACGTTTTTGCCGTTCTTGAACAACTGCTGGTGGAAGTGCATGCCGCTGCCGGCCTCGCCATAAAGCGGTTTGGGCATGAAGGTGGCGGTTTGGCCGCGTTTGTGGGCGGTCATCTTGGTGACGTATTTGATCGCCATGGTGGCGTCGCCGGCTTCGAGCAGGCCCATCATTGGGGTTTCGATTTCGAGTTGGCCCGGCCCGCCGACCTCGTGGTGATGGTATTTGACCGGGATGCCGATTTTTTCGAGGGTGATGCACATTTCGGCGCGCAGGTTATAGAGCTGGTCTTTGGGCGGGATGGCGTGGTAGCCGCCGTGCAGCGGAATGTAGTGCCCGTGCCCGCCGGCGGCGCTGTTCCAATCGGCTTCGCAGCTTTCGAGCACATAGCTGGCGCGGTTGACGCCGTATTCGTAGCTGACGCGGTCAAAAATGTAGAATTCGAACTCAGGCCCCCACAGGCTGCGGTCGGCCAGGCCGGTTTCTTTCAGATACTCTTCCGCGCGGATGGCGATGTTGCGCGGGTCGTTCGCAAACGTGGCATGAGTATCGGCTTCGTAGGTTTTGGAGATGAAACTGAGGGTTTTGGCTTCCCAGAAGGGGTCGATGAAGGCACTGGTCAGATCAGGAACCAGCACCATATCGCCCGATTTGACCGATTTCAAGCCGACCGAGGAGCCGTCGAACCCGACGCCTTTTTCCATCAGGTCGGGGGTGAACTGGCTGGATGGGACGGTCAGGTGCCGCCAGCGGCCCCACAGGTCGGTGAACTTGATATCGACCATCTGGATTTCATTCTGCTCGATATACTGCCGTGCTTGTTCAAAGGTTTGGAACATGTAGGAGTCTCCTTTTGAATGGTTGAGGCCTCCTATTTTTAGCATTTGCGCCTTGGCTTTGCCAGTGCTATCCATCATCAAAAGCGCTGGCGTTTATCCCGTTTTATTGGGTTGAAAAACATTAAAATCTCACGCAAAGGCGCAGAGTACGCAAAGTTTTTTTGATTTTCTTTGCACCCTTGGCGTCTTTGCGTGAAGAATTTTTTGAATGAAGACTTTGACGTATAATCACATCATCTTATACCCTGCGAGAAATCATGAACCCCTACCAGCAACTTGCCCAGGCCCTCGACGCCCTGCCCAACGGATTCCCGCCCACGCCGGATGGCGCGGAGCTGCGCCTGCTCGAAAAACTCTATAGCCCTGAAGAAGCGGCCCTGACCGCCCAACTCACTCCGCAGTTGGAATCGAGCGAGGCAATTGCCTCGCGGCTGGGGCTTGTCCATGCCGAATTGCGCAAGACGCTTAAATCCCTGGCCAAGCGCGGATTGATCGAAGCCGGGCGCACCGAAACGGGCCTGGGCTATGCCATCCTGCCTTTCGTGGTCGGTATCTACGAGTACCAGGCGGCCAGTCTCGACGCTGAACTGGCTGCGCTCTTCGAAGCCTACTTCCAGCAGGGGTTTCACCGTGTTTTGAACGTCCAGCCGCCGGTACATCGCGTCATCCCGATTGGCGAGAGCGTCAAAAACAACATGGAAATCCGACCCTATGAAAGCGCCGCCGGATTGGTCGATGCGATGCAATCCTGGGGGGTGCTCGACTGCATCTGCCGCAAGCAAAAAGCGCTGATCGGCCAACCCTGCCAGCATCCGCTGGATGTATGCATGATGCTGAATGAACGCCCGAACGCCTTCGACGCCACGCCCGCCATCCGCGCCCTGACCCGCGAGGAAGCCCACGCCACCTTGCGCCGCGCCGCCGAAGCGGGACTGGTACACTCGGTCAGCAACAACCAGCAAGGGCTGTTCTACATCTGCAACTGTTGCACCTGCTCCTGCGGCATCCTGCGCGGCATGGCCGAACTCGGCATCGCCAATGTTGTCGCCAGCTCGGCTTTTGTGCTCCATGTCGACGAGACTTTGTGCAGCGCCTGCGGGGCCTGCCTCGAAGCCTGCTCATTCGAAGCCCTGACGCTGGACATGACCACCCAGGTGGCTGAAATGCGTTGTGTGGGCTGCGGGGTTTGCGTCCAGGTTTGTCCGAGCGAAGCCCTCGGCTTGGTGCGCCGGCCCGAGGAACAGGTCAAGCCCATCCCTGAAACCCTGGCCGATTGGGGCTTTCAGCGCTCCGAAGCGCGCAGGAACGTTGGCTAAGAACGAAAGAACAAACCGCGAAGGTCGCCAAGCGCGCCAAGGATTGGTTATTGGGTATTTTGACACACAGGCCCTGAGTGGAGCGTTCTTCAGCGCAGTCGAAGGGCCGATGGGTATTTCCGTGAGTCTTGGCGTTTGTTGCTCTGCCCAGCTTAAAAACTTTGCGGTCTTTGCGGCCTTGGCGGTTCAATAGGTTTTGCCCCGAGAGTTGTCAGGAACGCTGATTTTAAAACAGGAGCATGTCAATGAAATCCTACCAGGTCAAACCCGACTCAAAAGTCGATCTTTCCAGGCACGATCCTGACGATCGCGGCGAATTCAAGAACGGCAAAGAAGAAGCCCTGCTCGAACTGGAAAAACTGAACCAGCGCCTGGCCGATCTGCAAGAGCTGCTCTTTGCCGAAAGCAAACAGCGCATCCTGATTGTTTTGCAGGCCATGGATACCGGCGGTAAAGATGGCACCATCCGGCGCGTTTTTACGGGCGTCAACCCGCAGGGTGTGCGCATCGCCAGCTTTAAAGTCCCGACACCCGAAGAGGCGGCCCACGATTACCTGTGGCGCGTGCACAAAGTCGTCCCCGGTAATGGCGAAATCGTCATTTTCAACCGCAGCCACTACGAAGACGTGCTTGTTGTGCGCGTCCACAACCTTGTCCCCAAAGAAATCTGGTCAAAGCGCTACGAGCAAATCAACAATTTCGAGCGCTTGCTGGCCGAAACCGGCACGACCATTCTCAAATTTTTCCTGCACATCGACCTGGATGAACAAAAGGAACGCCTGCAAGCTCGCCTAGACGACCCGGCCAAGCACTGGAAATTCCGTCTCGGCGATCTCGACGAGCGCAAACTCTGGCCCGAATATATGAAAGCCTACGAAGATGCCCTCGAAAAGACCAGCACAGATTACGCCCCCTGGTACATCATCCCGGCCAACCGCAAGTGGTTCCGCGACCTTGTGATTTCGCGCATTTTGATTGAAACCCTTGAATCGTTGAATATGGAATATCCCAAGTCCGAAGAGAATCTGGATGGGGTAGTGATCGACTAAACTTTCTGGCCCCTGAAAAAGTTCCGGTAAGCCCGGCCTTCATTCAATAAATAGGATAAAGTGGAACTCCACTGCGCCCTGGCGGAATCATCTGCCGGGGCGTTTGTCTGGCTGATGGATAATCCGTCCGCCTCGCTCTCACCCGTTACCTGTCCGCTGGCCTTGAGGTACTCAAACCCGGCGCGGATGACCGCTTCCGTCTGCCCGCAGGCTGCGCCCAGTTCGGCCAGGCTGACCCGTCCCTCGCGCCGGGCGATGACGAATTTCAGCAAACCCGCCAGCCGCGCGAGAAAAGCTTCGAGTGAATCATCACCGGAGTCCTGGGCAAAAAGCACCAGCCGCCGGGGTTTTACCGTTTCCAAGATCGACTCATACACCCGCCGCTCTGGGGGTGTTGTCCATAAAATCAGCGTTTCTGCTTCGCTTAGCTCGTGTCGCCCTTTTCCGTTCAACCGTTTTCGGTCAGTTCCCTCGGCGAAAAGCAATGCATCCGGGTAATCTGCTTGAATCCGCTTCAAAGCCTCCATTCGTTTTTCCGCTTCCTCCTCCGCTGCCCGCAGGTCGATGGTTTCGATTTTTGGCGTTTCGAGCGCAATCACCGGCTGGCTCACCATACGAAAATCGACCAGTTCCAGCGAAACCTGCGGCTGGCCTTTGAAATCGTTGGCGCGCAGGGTGTAGGCCAGATCGAAGCGCCCCTCGGGACTGGGCAGGTCCAGGTCGGCCCCGCCCCACCACAACACGCTGGCCAGGGTTCCGGCCTCGTCGCGCACGGTCAGCTTGACGTGCTCCTGTGTTTTACCTATCTTCTGGCTGTTGGCCAATTCCAGGTTGCGGGTTGCCAGGGTGAGCGGCGGATTGCCCGCGCCGAACGGGGCCAATCGTTCGATTTGCCCGGCCAGTTCGAGCGACAACTCGTCCAGGCTGAGATATTCATCGATAACCAGTTCGGATTCGGGCCGGGCGGCAGCTTCAAGCTGGGCCGTCACCGCTCGCGACAATTCCCGGCGCAGAGCGGCAAGATTCTCTGCCGGGAGCGACAATCCGGCGGCCATCGGGTGGCCGCCAAAGCCGTTCAGTAATTTCTCACAGGCGCGAATGGCCTCGCTGATGTGGACGCCCTCGACCGAGCGCGCCGAGCCGCGCAGCGGATCTTTGCCGGTCAGCAGCAGGGTCGGCTTGCGATAGCGTTCCGCCAGGCGGTTGGCAGCAATGCCGATGATACCCGCCGGCCATTCGGGATGGTGCAAAACCAGCGCGGCGCTTTCAAGTAGTTCGGGTTTTTCGCGCAGTTGGGCCAGTGCGCCCTGCGTCACCTGGCTGGTCAGCAGGCGGCGCTGCTGGTTCAGGCCCTCCAGTTGGGCCGCCAGGACGCGCGCCCTGGCCGGGTCGCCAGTGGTCAGCAGTTCGACGATTGGGGTGGCGTCGCCCAGCCGCCCGAGAGCGTTCAGGCGCGGCCCGAGGCTGAAGCCGATATGGGTTTCATTGAGTTGACTCGGGTTGACTCCGGCCAACTCGAACATGACCTGCAAGCCCAGTCGCTGGTTGCGGCGCAGTTGGGCCAGTCCGCGCTGGACAAGGTAACGTGTATCCCCGTTCAGGCTGGCCACATCGGCCACCAATCCCAGGGCGGCCAGGTCGAGCAGGGATTCGGGAGCCAGGCTGCTGCTGGCGTTTTGCAGCAGGGCTTCGGCCAGCTTGAAAGCCACGCCTGCCCCGGCCAGGGTCGCCAGGGGATGATTGTCGGGCAGGCGCTTGGGGTTGACCACGGCCAACGCATCCGGCAGCGGGCCTTCGGGCAGGTCGTGGTGGTCGGTAATCAGCACGTCCACGCCGCGGGTTTTGGCATACTCAACCGCTTCGTGGGCGCTGACGCCGGTGTCGCAGGTCAGGATGAGTTGCGCGCCCCGCTCGATTTCATTTTTTAGGTAGTCAACCTTGATGCCGTGCGATTCTTTTTCGCGCACCGGGATGTGGTAGCCGACATTTGCGCCAATCGCCGCCAGGCTTTGCACCAGGATGGTGGTGGCGGTCTGGCCGTCCACGTCGAAATCGCCCCAGACGCAGATGCGCTCATTTTGACGGAGGGCTTTCCAGATGCGCCGCAGGGCGGCCTCCAGATCGGGTAGTTCGCTGGCTGGGGTAACGGGATACAGGCCCGGTTCGAGGAAGGCCCGCGCAGCCTCCGGGGAAGCGAAACCGCGCCGGATCAGGGCGCGGCTGACAAGCGGATGAAGTCCGAGTTCATCCAGATTTTGAGCGTTAACGGGAGCAGGATCGCGCCAGGTGGGCATTAATCCAGGTCTTGTTGCATTTCGCCGCTGCCGAGTGGGTGCAACAGCTCGGGCATGTCTTCGAAAACATCGATCATGCTGTGCGGCAGTTCGCGCATCATTGGCGGCAGGGGCAGGCTGGCTGGGATACGCAGCCGCCCGGACGGGGCTGGCGGCGGTTTGAGACGGTCTTTGACTTCGTCCATCGAGCGTTTGCGCAGGATGCGTTTGTCAGCGGAGAGTTCACCGGCGTAATAGCCGAGCACCGAGTAGACTTCGCGATTCGGCAGGACGAAACCGATCCAGTCACCCATACGGTTGTACAGCAGCGGGTAGACGAGGAAGCCTTCCACGTCGCCGCGGGTGCTGTAGATGGGGATAACGGCTGGGGTTACAGAGGTCATAGTTCCTGGCTGTTGCTTATGGGTGCGCTGCTGATGGCAACATCATTATACGTCCAATAGCGGTTAACGAAGAAGTTCCACATCATAACCACGCCGATGGCCAACGCCAGGGTGGCATTATGGCTGATGAAAACATGGTGCCTGGCGGTGAGTTCGAACGACAGGCCGGCCAGATAATGGTCGAGCAGCGGTTCGCCGACTTTCAGGATGGGGATGCGGATGAGCAAACCGATGGCGTTGACGATGCCAAACTGAAACAATTGTCCCATCAGGGGCTTGGAGCGTGATTCGGGATAGGTCCAGAAACGGTTCCAGGTAAAGTTGCTGATTACGGCGCTGATGAAGGAGATACTGCCTGCCATGACCAGGGACGCGCTGGCCAGGGAGACCAGCAGGTTCATGATGACAATATCTACAACAGATCCAATTGCGCCGACGATGGCAAATTTCGTGAAGCGCGCGCGCTCGTCGGGATTGTGCAAAATCATGCTCATGCCAGTCCGAGTTTTTCCTTGAAGTAGGGGATGGTGCGAAGCAGACCTTCCTCCAGGTCAACTTTGGGCTGCCAGCCGAGGATGTTCTGGGCGCGGGTGATGTCGGGTCGGCGGCGCTGCGGGTCGCGCGAGGAGCGCGCGTCCATGTAGGTGATGCCCGCGGAGTTGCCGGTAACGCGGTTGATGATTTCGGCAAACTGGAGCAGGCTCATTTCGACCGGGTTGCCGATATTGACCGGCATATGTTCTTCCGAGTAGAGCAGGCGCACAATTCCATCGACCAGGTCGTCAACGTAGCAGAAGGAGCGGGTCTGCTGGCCGTCGCCGTACACGGTCAGCGGCTGGCCGAGCAATGCCTGCTTGAGCAGATTGGGCAGGGCGCGGCCATCTTCCAGGTCCATGCGCGGGCCATAGGTGTTGAAGATGCGCACAATGCGCGTATCCACGTTGTGCTGGCGGTGATAGGCCAGGGTCAACGATTCGGCGAAGCGCTTGGCTTCATCGTAGACGGCGCGTGGGCCGGTGATATCGACATTGCCGGGATAATCTTCGCTCTGCGGGTGGACGAGCGGGTCGCCGTAGATTTCGCTGGTGGAGGCCAGCAGGTAGCGGGCATTGTTGGCTTTGGCAACGCCCAGGGTATGGTGCGTGCCGAGCGCCCCGGCTTTCATGGTCTGGATTGGCAGGTTGAAATAGGCATAAGGCGAGGCCGGGTTGGGGCTGGCCGGTGAAGCAAAGTGCAGCACCGCATCCACTTTACCGGGGATGAAGATGTATTCGGAAACATCGCGGCGGTAGAAGGTGAAGTTTTCGCTGCCAGCCAGGTGGGCGATGTTATCCGGCGAGCCGGTGATGAAATTATCCAGGCCGACAACCTGGTGGCCCTCGGCGATGAGCCGGTCGGTTAGATGCGAACCGAGGAAACCGGCCGCTCCGGTGATAAGAATGCGCATGGAAACTCTCCGAAAAAATTGTTTACTGGCTTTAGCGCCAGTCTAGCTTTTGGATTAACCCATCCCCGGTGATTTGGGTGGCCTGCCCGCTCAGGCTGTCCACCAGCCACAGGTTGCCCTGGTAAACCACTGCGATGAACTGCGTATTGTCCGCTCCTGCCGGCGACCAGAGCGGGGTTTGTGGCGCGAGGCCGGGTGCGCCCTCGAGCGGGAAGAGCATGCGCCGGTTCGACCCATCCCGATCCATGACAGCCAGTCGATAGCCGGACGTTTCGGATTGGAGCGGGGCCAGGGCTTGCAGGTAGGCCATGCGGTAAGCCTGTTCGCTGCCCTTTTCTTCGGCGGGCGAGGCGGACGGGTAGGCGAACATGCCGGTCTGGCGCACCATGCGCACGTTGGCGCTGGATGTCAGCGAGAGCACGCCCAGGTCGAAATAAGGCGATTCTTCCGGGTTGACCAGCCCCGAAGGCGGCGCGTGCTGGACGAAGTACAAAGTCCGCGAGTCGGCTCCCCAGGTCAGCGGCGGGATGAGCGCCCAATCGCCCAGGGTTTGCAGGGGCGTGACCTCGAGCAGGCTGACCAGTTCGTTGTCGCGGAAACTGACCAGCCCAATCCCGTCCGGGCGGGCATAGGCCAGGCGTTTACCGTCCGGCGACCAGGCGAAGCTGCTGCCCCACCAGCCGTAAACGCCGCCGGTGTTGGCCGGGATGACCGGACCGGGTTTGCCGATTACGCCGGCGGCGCTGAACTTGAGCGTGTACAGGTCGTTGTTGGCTTGCCAACCGGGGGCGGCTGCGCGCGGCTCGACGGTTGAATAGGTGATGTTGGTGGTTGTGCCGGGAATCCAGTCGGCAAAGTGGATCACGTTGGAAACCCGCAGGTTGAGCGGTTTTGCGCTTGGGTCGTCCAGGTTGACGGCCCACAGGGTGTTGATTTCTTCGCTGGCCGGTTTTTCCGATTTGCGGGTGTACAACAGCCAGTCGCCTTTGGGCGAAAGTTTCAGGATGCGCCCGTCCAGATCGCCGCTGGCCACCAGCGGAATGCGGTTGGAGGTCGAACCTTCCATCAGCCAGGCGTTGCCGCCCGCCAGGTACACCAACCGGCCATTAATCGGCAGGGACGAGAACGGCGACTGCACGCCAACCATCACAATTTCGGGTTGTGCGGGCTGCAAAATGACTGCTTTGACAATCGATGAACTTGTCTCGACCCCGTTCTCAAACAGCCGCCGGGTGGTGATTTCCTGGGCGCCGTTGCGGCCTTCCTGGATCAGGCGTGTTTCGCCTTGCGGCAGGGATTCGTTGCGCACGGTCTGGCGCTCGAAGGCCAGGGTCACCTGGCGGGTGTCGAACTCCTCGCGCACCCGCGCCACGCTGACCAGTCCACCATCCTGCGCCAGGGCATAGGCCGGCGGATCAACTTTGTCGAGACTGCCGACCGTTACCCCGGCTGCATCCAGCGCGGCCTGCACTGTGCTGCCGGACGGAATCTCCACCGTCAGGCTTTGCCCATCGACATTGACGGTCAGGCTGATTTCCAGGTTACTGGAAGATACCTGCGGCGCAAAACACCCGCCCAGAAGCAGGCTTGCCAGGATGATGAGCAGGGCGGCCGGTTTCATGTTTTAATGCTGGTCTGCAAGGCCTGGGGCGGGTATAATCCGCCTACTTAATTCGGCCCGTGAAGGTCATCAGCCCATCGGCGATGGTGATGCTCTCGAGCCGGAAGCCGGTTGCGGCCGGGCCGAGTGCGCCGGTAAAGGCCTCGTTGACCATGGCGCTGATGGTGTTATTGATTCCCTCCGGGGCGGGCAGCGGCCCAAAGTCTACCGATTTGACCGCAATTTGGGGCTGGCCGTTGGCGTCCACCGTAGCGGAGAGAGCGATAAGGATGTTGGCTTGCAGGTATCCCTGAACGGCTTTGCCGTAGATGCGAATTTCGTTATCGCGCAGGAGCACCTGCGGTTCGGTCAGGAAAGATTCCGGGTCGGAAGCCAGCCGCAGCGCCACCAGCGAAGTCAGCTGGGCTTCATCGACGGTGAAGCTTAATGTCCCGGTCTGTTGGGCGGCTTCGAAAGCCTGTTTGAGCTGTTCCTCGACCGTCCCGGCTGTTTCAGTCGAAATCGGAATCTGGGCTTGCGGATATTCCGGCCCGCCGATGAACATGTTGCAGGCCAACGATGATAGAATCAACACAAGTATCGACAGTAAAGTGTTCTTTGACATACAATCCTCTCTATTGAACTAGTAACCGGACAATTATAGCATGAGCGACTCTCAAAACCTGCCCGAACTCAGCCTTTCAGCATTGTTGGAAGGATTACTCTTCGCCGCCCCCGAACCGGTCAGCCCGGCCCAACTGGCGGCGGCCCTCGAAATGACCCCAACCCAGGTCGAAAAAGGCCTAGAGTCTCTTGAAGAAGACCTGCGCGGACGCGGAATCCGCCTGCAGCGCCATGCCGGGCGGGTGCAGTTGACCACTGCGCCTGAAATGGCCGAACAGATCGAGACCTTCCTCGGTCTCGAAGCGACCAGCCGCCTGAGCCGGGCCGCCCTCGAAACCCTGGCGATTATCGCCTTCCAGCAGCCGGTCACCCGCCCGCAGGTGGATGCGATCCGCGGCGTCAACAGCGATGGGGTGATGAAAAGCCTGTTGAGCAAAGGTTTGTTGCAGGAAGTGGGCCGCTCCGAAGGGCCGGGACGCCCGATCTTGTACGGCACCACCCCTGATTTCCTGCAACACTTTGGCCTGAACTCGCTCTCCGAACTCCCGCCGCTCGATCTGGAAAGCGATGGCGAAAAAGATGTTCAGATGTTGAAAAGCTAACCTGGAGATTTACATTGGACATCTTGCAAAAGTTGTATCTTACTTGCAAACGTCCTTCGACTGCGCTTCTTTGCTTAAGTTATCGCTGTCCTGAGCGGAGGGCGAAGCGTAATTTGCGTAGCCCACAGTCGAAGGACGCTCCGCTCAGGACTTGATATAGCGCTTAGGCAAGATGTCTATTTTAAAGAAAGAAGAGGAAAGATCGGTTTTCTTTCCTCTTCTTTCTTTTTATAATCCCAGCCATTTCTCGGTCAACTTGGGCAGTTCGGCGGCGTTGCCCTGCCGGGCGGTACACTGCGGCAGCGACCCCAGGAACAGGCGGCCATACTGTTTGGTCAGCACGCGCCGGTCGAGGATGGCGACCACGCCCCGGTCGCTGGCCGAGCGGATCAGGCGTCCGAATCCCTGGCGGAATTTGAGAATTGCTTCGGGAATCTGGTATTCGCCAAACGGGTCGTCGAAGGTCTCGGAGCGGGCGGCAATAATCGGGTCGGTCGGTACTTCAAATGGGATTTTGGTAATAACCACCACTTGCAGAGACTCACCGGGCACATCCACGCCTTCCCAAAAGGAGCGCGTCCCGAGCAAAATCGCCCGGTCGGTGTTCTTGAACGATTCCAGCAGGGCCTGCGGCGAAGCGCCCTCGCCCTGTTCGTAGACCTGGATATCCTGGTCGCGCAGGTGCGGGCCGATGGCCTGGGCCGCGCGCTTGAGTTGGGCGTAGGAGGTAAACAGGGCCAGCATTCGCCCGCCGCTGGCGATGGCCGTCTGGGCAATGGCGCGGTTGACGGCCTGTTCGTAGCCCGGCGCGTTCGGCTCGGGAATATCCTTGGCGATGAAGAGCAGGGTCGAGCCTTCGTAATCGAAGGGTGAACCGAGAGTCAGTTCATCGGCTTCTTCGGCCAGCAGGGTGTTGCGGACATAGGTAAAATCGCCGGCGGCGGTCAGGGTAGCCGAGGTCAGCACGACGGCTTCTTTCTCGTGCCACAGGTATTTCTGGATCATCGGCCCAACCCGCAGCGGGGCGGTGTTCAGGGTCAGGCGTTTGCTTTGCGGCTGAATCTCGACCCAGTAAATCGTCTCCGGCTGCGGATCGTGCATCATGCCGCTGATGGCCGTTTCGGCCTCGACCAGCCGCCGGTACAGGCCGCTGAGCGAGCCGAGCGGGTCTTCGATTTCCTGAATGCCATCGGCGTACAGCTCGCTGGCGGCTTTGTAGGCATCGCTGACAACGTTGATGAGCAAGCGCATGGTTTCGCCGGCGGAATCCCAACTGATTTCAACGCTGTCCCAACCTTGCGCGGTGCGCGTTGCCGGTAAAATGCGCGTGGAAAAGGCGTATAAGCTCTGCGGGCGGCCTTCCTGCATGTACTGCATGAACTCCATCAACCCGTAGAAGAAATCGCGGGACTGGTTCTCGAGCCGAAAGGCCAGGTCGGAGGCGCGGTGAACCATATTCGACAGCGCGGCATAATCCGCGGGCCGCACCAGGTCAACCACCACGCGCAGGAAATTGCCCAGCACCCCGCTCGAGGTTCCGCCGACTTCCTTGACGAGCCGTTCCAAATCGGCCTGGCTCATGCGGAAGGACATCGCCCCGGTGGTGGCGGCTTCCAGGTGATGACCTTCGTCGATCACCAGGTACTGGTAATCGGGCAGCACCTTGCCTTCGGCGGCCACGTCCGAAAGCAGCAGGGCGTGGTTGACCACCAGGATGTGGGCAGCCTGGGCGGCCTGTTTGGCGCGGTAGAACGGGCAGGTTCCGCCCATCTTCCCGGCACAGGTTTCACCCGAACAGGCCTCGTCCTCCGCCGACAGCTTCATCCAGACATCTTTTTCCTGCGGGCGGTTCAGGTTCAGGTTGCCGCGGTCGCCGCTGGAGTCGTTCAGCGTCCAGACCAGGGTTTTGGCCAGCACGCGCGCCTCATCGGCGTCGCGCGGCCCCTGGCGGCGCAAAATTTCCAGGCGGCGCGGGCACAGGTAGTTCGAGCGGCCCTTCAAAATCGCCGCGCGCAGTGGGATATTGAGCGCCGCCCGCACAGTCGGAATGTCTTTGCTGATCAATTGGTCTTGCAGGTTGATGGTGTTGGTCGAAACCACCACGCGGGTATTATTTTGGATGGCGAACAGCGCCGACGGCACCAGGTAGGCAAACGATTTGCCGACACCCGTTCCGGCCTCGACCATCAGGTGCTGGCTGTACGAAAGCGCATTGGTCACGGCCCGCAGCATTTCCACTTGCTCGGGGCGTTGTTCGTAACTCTCGAAATAACGGGAAAAAGGCCCGCCATACTCCAGGATGGAGGCCACTTCATCGGCATCCAGCGGCAGGACATCTTTGACCGGGCCAAGCGGGCGGGCCGGAGCGGACTCACTTTCGGCGAAGATGGGCCCCGAAGCGCCGGGTTTGGCCTTTTTGGCTTTGACCTGCTCCCTGGCCCGCATCCGCAGCGCTTCCTGGAAGCCGAAATTGCCGTCCCACTCGAGCGGTTCGCCCATGCGCACGATTTCGGCCAGCAGGTCGAGCGGCAGTTGCGCGGCCATATCCAGCAGGCGCAGGTAGACGGCGTGGGTCACGCGCACATCATCCATGGCGCGGTGGGTGGCCGAAAGCGGAATGCCGAGCAGTTGGCCCAAGGCCCCCAGGTTGTAGCGGCTGGCGGAGGGCAGCAGCACCGAGGCCAGTTCGTAGGTATCGACCGCTTCGTTGTAAATCAAAGCCCGCTGGCGGCGCAGGAATCCCAGGTCAAAACGGACGTTCTGGCCCAAAATCGGCAGGTCGCCGCAGAAATTTTCCAACTCGCCGAGCACTTCGCCGACGCGCGGCGCATTGCGCACCATGGCATCGTCGATGCCGGTCAGTTGGGTGATGTTTTCGGGGATATGGCGGTTGGGGTTGATGAGCGTCTCGAACTCATCTTCGATGCGATTGCCGTTAAAACGCATGGCGGCAATTTCGATGATGGTGTCTTTTTGGGGGTCGAGACCGGTCGTCTCGATGTCAATCGCGACAATGGAATTCATGTTGTCAGTTTACCATGAAACAAATGTTCATGAAGATGTTTTGCGGTAAGCGCGATACTGCTGTGTTTTTATCCTGGTTATTCTCTTTGTATTCAAACATCATATCTTCATGATCCATCTTGCTGATATTTGTGGCGTTCGGTATGATCCAGAAACGGTGCAATTACTGTGATTGAGCCTGCGTTGCGCCACAGTGTGGACAAAAAGAAAAATCAATCGGAATTAATTCACTGCAAGATACACAGCTTTTTTCAGCAGCTGTTGTTTGTCCGCAAGCTGGGCAAAATTTATACTCAGTAGAAACTTCTGTTCCGCATTTTGAGCAGGTTATGGTTGATTTTTCTGATACGCCGGTTTTTTTCTCATCTTCCTTTTTGTGAGCGAGAACTTTACCGAACACATTCCTAACTTTTTCGCTTGCTCCTGCGGCTGTGTTTTTGACACCACTGGCCGCTTGCCCGGCTACACCTATCGCTTTAACTGCTGCCCCGCCAGTAATTTCTGCGGTTTTTTCAAAAACATTCTTCTGAACAGTGATTTGATAATCTTGAGTTCGCTGTTCAATCTCAGCGATATTCAAAGGCACATTTAATCGTTGCGCTACACTTCCTAAAAACTCGCGTTCTTTTTCGGCTAATTCGCCGTCATAAATAGCCATCAACACCAATGTTTCCATCAGGCTGTGCCGGACTTGTGCATCTTCAATATTAGCAATGGCCTCAAGAATATTATCCTCATTAGCGGTCAGCTTTTGAAATTCCGCCTGAGTATGTTCATCAAAGGACATACGAGACAGCATCGCCTTGTAAAATTCTTTTTCCTTTGCTGATACTTGCCCATCGACTTGGGCAACATACATCAATGCAGCGGGGAAAGCTAAATCGTAAGTGTGCTGCCGTGATACCAGAACACGTAATTCATCCGTCACCTTGCCTCTGTTCTTGAGATGTGCTTTGGCAATTCTGCCTACCGATTTCGTTGTGACGTAGTTATAGCTGCTTCCTATCGCCGCTGAAGCGATAGGAATGGCATATTTAAGAATAGTGCCCTGTAAAATCTTGAAACCAAGCCGGCGCGCAAAATCTTGGATGGTTTTAAGGGTTCCTTTGCTAATGTATTTTTTTACAGCTTCTTTTGCCCCTGCTCCTGCTGCTATTTGCAATCCCTTGCCAATCATTTCAGTTGGAGCAACTCCCAGCGCATAGCCAAAAATCATTAAAACATCTTCCGGATCTTCTGGATCAAGTTGGAGATCATAAACAACGGAAAGGTCAAGAACTAGGCGCATTTGGATTTGAGAGAGATAAAGCATCTCTGCTCCAACTGAACCTACAAATAAAGCTGCTGTCATCCCTACAGAACTTAGTGCCGCAATCTGATTTGCTGTGGCCGCTGCTCCGACAATGGCTCCGGCGATAGTCGCATAACGAACAGTCACAGTAGTTAAAATATCGGCAATATCATCAGGCGGTAGTCCCGGATACTTTTTCTGAAAATATTCTGCTCTGGTGTTGCGATCATAGGTTTGAATCACTTTTCGCAAAAGACCACTAAACCATTCTCCACTCTTGACTTCATCAAAGTTAAGCGATTTTGCCAGTTGCTTGGCCGCATCGAGTTCGGAAGACACTTGATTCTTGAGAGCTTCATCCTCTGGGGTAGTGGTTTTTGGTGTTGCCATAATTATCTCCTGGTGATTTCAAAATGATTTGTAGGATAACACCCGTTGTGAACGAAAGCAGCACCGAACCATATTCCGCTTTTCAAGAGTACACCAAATATTTGTCATTTCGACCGCAGGGAGAAATCTTTTGCTCCAGTGGCGAAGATTTCTCAGTCGCTGGGAAGCGCTCCCTCGAAATGACAGATTGCCGCGGGGTGATTTTAGCGGCTGCTGAACGATCACCTATGTTTTACTGTATGCGAGTGACGCGAAATTATTGTTGTAATGTCCCGCATCTGGGAATACTATACAGTAATTTTTTCTTTTTGCCAACAAAAAATTAGCCATTTCAAATGCGCCGTCAACCTGCCATCCGCGAGCAGTTTGCGCATTGTTTCAGTGTGCATACATAACATCATCTCTTTCGGCGAAGGCGTTATTACCGTTCTGTTCTTCGCAGCATCAGCAATGAATCACCTTTATCTGCGTACTCCTGAAAACCACATTTCCGGTATAGCCTTAGCGCGTGGTTATCCTTTGAAACCATGAGACTTAGTTTTTGAATGTTGCGCTTTGAGGCATGCTCAATCAACCATGCAATCATTTTCTCCCCAATTCCTTGTTGCCGATAGTTTTTATGGACTGCGATTACGATGACAGGCACCGTTTCATCCATATACCCCCTGATGCAATTGTCATCCGTATAGAATCTATACCAGGCCGCCCCGGCTGGCGTTGAATCAAGAAGGGCAACTACCGCAGCGTCTCCATCCCTTTGGCCCCAATCAACCAGCGCATTCCTTGCACCTGGATTGGCGAGACCTTCTTCAAGCGCAGGCTTCTTGGGGTTGGGCCGCCAAAACACCGCTTCATAAAGCATTTCTCGCATAAATTGCATGTCCGATGGTTTTGATTCTCTCAAACGTAGATCCATGTTTTCCCTATTTGGCTATTACAGATGTACAGTCAGCCCGCCGCCGGCCAGCAATCCGCGCATTGTTTTGATGTGCGGATACATCACCTCGTCTTTTTCGATGAAGGGGATGTGCTCGCGGATGATTTCGTAGGCCGGCGCGGTGCCCTGGCCAAGTTTTGCCTGTTCCCCGAGCACTTTGCGACGGAAATCGATGCCCTGGGCGGCGGAAAGCAGTTCCAGCGCCAGGATGGTTTCGACATTCCCGGCGATTTCGCGCGCCTGACGGGCGGCGGCCGGCCCCATGCTGACGTGGTCCTCGATGTTGGCCGAAGTCGAGATCGTGTCCACGCTGGCCGGGTGGGCCAGGACTTTGTTCTCGGAGGCCAGCGCGGCGGCGGTGTACTGCACCAGCATGAAACCGGAGTTGACCCCGCCTTCCTCGATCAGGAAGGCCGGCAGGACATTCTTGTTGCTGGCCGCATCCACCAGCCGGGCGATGCGCCGCTCGGATATATTTCCCAACTCGGACAGGGCAATCGCGAGATAATCCATGGCAATCGCCAGCGGCTCGCCGTGGAAGTTGCCGCCTGAAATCACTTCCGCGTTGTCATTCTCATCGAAGAAAATCAGCGGATTATCCGTAACCGAATTCAACTCGATGTTCATCACCCAGCGCGCGTAGGCTATCGCATCGCGTACCGCCCCATGCACTTGTGGGATGCAGCGCAGCGTGTAGGCATCCTGGACGTTGAGCGGATCGTCCGGGCGGGTGAAGGTCGAGCCTTCAATCAGTTGGCGCATGAACGCTGCGCACTCCACCTGGCGCGGATGCGGGCGGGCGGAGTGGATGCGGGCATCGAAGGCGCGCGGGGTGCCGTGCATGGCTTCCAGGCTGAGCGCTCCGGCCAGGTCGGCGGCCCGCGCCAATTGTTCGGCCTGGTGCGTCACCAGCACGCCGATTGCGTTCATCAGGGTTGTGCCGTTGGTCAGCGCCAGGCCTTCCTTGGCAGTCAGGGTTACAGGCGCAAGTCCGGCCCGTTTCAGCGCTTCGGCACCGGGTAGACGTTCGCCGCGGTAAAAAGCCTCCCCTTCTCCGATCAGCGGCAAGGCCATGTGCGCCAGCGGAGCCAGGTCGCCGCTCGCGCCGAGCGATCCCTGCTCAGGGATGAGCGGGTGGATGCCGTGATTGAGCATCTCGACCAGGGTGCGCAGGGTTTCCTCGCGGATGCCGGAATGTCCCTTGGCCAGGGTGTTGGCCCGAATCAGCATCATCGCGCGGGTGGTGGGCTGGTCGAGCAAATCCCCAACCCCGACCGCGTGACTGACCAGGATATTGCGCTGAAGCTGCTCGACCTGCTCTTTGGAAATAATCCGGTCTTTGAACGCGCCGAAACCGGTGGTAATGCCGTAAACGATTTGACCGCGGGCGACAAAATCCTGCACAGCCTGGGCAGCGCGCCGCACCCGTTTCCAGGCGTTTTCGCTGATGGATACCGAGATCTCAGGCTGGTGGGCAACGGCAATCACATCCTCGATGGTCAGGGATTCACCGTCCAGAATCAGTTGCTGATGAGTGATAGGCATATTTTTCCTTTTGGGCTTGGGGGTGGCTTGTGGATGCAGGAATTGTACCCGTCCGGCCTGCAATCTGGTACACTTTTGGCATGAAATCGCTTAAAGAATTTTTTCGTATTGGGGTTGGGCCTTCCAGCAGCCATACCATGGGGCCGCGGCGCGCAGCCGAGATTTTCCTTGCCCGCCATCCGGCTGCGCACCGTTATCGCCTGACTTTGTTTGGCAGTCTGGCGGCGACCGGCCGCGGCCACCTGACTGACCTGGCCGTGCTGGCGGTTTTCCCCTCCGGCGCGCTGGATTTGGCCTGGCAGCCGAACGAGCAGCTTCCCGGTCACCCAAACGGGATGCGCTTCGAGGCTTTTTCTGCCGATGAAAACTGCCTGGATTGCTGGGATGTTTACAGCATCGGCGGCGGTGCGCTCAGCGACGGTGGACAGTTGCCAAAGTCGCCGCAGGTTTATCCACTGACGACGATGAAAGCCATCTTATCGCGCTGCAAGAAGACTGGTCAATCGTTGTGGGAATATGTCGAGGAGTGTGAAGGCGCCTCGATTTGGGAACACTTGGGAAAGGTTTGGGCAGTTATGCAGGCTGCGATTGAACGCGGCTTGCAGGCAGAGGGGGTACTCCCTGGCGGATTGGGGTTGGCGCGCAAAGCCTGGTCGTTTTATCGCAAAGCCACTCTGTCGGGATCGCATTTTCAGCGGCATGGCATCTTGGCGGCGTATGCCCTGGCGGTCTCGGAAGAGAACGCCTCCGGCGGCCAGATTGTCACTGCGCCCACCTGCGGATCATCGGGCGTCCTGCCGGCGGTTCTGCGCTTCCAGCAGGAAACCCTGAAATGCTCGGACGAGTCGATCTTGCGCGCGTTGGCAACGGCCGGTTTGATTGGAAATCTGGCCAAGCACAATGCTTCGATTTCCGGGGCGGCGGTTGGTTGTCAGGGCGAAGTTGGTGTGGCTTGCGCCATGTCCGCGGGAGCAGCCACCCAGTTGATGGGCGGGACAGTGCGTCAGGTTGAGTATGCCGCCGAAATGGGCCTGGAACACAACCTCGGCCTGACCTGCGACCCGGTTGGCGGGCTGGTGCAAATCCCGTGCATCGAACGCAACGCCTTCGCCGCCGGGCAGGCCTTGAACTGCGCCGATTACGTTTTGTTCACCGATGGCAGTCACCGCATCTCGTATGATGAAGTGGTGGCGGTCATGCGCGAAACCGGCCATGCGCTGCCTTCGTTGTACCGGGAAACCTCCACGGCCGGTCTGGCGACCATTTATCGCACCCCGAAGAAGGAATAGGCAAGGCTAGCGATAAGGCTCAAAGCGCGGCAGCCGGGACGGGTCGATCCGCGTCATTCGTTCGCTGCGTGGACTGACCAGCCGGAATCCGCCATTGCGGTGCAGCAGCGGAATTCGGCGGCGTTCAGTGGCGAAAACTGCGCGCATTTCTGCCGAACGAACCGCGTAGCTCTCAAATTCATCCTGGAAGAGGGCAAAAAGCTGGTCGAAGGTCTGGACGAACTGCTCTCGGTAGGCATCGCTGACCTGCCCAAGGTTGCTTAGCACCCAACAGGCATGTTCGAACTCCCAGGCATAGGCCAGCCCCAGGAAACGGTAATCCGAACTGACATATGGAAAGAACGGGAACTGGCGGCAACTGATTAACCGGTGTTGGCGCTGACAGGCTTGCGGGCCGAGACAGGCCAGCGGAATCATGCTCTGCGGCAAAGCCTCCTCGAGTTGAGAGTGTGTTTCCTGGCATTCGTCTCCGCGCCAGGGATGCCACAAATCGGTGACAGGTTCGAGCGCCTGCCACTCGCTGGTATAACCCGCCGGGACGGCTGCGCAAATATCGCAGCAGAAAGGCTTCCTGTTTGGGTTGTGCGGTGCGCACATCTGGCCGCAGTCCAGGGCGGTGACGGGCAGGTCGAACCCGGCATACAACTCGCGGATATCGGCAGGGGCAAGTTCGGCAGGGGAACGCAGGAGACGATATTTCATGCTTGAATTATATCTTGTCTATATTTCAGTTTGGATTTGGCAAACAAAAAGCCGGAGAATTTTCTTCGGCTTTTTTGTGCTCTCTAACTTTAGGATTCTTCCGTAACCAGCCAGTCTTTGGCTTGTTCGAGGGTTTCGAATCTTTTGGGCAGGTGCCCGGCAAACTGGCCGATTGAATCGAGAAGGATTCGCCGGGCGTGGTTGGATTCGATGACCAGCGCGCTTTTGCGGAAATAGGGCGCCGCCAAAGGCGCATTGCTCATCAGCGCAATCAGGGCGTTGTTGTTCAGGTGGGTGTTGCGTAAATCAGCCACCACCAGAACGGAATTCTTGGGTTCGGCTGGCAATAGCGTCACCAGCGCTGCCAAATCCGCTTTGAGTTGGGTGTGGTCGTTTTTCAGGTTTGCAACATCGATATGCAGGATGCGTTTGCCCCTGTGTTCAATCCAGTTCAGTGCCATAGAGCGGCTATTATACCGAAAGATAAGCCAGGCTGCCAGTTTTTGGCCGCTTATTCTAGGTAGGCGACGCTGGTTTCGAACCTCCCATTTTCGAGCGAAATCAGCCGGTAGCCGATGGTTTCATTCTCGGTTTCAGGATGATCGGAATATTTTTTGAGTTGGTACAGGGTCGAGGGGGTTACGTGTTGGGTAATCCTGTCGTGTTTGATGACCGCTTCCAGGTGATAATGGCCGCAAAACAGGTTGATCTCGCGCCGGCTCTCGCTCAGGATGCGCAAAACTTCGTCTCGGTTCTGAAGCGGATAGCGTGTATCCATCATCGTTCCGCCGCAGTCCAGCACCGGGTGATGAATGAAAACCAGGATTTCGAGCTTTGTGCGCGCAAGTTGTTCTTCGAGCCAGGCCAGTTGGGCGGCATCGACCCAGTAATTGGCCGAGTCGAGGAAGAATATCCGAAACCCTTCCATCTCTTCGACAAAATAGGGTTTGGGTTTGAGCAGGTTTCTTTGCAGGAAGGGTTCGACCACATCATGGTTGCCCATGATGACTCGGTACTGGAAACCGCGCCGTTCGACCTGCTCCAGGAACCACTCGGCTCCCTCGTGTGTTTCGGCGATATCGCCGGTCAGGGCAAGCTGGCGCACATTCTGTTTGTGGAGTTGGTCGAGCACGGCCAGCGCGTTGGCGCGGCCATCGATATGGCTTAATTCTGGGACACTGTTGTCAATGTGCAGGTCGGTGATTTGGGCAATGAGCATTATTGAAATCCTGATTATGATTGATTTTCCAGCCAGCCGGCCAGGGCCTGGACCGGGATGCAGGGTTGGGCGTCGCCCTGGCGGCCTGAGTTCCAGGTCAGGATCAGGTCGCGTTTGGCGCGGGTAATGGCCACGTAGAGCAGGCGCAGGCGTTCACGGCTGTAATCGACGCGGGCCGCCAGGCTGGCGGCGCCCTCTTCGTACCAGTCGTATTGGCCGCTTGCGAAGGCGGCCCGCAGTTGGGCCAGGGCCTCGGCTTCCAGGTTCAGGCTGCCGCGCACGAACCACTTCTCGGAAATGTAGCGGTCGAAGGGTTGCAAAGAGGGGAAATCGTAGTTGTTGACCGACATCAGGTAAACCCGATCCCATTCGAGGCCTTTGGCTTTATGCATGGTGGTCACAACCACTTTGCCGCGATGTTTTTCGGGGTCGAAGCCCGAGTCGTCTTCTGAAAAGCCGATGAAACGGCGTTCGTTCTTGGCGATGATGCCCAGTTCAGCGGTCAGTTCGGGCAAGCGCCATTCGGGATGGCTTTCGGCGCTCTGGCGCAGGACAAGCGCCAGTTTGTGCGCCAGAGCCAGGTCGGCGGGTTCCGTGAAAAGTTCCTGGGCCAGGGTCAACAACATCTGGTCGATGGGCAGCAGCGTGCTGGCCTGCCAACGGCGGACAACTTCGCGGAAAGCGAGCAGTTCGAGCAGGATGGCATCCGCGGCTTCGGGGCCATTGGCCGCCAGTTCAGACTCCCCGACGCCTGACAGCCACTCACTGGCATCTTCCACGGCTGGGAAGAGATACTCCTCGACCCGGCCCACCTTGCGCAGCAGTTCGGCGACTCTTTTGGTCATTGCGAGCAGGGCTTCGCCCGACGCGGCAATCTCCTCCTCGTCAGCAGATTGCTTCGCAGCAAGAACCGCTGCTCGCAATGACTCCTCGTCGCGCCAGTCGCGCCGCCAGACCTGGTAGGCCTTGGCCAGCTTGGACGGCGAGGATGGGTCGGAGAGATAACTGAGCAGGTTGGCGAGTGCGCCGGCGGCCATGCGGGTGGTGTTGGTGCTGTTAATCAACTCGATGTAGTCGATGTTGCGTTTTTTGAGCGCTTCGACCACCTCGACGCCGCGGGCATTGCGCGGGACGAGCACGGCCACCGTCCAATCGGGGTGTTCGGGTAGCCATTTCTCGATGGATTTGGCGACTGCCTCGATTTCCTCCTCGGGGGTGTGCTTTTTGTTGATGATTCGCACCGCGCCGGCGTCCGGTTCGGGATTCGGCTGCGGGTCGTCAGCGGCAGCGGGTTGGATGTAGGGTACGCTCAACGCATTCCGGCAGGCAGGCTCGGGGTGCGAAGCTGTGACCCAGTCGATCAACTGGTTGGCCAGGTCGATGATGAAGGGCTGGGAGCGCCCGGAAACGGGCAACTCCTCCTTTTTATCCGCTTCGTTGGCAATGAAATCTTTGAGCAACTGCGGGTTGGCAGTGGTGAAGGTTTCGAAAATAGCCTGGTTGGGATCGCCGACGCGTACCCAGTTGACGGCAATCTTGCGCAGGATTTCTTCCTGGATGCGCGACGAATCCTGGGCCTCGTCTTCGAGCACAAACGGGAAGCGGTATTGCAGGCGGGCCAGGTAGTCGGGATCGGATTCGAGGATGTGGGCCGAGATGCGAATCAGGTCATCAAAATCGACTGCGCCGCGATAGGCCAGGGCACGCTGGTAGTCGGCGTAGATTTCAGCGCCCATGCGGGCCAGCGGCAGGTCGGGCGATTCGGCCAGGCGGGTGCGGATGGTTTCGGGGGTCAGGCGGTTGTCCTTTGCCGAGCGGATGAAAGCCAGCGCCAGGCTGTGGACGAGTTCGGGCAGTTGACTGCGCCGCACCCAGTCGCGCTTGGAATCGTCGAGCGAGGCATCGAAATATTCTTCGAGATCGTAGGGATGGGCCGAGAGCCAGGCGTTGGCGGCTTCCTTGCGGATGAACTCGGCCTCGCGCTCGTCGATGATCTGGAAGCGCTCCTCCAGCCCGGCCAGGGCCGGTTTCTCGCGGACGATGTCGTGCGCCAGCCCGTGCAGGGTGCGCACGCGATAACCCAGATGCGGAATCAGGCCGCGCTGTTCGACCAATCCGCCGATGCGGTTGGCAAAATTGTCCACCGCCGAGTTGACCAGGGTCACAATCAGCACTTCCTGGTCGACGGCCAGCGCGCCGCTGGTGATAATCTGGGCAGCCAGGGCCGAGAGTGTAAACGTTTTGCCCGCGCCGGGCACGGCGGAGATGCCCATCTTGCCGCCGCGATAGCGCAGGATGGAGGTTTGGGAGGGGCGGAGGGTGAGGGTCGTGGGTGTCATGCTGTGCTCCGCCCGGACATGAATGTCCGGGCTATTCATGCGAAGCCTGCCGAGGCGGACTGGCCGGGTTTACCCGGCTTTGTTGGGGTAGCCGGGGGATTTTATTCCCCGGCGAAGGCGGCGAGGAATAAATCGCCTGTGAGACGAGACAAATCTGCGGGTTGGTTAATTCGCGTCTGTGAATTTTCCGGTTTCGATTGACTCCGCCCGGATGTTAACCCTTCGACAAACTCAGGGCAGGCAGTCCGGGCTATTCATACCAAGCCAGTTGAAACTGGCTATTCGCTATCAATCTCCATCGCAGGCACAATTGTCCCATCTGCATGATGCTTTTTCTGATTGTGAATATAGCGTACCACAGCAGGTAGGTTTTTCTCGCCAAAGGTCAAAACGCCGTATTCATCCTGCCAGTAAAAAGTCAAATCTGGTTTGATCACATGGTTGATAAAATGCGAGGCGTTGCCTTTGACCTCGCCAATAAACAAAGCGGGGGCGAGCTTGGGCGGAATGGAAGCAGCCAGGTGAACGTGATCTTGTGTTCCGCCGATGGCATGGATAAACCCATTCAGTTTTTGCACTTTGGCGGCAATTGCGCGATACAGCGCAGGCTCAAAAGCCGGCTCGATCAGTGGCAGGCGCTCCTTGGTTGCCCAGATAAAATGATAATACAGTTTGGCGTATGGCATGGCGTTAAAGGGCCAGGGCCTTTTGAATGCGCCCCGCCATTTCCAGGTGCGCGGTTCGCGCCTGGACAAAGGCGTATGCGAATAACAAATCCGGGGCTTGCATCGTGATTTTGACCCGAATATGCAGCTCATCGCCCTGCCGGGTCAGGGTTGTCTGGTTTGTCACGGTTGTATTGGGCGACTGGAAGGCCTCGGTCAGGATTTCGCTTTCGCTCACGCGCAGGATATCGGCCCGGTAGCGGATTTTGAAGGCGAACGGCCCCCACTTGAGCTGGTCGGTGATGAAGTAGCGGCGCAATATCCCTTGCGGAGCCTCGACCTGTTCCACTTTTACAATCAGCGGGTGCAGCTCGCTGTGCTGGCTGAATTCTGATAACAAGCGAACCGCTTTTTGCGCTTCGCAGCGGGCGGTAATCTCGTAGGTGAAGGAATCTTGTTTCATCGTCGGTTGGGCCTAGGGTTGGGTTCCATTGTAATCGGCGGACAAGGTTTGCAGGTTGAACGTATACACGCCATCATAATTGTTCCCATCCAGAACGCAAAACCATTGCAGGGCTGAATTGAACTGGGTTGGGCTTGTCCATTCGCCGAAATGTTCGCCTTTTTTGAATGTTGGGTAATAATCGAGGTCGGTTGGCAGGTTGGCGAAGGCGGCCGTTCGATAGGTGCGCGCCACTTCCAGTTTCCCGTTCAATTCAAAGAAAACGAGTTCATAGCCAGACATGCAGGCATCGAAATATCCATTACCCAGCAGGGCGGCAACGTAATGCCCGTCTGGCGAAATGATGGCATGTTGTAGCGGAAATTCAACCTCGACCAGCGGCCGCAGTGCTCCGGTCTGGATGTTGGCCAGCAGCAACTCGCGCTCAATCCCGATCGTGGATATGCCGACCTGTTCTGAGTCGTCGCTGTTGGTGAAAATCAGGTGGGTGTTATCCGGAAACCAGGTCATTTGGCTGATTTTTAGAGCGTTGAAAAGCTTGAGAACCTCCCCTTTTTGGTTGCGGACAACGATGGTACTTTGGCGATTTTCAAGGGTCGCTTCGAATTCTCCGTTTGGCGAGAGCAGGCGGGTCGGGTTTGCCGGGCTATCCTGGATGCTAAAGGCGCTCTCCCGAACATTGGGGTCGGGTAGGAATTGAGGCAGGTTGTTGATGTAAAGGAGCAGTTCATATTTTCCAGAGGGGAGGCCGGCGTCAAAATCATAGATGGAAATATCGCTGATGGTGCCGTTTTCCCCATATTTTTCAAAATCCCAGGGTTCTTCGCGCACCAACCAGAGCTGATCGTTCAGATGCCATTCTCTGCGGACAATTAATCCCGGTTTCATGTTGGTGTAATTCCAGATGGCGAAAATCTGTTTCGTGCCGGTTTCAAATTCGCGGGTTTCGGGGTACCTGGGTCCAGCGCTGAAGCGCACAACGGGTTCAAAGTATGGCTCAAGATATGGTGTTGGGGCGGGGGTTTCTGTCGCGGGCTGTGCGGTTGCCGTTTCTGTGGCGGTGGGTTCCGTGGTTGAGGTTGGTTGAGGCTTGGCGGCTGGCCCTCCGCAACTGGATAGGGTCAACAGGATAGCGAGAAATGGGAAGATGGCGATGTTCTTTTTCATGGAGGTTATCCTCGCGGATTCGGATTCTGAATTTGCAATCAATACTGTGGCCTGTATGTTCTCATTATATAATGTTCGTGACGGGAAATGAGTAGCATATTTGTCCGCCTTTGTTTTCCATGCACATTCTTGATTTTGATGTTGCGCGGCGAGGTATCCTTATGAAAATTGCAAAAATTTTTAGCAGTTTTGCTGCGATTGTTGGTTGGGGGATGTTGCTCACGGCCTTGGCAACCTATCTGCTTTTTTGGCGGATCGACAACGAACCGGGTGTAAAAGGCCCCCCGGAGATGTTTGCGGCTGTAATCGGTTTAACCTGCCTGGGGGTTTTGCTCTTTGCTGGCGGGAACGGTTTCCTGCTGTATTCGCGCGCCAAGCGCTCGCTGGCATTAACCTGGTTGTTTTTGGCGCTCGAAACCGGGGCGGCTTGCCTGCTTTCGCCGATGATTCTGATTTTGTTGGTGTAAAGCGGTTTGGCAAATCGTTTGAGCAAGCCATGACCCAGGAGAGCGGCCTTCACATAATGAAGGCCGCTCTCCTTATTAAAGATATTTGTGGGTTTGCCAATAACAAACTTTTAACCTGCATTCAAACATTCATTAATCATTGTGCTTTATAGTACAAGGCATGCAATCAGAATTACAGAAATTCATCACCCATGCTGCTGACCCCATGGCCGAAAATGAACCTGCCTACCAGGCTGTCCCGAAAACTGTCGGGGGCCTGCGCACTCATTTCCATTTCACCCCGCACACCGATGAGTTGGGTAATGCGCGAGCTTGAAAATTCGCCTGAACTGCCGGGCGTCCTGATTTTTGACCGGGAGCAGTATGTCGGCATGCTTTCGCGCCGCCGGGTTTATGAGCGTCTGAGTCGTCCTTATGCCAATGAGCTTTATCTCCGCCATCCGGCTGCGCGCTTTTATTCCGATTTCCAGATTTTCCAGAACCCGATTGCCAGTCGGATGCGCGTCGAAGATGCGGTCCGCCTGGCGCTGGGGCGCAGCGGCGAGCAGATTTACGAGCCTTTGGTTATTATTCACGATGAAGGCAAGCTGAGTCTGCTGGATATGCAGGTTCTGTTGCTGGCGCAATCGTAGCTCCTGGTTAACGCCAATCGGGTGGTTGGTCAACTGTATAACGTCAGCAGCATTATCTCCAGTTCGCTGGATGTAAATATTGTCCTGGATGCGATTCTGGATTACCTGGCCGACACCATTCCTTATGACCGCTGTGTGGTGCTGTTCTTTCGCGGGGAACAAGTGGATTTTGCCGCTTTGCGAGGCTTTCCGCAGGATGTGGATATGCGCCAAATGCGCAAGATTGTTCTAGAGAACAGCATTTACGAGGCAGTCCGCCATAGCAAGCAGCCCATGTGCATTGATGATGTGCTCAGTTACCCCGAATGGCCGCACCTGCCGCAGCTTCCTCCGGCGCGCACCTGGCTGGGAATTCCGTTGGTTCACGCCGGACAGGTTTCGGGCATGCTGGTGGCGATTTCACTCGAGCCAGATTTCTATGCGGAAGAACAAATCCAGCTTGCGCAAAAGATTGCCGAGCAAGCTGCCATCGCCCTGCGCAACGCCATGCTTTTCAAAGAGGTCAAGGTTTTCAACCAGCAGCTCGAAGCTGCCATCGCCGAACGCACGCAAAGCCTGGCTGATGCCATGCAGAAACTTGAAGCAGCCAACGCCAGCAAAACCGAATTCCTGAAATCGGTATCGAGACAATTGCTTGAACCGTTGCGCAAGATTGAGGGGCACAAACAATACTTTGTGACCCATGCCGGCGAAAATCTTGACCCCGTTGGTCGTGATGCCCTTACCAGCGTGGCCGAGGGCATTGAACGTTTGCATGAGGTGGTCGAAAAAATCCAGGATGTCACCGCCATCGAGTCGAACGAATTCAGTTTGCGGCGCGAAGCGCTCTCTGTGGGTAGTCTTTTTTATCGCTTGCGCAGCCGTTTTTCGGCCAGCTTGCAGGACCATCGCCTGACGCTTTATTTTGTCAATTTGGAACACCTGCCGGATATTGACGGCGATGCGCAACTGATTTTTAAGGTATTTTCCAATCTGATCGAAAACGCCATTCGCCATACCCCGGTTGGCGGGAAAATCACGATTCGGGGCGCTCACCGCTTGGCAATGGGCGCAGAAAAAGCGCGCAGCGAGATCGAAATCGTCATCAGCGACACCGGCCCAGGTATCGATCCTGCTGTTCAGGAAAAAATCTTTGAGAAAACGTATCGCAACCGGTCTTTGCGGGCGGCGAGCCACTCGGCAAACGATTCGTATGCCGGCCTGGGGTTGGTTATCGTCGCTGGGATCGCGCGCGCGCACGGTGGCCGGGTCTGGGTGGAGAGCCGCGGGCGGGATGTGATTCTGAATCACGGCAGCCACTTTCACGTTGTCTTGCCCGCCGCCCAGGGTGCTGGCGGCTCACCGACAAACCTGTCCAGCGGGGCGGCGGTTTAATAACACACCTTTAACCCATTTTTGAATTGGGTTTAATCCCGCCGGCTTATACTCTTCTTTGATCATGCAAGCTGGTTTTTCAAAATCAGACTTTTTCACAGGAGAATTATATGGGTTGCGCTGATTTACATATTCATACCATTTATAGCGTGGATGGCACCGCCAGCGTGCCGACCGTGCTCAAATACGCCGCACATCATACGGACCTGGATGTGATTGCAATCACCGATCATGATGAGATTAGCGGGGCCTTGCAGGCCTGCGAGCTGGCTGTGCAATATGGCATTGACGTTATTCCCGGAATTGAAATCAGCAGCCGCGACGGGCATATCCTCGGCCTGTGGCTGGAAGCCAATATCCCGGCTGGCTTGTCTGCGGCGGAAACCGTCCAGCGTATCGGCGACCAGGGAGCGTACAGCATTCCATTTCAGTGAATTCAATCGACTCTTGGGCCGGGTGTTACCCCGGCCTTATCATGGGGGAGTGGATTAACCAATATTCTGCGCGTTATATGGTTTGACCCGTTAAAATTGTGATTAATGTTTCCAATATAGATGACAGAATACAGCCTCCGCATTAAGCGATGAGAATAGCGGGATGTTATAATTACAGCAAGTACTTCCTTGAAGTTTGAGGACAAGTATGATGAAGGAACCAGCCTCAATCCGATTTGGTTTTCTAGCTGTGTAATTTTTTTTAATTGAATTTTTGTGAAATAAATCACAATACGTTCTGTGACAAGAGGACAACATGATCCAACTTACAATTAACGAAAAGCAAGTAGAGGTGCCGGAAGGCACCACCGTATTGGGGGCAGCTCAAATGGCAGGAATTCATATTCCTACCTTATGTGACCACAAAGAATTAACCCCCTATGGCGGCTGCCGATTGTGCATTGTTGAAGTTCAGGGCTTCCGCGTTCCGATTGCCTCGTGTACCCTGCCTGCCAGCAATGGAATGGTCATTCAAACAGAAACCGATGGCCTGCGGAAGTCGCGCAAGCAAATCCTGTCCATGCTCTTTAGCGAGCGCAACCACTTCTGCCCGTTCTGCCAGGTCAGCGGCGGCGATTGCGAACTGCAAAATGCCGCTTACAACGAGAAGATGACTCACTGGCCGATGCAGCCGGGTTGGAACCATTTCGTGGTGGATACCTCGCACCCCTATTTTGTGCTCGACAACAACCGCTGCATCCTGTGCCGGCGCTGCGTGCGCGCCTGCGCCGAAATTACCGGCAACTTCACCCTTTCGGTGGCCGAGCGCGGCGCAGCCAGTACCATCGTTGCCGATATCGATGTGCCGTTGGGAGAAAGCTCTTGTGTCAAGTGCGGCGCCTGTGTCCAGGCTTGTCCGACCGGTGCGCTGATCGACCGCACCAGCGCCTACCAGGGCTTGCAGGAAAATGTTAGTGAAATCAAATCGGTCTGTATCGGCTGCTCGGTTGGTTGCGGGATCACTTTGAAGGTGCGCGATAATCGCATTGTCAGGATCGAAGGCGACTGGGAAGGGGCCGTCAATCGTGGGGCGATGTGTGAGCACGGTCGCTACCACCCGATGACTGAATCGCGGAATCGGATCAATGCCCCGCTGATGCGCAAAAACGGCGCGCTCGAACCGGTTTCCTGGGAAGAAGCCCTGGCTGCCGTTGCCGGCAAGTTCAAACCGCTGGCTGGCGATGCCCATAACGGTGTGGCCGCCATCGCTTCGACCCGCCTGCCGCTCGAAGCCCTGGCTGCGTTCAAGGAACTCTTCGCCGATGGCCTGAAGAGTGGACTGGTAACCAGCACCGAAGAAGGCATGACCACCCAGGCTGTCTCGGCCCTGGCAGAAAAAATCGGCGTCTTTGAAGGCCATCTCGACACGCTCAAGAATGCGGACGTTGTCCTGTGCGTGGGCGCGAATATTGTCAAGTCGCACATGGTGGCCGGGTTTATGGTCAAACGCGCCCGCCCGCATGGTATGCGCATCATTTCGGTTGATCCCGAACAGAATGAGATGGATGAACTCGCCAACATCTCGCTCAAGAACAAGCTGGGTTCAGACCTGGCGTTGATCGAGGGCTTGAAGGCGGTCATCGTCAAGGAAGGCCTGGGACGCACTTCGCTCCAGATCGACAATGTCGAAAAAGTGATTGCCGAAGCGGTCGAGAAGACCGGGGTTTCCGCTCAAGCGCTCACAGAAGCGGCCCGCACCCTGGCGCATGGCGTCAGCCCGGTGATTTTGTTTGGCAAGGGCATCAGCGCCCAACGCGACCCGCAATTGGTGCAGGCCCTGCTCGGTCTGGCCACCCTGGTCGGTGCGGTGGACAGCGAACGGGTCGGTTTGCTCTCGCTCAAGGGCGAGGCCAACAGCCAGGCGGCGGCCCAACTCCAGTTGGAATCCCAATTTGCCCTGAACGGTCATAAGGCCGTCTTTGCCGCGATTGGCGACGATTACGTTTCGAAGAAACTGGTCGAGCGCGTTTCGAAGGCCCCCTACCTGGTGGTACAGGCCGCTTACGAATCGGAACTGACCGAAAAAGCTGATGTGGTACTGCCGGTCACGATTTGGTCTGAGCAGGAAGGCCACTACATCAACCTGTATGGCCGCGTGCAGAAGACGACCAAAGCCATCGAAGCCCCGGCGGGCGTGCGCGAAAACAAGGCTGTCCTGGCCGAACTGGCCGAGCAGTTGAGCGTTTCGCTCAGTGCTGACTGGCAAACTGCGGCTCACGCGCGTAAATCAAGCGTGGCCTTGAATTAAAGGTAAGGAGAAAATCATGGCGAAACCAAAAATTGCTTCTGATTGGATGTGCGGCTGCGCTGGTTGTCACATGTCCCTGCTCGATATGGATGAGCGCATCCTGCAAGTGCTCGAACTGGCCGACCTGCGCTCGACCCCAATCACCGACCTGAAACACCCCGATAAAGAGGGTGTCGATGTGGGTGTGCTGGAAGGCGGCATCAACAACACCGCCAGCGAAGAAGTGGCCAAAATGTTCCGTGAACGCTCCAAAATCCTGGTGGCATTGGGCGATTGCGCTGTCTTTGGCGGCGTGCCGGCCATGCGCAACTTCTGCGGCGTGCGCGAGGCGCTCGAGCGCGCTTATGTCGAAGCCGAGAGCAACGAACCCGGCTCGCAAATCCCGAACGACCCCGAACTGGCGACCATGACCAAGACCCGCGCCATCCACGAAGTCGTCAAAGTCGATTACAACGTGCCTGGCTGTCCGCCGGATGCCGATGTGATTTTCTACGTCCTGGCCGAACTGGCCCAGGGACGCAAGCCCGAACTGAAAGACGACTTGCTGCACTGGCACTAAACCCTGCGATATTCGAAAGGCGATACTCGATAAGCGAAAATCGAGTATCCTGGATCGAGTATCTAATGCCGAATAGCGAATATCGAGGAGCAAAATATGAGCACCCAAAAAATTACAATCGAACCCGTTACCCGTATCGAAGGCCATGCCAAAGTCACCATCCACATGAAGGACAATGGAACTGTTGACCATGCCTATATGCATGTTAACGAATTCCGTGGATTTGAAAAATTCTGCGAAGGCCGCCTGTATTTTGAAATGCCGCAAATTACCCCGCGCATCTGCGGTATCTGCCCGGTCAGCCACCACCTGGCCTCGGCCAAGGCTGGCGATGCCCTGACCGGTCAAACTCCGCCGCGCCCGGCCAGCCTGCTGCGCGAACTGATGCACATGGGGCAGATCATCCAGAGCCACGGCATGCACTTCTTCGAGTTGGCCGGCCCCGACCTGCTGCTCGGTTTCGATGCTTCTCCCGAAATCCGCAACGTTGGCGGGTTGGTTGGCGCGAACCCCGAACTGACGGTGAAAGCCGTCATGCTGCGCAAATTCGGCCAGGAAATCATCCGCACCCTGGGCGGACGGCGCATCCATCCCGTTTTTGCGGTGCCGGGCGGCGTCAACAAGGCCCTCAGGGTCGAAGAACGTGATTCCATCCTGCAAGGTCTCGACCAGGCCATCGAAGCCATCCAGATTGGTTTGCAAATCATGAAGGATTGGGCCGAGAAGAACATGGAAGACATTAACAAGTTTGCAGTCTTCCCCACCGGCTACTTTGGTTTGATTACTCCAGAAAACGGCCTGGAGTTGTACGAAGGCAACATCCGCCTGATTGACCGCAACGGCGCGGAGTTGGAACGTTTCGACGGCGCGAACTATCTCGATTACATCCAGGAGCACGTTGAACCCTGGTCGTACCTGAAATTCCCCTTCTATAAGAAAATGGGCTACCCGGACGGCGTTTACCGCGTTGGCCCGCTCGGACGCCTGAACATCGCAGACAAAATCGACACCCCGCTGGCGAATGACGAACTCAAGGTCTTCAAATCGCTCAATGGCGGTAAGCCGGTTGAGAACACCCTGTACTACCACTATGCGCGCCTTATCGAAACCCTTTTCGCCGCCGAGCGCGTGCGCGTTTTGTGCGAGGACAAGGACATTCTCAGCACCGACATCCTGAACACGCGCAAGAATTACACCGGCCACGGCGTTGGCATCATCGAGGCCCCGCGCGGCACCCTGATCCACGATTACCACGCCGATGAGAATGGCTGCCTGACCAAGGTCAACCTGATTGTTTCGACTGGCCACAACAACTGGGCGATGAGCAATGCGGTCGATAGCGTTGCCAAGACCTACGTCAAAGGCCCGGACGTTCAGGAAGGAATGCTGAACCGCGTCGAGGCTGCCATCCGCGCTTACGACCCATGTCTTTCCTGCTCGACCCACGCTGTTGGCCAGATGCCGATCCAACTGGATATCATCGGCCCGGACGGCGAACTGGTCAAGACCCTGCAACGCGACTAAAAAACGATTACAAAATTCTAAAAAACGGATACAATGCCGGAGAAATTCCGCTTGTATCCGTTTTTTTATCTTTGCCTGGATTCAGAAATACTCCCCAGGATTGTCATTTCGACGAGCGGAAGCGAGGAGAAATCTGCATTCAGACAGGCAAGATTTCTCGCCGCTACTATACGGCTCGAAATGACAGCCAGGGTTGCTTTTTGAGAATTGTCCTACGCAATCAACTTCGATGTGACAAAATAAAAAGGAAAACACACCTTGAAAAAACTACTCATCCTGGGTTATGGCAACCCCGACCGCGAAGACGACGGTGTGGCCTGGCATATCCTGAGCGCCATCACTGCCCAACTGGGCCTGGCCGCGCCGGCTTCCTATGAAGATGAATTCCCCGAAGACGGCCCGCTCGATTTTGCTTTTTTCCTGCAACTCACTCCCGAAATGGCTGAAGATGTGGTCGGCTATGAGCGCGTTTGCTTTGTGGACGCCCACACCGGCAACATCCCGGTTCCGGTGCGGCTGGTCGAAGTCGAGAGCGAGTTCCAGCACTCGCCCTTCACCCACCACCTGACGCCGCAATCGTTGATGTCGATGTGCGAAAACCTGTATGGCCGCAGGCCGCAGGCCGCCCTGCTCTCGGTGCGCGGATATTCTTTCGGCTTTTCCAGGGCATTATCCGCCCGGACAGCGGCCCTCGCGCCCGAAGCCTGCCAACTGGCCATGGACTGGCTGTTTCGCGACTGACCGCATCCTATCCCCGACGCATCTGCGGGCATCGGGGACAGGATGCGGCTTCCACTGGGGTATAATATCTGAATATATACTCAGATATTTGGGATACAATGACAAATACCCCTGCGCTTGATGAACATACCGCCGCCCATGCGGCAGAACTCTTCCGCGCATTTGGCGACGCCAGCCGGGTGCGCATCCTGCACGCTATTTTGGAGAGGGAGATGAACGTCTCGGCCCTGGCTGAACTGGTGGGTGTTAGCGCATCTGCTATTTCACACCATATGCGTGGCTTGCGACAACTGCGCATCGTTCAGGCGCGGCGCGAGGGCCGGGAAGTGTATTACAGCATCGTCGATCCACACATTGTGGCTCTTTTGCAGCAGGGCATCCGCCATATTCAGGAATAACTCTTCTTTTTTGTTGGATATAGAATGAAACCAATCCTCCCTACACAACGCGCTTCACTGACCCGCTTCGCCTGGCTTTCGATTGCCGCAGCGCTAACCACGATTGCCTTGAAAACCAGCGCTTATTTCTTGACCGGCTCTGTTGGCCTGCTCTCCGATGCGGTTGAGTCGCTGGTCAACCTGGCCGGCGCCTTGATGGCGCTGGGTATGTTGACGATTGCCGCTCGCCCTCCCGATGATGACCATACCTTTGGCCATAGCAAAGCTGAATATTTTGCCAGCGGCGTGGAAGGGCTTTTGATCTTGAGCGCTGCCCTGGCGATTGGCTATACCGCCGTCAGCCGCCTGCTCGATCCGCAACCGCTGGAGCAGATGGGCGTTGGCTTGCTGGTTTCATCGGCTGCATCGTTGGTTAATTTTGTGGTTGCGCGTATTTTGTTGCAGGCCGGTAAGAAATATCACTCCATCACACTCGAAGCAGATGCAAAGCACCTGATGACCGATGTCTGGACCTCGGTCGGGGTGATTGGCGGTTTGGCGGTGGCTGCCGTATCAGGCTGGTCAATTCTTGACCCCCTGGTTGCGCTGGCTGTTGCGGCAAATATCGTCTGGACAGCCATCGACCTGCTGCGTCGCTCGGTCAACGGGTTGATGGATGCCGCCTTGCCCGAAACTGAACAGCAGCAGATAGCCACAATCATGGCGCAGTATCGCCAGAAACAGGTTGATTTCCATGCCTTGCGTACCCGCCAGGCTGCTTCGCGCCGTTTTATTTCGGTTCACATGCTCGTTCCCGGGAACTGGACGGTCCACGATGCCCATCACATCGCCGAAGATTTTGAAAGCGATATCCGTTCTGCCCTGGGAGATGCAATCATCCACACCCACCTCGAACCGATAGACGATGAAATTTCCATGACGGATATCAACGAAGCCTGAAATTTGCGCGCCGTGGCGCAGTCTGAACAGATTTTGGTCTTGAGCCTGTGTAAGCTGAATATCAAGGTGAAGCTATGGTAATTGAAACAGGGCTTCGTTTCTTGGGCGGGATGCTGGCCTTCGTCACGCTCGGGGTTTTACTCTACAGCATCTGGCGCGGTACTCAACGTCAGGCCGGCCGAACCGTTGGCCGCCAGGCAGCCTGGCTGCGTTCCCCGCTCTTTTATCTGGCGGCGAGTGCGCTGTTCTTTTGGCTTTCCTGGCTCGGCTGGCTTCCCCTACCGGTAAGTCTTTCCCCGCTCACCCGAACGATTATGTTAATCTCTGGCGCTCTTCTCTACCTCCCCGGCCTGGCTTTGGTGCTGTGGGGCAGGCTGGCGCTTGGCAGGAACTATTTCGTCTCGACCGGCCTGGGCGCGCAACTCTTTGCCGACCAGCAACTGGTTACCGGCGGCCCATATGCCTTTGTGCGCCATCCGATGTATGTTGGCTTGGCGCTGGCAGCCTGGGGTGCGCTGCTCATCTACCTCACCTGGACAACCGTTTACTTTGCCGTTTTTGCCCCGCTGCTCTTCCTGCGCGCCCGCCGGGAAGAACAGGCCCTGGCGGGCGAATTTGGCGAACAATGGCAGGCATATTGCAAACGCGTCCCGGCCTTTTGGCCGCGCTTGCGCCACTGAGATGCTCTGCCAGCCCTAATCATCGCCTCCATCGCCGCCACCTTCTTCTTCCTGCCCGGTGGGATGACAGCGCAGACAGTCGCTGAAATTGGCGATGCCTTCCTTGCGGTGCTCCTGTTCTGTTTCGGCGCGGTCGTGGCAGGTGTAGCAGGTCCACTGCGCCAGGGTGGGTTGGTGACAATCGGCGCAGGTGTTCAGACGATTATTTTCCTGTCCGTGGTTCATGGGGAAGGTGTGCGGGCCATTGTACGGGGCCGGACGCCAGGCAGCGGTGGTGTGACATTCTGAGCAAGCCTGGCCGGGGAATAGCCCCAGGTGGTAAGCCGGGTCGGCATGGCAGGCGGCGCACTCGACGGGCGTGCCTTGGTAGACATTCTCCTTGTGGCATTCGGCGCACTCGACATTGACATGCGCGCCATTCAGCGGGAAACGACTCAGGTTGTGGTCAAAAGTGGCGTCTTTCCAGTCGCCGGGGTGGTGGCAGGTTTGGCAAGCTGTGCCATACTGTCCCTGGTGGGCGTCATCGGCCTGGTGGCAGGAGAAACAATCTTTGGGAGTGCCGGCGTAGCCCTGGGTGTGGCAGCTCTCACAGGCCACATCCACATGCTTGCCTTCAAGCGGGAAATCGCTCAGGCTGTGATCGAATTTGGCCGGTTCCCAGGCTTCGGGCGAGTGACAAACGCCGCATTGCGCGCCAAATTCGCCGTTGTGAGCATCGTCTTTTTGATGACAGGATTCGCAGGCCCGCTCGGTGGACTGTAACTGGGCGATTGTCCGCGCCCCAGCGTGGCATTCGGAACAATCCACCCGCAGATGTGCTCCCGTTAGACCGAAGGCGGTCTGGCTGTGGTCAAAATCGCCGTAGCGGTCGACACCATCGTGACAGGCCAGGCAGTCTGCGCCAAAGTGGGCGAGGTGTTTTTCGGTGTAAACGGCATCGAGTGAGCGGTGACATTCGGCGCAGACCCGCTGGTTAAACGTGGAAATGCCCTCGTTATGGCAGTTGTTACATCGAAAGGAAATGCCGGGGGAGCGAGTCTGATGCCCGAGCAGGGCGAAGCCGGTGACCTCGTGGGGGAAGCTGGCCGTATCCATAACGGTCAACCCGGCTGCGGGGCCGTGATGTTCCGTGTGGCAGGACTGACAGGCGGCATCCGGCCCTTTGACGAGAGTCCCGTGCAGGCTGGCTGAATCTCCCAATTCCGCCTGAATTTCGGTGTGGCAGTCCAGGCACAGGTTGGTCATGGTTTGCGCGCCCCAGAATGGCGCGTGGCATTGACCGCAATCATCGCCGATGTCAGCATGAACGTTATGCAGCGCGCCGGGGCTGAACATGGCGTTACCGTTGAGAATTTCGAGGACGAGCAGGGCAAAAACTGCCAGCAAGGCGCTGAGGATGGCGAGCGGGGAGAGACAGCCGAGTTTATTGTTCATGGTTTGTTGTGCAAGATATTATCTTGCGCTACTTCAAGAGCGTGGAATAATACAGTGCGCCGAGGATGTGGGCAAATGCCGCGGTGAAGAGCGCCATGCCGATGGGGATGTGGATGGCATGCCAGAGCGACATCAGCCGTCGGGCGTTGGCCAGGGCCGATGTTTGCATGACGCCGATCAGGCCGGGGTCTTCGATGCCGTCAGCGGTGCGCGGGATGCGGGTGTAAATGTAGCGTCCGATAAACCCGCTGGCAACGATAACGCCGGTGAATAGCAGGGTGACGCCTGCCAGGCCGTTGAATTTCCAGGAGGAATGCAGCAGCACCATGAACGGCCCAACGATGCCGGTGAAAATGTGGAATTGCAGCCAGTCGGCCATGCGCCCCCAGCGCGCCGAACGGCTGCGTTTGCGCAGGCTGTAGAGGCTTTCGGTCATGAGCATGAACACAAAGCCTAATATGCCCAATGTGTGACCGTAAAACCCGCCTGCAGCAGGAATTTCACGGGTAAAAAAGAGCACTGCGCCATAGCATACAGCAACAATAACGCAGGTCAGGAAGGCGAGAATGAGTTCTTTGGGGGTACGGAGCATAGGATTTGGCGATAGGGAGAATTAGTGATTGGATGATGGGTGGGTTGACCAGAATTGAGCGACAAGATCGGCAATCGGGGCATTGGGGGCCAGCAGTTGGGCGCGGATGGGGCTGATGTCGGTTTTCTGGCCGATGATGGCTTGCAGCGGGCCGGAGAGTTTTTGGTCACCCATAACCACCGCGCCGAGAAGCTGCCTTTCGCCGACCATCAGGCGCAGGCGGTTGACTTCGAAGCCGCCCTGGGCAATGATGACGTCCGGTACCTGTCGCCAGGTTTCGCTGTCGCCGCGGGCGATTCCGAGCAGGTCTGGGTCGCTCTGGTTGCCCACCGCGCCAATAATGGTAACGGTCAGCCCGGCCAGGCGGGTGACGTTGAAGACCGGCGGCTTGGCATAAACAACAGTCTGGCCGGCCATGCTGCGGGCGGCGGCGCGGCCTTGCTCACGGGCGGGATTCCACAGGCTGTCGAGCAGGTGCTTGCCGCTGGCCGGGTCAAAAACCTGGGCGACATCCCCGGCAGCGTAGATGTCGGCTTGGCTGGTCTGCATCGATTCATTCACCAGGATGCCGCGCTCGCAGGCCAGCCCGGCTTCGCGCGCCAACGCGATCCGCGGGGCAATGCCGATGGCGTAGGCCAGCAGGTCAGCCTTGAGTATGCGTCCATCGGCCAGGCGCACGGCGTTGATTTTGCCGTTGCGGCCCACGATTTCGCTGATTTCGCTCTTGTGGTGAAGGCTGATGCCCTCCTGTCTGAGCAGGCTTTCGATAACGCCTGATTCCAGTTCATCCAGCACACCTGACCAGTAGCGCGCCGAGCGCAAAACATAGTGGACTTTCAGTCCGCGCGCAGCCAGACCTTCGGCCAGTTCCAGGGCGGTGATGCCGCCGCCGGTGACGATGGCTGTGCGTCCGCGTTTGGCGTCTGCGAGCAGGGCGCGGGCATCGGTAAGATGATCGAGCTTGTGGACGCCTTTCAACGCTGCGCCGGGGATGTTCAACGGAATGGCCTGCGCTCCGGCAGCAAGCAGCAGTTTATCGTAGGGCAGGTACGCGCCGTTATCCAGTTCGACCTGTTTTTCGCTGGGAGAAATCCGGGTGACACGGGCGCGATAAAAGCGCAGCTTGAGCTTGAGAAAATCTTCCTTGCGGTAGGGGTAGAGCAGTTCCTCGTCCAGTTCGCCGGTCAGGTAGTAGGCCAGGCCGGGGCGCGAGTAATAGCCAAAGGGATCGTCGCCCACCAGGCTCAACTCACCCGCCGGGTCGCAGGCGCGGATTTCTTCGGCAGCAGCAATGGCGGCCACCCCCGTGCCGATAATCACATAGCGGGTCATTTTCCCGCCTCCGCAAACAGGCTGCTGCGCTCGAACTTGAGCACGCCGCGCGGGCAGCGCGCCACACACTCCCCGCAGGTCAGGCAGCGGCTGTGGACAACCGGTTGTCCCTGCCAGGCGTGACGGCGCACATCAATTTCCACCGGGCAATTAAAAGAACAAATCCCACACTGCACACAGCGGGTTGAATCGGGCACTACTTGTCCTTGCGCCAGGCTGGTGCGGCGTGAATGTTCTTTTTGCAAGAGGCGTTTGAACACGGATGAACACCCTCCAGTAGATTTATTTGATGATACTCTGGTTTATCGCGATTCGAATAGCCAATTTGGAATACAAGAACTAACTACAACACGATATGTTATTCATTTATAACTCGCGCAGGAGCCAGAGATTTTTTTGCGGGGAAACTGACCACAATTCGATACATCAGCAAGAACAAGAGAATTCCACCAGAAACCCAATAGTATTGCTGCGCCCAGGGCAGGGAGGTATCAGAACCGGAAGTCAAGCCATGCAAAAAAGCCATACCGTAGGTAAGAAAGCTGACATAATGGATAACACGCCAGGCTTTTTGCCCGATTTTCTGACGCACATAGAAACTGAGGGTCAGGATCAGCATGACATAAAATCCAATCTGCCCCAGACCCACCCAGACAGGTTCATAACTGCTCGCAAACGGAATGGCCACCTGGGCAAGATCATAGTTGATATAGCGGTCACCCAACAGCACGAGCGCATGGAACAGCGAGAATCCAATCCCAAGCAGGCTGATAAACTCGTGAACTGCAAAGGCCGCCGGTACACCAGGCCAATTGCGCGCCATTTTATTGGTCAACAAGAGACCAAGCGCCATCGAAGCCCATAAAAGGCTCAGGGCAACAAAGGCGCTGCCTCGCGAAAGATACCAGTAGGCTTTGGGATCCGGGCCAAATAAGGAAGAGGCCATATGCGGCATCCAGGCGGGCAATACCATGACGGCCATGAATGTTCCCAGGCCCATTGCCAGGATGACGAATAAAAATGATTGCGCAGACAAAAGCGTATCAGGGTATTCCTGTAAATCTTGTTGTGGGGATGACATATTATTACCTCCAAAGATGATTTTCAAAATTGCTGCTTTGCAGACAGCGACCATCTTCCAAGACCAGCATCCCAGCCAGAGAAGGGTCAGATTCGAGCCAATCCAGGCCATCCTGGCTGCCCAGGATCAGGCAGGTTTTGGCCGCCATTTCTGCTTGAATAACCGAGGGAGCAATCACGGTAGCAGTCAAAATATCCGTTTCAGCGGGTGTGCCGCTGCGAGGATCAATGATGTGGTGATTCCAGTGGCTGTTTTGCAGCCAGCGCCGCCGGTCACGACCCGAAGTGGCCACCCCGCCTCCCGTGATCTGAAGTAAATCCAGATTCTCGGTTGGATTGAATGGATTGGCCAGCCCAATCGGCCAGGGCTGGCCATCTGCTTGCTGCCCGCTGACAGCGATATCGCCGCCAGCATCGACCAGGGCTGGTCCGATTTCTTTCAGCCTTTCTGCCGCCTGGGCTGCTGCCCAACCTTTGACAATGCCTCCGAAATCGAGGTGCAGGTCAGGGGGAGTGCAGACCGTGCGGGTGGCTGCATCCCAATCGACTTCGCCCAGGCGCGGCAGGGAGAGAATCGGCTCAGGGTAGGAGAAAATTTGTTGCGGCGCAAGCAGGTCAAAGCTGCGATCGTATCCGGCCCGCAGGAGTGAGTCCAAAAGCACAGGGGTCACCATCCCGCCGCTCATCCGCTCTGTGGTCAGGGCGATTTCGAACACGTCGGCAAAATCCTGGCTGACTTGTGTGGGGATGCCGGCGCGGCGGTTGAGCCGGCCAAGTTCACTATCCAGGCGGAAACGGCTGAAAGTTTGTTCCCAACCTTCGAACCAGGTTGGCACAAGTTCCAACTCAACTGGTTTTTGCGGGCTGTCGATGGCGACAAGCATCTGACAGCCCATTGCGCGGAATTGAAGTCTATGCATCATTACGACGATTGGGTTTGAGTCACTGGGTCAGGTTGCTGCTGGGGTTGTTGCTGAGGCTGTCGATTATTCCTTGCGACTTTTTCTTGAACCGTAATCACAACCTGACTGGGAGCCTTGCCGCCCAACAGAATCTTTCCTGTAAACATCGGGGTCGGCGAAGCTACAACAGGCTCTTGGGTAACACCGGGCGTAGGCGATGCCGGTTGTTCAACTTCTTTTGCAACAATATTTTGTTCGTTAGCCGCCGCAAACACATTCCAGAAACCAAGCGTGGCTGTGATCGAGAGCGCAGTAAGCATCATTTTGATATCGTCCCAATTTTTAGGACCTGGTTTTGTAGCCATGATTTTTCTCCTCAACCTGCCAAAGATTAGTCGTCGTTTTCATCATGATCATCATCATCGTCGTCGTGGTCATCATCATGCTCATTGTGATCTTCTTGCTGGGAGTTGCTGCTGGATGCCTGCGATTGGCCGGAACCACTGTTACTGCTCACCGGGGCGGGAATAGAGACGAAAACGGGCTGGGGGGCTTCACTGCTCAAAATTTGCCCATCGAGACTGACGTAAACGATGTACCCTGAGCTAAAGACGACCTTATAGGCATCTTTCTCTTCCCAAAGGGCAGTTTCCACGCTGAACAAATCAGTATCGCCGAGAAAATTGGCTGCCACCAGGGCTGCTTCCTGATGGGTCAGAATGACAACCGGTGTCTCAGTCGGCAAAACTTGCGCGGTGCTTGTCGCCGTTGGCAGCGCGGGCGGAACGTCGTTCGCTGAACTGCTGATCTGCTTGTAAGCAGAAGCCACATTGACCAGGATAACCAACACAAAAGCGGTTAAGGCAGCCGAGATAAAAAGGTTTTTCTTAGACATAATCTCCTCCGAGAACGCGAAAAGGTTTGTTGTTTCTTTCCTAAGGATACTTGCCCAAGATTGGGATTTCTTTTAAAAACCGCCCCAACTTTCCAATTGTTTTCCAATCTTTTTCTGCTAGACTTAGCTTAACAGAAAGACAGGTGTAATCGTTCAGGGGTACACCAAACATTTGTCATTTCGACCGCAGGGAGAAATCTTTGCTACCGTGGCGAAGATTTCTCAGTCGCTGGGGATGCTCCTTCGAAATGACAAATTACCACAGACCCATTTTAGGGACTCTGAGCGATTACAGACAGGTTAGGCAAACGATGCGAATATTATTAATTGAAGACGATAAGCGTCTTGCTGCTTTAACAAAAAAAGTGCTCGAAGGCGAACACTTTGATGTGGATGTCAGCCACAACGGCGACGAAGGGGTCGAGATTGCGCTGCGCAGCGTTTACGATGTTGCTATTGTAGATTGGATGCTGCCTGGGCGCGACGGGCCGGCGGTGGCGCAAGCCATCCGCGCTGCGCGGCTTTCGACGGCCATCCTGATGCTGACCGCCCGTACCCAGGTTGAAGATCGGGTGGCCGGTTTGTACAGTGGGGCAGATGATTACCTCACCAAGCCGTTTTCCTATGATGAGTTAATTGCCCGCATCCATGCGCTCGCCCGAAGGGTGAGCGGCTTTGGCGCTGCCAACGTTTGGGAATTACGCATCGGAAATATCGTTCTCGATACGCGCAATTATTCAGCACGCCGGGCTGACCAGGTGTTAGACCTGACCAAAACGGAATGGACTCTCCTGGAATGCTTGATGCGTCATCCTGGGCAGACGCTTTCGCGCCAGTTCATCATGGATTACGTTTGGTCTTACGAAAGCACAGTTCAACCAACGATGGTGGATGTTTACATTTCTTATTTGCGTAATAAGTTAAGCCTGCCAGGTTATCAAGACCCAATCCAGACCAAGCGCGGGCTGGGCTATTCTCTGGATGTGGACAATGCTTAGCGCTCTACGCTGGAAGCTGACATTTTTATATCTGTTGGCCGCCATCGGGCTGGTTGGCTTGATGGGGGTCGGAACATATCTGTTGATTGATCGATATTTCCAGCAAACCACGGACCTTGCCTTGCAATATAAGATGGCCGGCGAATTTCGCATTCTTGGCCTGATGCCACCAGCAGAATTAGCGCAGGCCGAATCCACCTGGCTGCAAAACAACAGCCGGGAAGTTTTCCAAGCTACGTCAGCCACAAGCGTTCCAAATAATGATAAAGAATCCGACGGCAATGATGACCACGATAGCGATGATGATGAGGATGACAACGAATCTGATGCGGATGAATATTTGGAAAACGATCACGGCTATGATGCTGACCTGGCCGCAATCTTTGTCGTCTCGCTGGATGAGAATGGCGACCCTATTCTTATTCCCAATACAATATCACCCCCCATTGTTAATGATCCAACAATCGTTGCCAATGCGCTTCAGGCTGGCTATGACCTGCGCACGGTTGAATTCCCGGGCAAGGGTCGCATCCGGGTATTAACCTATCGAACAGGCGCAGAGGTTCCAGCCATGTTGCAAACCGGGCGTTTGCTGACCGATCAAGTCCGCGCTTTAAATCAATACCTCGTTTTCCTGGCAATTTTGGGCGGTTCAGCCACCCTTTTATTGGTATTCGTGAGTTGGTGGCTGGCCGGCCGCTCGCTTGGCCCAGCGCAAAAAGCCTGGGATCAGCAGCAGACATTTGTCTCAAATGCCAGCCATGAACTGCGCACCCCGCTGACCTTGATCCGGGCTACCGCTGATTATGGGTTGCGCAGCCAGCCCAAGGGGGAACAATCCGAACTGCTGGCTGACATCTTGAACGAATGTGATTATATGGATCACCTGGTGGATGACCTGCTGTTGCTCTCGCGCCTGGATGCCCACCGGCTAAAAATGGAACTTGAGCCAGTTGCGGTTTTAGATCTTTTTTCTGAGACAGTTCGCCAGGTAAGCAAACTGGCCCAGGCCGGGAACATTTCAATTGAAACGGGTACCGCAAACGGGTTGGTTCGAGCCGATCGGGTACGCTTGCGCCAGGTGCTGTTAATTTTGCTCGATAACGCTTTGCGTTTCACCCCCTCGGGCGGATCGATCCGCTTGAGCGCGCACCCGGCCGGGAAATGGGTGCAGATCGAGGTTGCTGATACCGGCCAGGGCATTGATCCCAAACACCTTCCGCATCTGTTTGACCGTTTTTACCAGGTGGATGCCCCTGAAAATGACGCCAGCCGAAGTAATGGACTGGGTCTATCCATTGCCAAAAGACTGATCGAAACCCAGGGCGGATCCATCCACATTGACAGCGCTCCCGGTAAAGGCACCCGCGTGCATTTATCCTTGCCGATTGCGTTTCAGCCAAAGAGTTCAGGATGAAAGTGAACCATGCCATAGGTCACAAGAGCGAAAATATGTGACGCTGCGAACCTGCGACGATATCTGCATCCATCGCGAAGATGCCTAATCCCAGCATAGATCTGGATGTTGAGCCGCCAATGGCATAGGATATCCCCATTTTTAAAGGACATCCGTTCCAGGCTGGGAAATGAAAATATTGGGATTGGGGCGAGATATTATCTCGCCCCAATTTTTAGATAAGTATTTGTTGTTCATGCCTGTTTTTAGTGGCCGCCTCCATTATTGCTGCCGCGGCCAGCGCCAGCCCATTCAGGGCGGCCCGTGCCCTGGCCAGTTCCTTGGGATGTGCCTTGCGTACCATTGCCGTTAGTTCTGGCAAAACCGTTGCCTTGCGTCGCGGCGATGGCGGTAGCGTACATTTCGGTGCTCATGTACTGGGGCTGGTAGGTTTCGCCAGTCTGATTGAGCAGAGCGCTGGTGAAGGCCTTCAGGTGGTTGTTCGAGCCTTTGGCCAGGTTGTTGTAAACCATTTGAATGTCGGCGTTGTCGGTCTGGGCCAGGCGGGTTTGCAAGTCGAGGATGTCGATTTCTTCGATGGCTGCTCCCACTTTTAGCGCATCACCGATCGATTTGCTGCCCTGCGCCACGAGGCTGGTGTAGAGATTTTGAAGGCTGGTATCGGCAAACGAGCCGGGAGTCAGAGTCGGGGCGGTCAGGTCGTAGCGATCCAGCAGGGATTTGACTGAGTCCATGTGCATTTGTTCGCTTGAAGCGATGTTCTGGAAGGTGGGAATGTTCCAGGTGGCATACAGGGTGCTGTAGACATCTTGCGCCAGTTTTTCTTCTTCATACATATAGAGCAGGGCGGCAGTTTCTTCGGCGCTCAAATCCGAGGCCGGGATGTCGGCCAGCGCGATGGCGTGGTTTTGGACACCGGCGGGCGCTTGCGGATTGGCTTGCGTGCCGCCCTGGCCGTAGCCGTTGCCTGCCGCTGGGGCCGCGAGTGCGCCCTGCGCCTGTGCGTCGACGATATTGAAGGCTGCGGTTCCGATAGCCACTACCAAAATGGCAGCGAATGTTCCAATCAAGATATTGCGGTACATGGGGTTTCTCCTTGAGAATTTTTTTGTGAGTGAAGTGGATGTCTGTCATCCAACTTGACCCCATGATAAGGCGGGAATGTAAAGGGAAATTAAACTTTTTGGCAAGATTGTGCGAAATTTGTGACATTTTGCTGGCAAGTTTCGCAGGGGTGAGAAAAAGGCATGGGCGTATCTATTGGTATCTTTTCGAGTCAGAATAAACACAGGATGACCAACGACAGCGACTTGATTGCCCGCCTGAAACGCTTGGAGAGACAGGCCTTGGTTGATGTGTATGATACCTTCAGCCCTGGTTTATATCGTTACGCCTATCGCCTGTTGGGTGATGCTGATATCGCCGAGGATTGCGTTGCTGAAACATTCAGCCGCTTATTGGATGCTTTACGCCGCGGGAAAGGTCCGCAAGATTACTTGCAGGCTTACCTGTACCGGGTGGCGCATAACTGGATATTTGACTATCACCGCCATTCATTGCCGCTTGCTACCGAATTGCCTGAGATTCTGCCAGCGCCCGATCCTCTACCGGAACCGGAGACGATGCTGCGTGAGGAGCAGGCGCGTTTGCGGGCTGCGCTGGCAAAACTAACTCCTGAACAGCAACAGGTGATTGCGCTCAAATACCTGGAAGAATGGGAGAACTGGTTTTTGCTGCCCTGTTTGGCGGCGCAGCCGGAACAGCCTATGCTGCACAGGATGACCTGCCGACCGAGGCGCTGTATCCCATTAAAATTCTAACGGAGGATGCGCGGCTGGCATTGACATCCAGCCCACAGGTCCGGCTTGAATTGTTGGGGGCGCTGGCCCAGACTCGCACCCAGGAGATGGTACAGTTGGCTGAGGCCGGGGTTGTCCCACCCGAAGCATCGCTCTTGCGTTTGCAAGAGCATACTCGTCTGGCATTTGACCTGATTGCGACGCAGCCGGAACCTGAAATGCTGCGAGCGATGGAGCAAATGCGCAGCCGATTGGAAGTTCAGCTACAACTAATCAATGAATGTTCGGCTCAGGGTGAGCCCTTGCGCACACTCGCCCAGACGCGCTTGATGCTCCAGTTGCGTTTACAACTGCTCGAGAATGGATTGGCGGATCCGCAGGCTTTTCGCAATGCCATCCAAAATGGTTCTGACCCGGAACAACCGGGCGGCTTTGGTCCTGGCGGCCAACCTGTGACAACTCCTGATCAGGGTGGCTATGGCCCCGGCGGGCAGCCCGAAACAACTCCCGGCTCTGGGAGCGGCAACGGCCCCGGCAGCCCGCCCGAAACAACTCCCGGTGACGGTAGCGGTTACGGACCTGGCAACCCGCCTGAAGCAACTCCGGCTGAGGGCGGTGGTTATGGCCCTGGTAATCCGCCCGAGGCAACTCCTGGCTCAGGTAGTGGCGATGGGCCTGGCAGTCCGCAGGCTACACCCAATCCGCCGGGGGATGGTGCTGGTTCGAACCCAACCAAAGCGCCGGATAAGGGCAGCGGAACGGGGGGCGGTGGGGGTGGCCGGCCTTGATGGGTAAGTTGAAAGAATCGCTCACGGAAAACAGACATCCGCCCACTGGGCGGATGTCTGTTTCTGGTAGAGGCTCACGAAATAGGGCTGCCACTGATGTTGTAGTTATTGTAGTTAAAAGGAAAGCGCCCCAGGCGGGACGCGCACCCCGCAGGGGCGTTCGAACCTACAACATCCCCTCATTGGGAACAACTGCTGATTTCAGGGTTAGTTAAAAGGAAAGCGCCCCAGGCGGGACGTGCACCCCGTAGGGGCGTTCGAACCCACAACATCCCCTCATTGGGAACAACTGCTGATTTCAGGGTTAGTTAAAAGGAAAGCGCCCCAGGCAGGATTCGAACCCACAACCTACTGATCCGAAGTCAGGCGCTCTGTCCGTTGAGCTACTGGGGCGTAGGCGCGATTATACCATTGTGATTTTGTTTTGTCTGGTGATACACTCCGGGTAAGGGCTTTCTTAAAGTCGAGAAATGAGGGCAAAAGCTTGGTCAGGATGAGCGGCGAAAAGTCGACGCGCATCTGGTAAATAACGGAATTTCTGTTTGTCGATGAGTAAGCCGAGTACAAGGTTATTGAGGCAAGCCATTACCTGTCCGGCTTTTCCTTTGGTCATACGAATACGGTCTTCTTTCAGGGTGACATCTCGCCGATAGTGCAGACCGTTCTCGATGCC
>JAEWVF010000061.1 GCA_023459215.1 Chloroflexota bacterium
ATTTATAACTTGACTTTAGAGTTCGTTTTTACGAGTCTGGCAAAGCAGGAATCTTGGCTCAATGGGCGCTTAAAAACCAAAATCTGGACACGGATTACGCGGATTGGACGGACTGCCCTACGGGCGCACGGATTTTTCTAAGAAAAATCCGTGGGATTCCGCGTAATCCGTGCAATCCGTGTACCAAAAGGTCTTAACCCAAATTGAACTCTAAACTCAAGTTTATAACCGCTGTCATAAAAAATCTGCCGCAAAGCCGCAACGCCTGCCCTGGCGGGCGGCGCCAGGGAGAGCGCCAAGTTTTTATACTTCCTTGCGCCTTTGCGCCTCCCGAAGGATGCGGGGCAGGTGTTGCGCGAGAATTTGATTAGATTATGTTACCGCCGGGGCTGTTTGGACACCCACAGATAGCCATCTTCGACCCTGGTATCGAAAATCGGCAGGGCTTTTTGACGGGCAATCGACCCCAGGATGCGGCCAATACCAGGCGGCCAGGGAGACCACTCCTTGACATCGCCGGACTTCAAATCGAAAGCGGAATGGTGGAAGGGACAAATAATGCCGCAATCATCGGTGACTTTGCCGTCCTGAAGCGGAAAACGCATGTGCGGACAGGCATTGTCCACGGCCAAAATTTCGCCCTGGAGATGCAAAATCAACACTTTGCGCGGGCCAACCTGCACCACCCGACGGGCGCCGTCCGGCAGTTCAGAGAGGGGGAAGAGTTTTTGCATGTTGTCCATGGGTCACCTGTAATCGAGATGTAGAGCGAGATAGTATCTCGCCCTACGCTACTTAAGCAGGTCTTCAAAAATCGCGCGGGCTTTGGGCGCATCGGCCTTGCCGCCCATTTTCTTCATAAGCTGGCCGACAAACCAGCCGATCAGGCCGACTTTGCCGGATTTGTAGGATTCAACCTCTTTGGGATTTTCAGCCACGATGGCCTGCGCTGCCGCCCGCAGTGCGGAATCGTCACTCACCTGAGCCAGGCCTTCCGCTTCGACGATTTCTTTCGGCGACCGGCCAGTGCGGTTAACTTTTTCGAGCAGAGATTTGCCGGTATTGGTATTTATTGCGCCGCCATCAACCAACAGAATCACTTCCGCCAGGTACTCAGGAGTCAGGCTGAGTTCGCCGGCAGTCAGGCCAGATTCGTTCAGCAGACGCATGACATCGTTGAGCAGCCAGTTCGAGGCGCGCTTGGGATCGCCGCCGCGATATGAACTGACTACACGCTCAAAATAATCCGACAGGCTGCGCTCGGAGGTCAGGATGTCGGCATCGTACTCGGGCAGACCGTATGCGCTGATGAAGCGGTCGCGGCGCGCCAGCGGCAGTTCGGGGAAAGCCGCCAGGATTTCGGCCTTCCACTCATTGGGCAGGTAAACCGGCAGCAAATCCGGTTCGCGGAAGTAGCGGTAGTCAGCTTCGGTCTCTTTCGAGCGCATCTTCTTGAGCGATTGGCTGTCTTCGTCCCATTCAAGCGTCCAGGATTCGATTTTGCGCCCGGCGTCATACTCTTTCTTCTGGCGTTCGACTTCCTTGACAATGGCAGTGCGCACCGCTTCAATCGAGTTGACGTTCTTGATCTCGGTCTTGGTGTTGAGATAATCGGCGCCAAGCGGACGAATCGAAACGTTGGCATCGCAACGCAGGTGGGCTTTTTCCATGTCCGCCTCCGAAACACCAATCCAGCGCAGGAGTTGGCGCAGGCGGGTCAGGTACTGGGCGGCCTCGTCAGCAGAGCGCAAATCAGGTTCGGTGACCATTTCAACCAGCGGCACGCCGCAGCGGTTGAAATCGATCAGGCGGCGGCTGTATCCGCCCACGGATTCGTTTTTGGTCTTGCCGGCATCTTCTTCGATATGTAATTTGTGAATGCGCACCCGGCGCACATAAGCCGGGCCTTTGTCACTGGCGGGCAAGGGCACATCCAGCCAGCCGCCTTTGGCCAGCGAACAATCGAACTGCGAAATCTGGAATCCCTTGGGCAGGTCAGGATAGAAATAGTTTTTACGGTCAAAGTAGGAAGCCGGCGGGATGTCGGCATTCATGGCTGTCGCCAACAAAACGCCCTTCTCGACCACGGCTCGATTCAAGACAGGCAAAACGCCCGGCATGCCAGTGCAAACCGGACAGATGTTGGTGTTCGGGGCTTCATTCCACGAATCAGCTTTGCAGGAGCAGAAAATCTTGGTCTGGGTGTTCAGTTGAATATGGGTTTCAAGACCGATGACAACTTCGTAATCCATAGAAAATTCCTTACTGCGCGGAGGAGGATTTGGCCGCAGCAAACCACTTTTCGGCCAGCCGCCCAATCAGCGGATAGCGATAATCATGGCCCTGCAGGGTACGCAAGCCAGCCCACTGTCCAAGGATATGATAAAGCGGGGCAAACAGGGTAATCAAACCGAACAGGCACATGCCAATCAAAAACAGGATCAATACCAATGTTGTTATGCCATCGCCAGCCAGGCCGCTACCGGCAAGCACCACCCCGGCATACAGCGGGATGAACATGACCGTCGCCAGGACGGAAACTGCCAGGTAGATCAACGATCCCACGGCCTGATAAATGACCGTTTGCGCGGATTGGACGCGCAGGAAGAGCGATTCCTTGCCGCTGGTCAGCCACAACGCCAGCGGGGCGAATAATCCCCAAAGAAAGATGATGACCGTGAAATGGCCCATCGCCGCCGCAAACTGTTCCTCGTGGATGGCGTTGATCTCCTGCTCAGGGTTGGCAAAATCATACCCCAGGTATTTGGCAAGCCGGGAACCGAGCAGCGGGTACTTGAAATCCTTGCCCAGGGCACAGGCGATACAGCCGATTACAGGGATGAGCAGGTATAAACCGATCAAGCCGAAGGCCGCAGCCATGAAAGTGAACATCCAAACCATCAGCAGCGCATCGGGCGCATCCGGGTTGGGGGTCGAACCTGAAAAAGCAGCCGCAACCAACAGGAAAATCAACATCACCACCACAATCGCCAGGTAAGCCAGCATCCAAAGCGTGTAACCCAGGGATTGGTAGCCATAAGCCTGCAAAGCCTGGAAGGCGACATAGCGCGATTTCTTGCGCTGCTCGGCCCAGAAAACCGCCGGGATGCCCATGCCCATTCCGAACGCAAGTGCGGAAAGGTGGGCAATCACCGCCATAATCTTTTCTTCAGATGTGGGTCTGGTTTCCATATGCGCCTAACCCACCAGTGCCGGGCGTTTCTGCCGCCAGGACTCATCTTCGGTCGCAATTTCATAGGCGCGGCTGGCGCGCAGGATGACATCTTCGGAGAAATCTGGGCCAAGCAACTGGATACCTATCGGCAGGCCTTCCGCGTCCAGTCCGGCAGGGATCGAAATCCCCGGAATCCCGGCGTGGTTGCCCGGAACGGTCAACTGGTCGGCATACTGCATCAGGACCGAGTCGCCATACAGGCCGCCAATCGGGAAAGCCGCGGTCGGCGTGGTCGGCGTCAGCAGCAGGTCGACCCGCTTGAAAGCCTCGTCAAAGTCACGGCGCAAGAGCGAACGGACGCGCAGGGCGCGGTTGTAATACTGCTCGCTGTACTGGGCCGCCGAAACGTACATGCCCATGAGGATGCGCAGCTTGGGTTGCGGGCCGAAGGCTTCGGCGCGCGTCTTGCGATACATCGAACGCAGGTCGGTAATGCCAGCCTTGGCGCGGTAGCCATATTTGACGCCGTCGAAACGGTGCAGGTTCGACGCCGCTTCAACGCGGGAAATCACAAAATAAGCCGGGATGCCGTAGCGGGTGTGCGGCATCGGCACGCCTTCAACAATTTCCGCACCCATGGCCGCCAAACGCTGGGCAGCATCCAGGACGGCATTCTTCATCACATCCGGCACGGGCTGGGTTTCAAGTTCACCGGTCTCTTCGTGGAAATAGGTGATCTGGAAATACTCGGGCGAAAGGCCGATTTTCAGGCCACGGACACCCTTCTCCAACTCGGCCACATAATCCGGCACCGGGACAGTGACCGCAGTCGCATCGCGCGGATCAGCCCCGGCAATCACCTTGAGCATCAGGGCCGCATCGCTGACATTGCGCGCCAACGGGCCGGGACAATCGAGGGAGGAGCCGAAAGCAATCAAGCCGTAGCGCGAAACGCGCCCGTAGGTCGGTTTCATGCCAACCACGCCGCAAAAGGCCGCCGGCTGGCGGATCGAACCGGCCGTATCCGTTCCGAGAGAAAGCGGGCTTTCGTACGCCGCCACCGCCGCCGCCGAACCGCCCGAGGAGCCGCCCGGCACCCGCGAGGTATCCCAGGGATTGCGCGGGGCCGGCTGGAACGCCGAAGATTCGTTCGACGAACCATAAGTAAACTCATCCAGGTTGACCTTACCGAGCACCACCGCCCCGGCCTGCTCCATGCGCCCGACAGCGGTTGCCGTGTACGGGGCGTTGAAGTTCGCCAGGATTTTGGAGGCGGCGGTCGAGGGGGTGTCCTCGACACAGAAAATATCCTTAACCGTTACCGGCACGCCGGCCAATAGGCCAGGGGCAACGCCCTCAGCGATTTTCCGGTCGACAGCGCGGGCCTGGGCGCGGGCACGCTCGGCGGCCAAGGTAATAAAAGCGTGTACCTTCCCGGGTTGGGCGGCAGGGTCGCCGCCAATCGTTCCGGGAAGGCCATCGACAGACTCGATATGGCTCAGGTGAGCATCCAGAACTTCTTCAGCAGAAACCTGGCGGGATTGGATTTTTTGGGCAATTTCCAGGGCGGTTAGTTCGTGAAGTTTCATTTTTACAGGTCCTGGTGCGGAATTTCAGGCACAACGATGTAACCATCATCCGTTTCGGGAGCGCCCTTGAGCAGTTTGGCCGGGTCGGGGTGCGGATGCCACTCATCGGGGCGAATCGGAGCAGAACTGGCCGGGGTGTAGGGAACGCCATGAGAGGCCACCGGCGTATCCGGGTCGAGCGGAACCTGGTTCAAATCGTCAATCGCGGTCAGTTGGTTGTTCAGTTGTTTGCGCAGGTATTCCGCTTCCTGCGGGGTCAATTCCAGCGCGGCCAGTTCAACCAAATGGTTGAAAACTTCAGGGGTGATTTGTTCGCTCATTGATTCTCGTCCTGGTTGGGGTTGAGCAGGAAGCCGTTCAGCAAAGCCGATTTGCCAGGGCCATCCTGATTAAACATCTCGGTGTGTAATCCGCACTCGGTCTTGCCCTTACCCGACCAACGCCCGGCGCGTTCATCTTCATCCTGGGCAACAGCGCGGGTGCAGGGCTTGCAGCCAATGCTGCGATAACCTTTTTCGAGCAGCGGGTGGGCCGGCAAGTCGTGCTCCTTCATATAAGCACGCACATCCTCGCGCGTCCAATTCAATAGCGGATTAATCTTGACCAACCCGTCGCGTTCCAACTCAAGGATTCTGGCGCTGCGCCGGTTGGCGGTCTGGTCGCGGCGAATACCGCTGATCCAGGCCCGGACAGTGGTCATTGCCTTTTGCATTGGCTGGACTTTGCGCAGATAACAGCACAGGTCAGGGTCCTGGTCGTACAGGTTGCGGCCAAAACGATCGAGGAAATTCTTCCACTGCCGGTCAACATACAAGTTCTGAATGCGCAACCCTAACTCGCGCTGAAGTTGTTCGCGGAAAATCAGCGTTTCCCAGAAATGGAATCCGGTATCGAGGAAGAAAATCAACATCTCAGGGTCGATACGCGAAACCATGTGCAGCAAAGGCACACTCTGGGTTTGGAAAGATGAGCTGACCGCAATTTGGGGCGAAAAGGTTTCAACAGCCCAGGTAACAATCTGCTGTGGGGTCTGACTCTCCATCTCGGAAGCCAGGCGATCTAATTCAGCCTGCGAAAAATTGAGCATGGTTGGGCAATTACCGGTAGACTTTTTTGTCAGTATATCCCAGATTATTTGGCTGTCAAGCAACGTGCTATAATTTTGGTATTACGCCAACTTTCGGAGGAAACCCCATGAGCGACCTGGCAATTTTCCCTTTAACCAGTGAACATAAGATGCTGCAAAGCGCGGCCCGCGATTTTGCCCAAAAGGAAATTGCGCCGGTCGCCGCCGAATTCGACGAAAGCGGGGAATTCCCACACAAAACCATCGCAAAAATGGGAGAAATGGGTTTCATGGGCATTGAAGTACCCGAAGAGTATGGCGGAGCTGGCATGGATACCCTGGCCTATGTGCTGGCGCTCGAGGAAATCTGCAAATTGGACGCCTCGCACGGTGTCATTATGTCGGTCAACAACTCACTGTACTGTCACGGCATCATGAAGTTTGGCACACACGAACAGCGCAAAAAATTCGTCACGCCCATCGCCAGCGGACAGGCCATTGGGGCATACTCCCTGACCGAGCCAATGTCCGGTTCGGATGCCGGAACAATGAAAACCCGCGCAGTCCGCGATGGAGACTTTTACATAATCAACGGACGCAAATCGTGGGTCACCAGCGGCCCGGTGGCCGAGTATGTTGTCCTGTTTGCGATGACCGACCCCGAGAAAAAGCAAAAGGGGGTAAGCGCCTTCCTGATTGACACCAAGCAGCCCGGATTTATCCGCGGCAAGAAAGAACCCAAACTGGGCATCCGCGCTTCGGCAACCAGCGAGTTAATCTTTGAGAATTACCGCTGCCCGGTTGAAAACCGCCTCGGCGAGGAAGGCGAGGGGTTTAAAATCGCGATGACTGTTCTGGATGCAGGCCGAATCGGCATTGCCACCCAGGCCCTGGGCATTGCCGAAGCGGCTTACGAGGCCGCCCGGCAATACGCCAGCGAACGGGAAGCCTTCGGGCAAAAAATCGGCCAGTTCCAGGGGACGGGTTTCAAAATCGCCGATATGAAAACGCGCATCGAAGCCTCGCGCCTGCTCACCTACAACGCCGCCCTAAGCAAGGAAAAATCCAAAAATAGCGGCGGGCGTTACTCGCTGGAAGCAGCCATGGCGAAACTGTACGCATCCGAAACCGCCATGTTCGTAACCCACCAGGCAGTCCAAATCCACGGCGGATTGGGTTACAGCAAGGAACTGCCGGTGGAACGCTATTTCCGCGATGCAAAAATCACAGAAATCTATGAAGGCACCAGCGAGATCCAGAGACTGGTCATTTCGAGACAAGAGTTGGGGTTGAAGTAAGAGCAAAAAATAAAAAGAAACTTAGGAAATTTTCCTCTTGATTAAATGTTGAAGATTATTTTGTAATCAAAAAATAATCTTTATTGATATGTAACATCATGGCAAAAGAGAATTTTATGGACAAGATTATTAACTTTGTAAGAAATAATCGCACCACCCTCTTGGCTTTGGCCGAAATGAGCATCATTTTCATCTGGGCATTATGGGTAGGCAGAATCTATCTGGATTTTGACCCATACAACCTGCCAGGGCGCGCCAACGATGATTTCTTGTTATCAATCCTCCCATATTACCCATTTCAACGTTTGTTTGTTTGTGGAGATTGTGTATTATGGAATGGGCTGCTTAATGGCGGGTCTCCAACCTTAGGAGATAGCATTGGGGGGATGCTACATCCAGTGATGCTACTCTTAATCCCTACTTTTGGCGTTCATAATGGTATAAAACTATCACTTGTGGCAGCCCTAATTATGGGTGGATGGGGGCAATGGTGGACAGGAAAGGTATTAAACCTGAGTTTACCTGCCCGGCTCTGGATGGGTTTTTTTGCTGTTACAGCAGGTAATCTCGCCGGCGCCAGTATTCAAGGAGCTGTTGGGATAATTTTTTCTGTATCGGCGACAAGCTTGGTGATCGCTCCAATCATAAAATTAGCGATGAGTGGCAACAAGAAAGATGCTATAGTTCTTGGATTGATGATAGGACAAGCATTACTTTCGGGGCAAAGCTACTTACAACTAGCATTAATCACCTGCATACTACCTGCCACGCTTATCTTTGTATTAAACGAAAAAAATGATTTTTGGAAACAGTATCAACTGGCTATCTTGCTTGGTTTTTCATTTGCCGCAATTGCGATTTTGCCAATATTGAGCTTTTCATTTGAAATTATCAGCCCAGGGGAACCCCTGGTTAGGCAGCCCATAGAATATATCCCGGTTAATTTTGTTATTCGAAACTTAGAATTTTTTCACCAAGAGTTGGAAATACTCGGTAGCGTGGTCAGCCCTGGTCAGTTTCTTAACTACATTGGATGGCTTCCCATTATCCTCGTATTTATTGCCTGGCGTTTTATACCAGAAAGCCAGATGAAAATTTTTTACTTTTTTGTATTATCATGCGGGTTGCTTCTTCTACTCGCTAGCGGCACTATGCTTTCCTGGATTCGCGCTTTGCTACCAGAACTAGGGTTAGGAATGCGAAATCTTGGATTCTCGACAGGCTTAATGGTTTCTTTGATTATTTCATTGAGCGGCTGGGGCGCTCACTTTCTCCTCGAGCAAAGATGGCCTGTTATTCATATTTCGAAACAAGATTCAGAAAAAAATCTCAAAATCAACACGATCATCATTCTCATCCCTGTTTTTCTTTTATCGCTCAAAAACGTTTATGATTTTAATAGTCAGATTCGGTTTCTAGAAAAATGGCCAGATCGATACATAGAAGCCTTGGCAAATTTCCCAAAAGAAAAATCTGGCTGGATACGACCTCCCTATGGAAATTGGCCGATGGTTGCTGGCCTCAATAATCAAAATGTTAAAGTAACAGATGCCTATAGGATTTGGGATATAAAAGAAAGGAATTACCCTGAATACCAATGGGAACTTTCCGATGATAACTTACAGATAAGCAATCCGGACCTGATTCAATCGTTTAATGGTTACTATTTTATTGAAAATAAACAATCCTTTTATGCTTTTGTCCAAACAACCCAGGGAAATGTTCCATGCGAAGCCAAGTCCGATGGGGGTCATATTGATATTCTCTGCGACATCAATGTAGAAGGGTATTTACTTGTGCGTGAAAATGCACTACCCGGCTGGAATGCGAAAATAGAAAATAAAAAGATAAACCTGATTCCCCATGAATGGCTAAAAATTTACTTACCAAAGGGCAAACATGAAATCAAGTTTCGATACTCTTCAGTGCCTTTTGGCATCGGCGCTGTGATTACATTACTGGCTTTAGTATTTGGGACATGGATGTGGTTCAAGCCAGAAGAACTGTTTGCCTATAAAAAATCACGCCAAAGCACAAAAAAAGAATAATATGAAAAAAATATTTTATTTCGCATCAAAAATCACCAATCACGTCGGTTTACAGATAAAAATCAGACTCGGCACGATAACAGAATTAATCATAATCATCCTATTTGCGTGGATTTACGCTGGTTGTTTACTAGATTTCAATCCAACTATACTACAGCAAGGTGGCGAACATAATGAAAGCGCTACACGACCGCTACTGGCTGATTACGGCTTGAGGAAACATGGTGAGATTCCCCTTTGGAATCACTTCATGCAAACAGGTTTTCCTCACGCCGGGGATTTACTTGGGCACTTCTGGTCACCCATAGCAACTATCCCAGTAATTATATGGGGCGGCATAAACGGAATGAAAGTTTCGATTTTTATATCGTTTTTATTTGCGGGTATAGGTCAATGGTACTTTGGCAATGTAATGGGTCTCAAAGGCATGTTTAGAACCTGGTCCGCAATGATGTTAATGTTTTCTGGTGGTTTAGCCTTGCTATGGCGACTAGGATGGTACGAATTATTGGTAGGTATGTCATGGTTCCCATGGGCATTTGCAAGTTTTTGGCAAACCTTACACAAACAAGATGTTTCTTCGATGATATGGGCTGCCTTTTGCGCATCAATGATTTTGTTTGCAGGGGGAGGATATTATCCTTTTTATCTGGCGGGAGGTTCTTTAATCATTTTTCTCGGGGCAGTTTTCTCCAATTGGCAGATATCATCCAAAATCATCCAAAGAGCAATCATCATTACAATAATGATTGCTGGCATAACCGCCGTAATGACTCTACCGATCATTGATGGATATCGTCTTATTGCTCGAGATGTTGGCATTGACTTCGAACAAACAGGCTCTCAACCGCTTCACTACGGGTTAATGAACTTTGCAATATCGGCCCCAGAATGGTTCCACTCATCGATATTGGGAACTCAAGGCGGCTGGAACTGGTTTTATCTTGGGCCTCTTTCTATAGGCGCATTATTTTTTTTGGTGTTTGCATTTCGTTATCAAAAAAACAGACCAGCCCTGATCACAACCATAAGCTTATTTATGTTTTACATGCTGTGGAATGCCAATCAATTCTCAATATTTAAATATATTTATCAGCTTTTTCCATTCCTATATCAAATGCGTTTTCCTAACCGTTTATTCATCGTTGCAAGTATTCCACTCTTAGTCTTAGGCGGATATTGTCTTCAATCCACAGTTGGTATGCTCAGGCAATGGTTAGCAAAATATCACCTTACCCTGATTTTACCCGGAAGAACCAGAGTAGTTGCAGCTAGCCTTCGAAAATTAGCGAATCTTGCCATGTTAATTATCCTGTTTCTCAGCGCTAAAGATGTTTTTGAAACCAACCGAGGTTTTGCTTTCGCGCCCGAATCTTTAGATACAGTATCTTATGATACGCTTCGATGGCTAAAGGAATATGATCCTAACCCATATTACATTAGCTTGGGAGATGGAGCCATCTGGTGGCCTTGGCTACCAGCAGCATATGAGATGGAGCTTCCGGTGATAAATTTCATCTATAGCCAAATCCTAGCATCAAAATTACAACAAGATAATAGTAGCGCCCTTTTTTCTGCCGAGCCAAAATATATAATTTCATTTTCAGATCAACCACCCAGGGATAGCATTTTGATAAAAGAATTTGATTACGCGGCAGTATGGGAACAACAAAACGTGTTACCTTTTGCATTTAGCGTGGAAACAACAAGCCTAAATGCAAACGAGCTTGATACGAGTATAGTATCAGAATTAGAAGCATTTTTTGATGGCCCCAACTCGATAGTTGTAGAGGCTGAGTCAAACTCAAATAAAAACACATTAATAGTATTGGTCAGCAACTATCCTGGCTGGAAACTTCTGATCGATCAAAAACCTGCCGTACCAGAATCCGTAAACAATTATCTCAGCACACAAATGCTTGAAGGAAAACATAAATACACTTTTATTTTCAAACCAGCTCTGCACTTCATAGGACTTACAATCACTTTATTAACCATCTATATATTAACCATAATAACATTTAATGAAGCTCGCGAATATCTGAAACAAGAATTCATAAAATTCAAATAACTCTGGCACGAAAACATCTGTTGTTAGTTAAGTGATTGGGGCATCCCAAACACAATAACGATCATAACTGACGAAAGCGCAATTTTTATTTTTAGAAATTTTGAGTGGATATATGGATTCCTTTAGCCTAAGATAGATGTAATTTTTTCCAGAAAAACAAAAGCAGCACGTAGAAATGGCCTCCGACAAGTCAAAGGGAATAGCAAATGGAAAATTTAGCAAATGATAAAAACAAATTAGCAGGAACGCTTTTCCTGGGCAGCAGCGCGCTATTTTACATCGGGTTTCAACTGCTGGCCGCACAAAATTACACAAAGTTAATCCTGCCAATTGGATTGATTCTTTTTGCGTCGCTCAGCATGGCCCTTTCCCTGGCTACATTGAACGAGAAATTTGGCCCCGTGGTAAATCCATGGATCGACAAACTTTCAGAAAAAATGTCGCTTCAGCCCGTCCAAATCGGCATGTTGCTGTTGAGTGTCCCGTTGACAATCGCCGTGCGCGCCGCAGCCGGTGACGGGGAAAAAATGCTCGAGCCTGCAATTGCGATACTGGCATGGCTTGCCGCAATTTTCCTGGCCATCTTTTCAGGATGGAAAAACGAGCAAGCGCTCAAAGCACCCTCCCGCAAAATCGTATTTACCTTTCTGGGCATTTTCCTGCTGGCTTTCCTGGTCAGAATCATTTTCCCGAATACAATACCCGTTTTCCTGACCGGGGACGAAGGATCATCCGGCATCGCCGCAGCAAGCTTTGCCAACGGAGAAAGCGATAATCTTTTTAAGACTGACTGGTATGCCTTTCCCTCTTTTTACTTCGCCATCCCAGGAATACTGATTCGCATCTTTGGCCAGGATGTGCTCGCGCTCAGGATGTCTTCAGCCATTCCCGGAGCGCTTACCGTAGTCTGCGTTTTTTGGCTTTTGAAAACAGCTTACGATTCATACACAGCCTGGACAGGCGCCCTGTTCCTCGGTTTTTTACACTTTCACGTTCATTTCAGCCGGATTGGACTGAATAATATCTGGGATGGGCTGTGGTTCACAGTGATTGTCGGCGCACTCTGGTATGCCTGGACCCGGGAAAGAAGAAACGCCTACCTGCTTGGCGGGTTGGCGCTTGGCTTATCGCAATATTTTTACTCCAGCGGGCGCATCCTGGTTGTGCTGGCCACGGTCTGGCTGGCCATGGCAGCCCTGCATGATCGAGCGAGGTTGAAACGCTCCATCGTTGGCATATTTTTCTTTTGGGCGGTTTCAGCGGTTGTAGTAATCCCCCTGGTCCTTTTTTATATGGATTATCCCAGCGAAATATCTGCGCCTCTCAATCGTGTCACAATACTTGGCGAGTGGCTTACGTTCAATATGCAAGACCGAAACCTGCCAGCCTGGAGAATTCTTTTAGAGCAGTTCGGGCTGGGCTTTGGCGCCTATACATTTGTTCCCTTACGGCATTGGTATAGGCCGGAAGTACCCATCCTGCGCGTTTTCCCTGCAATTTTCTTCATGATCGGCCTGGTATTTCTATTCTTTGTCAAGCAAAAAAAACTCAGCCTGATGCTCCTGCTGTGGTTATGCGCCTTTGCGACCATTGGCGCGCTCAGCGAAAGTACACCCGCATCCCAGCGATACCCGGCCTCTGCCCCAGCCGTTGCCATGCTGGTAGCCATCGGATTAAATGAAACGGCCAAATTCCTGAGAGCAATCTGGCCGAAAACAGAGCGAGTGATTCGATACGGCGTTTTGATTATCACCTTGTTAATGGCCGCAAATGAGGCATATTTTTATTTCTTCAAATTTACGCCAAAAAACGCCATGGACAGCGCACTCGATAACAGCATGGTCGGTTACCGCATGGGGCTGTACCTGCGGCAAAGGCAGGATCACCCTCAAGTCTATTTCCTCGGGTCACCTGCGATGGGGTTTTATTCCATTCCAAGCACCCAATACCTGGCCCCCAAATTCAACGATGGGATCGACATCAATTATCCGTGGGGGGATTTGCAGAATCCGCCCATCGAGGGTGATCACTTGTTATTTTTCATCCTGCCATTTCTACAGGGAGACCTGGACGCCATCCGCGCAGAATATCCTGGCGGAACGACGCTGGTTCACCGCTCCACCAATGATGAACCGCTTTACTATATTTACGAATACAAGCGTACTCCATGAAAGCCATCCTCTTCCAGCAACACGGCGGACTCGAGGCGCTTGAGTACGCCGAAATCCCCACCCCGGAACCTGGGCCGGGAGAAATCCTGGTTCGGCTGCGAGCGGCAGCTCTCAACCGTCTCGACCTGTGGGTGCGGAATGGCTGGCCCGGAATCCGTCTCGAGTACCCTCACATTCCAGGCGCAGACGGGGCCGGAGAAATAGCCGCCATCGGCGAAGATGTCAGCGGTTGGCGGATTGGCGAACGAGTATCGATTAATGCCAATCTCGGCTGCGGCGAGTGCGATTTCTGCCAAAACGGACAGGATAATCTCTGCCGCCGCTGGAACCTGATCGGCGAAACCGTGCGCGGGACTTACGCTGAATACATTTGTGTGCCAGCCCGCCAGTTGTTCCGCCTGCCGGATGGCTTCGACTTTCACCTTGCTGCCGCCGCCGGGTTGGTTTTCCTGACCGCCTGGCATTCGCTGGTCGTTCGCGGAAAACTGGCCAAAGGGGAGTCAGTGCTGATTGTTGGCGCATCCGGCGGAGTCAATACCGCCAGCATCCAAATCGCCCGGCATATCGGCGCGCAAGTCATTGTGGTTGGCGCAGGGCCGGAAAAATTGGCCCTGGCAGAATCGCTTGGCGCGGACATCCTGATTGACCGTGAACAGCATTCGGATTGGAGCAAAGCCGTTTATACGGCGACCAACAAGCAGGGTGTAGCGCTGGTAGTGGATAATGTCGGCACAACCTATCCCCTTTCGCTGCGGTCGCTTGCCAAAGGCGGACGACTGGTCACAGTCGGCAATACAGGCGGTCCAAAGTTCGAGATCGACAATCGTTACATTTTCGGCAAACACCTGAGCATCCTGGGCTCAACCATGGGTACGCTGCAAGATTACCAGGAAGTGATGAGGCTGGTCACCAGCGGCCAGTTCAAAGTGGCGCATGACTGCTCCTTCCCACTGAGCGAGGCGCGCGCGGCCCAGGCCCGTCTCGAGAGCGGTCAACAAATGGGAAAAATCACCCTGGATATTGAGTAAACGCAAAATCCGGGCAAACTCAAAAGGAATTTCTACGCTTCGATGAAACGTTTTCACTGGTTTGAAATTACCCTGATTATTCTTGTCATGGGCGTGCATCTTTATGCCGCCTTCTCAACCGCGCAGAATTTTCCGCAGCGCTGGTTTACCCGCGATGACGCTTACTACTACTTCAAGGTTGCTCAAAATATCTCGGAAGAGCGCGGCTCGACCTTTGACGGGGTCAACCCCAGCAACGGTTATCACCCGCTCTGGCTGCTGGCCAGCGTCCCGATTTTTGCCCTGGCGCGCTTCGACCTGATCCTGCCATTGCGCATCCTGACCCTGGTTATGGCCGCCCTGAGCGCAGCGACTTCGATCCTGCTTTTCCGCCTGCTCAGGCAACAAGTGGCCGAATCCATCGCCATGCTGGCCAGCGCTTTTTGGGCATTTAACCTGACCCTGCACAGTATCATCACCCAACCCGGTATGGAAACGGGCATCCTGGCGCTATCGATTGTCACCCTGCTGGTTTTGCTCAAAAAATATGAGCTGCGCTGGCGTCTGGAACAAAGAACGGCTACACGCCAGGAAATTATCTGGCTGGCGCTGGCCGCCTTGTTCGCGCTGTTCAGCCGTCTCGATAACATTTACCTTGTATTGATTATCGGCGTCTGGTTCATCTTCCGTGGTACGCCCATTCGCAGCCTGCTGCCGCTCGACATGCTGGTTACGCTGGTTTTGGTGGTTGCCAGTTTCATCCTGCGCGCCGGTCTGGATGTATACCTGCTCGATTTTTCCGAAGATGCCATCCTGACCTTCGGCCTGGCCTTTGTGATCCAAACCCTGCTTTTCTATTTCAGCGGTTTGTACACTCATCCGAGCAAAACTCCCCTGCTTAAATTACTCAAACAAACCGCGCTGGCAACAATCCTGACAACCATTCTCCTGCTAGGATTGGCATTTCTCAACCTGCCCTGGATCAGCATCCCGCGCGCAGTCCCGCTCTACTACCTGGCCGGGATTTCGCTGTGGACCTTGCTCTCGCGCTGGAGCTACGCAGCGCTCTCCCCGTGGCCTGTCTCGCCGTCTGCGGACAGCGACTCTCCGCTGGGAATGCTGCGCATACGCTGGAAGGTCTGGCTCGAGCAGGGAATCAGCTACTACGGGATCGTCACGCTCGGGCTGGGCGGGTACATGCTCATCAACCACTGGCTCTTCGGCACCTTCATGCCCGTTTCCGGGCAAATCAAGCGCTGGTGGGGCGGCCTGGGCGACAATGCCTACGGCGGGGCGGCCAAATCGCTGGCCGATGTTTTCGGTTTCGATCCGCAAAACAGCCAACCCTGGGAATTGCTCTTCACCCCGCTGAAGAACATTGCCGAGCAAACGCCCTTCGACTTTTGGGCGATCCTGGTCTCGCTGCTGGTTATCTTCATCGCCCTGGCCGCGCTGAATCGCGAAAAAGTGGCCAATGCGCTGACCCTGTTTGGCCTGTTCCCGCTGGCAGCTTCTGCCGGACTGCACACAACCTTCTACGGCGCCATGCCCTACGCCGCCAAACATGAATGGTACTGGGTCATCGAAATGCTGCTGATTGTGATTGGCCTGGCCTTGCTGGCGCATCTGGTCACCGCCCGTATGCGCCAGCAGAAGTTCAGCCGGGTATCCATCCAGGCGGGCGCAATCCTGCTCAGCCTGTGGCTGGCCTGGAATTACACCATCACCATCAGCAACCGCATGACTTACGAGAAATCGCCTGACGCAGCCTACATGGATGTCCTGCCCCTGCTCGAAAACAATACCGAACCCGGCTCGGTGATCGGCATGACCGGCGGCGGCAATGTCGGCTATTACATCAAGGACCGCACCATCGTCAACATGGACGGGCTGATTAACAGCTACCCCTATTTCAAAGCCCTGCAGGCCAACCAGGCCCCGCAATACCTGAAAGATGTAGCCGGTATGGATTACGTTTTTGCCAACCCCTACCTCCTGCTCTCGACTGCGCCCTACAGCTACCAGTTCCAGGGCTGGGTGCATGAAATCGAGGGCGTTCCCCTGTATGGCAACAAACAAATCCTGCGTTTCGAAGCTCCCGGAGAATGATGCATGGGCAAATCGACCCTGCCGCTTAGCCTGCTGAGTGCAACCCACATTTTTTTCACCCTCTGGAATATGCTGCGCACGGCGCGCGCCTTGTTCGACTGGCAAACCCTGGTCGAATACGGCGCGCCCGCCGTTTATATCCTGTCCAGCGGAATTTTTTGGTCGCTGGCCGGGATTTTCCTCGGCCTGAAAATCATCCAGGGTTGGCAATATTCCGCGCGTGCCGGAATCGGATTTTCCGTGTTGTATTGGGTGTGGTATTGGGCAGACCGGCTGCTGATCCAGCCAAGCCCCGCGCCGAACCTGGTTTTTAGCGCAATCTTCTCGACGCTCCTGCTGCTGGCAGTAATCCTGCTCTGGCGGTTGTCCGATACCCAAGCCTTATTTTCCAAGGAGACAGAATGAGCGAAAATCCGCGCATTCAAAAACTGAATGAAAAGAAAGCCCAATCCCGCCTGGGTGGCGGACAGGAGCGCATCGATGCCCAGCACAAACGCGGCAAACTGACCGCCCGTGAGCGCATCGACCTGCTGCTCGACAAAGGCTCCTTCCGCGAAGTGGATGCCTTTGTGGTGCACCGCACCCATGATTTTGGTCTCGAAAAACAGAAATTTACCGGCGACAGCGTTATCACCGGCTGGGGAACCATCGACGGACGCCTGGTGTATGTTTATGCCCAGGATTTCACCGTTTTTGGCGGTTCGCTCGGCGAAGTTCATGCCGAAAAAATCCTGAAAATCATGGATATGGCCATGAAAAACGGCGCACCGATCATCGGGCTGAACGATTCCGGTGGCGCGCGCATCCAGGAAGGGGTGGTTTCCCTGGCGGGTTACGGCGAAATCTTCCTGCGCAACACCCTGGCAAGCGGGGTCATCCCCCAGATTTCGGCCATCATGGGGCCTTGCGCAGGCGGCGCAGTCTACTCGCCCGCCCTGACCGATTTCATCTTCATGACCCGCAACAGTTCGTATATGTTCGTTACCGGGCCGGATGTGGTCAAAACCGTCACCCACGAGGAAGTTTCCTTCGAAGACCTGGGCGGGGCCAGCGTTCACGCCGAGAAATCCGGTGTTTGCCACGTGGCCGCCGACAGTGAAGCGGACACGCTCTACCTCATCCGCAAGCTGCTCGGCTACCTGCCGCAGAACAACATGGAAGATCCGCCCTTCATCCAGGGCGGAGACGATGCCCTGCGCGCCGATGAATTTCTCGACACCTGCATCCCCGAAGAGCCGAACAAACCCTACGATGTCAAGGAAATCCTGAACAAAATCGTCGATAACGGCCAGTTCTTCGAAATCCACGAGGGTTTCGCCGGCAATATCGTGGTCGGCTTCGCCCGCCTGGGCGGACACTCGGTCGGAATCATCGCCAACCAGCCGGCCGTGCTGGCGGGCGTGCTGGATATCGACTCGTCCGAAAAAGCCGGGCGCTTCGTGCGCTTCTGCGACGCCTTCAACATCCCGCTGGTAACGTTCGTTGATACGCCCGGCTACCTGCCCGGCACCAATCAGGAGCACCACGGCGTTATCCGCAACGGGGCCAAGCTCTTGTACGCCTACTGTGAAGCGACCGTGCCGAAGCTGACCGTCATCACCCGCAAAGCCTACGGCGGCGCCTACCTGGTGATGAGCAGCAAACACCTGCGCGGCGACCTGAACCTGGCCTGGCCGACCGCCGAAATCGCAGTGATGGGCCCGGACGGAGCCGTCAATGTGGTCATGCGCCGCGAAATGGAGCAGGCTGCCGATCCGCTGGCGCGCAAAGCGGAGTTGACCGCTGAATATCGCGAAAAATTCGCCAATCCGTATGTGGCCGCCGAGCGCGGATACATCGACGATGTTATCGAGCCGCGCGAAACCCGCGCCCGCCTGATCAATGCGCTGGAAATGTTGCAGAACAAGCGCGACGGCAACCCGGCCAAGAAACACGGCAATATTCCTCTCTAAGCGTATGGACACGATGAAACAAGCCGCCAACGAGCGCCTGCAAAAAATCGTTGATTTTGTGCTGGCGCAGCGCAAGCAGACCGAGACAGATGGAACCTTGTCGCCCGAATCGCTGGATTATCGCTGGAAGCATACCCTGCGCGTGACCCAGTACGGAAAAATGATCGCCGTGGAGGAGAAAGCCGACAGCGAAATCGTCCTGGCGGCCTGCATCCTGCACGACCTGGCAAAGTTCATCCCCGGCGACCATGGCGTCGAACATGGCCGGATCGGCGCGCGCCTGGCGCGCCCCTTCCTGCAAACGCTGGCATACTCACCCGAACAGATTGAGAACATCTGCTTTTCAATCGCCGTGCATGTCGATGACAAGGCCGATTTCGCCCACCCGCAGACCCTCGAATCAAAAATCGTCAGCGACGCCGACAATATCGACCGTTTCGGCGCATATCGGGTTTTGATGCGTTTCCACGAAGAGTTGGACGCTTACGAAAAACTGATCGCTTCCGCCGACCAGCGTTTGCTGACTTTGAAGAAATATCGTGAGCGCAACATTATGGGAACTCCTGCCGGCAACCGCCTGTTCAACCAGCAATTGGATATGCAAATCGCATTCCTAGAGCGCCTGGTTGCAGACAGCCGATTAACGGTTCTACCCGAGCTATAACCCAGGAGCAGACATGTTTAAAAAAGTATTGGTAGCCAATCGCGGCGAGATCGCCGTCCGCATCATCCGCGCCTGCCGTGAACTGGGGCTGGAGACCGTCGCTGTTTTCTCCGAGGCCGATCGCCAGGCCCTGCACGTGCGCCTGGCCGATGAAGCCTACCTGCTCGGTCCGGCCCCTTCGCGCGAATCGTACCTGCGCAGCGAAAAGATTCTCGAAATCATCAAAAAATCCGGAGCGGATGCCATCCACCCCGGTTACGGCTTCCTGGCCGAGCGCGAAGACTTCGCCCAGGCCTGCATCGATGCCGGCATCGCCTTCATCGGCCCCAAGCCCTCTTCCATTGCCGCCATGGGTGACAAGATGACCGCCCGCGAAACCGTGCGCAAGGCGGGCGTGCCGGTCGTGCCGGGCACCGAAGATGTCGGCAACCTGCACGATGACGAACTGCTGGGCGTCGCCCCAAAAATCGGTTTCCCGCTGCTGATCAAGGCCACCGCTGGGGGCGGCGGCAAAGGCATGCGCGAAGTGCGCAGCCTGGATGAAATGCCCGAACTGCTCAAATCGGCCCGGCGCGAAGCGGAATCCGCTTTCGGCGACGGCAATGTCTACCTGGAAAAGCTGGTCGAAGGCGCGCGCCACATCGAAATCCAAATCCTGGCCGATGGACACGGCAACGTCATCCACCTCGGCGAGCGCGACTGTTCGATCCAGCGCCGCCACCAGAAGCTGGTCGAGGAAGCGCCCTCGCCGTTCATGGACGAGGAATTGCGCCAAAAAATGGGCGAGGTGGCCGTCAAGGCCGCCCAGGCCGTCGATTACGTCAATGCCGGGACGATTGAGTTCCTGGTCGACAAGGACCGCAATTTCTTCTTCCTGGAAATGAACACCCGCCTGCAGGTCGAGCACCCGGTGACCGAAATGGTGACCGGCGTGGACATCGTCAAGGAGCAAATTCGCGTGGCGCGCGGGCGTCCGCTGCAATACAAGCAGGAGGATATCCGCTTCAACGGGGCAGCCATTGAGTGCCGGATCAACGCCGAAGACCCCTACAACGCCTTTATGCCATCGACCGGTAAAATCAGCCACAGCCTGCTGCCGACCGGCCCCGGTATCCGCGTCGACACCGGCGTATATCCCGGTTTCGAGATCACCCCCTTCTACGACCCGATGATTTCGAAGCTGATCGTCTGGGGCGAGACGCGCGCCCAGGCCATCCTGCGCATGCGCCGCGCGCTGGAGGAATACCGCATCGTTGGGGTACGCACCAATATCCCCTTCCACCAGACTTTGATGGACAGCCACCGCTTCATGGGCGGACAATACGATACGCGTTTCGTCGAGGAGCGCTTTGCCATCCACGATGAGGACGATCCGATCATGGCCGAAATCGCAGCCGCCCTGGCAACCCTGGCGGCCCACCAGCAGACCCAGCGCGCCGCCCAATTCGTGCAGCGCAACGAGCGCGATACCTCCAACTGGAAGTGGGTCGGACGCTGGGAAAGGATGCACCGATGAAATACGTTACCACCGTTGACGGCAAGGAATTCACGGTCGAAATCGTGGACGAGAAACACATCCGCATCAACGAACGCCTGCTGGATGTCGATTTCGAATCAATCAGCGGCCAGCCGGTCTATTCGCTGCTGATTGGCGGCAAATCCTATGAAGCCTACGTTTCACCTGACGATGAGCAATGGGAAGTCCTGCTGCGTGGACGCCTGTATCAGGCCGAGGTGCAGGATGAGCGTGAAAAACGCCTGCGCAGCGCGGGCGGGGCAGGCGCCGCCGAGGGCGGCGAGTTCCAGATGAAAGCGCCCATGCCCGGTCTGGTGGTTGCCATCCCGGTCGAGGAAGGCCAGCAGGTCAAAAAAGGCCAGGTTTTGCTGATTCTCGAGTCGATGAAAATGCAGAATGAACTCAAATCCCCGCGCGATGGACAGATTCAGCGCATCAAGGTCAAGGCCGGCGAAACGGTCGAGCAAAAGCAAACCCTGTTGAGTGTGATATAAATAGGTGCATGAGCAAAAATAACCAGGAAATCGAAGCCAAATTTGCGGTGCGCGACCTCGCCCCCATTCAAGCCCGCCTGCTTGAGATGGGGGCGGTTTGTATGGTGCCGCGCCAGATGGAATTTAACCTGCGCTACGATGCCCCCGATGGTCACCTGAGCGCAACCGGCCAGGTTTTGCGTCTGCGCCGCTACGATGACATCCGCATGACCTATAAAGGCCCCGGCCTGCGCACTGACGGCGTGCTGGAACGGACCGAAATCGAAACCACGCTTGGCGATTTCGACTCGGCCCGCCAGATTCTCGAATCTCTTGGCTACACGCCAATATTTCTCTATGAGAAATATCGCGCCATCTGGCAGTTGGGTGAAAACCAGGTTATGCTCGATGAAATGCCTTTTGGGAAATTTATTGAAATCGAATCGGCCAGCGCCGACGAGGTGCGCGGACTGGCCCGCCAGCTTGGCCTGAACCCGTATGCCGCCATCCCGGCCAGTTACCAGTCGCTGTTCGAGCGGACCAAAGCCAGTCGTCGGCTGACCTTCAGCGATATTACTTTTGCCAATTTCAACGGGATTCGGATCGAGCCGGAAGATTATCAGAGCGAGTTCGCCGAAGAGAGCGCATAAACCTGCTGCGCCTGCCAGCCCAGGCCGGTCGCCTGGCCGGTCTCGCCCAACAAATCGAATAGCAGGGATTGGAACGAAGCGACAGAGCCGGAGGTGTAATACTGCACCCCGGCTTTTTGCTCATCCCCCGCCAGGAGGCCGCGCGCGGCGAGCACCCGCCTGACCTGCCGCGCCACCGCCGGGGCCGGATCAATCACCCGCAGTCCCGGCCCGCCAATCTGCTCGATCAACGGAATGACGAACGGATAGTGGGTACAGCCCATCACCACCGTATCGGCCCCGGCTGCCAGCATCGGGCGCAGGGCGGTTTCCAGGATACGGCGCGTTTCCGGCCCGGACAAATCGCCGCGCTCGATCTGGCCGACCAGACCCGGACAGGCATCCTGCATCACGGTCACACCGCGCGCAAAACGCTCCAGGACCGAGGCGTACAACGCCCCCTGGAAGGTGGCCGGAGTGGCCAGAACGCCGACCACGCCGCTTTCGGTCTGCTCGGCAGCCGGTTTAACCGCCGGCTCCATGCCGACAATCGGCACATCCGGGAAGGTTTCACGCAGGTGGTGCAGGGCCGCCGCCGAAGCCGCATTGCAGGCGACGACGACCATTTTTGCGCCCTGCGCCAGCAAAAAGCGCGTGATCTCCACCGAAAAGGCCTGCACCTCGGCCAACGGACGCGGACCATAGGGGACGTGGCCCTGATCGGCCACATACACCAGGCTTTCCGCCGGCAGCAGCGCCCGGATGGCGCGCAAAACGGACAATCCACCAATGCCAGAGTCAAAAATACCGATGGGGGAAGAGGACATAAGCGCAGTTTTACCATACACAACCCAAAATAGGGGAGAAAACCTACAGGGTCTTTGGGAATCTCCGGGATGGGTATTTTTTGTACACGGAAAACGCGGAAAACACAGAGAAACACGGATAAATCGTTGTTAAAAAAACCTTTCCGTGCGTTTCCGTCAATTCCGTGTGTTCCGTGTACGAGTTTTCACGGTAAATCCCAGAGAGCCAACCTACAGGCTGGCATCTTTATGCTGAAAGCATTGCCGTTTTCTGCGGGTTTTTCTCCCCGCAAACCCGCCCGGACGTAAAACGTCGGGGCTATTCCTACGAAACCATCTTCGATGGTTGTTCTGCTGTGGTAAAACAAAAATCCCCGGTTTAATGGGGATTTTCTTTGGCGGAGAGGGCAGGATTTGAATGTCATCCCCTGAATGGGGACGCGCAAACCCCAAAACAAAAATCCCCGTCGAATAACAGGGATTTTTAGCGGAGAGGGCCGGATTTGAATGTCATCCCCTGAATGGGGGCGCGCGAACCCCAAAAGCAAAAATCCCCGGTTTAATGGGGATTTTCTTTGGCGGAGAGGGTGGGATTTGAATGTCATCCCCTGAATGGGGACGCGCAAACCCCAAAACAAAAATCCCCGTCGAATAACAGGGATTTTTAGCGGAGAGGGCGGGATTTGAACCCGCGAACCCTTGCAGGTTACACGCTTTCCAAGCGAGCGCGCTAAGCCAGACTACGCGACCTCTCCAGTTATGCTGCTTTTTTTCCACAGCGGGCGGTATTATACCACAGGTTTTTTACAGACTGCCACTGCCAAAATAGGAATTTTCCGCTTCGGGATAACCAAAAAACAGGTTTGGCGACTTATCCTTGGTACAAGAGTCTTTCTTCACTTTTTTGCTCAGCATTTGAAGCTGTTATTAAATGGGCAGGTAGTGGTTATGGAAACTTAACATTGATTTCTCGAATCACGTATTTCAGGAATTTGACCGCATCCAACATGCGGACAATTCTTGAGCGATACAAGGATTTCTTTTTTCCCTCGCGGATGCGGATGGCTTCCTGAATAATTGAATGCCACTGATTGGGCAGACAGGTCAGCGTATATTCCGCGGCTTTTGTTTTCGTGGTGATTGCGTTCTCCTGGAAGGTATAAAACTGCCGCAAGACCCCCAATACCGTCCATTGAATCCCCCAATCCGAAAGCATGAGGAGGAAACCATCGACGCGATTGCTCCAACGGAGCCAGTAGGAGTTTAAATTGTCCTTCATCCTGGCGATGAGCAAATCCCAATCCACCTGAAAAGGCAGGTCGGCGGGTTCCGGACCGGAAACGGCTATGCCGTGATTTTTCAGGATCCACCAGGTGACGGAGTTAATCTCAAAATGCCCCCTTTCATGCAGTTTGCCATCATGATAATAGGGCTGCGCTTCGATCTCGCCCTCGAAACGGCCCAAATCAAAATTGCGCAGATAACAACCGGACATTTTCCACTTCGGGAAATCCTTCTCGATTTCCTGGTGAATGGCGCTAAGTTTTTCGAGATCCGCGCGATGTGCTGCGCGATTAAGAACCGTGACAAAGTCAATATCGCTATACTGCTCGTTGAAGCCATCCAGGGCGATTGAGCCAACAAGGTAAAAACCGCCAATCAAGCCGGGCAGTTCCGCGCTCGTTCGCGAGATATAGCTTTCCAGGGTGGGGCGGATACGTTCGGGGATGCGTTGATGGATCATTTTGTCAGACTCTCAAGTCCGCGAGGGCGGAATGCGGCGATACTACTCGGCAGGTGGAAGATAATACTTTAAGTCTTTTTTGATGGCTATCATATATTCATTTGCTTTATCGGGCGGCAAATATTTGTTTAGGATTTTCTGCGCTTCAGCTTCTTCTCCTGCCAACATATAAGAGACCATTATGTTGTAGAGCGTACATATCGCCCTATGATAATCGGGGATTTCCCTTTCAAGCTTGAAATATTCTTCATCTTCAACAGTTGGGTTTGAATAACGCTCCGCACTCAAAAGAAGAAAAGGAGCATTTGGATTTTTTGCCCTGAATTCATTAAGGAAGTTGAAACCATCATGGAAATCGAGATAAGTATTCTTGAATTTATCTGTTGCTGGAAGATATTCACCAGATTGAGCTTGATATTCAAAAATAACTGATGGATAAACTGTGCAATTGCAAAAGGTAGACCAAAGCCTATCTAGGGTAATATACTCATATGTCCCATTTTCATCTAAATCAACAAAAGTTCCTGGGCGAAAGTTGCCAATATCCAGTACCTTTTCAAGTGTATCGCCAGTTTTGTAAACTATAGTTCCTACACAACAATTTCCACCTGACCACTGTGTAATGACAATATCAGGTTCCTCATCTCCGGTGAGATCAGCCCCCGTTTCTTCCCTGAACTTAGCAGGCCAACCCCATATTTCAACTTGCGGGTTGTCTTTTGATGAAATTGTAACGGCACAATAAGAGTATAGTGTAAGCCTGGGCTCGATATTACACCAATGCCTTAACACATACTTTCCCAAATACAAATCATGAAAACTGAAATTCTGTCTTTGAACATTATCACCCATTTCGAAACAATCCCCTGGTCCACACGTTGGCAATGCTGCCGATTGAGGTGTTGGATAGCCCGAGAGTATTTCTGGCGTTGGTAAATTCCAGGGAGTTGGCGTCAAGGTAGGTGTACTGGTTGGTGTTGGAATTTGCGCCGTTGCGGTGGTTGCAAATGTTGGTGATGCTGCCAAAGCGGTTGGATAAGGCGTAACCCCACCGCAAGATGCAAGAAAAATCGCACAAATCAGATATGTAGATATGATTTTGAGTTTCATGGATTTATCAATGCCAAACTGCCAGAGCGGAGCGGGATGCGACGATACTACCGCAAATCGCGGCAGCCAGCCGGGGAATCTGATTAGCAGCAGTTCAAAACCGGCCCCAAGAAAAAAGGCCGGGCTTCTTTTTCAATGCGAGGCCTTTTCATTCACTTTTTCGCTCATCTCTTGATATGGCTATCAAGCGGTAGGCGGCAGTGCGCCTTTTTAATAGCAAGAGGGGCCATTATCAATAAAATCAAAATATCCTATGGACCAGCGATGCTCATCAAGGTTGTAATCTTCACAAGAAAAACCATCAGCAGAGTTAGTAGTCAATACACTTCCATAAATTTGATAGCTGTCATTCACGATATATCCGGTCAAAAAGGAGCAAGGTGGTACAGGAATGTCAGAAAGGTAATGTGGAACCAACTGTCCAAGATCATTGGGTAATGTACCATGCTCAGCTCGGTATTCGGTGATGGCAGTAATCAAAGGTTGTGCAGTACTTTGCGTTAATACACGACATGCTTGATTGATGGTTGGACGAGCCAATAAGGGCGATGAGAAAAAGATGGCAACCGAAAGTCCCGAAATCCAAAGCCATCTCTGCATTTGTTTATTCCCGGCGGATGACCGAATAAAACGAATACTCATAATGAGCCATACAATGATGGATACGGGAGTCATAATTAACGATGCGAGATAAAGCAGGATACCTGGAGAAACAAAACCTGGGAAAGTGTAGATCGTGAAGAACATGGTAAAAACAGTAAGGGCAACCAGCATAACCAGAGTTCTTTTTACAGCATCAATCGAGTGGGCTTTGATGTGAACTGAGAGAAAAGCAATCAATACCCAGCCGGTAATGCCAACCGCCAAGGCTAGAAGGAAAGTAAGTACAAAAAGCATGTAATTTGGAGCCATTGCAACAAAATCCTTGATATTAGCGCCGCCCAACGAGACTGCCGAAAACCCTTTTCGTGGAGCGAAACTGCCCGGAAGGTGCTCAACAGTTCGCTTTCAGCCCAACCGTTGAGGCGGGATGCGGCGATACTACCACAAATCGCGGCAGCCAGCCGGGGAATCTGATCAACCGCAGTTCAAAACCTGCACCAAAAAAAAGGCCGGGCATCTTTTTCAATGCGATGCCTGTTTCATTCACTTTTTTGCTCATCCCTTGCGAAGCACCCCTCTGGGGTTGACACTGCTGTTATTCGGTGGGCACGGGTTTAGTACATAAGATCTGCTTGTTCAAACCACCCGAATGCAGAGCGGACATCATTGGCAATTTCTGGAGATATTGCAAGAATATTAATAGCCGTTCCAGATTTTTGATCTTCTTTACCAAGTGCTACAAAGTGAAGATTGTTCTGAAGATGATCATGGAAAAAACCAGCAAACTGTGCTGATGGTATTTTAATACCCAAAAATAAAATGACACCTTGTATATAAGCTGATGTAGATGCTGGAAGAAATTTATCAAACGAACTTTTAAATAACATGTTGAAATCAGTATTAGGTTCGCCATTAATTTGGGAGCTATCTCCTTGTATTTTAGAAGTTGACTGAATTCGTGTTAACTCCTGTGCTGATTGCCCTGGCCTATTTTTGACTTCGAGCAAAAATTTTCTATTTTCTTTTGTTTGCAATACCCAGTCAATCCGACTTGAGCCAACTCCCAACCCATCTTGTTCATATGAAAGGCTATAATCTTGATTTACATTAGCAACAGCCAATGCTTCTACAATTCCATCAAAATGCTTTCCAGGTTTTTCAAGTTGATTCCACCAAGAACTACCCGGTCGGCGTTGAGTCTGGGTAAGACTTCGTTCTGCTACTAAGGTTGCACGCACAAGACTGATAACAAGAGGTGCTTGATAGGGAACACCAAATCCTTTTGAATTTCCACTTAGGTGAAATGGTTTCCCATATTCATAACGCCACTCTTCACCCAACTTGAATTTTTTAGCCGGTGCAAACCTTACTTTTTGAGGAAGCATCTTAAATAAACGTTCAGCATCTGTATTGCTAACGCCTAGGCTAGCAGCCTCCTTGATGAAAACATCAATAAGTTGAGCTTCATCAGCCACAAAATACGCAGGGAACAGAGAATTCATATTACTTACCTTGTATAATGCACCCAATTATTTTTTAAACCAGCCGATGGCTTGTTAAACACCAGCATGGGTGTATATCAGTGTAAACGCTTTTAGATTGCAAAACCAACCCCACTACTATAGCAAAAAACCGCCGCGCCGGTCAACTCACTCATCCTTGACACTATTACTAATCGGCAGCCCACTTTTTCATCTGGAGCTATTTTTCCACATAGAATGTTTCAACTGCATGCCCGAATACTGTTTGTTCAGATAATCCGATTTCGGGCACATCACAAGCGCTTCCACCCACAAAACTAAAAGTGTAAATGACCTTACGCTCCGGAATGAAAACAAATATCAACTCCCAACTTTCAATGGCTTCACCCAGCTTATATTTCACTATAATTGCAGGTTGGTGATTAATCTCAATTGCTTCTTGAGATTCGATCTTGACGGGCTCATCAAACTGTAAATTTTCCAGATAGAGTTTTACATGTTCATCGAGTGTTGCGCCAAGAGGTTGCCGAACATACACTTCGCTTTTTTCGCCAAAATCTGCTCCGTCTAAAGACTCGGTAGCTTTACATATCTCATTGTAGGGTTTCTCATCATATATTGACGGATATTCAAAAGAGATGCCGTAATTTCCACGGTATCTGGTCCAAGAGTTGGCCATATCCAAGATAGGCATGGGTGAATGAGTTACTCCAGGGATCAGCAGAGTTCCATCTTCAATTTTTTCGGTTCTCGCGGCAGATGGTGTGCGTGCTGCTGGCTGTACGCCCGGCTCATTGCTTGGCAATCTATCTGGAACCAAGGTTATTGAGCCACTGTCACCCGATTGGCTCGCGCTACATGCGCTCGAAACCATCAGAACAACGATGATTATGATTGGAAAAATAAAATGTCGCAGTGTGTGCATCGCTATTGTGGTGAACAGGCTACTCATTTTTCTCCCCACCCCTTTGCAAATTTCCAGGCTGCGGGCAGTTATCGATTAAAATGACAATCGTAATCGCTTTTTAGTGTAGCACAAATCCCGCAAAACATCCCCCAGGAGCGCCCCATGCCCAAAGCCATCCTTTCCGTCCACGATAAAACCGGTATCCTCGATTTCGCCCGCGGTCTGGCCGCGCTCGGCTGGCAACTGCTGGCCTCGGGCGGCACCGCCAAACTGCTGCGCGAAAACGGCCTGCCCGTCAGCGAAGTGGCCGAGTACACCCAATCGCCTGAAATCCTGGGCGGACGGGTCAAAACCCTGCACCCGGCCATCCACGGCGGCCTGCTGGCCCGCCCGACCGAAACCGACCACCAGCAACTGCTCGACCTGGGCTGGGATTTCATCGACCTGGTGGCCGTCAACCTGTACCCCTTCGAAGAAACCATCGCCAAACCGGGCGTAAGCTATGCCGAAGTCATCGAAAACATCGACATCGGCGGCGTGACCCTGATCCGCGCCGCGGCCAAAAACCACGAGCGCGTTACCCTGGTCTGCGACCCGGCCGATTACGGCCAGGTGCTGGCCGGCCTGCAAAGCGGCGCAATCCCCTTCGAGACCCGCAAAAAACTCGCGGTGAAGGGCTTTGCCTGCACCGCGCATTATGATCAATTAATTTCGTCCTACCTGGGCAAAAGCTGAGATTTCGGCCTTTCCAGCTCGAAAAACGAATCGACCCGGCAGTAAACGTTCCCGGCCAGTTTGCCGAGCGGACGCAGCGCTGCCGGGTCGATTTTGTCCTCGCCCAGCAAAACCGTCTCGTCCAGGTGGATATAAACCACCTCGCCCAGGACGACCGAGCCGCCGCCCGGCTCGCGGCTGACCTCGTGGATGTGGCTGACCCGGCACTCGAAGCGAATGCGGCTGGCTGCCACTCCCGGCGGGCGGACGACCGTTGAAGCCGCCTTTTGCAACCCGGCAGCGGCGAACTCATCCACCCCGCGCGGGAACTCAGTCGAACTGAGATTCATCGCCTCGGCCAGGTCCGCGCTAACGATGTTGACCACGAATTCGCCCGTCTCGCGCACATTGCGCAGGCTGTCCTTCTCGCCCCGGCCCGTGCCGCGTACCATCGGGCAGAACAAAACCGTCGGCGGGTTGGCGCAGACCATGTTGAAGAACGAAAACGGCGCCAGGTTGGCGACCCCGTCCGCATCCAGGCTCGAAATCCAGCCAATCGGGCGCGGGACAATCGCCCCGCTCAACAGCTTGTAGAGCGAATTCCAGGGCAGGCCGTCCGGGGAAATCTCCATCAAGCCACCTTCGGGTGCAAACGCCCGCCGATGCGCATCAGGCTGACCTTGCCGTCGGCGTTGCGCAGGAACTCGCACAGCGCCCCCTGGCGCGGCTCATCCAGGCCCACCAGGCGGTCGGCGGCGTAAAACGCCAGGCGCACATCCGGCTCGGGCGGGCCAGCCGGCGAATCGGGGGTTGGGAAGCCGCCGCGCGGAATATCCTTGCGAACCAGATAGCCGTCGCTGGCCGTCAACTCGAAAGCCGAGAGCGGCAGTTCGTAGCGACCGCTATATTCGGCCAGTTCCTCGTCCGGTTTGCGGGTCGGGGTCGGGCTGGGGATGGCGGTTTCGAAATAGCTTTCCAGCGCCCACTTGAGCGCGTTATCGGTGATCAGGCCGCCCTCGTCGCTGTTGGTCAGCAGCGCAAGCGCAAAATCGGCCTGCGGGATGAAGTGCAAAACGGCCTGCTGACCGTGGGTGGCCCCGCCGTGACCGAAAATCTTCAGTTCGCCAGCCTGGCGGATGAACCAGGTCAGGCCCATTTTGCCGCGTCCGCCGGCATCGACCTGCTCGGCGCGCATGGCCTCGAGCGTTGCGCGTTGCATCAGCGCCTGGCCCTGGGCGGTGCTGCCGTCGCCCATGTGGAAGCGGGCATAGGTCAGCAGGTCGCGCACGGTGCTGACCACCCCGCCGACACAGTTCCCGGCCCGGCCAATCGCCCACGGACGCGCCACCTGCACCTTGCGGCCAATATTCTGGTGGCCGCTGACGAAGCGATGGGTGATCATGACATCGTCCGGGTAGAAAAAGGTCAGCCCGAGGCCGAGCGGGGCAAAAATCATCTCGCGCGCGGCGCTTTCGTAGGGCTGGCCGGTCAGGACTTCGACGATGCGCCCGGCGATGTTGAAACCGGCGTTGTTGTACGACCAGGCCTGTCCGAGCGGCGTCACCTGCGGCAGCTTGCGGATTTTCTTGACCATTTTTTGCAAGGCGTCGTCGCCGTTGCCGAAATCGTCGAAATAGTCGCCGATCCAGCCGCCGGTATGGGTCAGCAGGTGGCGGGTCGTCAGGCGTTTTTCCACTTCTGGGTCGGACATCTTGAATTTGGGCAAAATCTTGCGCACCGGGGTGTCCAGATCCAGTTTGCCGGCTTCCACCAGGCGCATCAGGATCGTGCCGGTGAAGGTTTTGCTGATCGACCCGACCTGGAACAGCGTATCGGGCGTCACCGGCAGGGGGTTTTCAACGCTGGTTTTGCCGAACCCGGCGCTGGATTCCTGGCCCTGGTGGTAAATGCCCAGCGCCGCGCCCGGCACCTTGAGCCGCTTCATCTCGCTGACGATTTTTGCGCAGATTGTCTCAAACTTCGTTTCAGCCATATCGCCTCTACTTTCTGGTCTCTACTTTCCGTCTCTATTCTACTCCCCGTCGCCTTCCAGCCAGGTATCCATGTATTCCGGTTTCTCGATGGTGAGCGCCTGGCGGGTCAGGTGCAGCGGATAAAAGGTATCGACCATGACCGCCAGTTCGGCGGTTTCTTTTTTGCCGATGGAGGCCTCGGTCATGCCCGGCTGCGGGCCGTGCGGCAGGCCGTATGGGTGCAGGGAAATGTCGGCGCGGTCGATGCCCTTGCGGCTCATGAAATTGCCTTCGGCGTAGTAAATCACCTCGTCCGAATTGACGTTGGAATGGTTGTACGGGGCTGGGATGGCCTCGGGGTGATAATCGAACAGGCGCGGGACGAAGGAACAAACCACAAAGTTGTGGCCGTCAAAGGTCTGGTGAACCGGCGGCGGCTGGTGGACACGGCCCGTAATCGGTTCAAAGTCTTCGATGTTGAAAATCCAGGGGTACAGGTAGCCGTCCCAGCCAACCACGTCAAAAGGATGGTGGTCGAGGATATGCTGGCTCAGCCGGTCGCGGACTTTGATGCGCACTTCGTATTCGCCGCGCTCGGTGTGGGTTTCCAGGTTCTGCGGCAGGCGGATATCGCGCTCACAGTAAGGCGCATGCTCGAGCAGTTGGCCGTAGGCGTTGCGGTAGCGTTTGGGCGGCTCGATCTGGCTGGGGTTTTCGATGGTGAAGAAGCGGCTGGGTTGGTCGAGGATCATCTGCCAGGTAACGCCGAAGGGGATGACGATGTAATCGCCGGGGCGAAAAGCGAGGCTGCCGAACTGGGTTTTGAGCGTCCCCCGGCCTTCGTGGACATACCAGGTTTCGTAGGCCTGGGCGTTGCGGTAGAAGTAGTCCATGCTCTTCACGGCAACGCTGACGCCCAGGATGACATCGTTGTTGCCCAGCAGCGGCGTCCGCGCGTTTAACGGGTCCCCGCCCGCGGGGAGTCCGCTGGTGCGAAAAGCGCGGTGACGGATCGGGCCAAAATCGATGTATTCCGGTTTGGCGGAGCCTAAATCCGCCACCCGCAGCACCCTTGGCGGCAGGAAGTGGTGGTAAAGAATCGACTGGAGCGAAGAAAAGCCCTCCAGGCCCATCAGTTCTTCACGGTACAGTCCGCCATCCGGCTTGCGGAATTGGGTATGGCGCTTGTGCGGGATTTGTCCGAGCTTGTGATAAAAAGGCATGCGCTGCTCCTAACCTGGGTTTAGCGTTCCCTTGTCATTTCGACGAGCGACAGCGAAAATTAAGGGGATTTCACCACGAAGACACGGAGAACACCGAGAAAACCCCAAAAAAGCTCTTTGAACTCGGTGTCTCGGTGGTTCCATTCAAAGCTCTTGCCCTTGATGTTCCAGCCAGACCCGAATCACTTTGTCGGCCTGTTCTTCGAGCATGCCGACGAGTTCCTCGTCGAGTTGGCTATCGTCAAAGGCAAATTCGGCCTCGCCGCACAAGCCGGTATAGGCCTGGAAAACCTGGCTGGCGCGAAAGGCCGCATCGGGTTTGCCCACAACCGCATCCAGCACGCGCCGCTTGGCAGTTGTCACACGTTTCCAAAGCCCGGTCTGGTCTGTCATAAGTTCCCCAAAACACGCTTATGGCGCAACTTGAATCGATTGGATCAAGGCGTCCAGCGTGGTCAGGGTCGGGCTGAAGACATCCGGGCTGGCAGCGTTCAGCAAAGCGCTGGTTGTATCGTAATAAACGCCCATTTCCGCCTCGACATCCGCGCCTGAAAAACCGGGATAAACCGGGAATTCGGCGCTGGCGGGCAGGCTGCCTTCCTGGTCATCGGCCTGCAAACCCGGATGCGTGACCGGCAGGATGGCGATCAGGTAGTACTGCCCATCCGCCGAAAGGCCCTGGAAGTGATAGAACAGCTCGTCGTTGTTCACCGGGGCGTAGTACTGGCCGAAGACCGTCAACGCGCGCACCCCGGCGCCATTGAGAAAATCGACCGTGGCAATATTGGCGGCAAAAACCGCGCCGGCGTTGAAAAAATGGATGCCGGGCAAATCCGCTTTATCAAACAGGCCGGCGGGGTTATCCAGGATAGCCCGAACCTCGTTGATGTTCTCGGCCACATACGGCTGCAAGGCCACCAGGTCGATGACCGGGAAAACGTACAGGCGCGGACGGTGGAACTTTTCACCCAGGGTATAACCCGTAAAGCCAATTTCGACATGGCCGGGGGTCACTTCCCAGGGGGCTATCTCCTCGCCGCTCTGGGCCGGCATAAGCTGGCATTCGATATCGGCGGCCAGCCCTTGCGGGATAACCAACTGCACCTTGTCACAACTGCGCGCCAGCCCTGGGATGGGAGTAGGCGCCTCGGTAGCCGGTACTGCTTCCGTGGCCGGCTCGGCCAGCGGCGGCTCATCAACCGGCGGAACGGTAACGGTGCTTGCGCCCGCCTGTGGGGGCGAAACCACCCCAAAATTACAGGCCAGGCTGGCCAGCACAAACAGGATCAGGATTAAATTGATGCGCTTCATGGTTGCCTCCAATAAACCTCTTGCAAAAGCAATAATTGGTTTGACAAAGTCCTTCGACTGCGCTTTTTTGCATAAAGTATTGCTGTCCTGAGCGGAGGGCGAAGCGCCCTGAGTTTATCGAAGGGTTGCGTAGCCCGTAGTCGAAGGATGCTCCGCTCACCTGTGCCGGCGGCACTGGCGCAGGCAGGACTTGTGATAGCACTTATACAAGAAGTTTAATATGGAAAAGAATTACACAACAGACTCATCCCGGGTGGCCAGCCCCAATCAGCGCATCCACATCCAGGAGATGCTAGGCGGCCTGCGCCGGATCGTACAACACAACACTTTCCTGCTCGTTGGGGTCGTTGCGGGCCACAATCGCCACAACTTCTTCCGTTTCGCTCAAATTCATCGGCAGGTGCGGCACATTCGGCGGGATAAAAATAAAGTCGCCGGGGCCGTTGACCATTTCCTTCTTCAGCCCAACCCCATACAGGGTTTTGACGTTGCCCTTGATTACATAAATCACGGTTTCATAGCCGTTATGATAATGCGAAACCGCTTTGCCGCCGGGCGGAAAAACGACCATGTGCATACACAACACTTTTGAACCGGCGGTATGGGCAGAAATCCCTTCAAAGTTAACCAATTGCTGCTTGGAAAGGAAACTTTCGCCCGGACGAACCGTCACCATATCTTCATTGCTGACTGTCATTTTTTCTCCTTATTTCTAAAGTTGAACAACAGGGTTTCGTAATTTACCGATACGCTCAATTTCAAGTTCGACCACGTCGCCGGCTTGCAGCCAGGGGCCTTCGCCCTTGCTCAGTTCCAACAGGCAGCCAGTACCGACCGTGCCAGAACCAATCACCTCGCCAGGATAAAGCCGGACTTCCTCGCTGACCCGCGCCAGGATCTCGCCGAAAGACCAGTAGATGTCCTTGAAGTTGCCCGCAGAGCGCTGCACCCCGTTAACGGTTGCCGTCATCGACAGGTCATACACGCCGGGGCGTCCGGCGGCGCGGTCGGCCAGTTCATCCAGGGTCACGATGCATGGCCCCAGCGAGGAGGCAAAATCCTTGCCTTTGGCCGGGCCGAGTCCGGCTTTCATTTCGGCGCGCTGGATGTCGCGGGCGGACCAGTCGTTGAAAACGGTGAAGCCAAAGATATGCCCGGCGGCCTGGGCAGCCGTCAGGTTTTTGCCCTCCAGACCAACCACGGCGGCAATCTCCAGTTCGTAATCGAGGGCCTGGGTATACCGGGGATAAGGCAGCAGGTCATCCGGGCCAATCACCGAATGCGGATTGGTGTAATAAAAAATCGGGAAACGGTACCACTCTTCAGGCACGGCGCGGCCGCGATTCTCGTTCGCCGTGCGGACGTGCTGCTCAAAGGCGTAAGCATCCCGCAGGCTGACGGGGCGAATCGGCGGCAGGAGTTTGACCGTCTCGAGCGGCAGTCCCGGCTCGGGCTGCGCCGCAGCAAGCGCCTGGCGGGCCGTTTCCCAGGCCGCCGGCCCGGCCTGGATTAACTCCAGCAAGCTGGCTGGGGCCGCTCCAGCCTGCCCCAGGCGGGCATAAGCCGCCGCCAGGTCGAGCACAGCCTCGTGGACAAGCGCGCCGGGGCGCGGCTGTCCGCTTTTGCGGTCGAGATAGGTTACAAGTCTCATGTCAACCTGTTAGAGATTCCCGCGCCGTTCCTGTTCCAGTTCCAGCGACTCGAACAGGGCCTTGAAGTTGCCTTTGCCAAATCCGCGCGCGCCATGACGCTGGATGATCTCGACAAAGACGGTCGGGCGGTCCTGAATCGGACGGCTGAAGATTTGCAATAGATAGCCTTCATCGTCGCGGTCGACCAGGATGCCGAGTTCATTGATTTCATCGAGCGATTCCTTGATCTTGCCAACACGTTCCGGCAGCATTTCGTAATAAGTATCCGGCACACGCAGGAATTCGATCCCATTGGCGCGCAACTGGCGCACCGTTTTGAGTATATCCCCGGTGGCCAGCGCCAGGTGCTGCACGCCAGGCCCGTAGTAGTAATCGAGATATTCTTCGATCTGGCTTTTGCGTTTCCCTTCGGCGGGTTCATTAATCGGGAATTTGACACGCCCGTTGCCGTTGGACATGACCTTGGACATCAGCGCGGAATACTCGGTGGAAATATCCTTGTCGTCAAAGTGCAAAAGCTGGCGGAAGCCCATTACCTGGTGGTAGAAATTGACCCAGTGGTTCATCTTGCCAAGCTGCACATTGCCAACCATGTGATCGACTGCGGCCAAACCGGCGCTTTCCGCCTTTTTATCGGAAATGGGCCGGTAGGTGGGGGCAAATGGGCCTTTATACTGACTGCGGTCGACAAAAACATGGACGGTCTCACCGTAGGTGTAGATGGCCGCCGTGCGATAGACGCCATGCTCGTCTTTTTGCTCGCGCGGTTCCCAAGCGCTTTTGCCGCCGCGACGGGTGGTTTCACGCCAGGCCTGCTCGACATCCTCAACTTCGATGGCGATATGTTTGACCCCGTCGCCATGCAGCATGTGATGGGCGGCCAGGGCGCTGCTCGGCCCATAGGCAGCCGAAACGACCAACCGTATCTGTCCGCTTTGCAGGACATAAGAAGCAAAATCCCGGTTGCCTGTCTCCAAACCGGAGTAGGCGACCGGGGTAAAGCCAAAGCCTTTCCACCAGTAGTACATGGCGTGCTTGGCATTACCCACATAAAAATGGATGTGGTCGACGGATTTGATTTGCAGGAAGTCGCCTTCCTCGGTGATGGGGCGGGAATCAAACTGGGCGGCTTGCGCCATGAGCAATCCTCCTTTTGAATGGTTTCTCTCTCAAATTTTACGACAAGAAAGGTCTGATTGCAAACGCAAAGACAGCCCGGTTGTCCGGGCTGTCCAGTCTGTCAGGGAGTATCCATTTAAGGGGTTGCCGTATCCGCGGGCACGGGAATCTCCGGCTCGGGTTTCATCGCCAGCAGCCAACGATCCAGCACAGGCTGAACCAGCGCAGCATCCTGCAACCCTGGCGCGAGGGATGAGAAAATCAGGTTTTCCTGGCCCACCTGCTGCGAAACGGTTTCAAGGTGCAGCTGGCTGACGCGCGTGATGTCAGAGCGGTAAGGAGTCAGACCGCCCATGGCAAGGGCAACCTGGCCCTCCTGTGAAAGCAGGAAATCGAGGAAAAGCTTGGCCGAATTCGGGCTGGCATTGGCTTGCGTAATCGCCATGTTATAGAGCAAAATCGGCTGACCGTCCTTGATATAAGACCAACCAAGCTCCGGGAATTCTTCCAACCGGGATAACAGCAATTGCGAAGGCACAAAATAGGCAATGCGGATATCGCCCGAGGCAACCGCCTGCAAGAGCCGGGCATCCGCCGTGGTTAAGGTTGGCGAGGTTTTCCCGATGGCATTCAACACATTCCATCCCGGCTCGCCCTCGCTTCCCAGCCAAAACCAGTTGGCCGCAAAGCCATCCGGGCTGGTTATATCGAGGGTACTGATTTTGTCGCGGTAATCGTTCTCAAACGCGCTGGCCAGGATGCCGACCTGCTCCATTGTTTCAGGTTGGGTAACGACCAACTGTTTGTTATACACAATCAAGAGCGGCTCACCCGATAGCGCGTAAATCCCGCTGCCGGCCCGCGCCCAGCTTGGCAGGTAAGCCTCCTCCGGGGAGCGATAAGTCAAAACCTGGCCTTGCGCGATAAATTCCTGCCAGGCAACCACATCAGGAGAAATGATAATATCCGCAGTGCGGACATTGGTTCCATACTCTGCCGCATATCGCGCAAAAGCTTCGCCCGCACCTACTTCGAGAGGCAGCACATTCACCCAGGGAAAATGCTCCTGGAAAGCGCGAATCGCCGGCTCCCAGCTTGCGGCGTTAATCGGTGAATACACCAGAAGGCCATTCTCCGTTTTCGAGGCGGAAATAATGTCGCCATAGAACAACGAATAATACGGAGGAACATAGTGAAGTTCCAGCACGGAAAAGGTCGGGGTCGGCTGGAGGGTCGGCATATTTTCAGGGGTGGGCGTCCCTTCGAGGACAGCGCCAGACCCCGATCCGCTTGCGCCTGGCGCACAGGCCGAGAATATCAACAGGAAGGGCAGTATGAAAATAAAAAAGTATTTTTTCTTGTCAAACATGTTCTCTCCTGAATAAAACCGCCGGAAAGGCATTTCTGCAAGCCTTTTGTATTATATCGCCGTCTTTTGCAAACAAAATATAGCAATCATTACGGTAGACCCCGCGCAAAGACAACACAATCCCTGGTTTTATTCGCCAGGGATTGTGCAAGTGAACATAAAATTGGCAACGCGCTAAGGGTAGATTTCATTGAGCACAGGCGCATACGTGCAACGACAGCCCAATTGATGAGAACATCCTTCGTGAGGCAGGCTGGGAACAGCATCCTTCTCAAAAGTGCCTCGCGATTCATAACATAAAGGACACGCATCTGCAGCAACACTGATCCGGATCATGGAAACCCGGTCATTCTCCCGGTAGCGTTTTAGGGCAACCGCATTTTCGGAAAATTCTCTCAGGTCGGCATGGCAGTTGATACATTCAAGCGCCAGGTCTGGCGAAGAAGCATTACACTTTGAACAAGTTTGCACGGCTATCTCCAATACTTTTTTGTATTGTACTATCCGAACTTAAGCCTGCAAAGGTTTTTGTTCAAGGCTTGCAACGCCTTTCTTTAAGAGAGAATCGGTTTGATGCATCATCGTCCGGCCACCGTTTTTTTCGACCACAGCGCGCCGGGCAAGGTTATTAATATGAGAAAGCAGTTCGCCGCTTGGAATAGGTTTAACCATGTAATCGTCTGCGCCGGCATCCAGGGCACTGGCTACCATCACGGGGTCATCAATCGCCGAAAGGACAGCAATCGGCACTTTGCTAAAAGTGCGGATTTCACGACAAACATCCCAACCCGTTTTGCCGGGCATCATCAAATCGAGCAGGATGATGTCCGGGTTTTCGCTCTTTACCAGTTCCAGGCCGCGCTGGCTATCATTGGAGGCAAGCACCTCCAGGTTATAGCTCTGCAAAAGCAAGCCCAATAAATCGGTCATGGCATTATCATCATCAATAATCAATACTTTTATTGCCATAGATTACCTTTTTTCGTCCCATATTAATTAACTGCAATACACTATTATCGCAGATTTAAAATAATAATAACTTTGCAAGTTGTTTACAAAGCAATTTTGGGCAAAAGTGACATAAGTAATATTTTAAAAATACATTTTCTTTATACCCGATAAACCGGTTTATGGTAAACTTTTAAGGATTTGCCCGTTTTTGGACAACCCATCCAAAGAACAATCACGCCCGTAAGCAGGCGTCAACATACTAAATAATAATCTTTTTTTCATCAGGAGGCCATAAATGGCAAAGAAATGGGTTTACTTATTTGAAGAAGTTGCAGAAGCGGAGAAAGTCACCGGCAGTTGGGAAGGTGTCCGCTCCCTGCTCGGCGGCAAAGGCGCAGGCCTGGCCGACATGACCCGCGCGGGCGTCCCAGTCCCGCCCGGTTTTACCGTCACCACCGAAGCCTGCAACGAGTTCCGCAAGGCTGGTGGGTTCCCCGATGGACAGTGGCAGCAACAGCTCGAGGCAATCAAGGCTGTTGAAAAAGCCACCGGCAAGAAGTTTGGCGATGCCAGCAACCCCCTGTTGGTTTCCTGCCGCTCCGGCGCGAAATTCTCGATGCCCGGCATGATGAACACCATCCTGAACATCGGTTTGAACGACGAAGTCGTCGAAGGCATGATCAAACTGACCGAAAATCCGCGTTTCGTTTGGGACCTGTATCGCCGCCTGGTCGAAATGTTCGGCACCACCGTCTTCAATCTCGACGATGAAGTTTTTGAACATCCGATGGCCGAGTACAAAGCCAAGAAGGGCTACAAGCTCGATATCGAGATGACCGCCGAGGACTGGAAAGCCCTGGTCGGCACCTTCAAGGAAGTTTTCAAGAAGCATGTCGGGTTTGATTTCCCGCAAGATGTTTACAAGCAGCTTGAACTGGCTACCAAAGCCGTTTTCGAATCGTGGATGGGCAAAAAAGCCATCGACTACCGCAAAGCCACCAAAATTTCGGATGACCTGGGCACCGCTGTCAACATTCAGACCATGGCCTTCGGGAATACGGGCAATGACTCGGGCACAGGCGTGGCCTTCACCCGCAACCCCTCGACCGGCGACAAGAAGATGATGGGCGAGTACCTGCTGAACGCCCAGGGCGAAGATGTTGTGGCTGGTATCCGCAATGCTGACCCGATTGAGCACATGCAGCAAGTTATGCCGGCTGTGTATGCGCAGTTCATGGACATTACCAGCAAACTCGAAAAACATTATCAGGATATGCAAGATGTCGAGTTCACCGTTGAGCGCGGCAAACTGTATATGCTCCAGACCCGCAACGGCAAGCGCACCGCCAAAGCCACGGTCAAAATTGCAGTGGATATGGCCAACGAAGGCCTGATCAGCAAAGAAGAAGCCGTCCTGCGCGTTGGGCCTGAAGCTGTTGATGCCATGCTGCACCCACAATTCGACGATTCGGCCAAAAAAGAAGCCCAAAAGACAGGCAAGTTCTTCGCCAAAGGCGTCAATGCCTCGCCCGGCGCGGCTGTTGGACAGGCTTACTTCGATGCCGACCTGGCCGAGAAGATAGCCAAAGAAGAAAAACAAACCGTCATCATGGTGCGCCCCTTCACCAAACCCGATGATGTTCATGGCATGATCGCCTCGCAAGGCGTTTTGACCAGCGAAGGCGGCGCAACCTCCCACGCCGCTGTGGTAGCCCGCCAGTTCGGCATCCCCTGCGTCGTCGGCGCGAATATGATCAAAATTGACCTTGAAAAACGCGTCATGGTCGTTGGCGAAACCCTCGTCAAAGAAGGCGAATGGATTTCCGTCGATGGCACCACCGGCGAAGTCTTCATCGGCAAGATCAGCGCCAGCGCCCCCTCACTTGAAGAACAAACCGAACTGCTGACCCTGCTGACCTGGGCGGACGAAATTTGCGCCAAGCCCGACATCCGCACCCTGCCCGATGGCAAGAAGAGCCGCGGCCTGCAGGTCTGGACCAACGCTGACTACCCGAAAGATGCCAAGCGCGCCCGCTCGTATGGTGCTGTCGGTATCGGTCTGTGCCGCACCGAGCACATGTTCTTCGAACCCGAACGCCTGCCCATCGTCCAAAAGATGATCCTGGCCGAGAGCAGCGAAGAACGCACCAAGCAGCTCGACCTGCTGCTGCCCAGCCAGCGCAAAGATTTCGACGGCTTGTTCGAAGCGATGAACGGCTACCCGGTTATCATCCGCCTGATTGACCCGCCGCTGCATGAGTTCATGCCCGACGAAGAAGCCCTGCTCGAAGAAGTCATCACCATGCGCGTCAAGGGCGAAACCAAGGGCCTGGCCGACAAGGAAAAACTGCTCGAATCGATCAAATCCCTGCACGAATCGAACCCGATGATGGGTCTGCGCGGCGTTCGCCTGAGCATCGCCATGCCCGAAATCGTCGAAATGCAGGTGCGCGCCATCTTCGAAGCTGCCGCCGACTGCACCCTGCGCGGGATCGTTGTCAAACCCGAAATCATGATCCCGCTGACCGGCACCGTCAAGGAACTGGAATGGATCCAGCCGCGCCTGACCCGTATCGCCGCAACCGTCCTGGCCGAGAAGAAAGTTGCCAAGCTCGACTACAAATTCGGCACGATGATCGAAATCCCGCGCGCCGCTGTGACCGCCGGTGAAATTGCCGGGCTGGCCGAATTCTTCAGCTTCGGCACCAACGACCTGACCCAGATGACCTTCGGCTACTCGCGTGACGACGCCGAGCGCAACTTCCTGGTCACATACGTTGAACAGGGCATCCTGCCGAAGAACCCCTTCCAGACTCTCGACCGTGGTGGCGTTGGCCGCCTGATGCAGATAGCGATTAACGATGGCCGCAAGACCCGCCCCGACCTGGAAGTGGGTATCTGCGGTGAACACGGTGGCGACCCCGAATCGGTTGAATGGTGCCACATGATCGGCAACAACTACGTTTCCTGCTCGCCCTTCCGCGTCCCGGTCGCCCGCCTGGCTGCCGCGCACTCCGCGCTCAAGCACAGCGGCACCAAAATCGCCGAAGACAAGTAAATCGTTCGTTATACGCAAAATCCCCTGCCACAAAAATGGCAGGGGATTTTTTTATTCCATTTCCCGGCAAGGTAGATGAATTACCGGCACAAATAAAATTAACAGGCAAGTAGGCTTGGATTGGGATAAAATTCAATCGAACCGTTCTTATAAGAGGCAGGATGACAACCGAACTGGAAAAAATCGAACAAGCCATTCGCGTACTCGACGCACAGCGCGACAGCCTGGGTGACACCGTCGTAGACACAGCCCTGGCGCCTCTGCGCGAAAAATTGGCCTTGATTGCCGCCCAGGGCCAGCCGCGCGAAGCAAAACGCAAACTGGCAACCATCCTGTTCGCCGACGTTTCCGGCTTCACCGCCATGTCCGAAAAGCTGGACGCCGAGGAAGTTACCGAGTTACTCAACGCCCTGTGGACACGCCTGGATGCAGCTATCACCACCCACGGTGGGCAAATTGACAAGCATACCGGAGATGGTGTGATGGCCCTCTGGGGCGCAGATTCGGCCCGCGAAGATGACCCCGAACGCGCCGTTCGGGCTGCGCTGGAGATGCAAGCCGCCCTGGCCTCCTTTCGGCCAACCCAGAATGTCTCACTGGGTTTACGAGTGGGTATCAACACCGGGCCGGTGCTGCTGGGCGAAATCGGCTCAACCCGCGAATTTACCGCCATGGGAGATGCTGTCAACCTGGCTTCGCGTCTGGAAAATGCTGCCCCGGTAGGCCAGGTGCTGGTTTCGCACGATACCTACCGCCACATAGCAGGTTTATTCGAAGTCTGCCCGCAAACGCCGCTATCGGTTAAGGGCAAACGCGAGCCAGTTCAAACCTATCTTGTCGAGCGCGCCAGGCCACACGCTTTCCGGATGAACACACGCGGCATCGAAGGCGTTGTTACCCGCATGATCGGGCGTGAAACAGAACTGGGCGCGCTGCAAAACACCTTTGAAAACGTTGTAAAAACCGGCGAAACGCGCATGCTGGTCATCACAGGCGAGGCCGGGATGGGAAAAAGCCGCCTGTTGCACGAGTTCGAAAAATGGCTCGACCTGCATCCAGGCAGGGTTCGGGTTTTCAAAGGCCGCGCCACGCCCTCGCTGCAGGGCGTCCCCTATGGAATTGTGCGCGATCTGTTTGCCCGCAGCTTCGACATCCTGGAGAGCGATAACGCCGCCGCAGCCCTGGAAAAATTCCGCGCGGGGATGGAAGGAATCCTGCCACCCGAAAAAGCCGACCTGGTTGGACACTGGGTCGGCTTCGATTTCTCGAACAGCCCGGCAGTGCAAAAACTGGCGGGGATTACCGGCTTTGGAAAACTGGCCCAGGCCTACCTGGGCAACTATCTGCGCGCCGTAAGCGCGCATAACCCGACTCTCATCTTTTTCGATGACTTGCACTGGGCCGACGATAGCTCGCTCGACCTGATTACCCAACTGGCTGCGACAATGCCGCACTCGCAGTTGCTCCTGGTAGGGTTGACTCGCCCCGATCTGTTCGAGCGGCAGCCAGGCTGGGCAAACGGTCTGGCCTCTTGCAGCCGCCTCGATCTCAAACTGCTATCCCCGCAAGACAGCCGCACCCTGGTCGATGAAATCCTGAAAAAGGTGGAAGTTATCCCCGATTCATTGCGCAACCTGGTGGTGGGCAGCGCCGAAGGTAATCCCTATTACCTGGAGGAACTTCTCAAAATGATGCTGGATGCCGGCGTCATTGAACCCAAGCCGGGAGAACAGGATCGCTGGCGCGTAAACCCGGAGCGCTTGGAAGCGACGCGTGTCCCGCCCACGCTGACAGGCATCTTGCAAGCCCGCCTCGATAGCCTGCCGCGCTCCGAACGGGAGCTGTTGCAATGCGCCGCCGTGGTAGGAAGGCTGTTCTGGGATGCAGCCATCAGCGAAGTTTCCGCGGGAGAGCGGCAAAAGGTACGAGCAACACTTGACGCCATCAGCCGGCGCGAGATGATTTTCTGGCAGGAGCATTCGGCCTTTGCCGGCACCCAGGAATATGCTTTCAAGCATACCCTGCTGCACGATGTGACTTATGAAACAGTGCTCCTGAAACTGCGCCGCGATTATCATGCCCGCACCGCCCGCTGGCTGGAAACCCACGCTGGGGAACGCATCAGCGAATACGCCGGATTAATCGCCGGACACCTGGAGCGCGCCAACCTGGCAGGGCAAGCCATCCATTACCTGCGCCTGGCCGGCGAGAGAGCTTTGGGCGCTTACGCCTACCGCGAGGCAGCGGATTACTTCAAACGAGCGCTAAGCCACATCCCGGATGAAAACATTGAACGCACGCCGCTGCTGGTGCAATTGGGTGAAACATTGTGGTATCTCGGCGAATACGAACAGGCGCAAACCCGCCTGCAAGAAGGGGTCACCCTGGCGAAAAAACATGGCCAGGCTGAGTATCGCTCTGATGCGCTGGTGCATCTGGGAGCGATTGCCAGGAAGCAAGGAAACTGGGTGCAAGCCAGGGCGCATCTGACAGAAAGTTTGGCAATTGCCCGCCAGGTGGAAAACCAAAACAAGATCGCCAATGCGTTACACAACCTGGCCTGGGTGGATATCCGCCAGGGAGCGTATCAGGAAGCCAGGGTTCAGCTCGCTGAAAGCCGGTTGCTCTACCAAACGCAGGATAATCGCAGCGGGCTGGCAGATGTGCTCAACGGCCTGGGAACAGTCGCCCTTAACCTGGGCGAATATGATGAGACCCGGCAACTTTACCAGGAGAGTTTGGCCCTGTTCCACGAAGTGGGCGACCGGCCAGGTGAGTCAGCAGCCCTGGTCAACCTGGGCGAAACAGCCCGCCGCCAAGGGGATTACACCGCCGCCCGCACCTATTATGAAGCCGCATTGAGAATTGACCACGAGATCGGCGATGAGTTGCTGGCAGCCATGACTCTGGGCAACCTGGGACACACCTCCCTGGCTTGCCAGGATTATGCCGCAGCCGAAGAATATTACCGAAATGGCCTGCAAGCCGCCCTCGAGATTAACGATCTTCCCGATATGCTCGACATCCTGTCCGGGCTGGCTGGTGTCCTATCGCAAACAGCCCGACAAGAACAGGCGTTAACCGTTCTGGGAGCGGTTCTGGATCACCCTGCGCTCGAAGATGAAAGCCGATCAATCGCCGACCAGGCCCTGGAAACCTTGCAAACCCACCTCTCGCCGCAAGAGATCGAAGCCGGGCTGGCAAGCGGCCGCGGCCAACCTCCCGAAAACATCATCAAAAAACTTTTGGAGCTACCCAGCCGATAAAACTTGCCGGCCGCCCGCTTTTTGACAAAAATCCCCTGACACATCCATGCCAGGGGATTTTGTTCGCATTTTAACGATTACCAGATACCCGGGATCAGACGATAGCGGGTTTGTTGAGCGTATTCCTTGTAACCAGGCAATTCCTCGTGCAAGGTCTTATCCTCCAGCGCGGTGCGGACGATGAGGACGATAGCCGTCAAACTGGCGGGAATCAAGGCCCAGGCCGAACCCAGCAGGAAGGGTGTCGCCAGGTAGCATAAAATCGTGCCAACGTAGCCGGGATGACGCACAAAACGGTAGGGGCCGCCAGTTGCCACCCGATGCTCGCGGTCAGTCTGGATGCGGACAATGGCGCTGAAATAGGCGTTGGCAACCATTGACCACAGCACGATGACATCGTAGCCCAGGATCGCCGCTGCCAGCCCGGCAATTTGCGCCCACAACGGGAATGGCGCAGCCCAGCCAAAGCGCACATCCAGGCAGGCCACCAGGTAAGTGACCAACAGGAAAACGCCCATGATGGACACGGCGATGAAGTCCCATTGCTTGCGGTCTTTGGGCGGACGAGCGCGCTCAGCCAGCATTTGCGGGTTGACCGGCAGGATAAAAATCGCCGCGCCAAGCGACCAGAGAATGTAAACTGCCGAAAGCGCCCAGCCGTTCCACCAGTCCCAGCGGCCAACAATACCAAACAAAATCAAAATCAGAACGAGGTTGCCGATGGTTTCGCGCCGCAGCCAGCGCAGGGCGCCCTTTCTGGTTGTGGAAATTTCCATAAGTCATCCTTTCCTGATTGGTCTCGATATGACGCAGCCGAACAGGGTGAAGCCTGTATCGAAATTCGCCGCCTACTCGACCAACCAGTTCACTCATAACGGAGCGCCTCGACCACGTTCAAGCCCGCCGCCTGTCTGGCTGGGATAATCGCAGCCAGCACGCCAAAGAGCAAGCCAATCGCAATCGCAGCCAGAACGCCAGATGCGGGGAAGTAATAGCCCATGGGGAACATGACATCGATGGCAGTCACAAAAACATAGCCGAGATACAAGCCTCCCAGGATGCCAAAGGCTGTTCCGAGGGCAGCCAGCAAAAGCGCCTCGGCTACAACCAGCGAGCGGATTTGTTTGCGGGTGCTGCCAACCGCCCGCAACATGCCGATTTCGCGGGTGCGCTCGATCACGTTAATCGCCAGGGTGTTGAGCATGGCAATCAGCGAGGGTAGGGCCAGGATGGCGAATAAAGCGTAAATCCCGTAAAAAGCGGCGTTCATCATGCCCATCAGGGAAGCGTAATAATCCGCACCGGAGATCACCTTGAATTGCGGATAGGCCACCGCCAGGGTTTTAATCTGGCTCCCAACCAACTCATGATTGGCTCCGTCTTGCAAGTCGATTTGCAGGAAAACATCTTCCGTGGTGCCAAAATCGGTTTGCAGGTTGGATTGCGAAAGATAAGCGGTTGTTAATTTGGCGTTCAGCAAATCGGTGGCAACTGCGGCAATGCGATAGGAGACGCGCCCAGTGGGTGTCGCCAGTTCAACCAAATCGCCGACCTGGGCCTGCATCGCAATCAGGAATGGCCCATTGGCAATCAGGACTCGCTCACGGGAAAGTTCAGCATAAACGGACGGGCCGCCTTCCGAAAATACCAGACCGCTGGCCTGCTGGAAAGCCTCCGGCTCGATGCCGATCAGTGAAATGGCCTGCCCCTGGCTGCTCGAAACAGCGTAACGGAAGGTGCTGACCGCATTGACCCCATCCAACGCGCGCAGGCCATCCGCCAGTTCAGGGGTCGCGCCAACGTTGCTGTTCCAAACGCCAATCGAAGGCGGGACCAGCAAATAGTCGCTGCCCAGGCTGTCCTTGATCATCCCACCCAACATGCCCGTCATGCTCGAAACCAGGCCCCCGGCAGCGACAATCACCGCCAGACCGAGCATGCTGGCCGAGGCCGTTACCGCCACGCGGGTCGGCTGGCGAACCAGGTTGTTCTGGGCCAGTCCGCCAATCCCCTGGCGGAGATAGGCCAGCGCCACCAAACGCCCAAAGATTGCGGCGCAAGGACGCACCAGGGCCGGGGCAATTAGCACCAGACTGAGCAGGAAAACAAACCCACCAGGGATGATCAAGGCCGATTGACCCGAAAAAATCGCCGCGACAGAAAGAATGGACAGGACAGCCCCGCCCAACGCCCCTCTGCCAACCTCCCGTTGCGTGGAAGCGTCCGCCAGCGAAGGGCGCAAGGCCTCGAGCGGGGTGACGCGGCTGGCGTTGAACGCCGGGATCAACCCGGCCAGCACCGTCACCCCCACCCCAGCCAGGATCGAGATCAGAACCAGCCCAGGCGAGATAACCGGCCAGCCCAATTGCAGGTTGATGAAGGAACTCATCGGCCCCTGGGCCAGGCGGATCACGCCAACCGAAAGCAGGTAGCCCAACAAAAGGCCAATCCCGGAGCCAAGCAGACCCTGGATCAAGCCTTCCGCCAGAATCATCCCTAAAATGGTGCGGCGGGTGGCGCCCAGGGCGCGCAACATGCCAATATCACGGCGACGCTCACTGACCACGGTGCGGAAGGTGTTGAAAATGATGAATCCACCCATGAAAAGGGCCAGCAAACCAAAAATGCTCAATGCAACCTGACCCAGTTCCATGGTGGCGAAGAGTTCATCACCGGCAACAAGTGTGCCGACCTTGAAATTTTCGCCCAGGGCGGCTTCAATATTGTTTTGAATCTCAGCGCGGCGCTGCTGGTCGGCAAAGGCTTCCACGTTCAGTTCGATGATGTTGACCATGCCAGTATCGCCAGTCATCCGTTGGGCCTGGGCAAGCGGAACCAAAACTTCTTCGTTGCCGGGAGCAATCCGGCCAGGCAGCAAGCCGACGATGGTCAGTTCAGTAACCCCATTGGCAGCAGGCAGACGCAGGGTATCGCCGACCTTCGCCGCAAAAGCATCCGCCAGGGTTTGGCTGATCACCGCCGCGGCGGCGTCAGAATCGTTCAGGTAACGGCCAGCAACTACCGGGTAGGCGCGGATGGCGCGGGCGCTCTCCGGCGAGACGCCCACCAGGTTGACGGCGGTCACGGCATCGGGGCGAGTTGCATCCCGATCCGCAAAGTCAGCCGGCAAATTGACGGTGCGCAGGAGCGAAGCCGCCACTGCGCGGACTCCATCCAGGTCCCGCAGCTTCTCGGCGGCAGTCGGGTCAAAAAGGCCGCCAGCAGCGCTGGTGATGGTGAAATCAACGTTCCCTTCCGCGCCCTGAACATTGGCCTGCAAGGCAGCAACCATGGTTGGCAGGACAGTGTTCATGCCAAAAATCAACAGGACGCCAAAAATAATGGCGAGGGTGGTTAAAAAGGTGCGCAATTTGCGCCCCAAAAGGTAACGAGTAGCGAGGGTCAGTTGGATGGACATTTTGTGATTTCCTGATTTAGTGATTTGGTGATTGTATAATTCACGTAATCACTAAATGAATTATGGAGGTCTTATGAATCCAGATGAGCTACGAGCCAGGACGCGAGCGTTTCATTACGGGTGGTAAAGTTGGTTCAAACTTTGCCCAAAAACATGATTGCAGACGTTCTCGGCAAACAGGTTTTACGCTGCGCAACTTCAGTGGGCGCCAATTATCGGGCGGCTTGCCGGGCACAAAGCGGGGCAATGTTTATTGCAAAGTTATCCATCGTAGTAGAGGAGGCTGACGAAACCGTATATTGGTTGGAACTCATCCGCGATGCCAGTTTGGTGAAACCAGAATTGCTGGCTGAGCTGATTGACGAAGCCGAGCAAATTCTAAAAATCATGGCATCCTCACGAAAAACTGCAAGGAATTGAGTGATTTTTTGATTTGGTGATTCTTAATCGCTCAATCTCCAAATCACCCAATCACTAAATGGGTTTCTTGCGCTCTAAAATCGTTTCTTCGGCCACCTTGCCGTCTTTCAGGAAAATAATCCGGTCGGCGTAGGCGGCGATGCGCGGATCGTGAGTCACCATGACGACCGCGCGGCCAAATTCTTTGCTGACCTGGCGCAGCAAGCCGGCAATCTCATCGCTGGATTTGGTATCCAGGTTGCCAGTCGGCTCGTCGGCCAGGACGAGTTGCGGCTCGGCCACCAGGGCGCGGGCAATTGCCACCCGTTGCTGCTGGCCGCCGCTTAACTGGTCGGGGCGATGACTGAGACGATCGCCCAGGCCGAAGCGGGTCAGCCACTCGCTGGCTTTTTTCTGCGCTTCGGCAGACCTGACGCCATCCAGCGTCACCGGCAGGGCGGCGTTTTCGAGCGCCGTCAGCACCGGGATCAGGTTATAAAACTGGAAGATAAAGCCCATCTTGCGGCGGCGCAGTTCGGTCAGGGAATCGTCATCCAGATCGTTCAGGTTATGCCCATCGACCGAGACCGAGCCTTCGCTGGCCTTGTCCAGGCCGCCGAGCAAATGCAACAGGGTCGATTTCCCGCAGCCGGAAGGGCCCATCACGGCCACAAACTCACCGGGGCGGATGGAAATCGAAACGTGGTCGAGCGCGGTCACGGCGGTTACGCCGGAGCCGTAAACTTTTGTCAGGTTGGAAGTGGAGATGATGGTCATCGCATTGCTACTTTCTAATCAACTGTTCGGTTGTATCCCATAACCGTCTTTGGGTTTCGCGGTGATAGGCATTCTTATTGGCTTTGGCAGGCTTATGCGGAGCATCCCAGTAACCGCCTGAAACGGTTTCAAGCGCCGGGTCGGCAGCCAGCCAGGCGTAGGTTTCAGCCATTTTTTCGGGAGTCAGGGCAAATTTACGCTTGAACTCATACATTTTCAGCAGGAACTTTGGCAGATGTGTCAGGCGCTCATCCGGGATGGCAACGTTGCCAACGCGCACACAGTTGACCGTCACGCCTGTTCCCTTCAGCCGCTCGGCCAGGTCGAAGGTAAACATCACCTGGGCCTGCTTGGCATGGTAATAAGCGTGCTGCAACGAGAATTTTTTCTGCCCGTTCAGGTTGTCGAACTCGATATCGAGAAACGGATAAGTCATCAGCCCCTGGCTGGCCACGGTGATGATACGGCTCGGCGCGCTGGCTTTAAGCATATCCAGCAACAACTGCGTCAGCAAGAAAATGTTGACATGGTTGGTGGCAAAAACAGTCTCGAGGCCGTCTTCGGTGAGAACCGGCTTGCGTTGGGAATGGTCGAAATTGGCGGCATTGTGGATGAGCACATCCAGGCGTTTATGGCGGCTGGAAAATTCAGCCGCGAACTGGCGCACGGAGGCCTGTGAGGCCATATCCACGCGGAGCAGTTCCACCCGCTGGCTGTTCGCCGCTTCGCGGACCTCCGCCAACGCCTGCGCGCCGCGCTCCGCCGAGCGGCAGGCCAGGATGACGGTTGCGCCTGATTTGGCAAGCTGGATCGCAGCGGCTTTGCCGATACCGGAATTTGCGCCGGTGATAATAATGGTTTTATCTGTAAGGTTGGTCATTTTTCTGAAGAGTTGAAGATCGCAGGTTTAACACGGATTACTGAATACTGTTCACTGTTCACTGTTCACTGAACCCGGCGGCGGATAGGTCGAACCCTTGTCGCCCTTGCGAGGCCGCCCGCGCGGACGGATTTCCGGCTCAGGGAAAGGCTGGCCCTTGATGGCCTCAATGCGCACTTCGGTAATGTCCATCCAGCGCAGGTCAGCTTCAAGGTGCATAATGGCCTTGTCGAGCAACAGGATTTGTGCCATCCCCTGGCGCGGGTTGTAGCTGTCGCGCAGCGTGGTCATGGCGTGCATTTCCTTGTAAAGGTGACTGCGCTGGGACTGTAAAATCCGCTCGACGCTGCCTTCTCCCGAAAAAAGCGCCACCACCAGTTTGACAAAAAATTCATCGCGCTGGTGCTGGGTTTCAACCGCGCAATTGAACCAATCGTGCAGGGCCTGTCGCCCGGATTCTGTCAGGGCATACACCCGGCGAGACGGCTCATCGCCGTGCCCGATGTCTGAGGCGAGCTTGACCAGCCCGGCTTCATTAAGACGGTCGAGGGTGGTATAAATTTGGGCCGGCTTGACATCCCAGGCCTCCGCCCCGCCGACCACCGCTTCAAAAGCGGCGCGCAGTTCATAACCGTGGCGAGGTCTTTGGGCAAGTAATCCGAGCAGTGCGTGACGAATAGACATGAGCTGAAAGGGAATTTAATTGTTATACGAGTTAGTATTTACGCGAGAAATAATAAACGAGTTAGTATTTATTGTCAAGAGATGATCTGAATCGTTAAGTGAATGTTTTCTTGTATAATTCTGGTGGTCATGGCAAAATTCATCTTCCACATTCAAAGCTGGGAAAAACCAGCGCATATCATCATTCTGGTAATAGCTCTGGTATTGCGCATCGGGTTGGCGCTGGTCAACCGTGAGGCCAATGACCCGCATATGGAAGTTGTGCAGTGGATATTGAAGTACAACGAACTACCCATCCAGTCTTCTGGAGATTGTTGGGAATGTTTTCAACCCAAGCTTTTCTATGCGAGCGTTGTGGCATTGATTCGCACATTAAATTTAACAGATCCGGATAGCCAAATCATGATAGCCCAACTGCTAAACGCCTTGGTTGGGCTATTGATGATTGGCTATGCATATTTTTTCATCCGCAGCCTACCCTTCGATAATCGCCCCGCAAAATTGCTGGCAATGGGAATAGTGGCCCTCAATCCTGGTTTGGTTAGTATCAATATTCAGGCAACAAACGATACATTTGCGATCACTTTTTCATTTATTGCCGTTTTCTACGCATATCGCTTAGTCACTATCCAAGATGAACATGTCGGTCCAGTCAAATCCTGGGCTGAATTAGGTTTGTCGAGCTTGTTTGCAGCGCTGGCAATCCTCGCCAAAACAAATGCCCTGGTAACCGTCTTCGCGATCATGATCACTTTTCTAATCAAAGCCAGCGCTCACCGCGCAGGCAAATTCTACCCAAGGGCGTTCCTGTTTCTGGTCATAAGCGCAACCTTGGTGATTCCCAACCCGCTCAGCCAGTATATTATCAACTACCAACAGTTTGGCACACCGGTCACGCTGACAATCAACGTTGAAAAACAACCCCTGCCCTACTTTTTTAAGCATACAGAAACCCATCGTCCCGGAATACTATCTATTCAAGATGGTTTTTTTACCTTTAAGTTATTGGAGCTGTTGCGAGAGCCACAAAACAACTCATCCAACAAAGAATTTCCCGCGCATCGCACCTCCTTTTGGAGTCTGCTATATGCCCGAACTCATTTCATTCAATTTAACCAATGGCCGCCCTCCTGGTTTACAACATCCGAAACCATCCGTAACCTGGGTAGGATTATCTATATTTTTGCATTATTCCCGAGCCTTGCGTTAGCAATCGGGATAGCCGCCGAAATCTTCGCTTTCTTGCGCACATTTTGGAATAAACCTCGCACCCTGGTGACGAGTTTTCCCCAAAACCTGGCTGCATTTCACGGCGCAGGACTGTTTTTTGCGCTCCTAGTCGGCTTTCTGGGATTCCAGGTTTTATACGCCATCCAATACCGCATTTATACTGTCATCAAGGCGATTTTCATTTTCCCGGCTTGGCCCAGCCTGCTCTTTTTCTACCTTTTAGGGATCCACGCCCTGCATAAAAAAGCGTCACAGATACTCTCATGGCTACAGCACCTGATCATGATCTCCAGCGGAGGATTATTGATCCTATATGTACTAGACAACCTGGCCCTATTTGTTCAACTTATGCGCTAAAGCTGTGGGTTAAAAAATATAAGTTTGCCCATTAAAGGTTTGAAAAATAATGTAAAATTCATCAATCTCAAAAGAGGAAAAATATCAATGGAATTTCTTTTCACCCCTGAAAACGGCATCGCCCTGTTAACCCTGGCCGTGCTCGAAATCGTGCTCGGCATCGACAACATCGTTTTTATCTCCATCCTGGCCGATAAATTGCCGGAAAACCAGCGCGCAAAAGCCCGCCAACTCGGCCTGGGCGTCGCCCTGATTACCCGCATCCTGCTGCTGCTCTCGCTAAGCTGGATCATTAAGCTCGAAGAGCCGCTTTTCACCCTGCCCCTCTTCAATATCGGCATTTCGGGCCGCGACTTGATCCTGCTGGGCGGCGGTTTGTTCCTGATTGCCAAAGCCACCCATGAAATCCACGACAAACTCGAGGGAAAGCACGGCTCTGCCGGGGCCAAGGTAGCCACATCTTTTGCCGGCACCATTATCCAGATCGGCCTGCTCGATATTGTCTTCTCGCTCGACTCGGTCATCACCGCCGTGGGTATGGCCAACGAAATCCTGGTCATGATTGCCGCCGTGATTATCGCGGTCTTCATTATGTTGTTTGCGTCCGGCCCGATCAGCGACTTTGTCAGCCACCATCCGACCGTCAAAATCCTGGCGCTCAGTTTCCTGCTGCTGATTGGCACCTCGCTGATTGCCGAAGGGCTGCACCAGCACATCGAAAAAGGCTACGTTTATTTCGCGATGGGTTTCTCGGTCTTCGTCGAAATGCTCAACCTGCGCATGCGCAAAGTCAGCGAACCCGTTCAACTGCACAGCGCCTACCAGGTCGCTGCGCCCGCCCACCATCATCCCAGCAAGAAAAAGAAATAAAACCGAAAAGGCCCGGAGAAAACCCACCGGGCCTTTTTCTTCATGTTCTCTTACCTGCTCAATCTCACCCGCATCGCCACCGGCCAGCGCAACCTGCATGCGCGCATGGCCATCTATTATGTCACCACCCAGTGCAATCTCAACTGCGCCTACTGCGAAGATTTCGGCGCGCGGCGCAACCCCAACCTGGCTGCGCACAATTCCATCGAAAAGGCCAGGCATATCTTGCGCGTGATTCGCACGGGGATGGACTCGCTCTGGCTGACCGGCGGCGAGCCGCTGCTCGCGCCGCACCTGGACGATTTATTGGCATTCGCCAGACACGAGCTGGGATTCCGCTCGCTGACCGTTATCAGCAACGGGACCTTGCTGCCGTCCCGGCCTGAAATCCTGCCGCTGCTCGACCGGTTGGTCATCAGCCTGGATTCGCTCGACCCGGCAGCCTGGGCCTCGCTAAACATGCCCAATTCCTACGCTGAATCGATCCTGGCCATCGTCCGCGAAACAGCCAAGTTGCAGGAAAAGCACAAATTCAAGCTCATCCTGAACGCCGTGCTCAGCCCTGAGAACCTTGCCGACCCGGCCGGGTTGGACAAACTGATCGAATTCTGCACCCAACATAAAATCCGGGTGTCTTTCTCGCCCCAATCGGTCAACAACTGGCCGCGCTACGAGTTAATCACCTCCCCCGCCTATCGCGCCTTTATCAACAAACTGATCCAACTCAAACAGCGCCGCGCGGCCCCCATCATGGGCAGCCTGGCCTACCTGAAAACGCTGCAAAATCTCGAACCGTATGACTGCTACCCGACTCTGATCCCGCGCATCCTGCCCGGCGGCGAGTTGGAATATCCCTGCCGGCCCATTGCCAAGGATAGCGGAGAACAAGGTGGGCGCGAAATCAACCTGCTCGATTTTTCCTCCTGGCAGGAAGCCTGGAACGCCGCCCGCCAACGCTACGGCGATGCGCCGGTGGCCTGCAATTCATGTTTTCAACAGTGTTACGCCGAACCATCCATCATGCAAGCAAAACCCCTGGCAACCCTGGGCGAAGACGGCGACCTGGCCACATTCGCGCCCGGATAAACTCCCCCGGCCAGACAGGCAGGCTCAATCCTGCCTGCTTAACAATATGCGCGCCATGCCGGCCAGGCCCAACGCGCCAAAAATCGAGAGTGTGACCATCCAGACAAACGAAAGGGGTGTTTTCCAGGCATAGCCAAAAACGGCCAACCCGGCCCCAAGCAAGATGAGCAGGCCCAGGCGAAGATAATAACGACGCAGGCGGGAAAGATAGCTTTCATCCAGTTCACCGGATATTTTCAAACGCGCTTCCAATTCAGCCAGGTCGTAACCGGCCAGGGCCAGCAAAACGGACGGCAGTAACAGGGCAAAATCCATGCCCGCGCCCAAAAGCTGGTATCGGTAAAAAACGCCCGCAACTGCAAAAGCGCAAACCAGGCCAAAGCCCAAAGTGGCGGCCCAGGAAGCCCGGCGCAGGAAGAAAAAGACCCACAGCGCGAGAAGCAGCGCCAGCGCCGCGTTCCACACAAACAGGCCGCTCAGCGCCAGGCCCAACGCCAGCAAAAGGGCCGCCAGCAACGTCAGGATGAATGCAACCGCGCGCATCAACGCCTGCCTCCGCTGAAAACCTGGCGGCGTTCCAGTTCGCGGCGGGCAACCTGCTCGAAGGGCAGGGAAACATCCCAATCGACCACATGCACGCCGATCCTGCGTAGGCGATCCAGGAACAATTGCCGACGCAGGCGGACAACTCGCAAAGCCAGGGCCAAATTCTCAGAAACAGTCTCCGCCTGGGCTTCGAATGCAATCGGATCCGGGCTGACCACCAGGACAGCATAGCCTTTCGCGCGCAGGTCGGCCAGGGCGTTGAAATCGTCGCTCAAAAGCGGGCTGATAAATACTAGCTGGGAACGGAACGGGAAACGCCGATGGGGAATTTGTAGTTCGCTCAAAGCCTGCGAATCGCCAGGCTCAAGCGCCGAAAGGTTGTGCAGGATTTTCTCACCCTGGACTTTGCCATAGCCAGGCATGGTCCAGGCGATTCGCTTGCCATAGAACAGCATCCCAACCCGGTTCCCAGCGGAAAGAAAAGCATTCGAAAGCGCCGCCGCCGCCATGATCGAGTACTCGAAAATCGAACGGTCGCCAATCTCGTTGGTATTGCGGCGACCATCCAGGATAATGCCCACATCGACAACGCGTTCCTGTTCGTACTGGTTCGAGTACAGCCCGTCGTGGCGGGCCGAGAGCCGCCAGTTGATTCCGCGCGACGAATCGCCGGGCTGGTAATCGCGCACATCGAAAAACTCCAATCCGGGGCCACCCTGCCTGGCCGGAATCGAACCGGAAAAAATGCGGGTTCGGCGTGGGCGGATGGAAACATGGCGCAAACGCAATACCGGCGGCACAACAAACAATTGACCGTCGGTCGAACAAAGCCGCGCAACCGAAACCAGGCCAAATTGGTCGCGGGCGGTCACGCTCACCTGGTGCAGCATGTAATAGCCGCGTTTGCCGGTCAGGCTGTATGTCCAGGTCTTGGTTTCTCCGCGGGCAATGCTCATCAGGCGGCGAGATGAACCGCTCTCAACGGTCAACCCCGCGGGCAGGATATCCTCGACCAAAACATCATCCAGATCGGGGCCAGTATTGGTCACAATCAGGGTCACCTGGATGCTTTCGCCGAGGGCAACGCGCCAGGCGCTCATCTTGCGCACTACTTCCACCTGTACATCATCGGGAGCGCTCCACAACCCGCTCAATAGATAAAGCGCCAGCGGCAAGGCAAGCACAAACAGACCCGTCTCCTGGGTCGCCAGGCCGACCAGGACAAAGGCAAATGCCAGCAAAGAAACAAAGAAAACGCGATTCATGCCCGCCTATTTCAAGACCGGCACACGGACACGCGTCAGGACTTCATCCACCACCCGTTCGGCCACCTGGCTGGTCAGCCAGAATTCGGGTTGCAGAACGATGCGGTGCGACAGAACCGGGCGGGCAAAACGTTTGATATCGTCCGGCAGGACAAAATCGCGGCCCTGCAAGGCAGCATAAGCGCGCGCCATGCGCAGGAAAGCCAGCGAACCACGCGGGCTGGCCCCGACGGCCACCCGGCGGTCGCCACGGGTCGCCTGGACAACCTGGGCAATATAACCGAGCAGGTCGGGGTCGATATGGATTGTTTCGACCGCCTGGCACATCGCCAGAAGCGTCTGCGGATCGGTGATTCTGTTCAGGCTGACTTCATCCTGCCGGCGTTCATGACGGCGCAGCAGGATTTCGCGCTCCTCGTTCAGGTCGGGATAGCCGAGCGAGAGCTTGATCATAAAACGATCCAATTGGGCCTCGGGCAGCGGAAAAGTGCCTTCGTACTCAATCGGATTTTGGGTCGCCAGGACGAGGAACGGGCGCGGCAGGGTCATACTTTCGCCCTCTAGGGTCACCTGGCCTTCCTGCATGGCCTCCAGCAGCGCGGACTGGGTCTTGGGCGAGGCGCGATTGATTTCATCAGCCAGGATGATGTTCGCGAAAATGGGGCCAGGCCGAAGTTCGAAACGATTCTCGCTGCGATTGAAGATATAGCCGCCGGTAATATCCCCCGGCAGCAGGTCCGGCGTAAACTGGATGCGTTTAAAATCCAGCCCCAGGGCGGTCGCGAAGGAACGCGCCAGCAGCGTCTTGCCCAGGCCCGGATAATCTTCCAGCAAAACATGGCCGCCCGCCAGGACGGCCGACATGATCATCTCCAGCGCCGGGCGCTTGCCGACAACAGCGCGCTCGACTTCAGCGATGACCTGGGCGGAAAGGGCAGCAGTTTGGGCAACATCAAGACTCATTGGATATCTCCATATAGGCTTCAAGGTAGGCGATCACAGCTTTGATCTCTGGATCAGTTTCAAGCCCGGCAAGTTTGGCGCGCTGGGCAAAATTTACAGGGTTGGAGTGCATGGCCGCTGCGAGGTATTTCTGGATGTTTTCGGGCGGATTCCAGTCCGGCCCGTTGAGCGGGTCGCCGCGCTCGATCTGAACACCCCGCGTGCGCAGGATGTCCAAGGCCAACCCGGCCAATTGGTGGGCAACCAACCAGCGCTGGTATGGGCCGCTCTTGACCCGGCCCAGCCAAAAAGCCAGTTCGCGGCCAGGCGGCAGCGAGGGCTGGCGGCTGACCCACGAGTGCGGGAGGGAAACCTGGGTCATGGTCAGGTTCCAGGCGGCGATGGCGGTCATCAGGACCAGCACCAGGCTCCACAACCAGTCCTGCGGGATAATGCCGATGTAATTGCGGAATAGCCAGGAAAACTCAAGCACCGGCAGGATCAGTTCCTGGCGAACATAGCCCGAAATTGCCCAGGCCAGCCCGGAGGCCGCCAGCAGGACAAGCGCCAGCCAAAAAACACGCCTGGGTTTCATGAATCCCCCCGACAGGCAGCCACAATATCGGCCAGACAGGTCATGGCCTCCTCGATTTCGCCGCGGCTGGCCGTTTTGCCGCCATAGCGGACGCGCTCGAACAGGGCAGTCAGCCGCTCGACCGGGCCAACCGGCAGGCGCGCCCGAACCATGAAAGCGACAAACTCAGCCGGGGTCAGGCTTTCATCCAGGATCATTTTTTTATTGTCTGTGACCGCCTGGAGCATGCCGCCATAACAGTTGAGAATGGCATCGCCCCAATCCTTGCCAGCTTTGATCTCGTCCAGCGCCTGCCCGGCGATTTCGGCCAGGATAACGCGTTGGTCCGCGCCGTCCAGGCGATCCCGCAGGAAAAGCACCCAAACCAACAGGAAAACCAGCAAAACTATGCCCAGGGACAGGAAAAACGAGAACCAGGGCGAAATGGGAGGCTTGTTGAAATCCTGGTTGGCAACATACACCCCAGGCTCAACAAGAACATCTTCTTCGAGCAGCACAGGGGTTGCGACAACTTCAACGATGGGGGTTGGCAGGCTGGCAGGCAGTTCCTGGTGAGCCGTCATGGCCGCGGCCATCATAATCAGCAGCGCAACCAGGAGCACAAAGAAACCCAGCAAAACAGCCTTGATCTGGCGGCGCGTCCAGGGCAGCAGAAGCATGATTCCGATGATGAAGAAAGCCAGCGCCCCAACCATCATAAAAATAAAGGTTACCGATGGCAGGTATGGGCCGAAATCCCCCTCCGCCGCGGTAGAAAACGGCGTTCCGGGCAGGAAAGTCAGGCCATCCAATCCGTTTGCCAGCAGCAGCAGAGAACCGATGGTCAGCGCGCCAAGCACAACGGCCAGGTTTTTTGATTTCAGAAATCGATTCATCGCGGGAAAATTATACCCGCAGCGGTTACAATCGGTCAAAAGCCAATTGACCCAACCAAGGAGGTAAAAATGAGCAGCCCCAAAGTTTCACGTCCCGTGTTCCCACCCGGTTATGTTGAAAACCCCAGCAAAACGGTCGCCTGGGAGGCCGTTGAACAGCGCCTGGCTGAAGCCAAGAACTACTGGCTGTGCTCGGTTTACCCGGACGGACGCCCGCATGTGATCCCGCGCTGGGCGGTTTATGTGCAGGGCAAAATCTACTATGACGGTTCGCCGGAAACCCGCCACGCTCGCAACATCGCCGCCAACCCACATGCGGCCCTGCACCTCGAAAGCGGCGACCAGGCCCTGATCGTGGAGGGCAACGCCGCGGCAGCGGGCAAACCCTCCGCGGAGCTGGCCGCCAAAATCGCCGCCGCCTACTGCGCCAAGTACACCCAGTTCGGCTACTGTCCGCAGCCGGAGCAATGGGACGAAGGCGGGCTGTTCGTTTTTACACCCAAGAAAGTGCTGACCTGGACCAATTTCATGGATGACCCGACCCGCTTCACGCTGAGCGAGTAGGTTGATATCCAATTTCTGGCAATTTTGATAGTTCACAGGCAGGAACATTCGCTATAATAGCCGCGATGACCGTTTTCTTCTTCTCCGATATCGAAGGTTCAACCGAACTGTGGCAAAAATATTCCCAGGCAATGGAGAATGTTTTGGCGCGCCACGATACCATCCTGGGTGAAATCATCACCCGGCACGGCGGGCAAATCGTCAAACATACCGGGGATGGCATTTTTGCCATCTTCGAGGCCGGCGATCCGCTCAACGGCGCGCTCCAGGCCCAGAAAGCGCTCCAAAACGAGAACTGGGAGCCGGTTAATGAACTGCGCGTGCGCATTTCGCTCCATGTGGGTCAGGCCAGCAAGCGCGGCCAGGATTACTTCGGATTGGACATCAACCGCACCGCGCGTCTGTTGGGCGCCGCCTGGGGCGGACAAATCGTGCTGACCTGTGAGCTTTCACGAAATGCCTGCCCGCCTGCGGGGGCCGCCTTCACAGACCTGGGTGTACACATTCTCAAGGATTTGAGCGAGCCGCAGCACATCTTCCAACTCACCCATCCCGACCTGAAAATCAGGGACTTCCCGGCCCTGCGGACGCTCTCCTCCCATCCGCATAACCTGCCGCCCCAGCCAACTCCCTTCGTGGGACGCCTGGGCGAACTAAAGGAACTGCTTGCCAGCCTGAGCCAGGCAAACTGCCGCCTGCTGACCATTCTCGGCCCAGGCGGGATTGGGAAAACGCGCCTGGCCATGCAAACCGCTGCCGAGCAAATCGAAGCCTTCCCGCATGGCGTGTACTTCGTTCCGCTGGCCCCGCTCAACGCCGGCGAACAGATCGTCCCGGCCCTGGCCGAGGCGCTCAAGTTCACGTTCTACCAGAAAGAAAACCCCAAGCAGCAAATCATCAACTACCTGCGCGAGAAAAGCCTGCTGCTGGTTTTGGATAACTTCGAGCACCTGACCCAGCATGCCCAGATCGTATCCGAAATCCTGACGGCAGCGCCCAGGGTCAAAATCCTGGTCACTTCGCGCGAACGACTCAACCTGCGCGAAGAACATCCCTACGAACTTGGCGGGCTGGGCGTCCCGGAAGCGGAACAGGAGCCTGAGATAGAAAGCGCCAGTTCCGTGCGCCTTTTCCTGCAAAGCGCGGAACGCATCCGCCCCGATTTTGAGCTTTCGCCGCAAGACCGGCCCTGCGTTGCCCGCATCTGCCGCCTGGTGGATGGCATTCCGCTCGGAATCGAGCTGGCGGCCGGCTGGCTGCGCGCCCTGTCGTGCCAGGAAATCGCCAACGAAATCGAAATCAACCTCGATTTTCTCGAAACCAACACCCGCGACCTGCCGGAGCGGCACCGCAGCCTGCGCGCCGTATTCGAGTACTCGTGGAAATTACTCAATCCTGCTGAGCAGGAAACCCTGGCTGCGTTTTCCGTTTTCCGGGGCGCATTCTCGCGCGCGGCGGCTGAAGCCCTGCTCGCGCCGGGCAGGAAAATCGCCTTCCTGGCCTCAATCAGCAGCCTGGTTGACAAATCGCTGCTCAAACATAGCCCGGACGGTAAATACGAGCTGCATACCTTGCTGAGACAGTACGCGCTCGAACAGGCCGACCAGGACCCTGATCGCCTGCAGCGCTTCAGGGTCAACCATGCCGCCTATTACCTCGGATTAATCGCCAGCCTCGAAGCAAACCTGCAAGGCAAAAAACAGGCCGAGGCGCTGGAAACCATCGTGGAAAACCTGGAAGACATCCGCAGCGCGGTTTTCAGCGCGCTCCAGGCCGGTTTGTGGCCGGCGCTCCAGGAGGCCATCCCCGCCCTGCAAAAATTCTATGCCGCTCGCGAACGCGATGAGGAATTTCGCACCCTGTTGCAGGAAGCCCTGGCGCAACTGCCCGATTCCGCGCCCGATACCCTCAGACTGCGTATGCAGGCTTTCCATGCGGCAGTCCTGGTGCCAACCAGGCGTCTCGCCGAAGCCCAGAACCTCCTGCCGGGACTGTTCGACCGCGCCACGGCTGAAAAATCAAACCTGGAAGCCGCCATTACCGCTGCCGCGCTGGCAATCATGGCCCTGCAAGCGGGCGAATACCAGCAAGCGATCGAATTCACCCAGCATTTTCTCAACTACCAAAGCGAGAAACAGAATCAGCCCGGCATCAGCCAGGCGCTCGATAAAATGGGAGTCATCGCCTGGACGATGGGCGATATGAACAGCGCCAAGGAATACTTTGTCAAGAGCCTCACCCTGGCCAGGGAGTACGGCGCACCCAACGCCATCGCCCACGAACTGGATCACATCGGGGTGGTCTATCGCGACACAGGCGATTTCGAAAAAGCCCGCGAATGTTTTCAGGAAGTGGTGCAAATCTCCGAACAGACCGGCTCAAAAACCACCCTGCTTTACGGCATCAACCACCTGGCCGGAATCATGGGCGCAGGCGAACAAAGCCGGGAAGCCATCGCGCTGCTCGAAAAGAATATCGCCCTGGCCCAGGATATCGGCGATCCGCGCGCCCTGGCCTACAACCTGTTCGATTTGAGCGTGGTGCTGGAAGACACCGGACAAGAAAGCCGCAGGATTTCCTTGCTGCGCGAAAGCGTTTCCATCTTCCGAAACATCCAGGAAACCTTCGGTGAAATCGTTGCCCAGAGCCTGCTCTCGCGCCTGGTATACCAGCAGGGCGAAACCAAAGAAGCCTGGACTTATGCCGCCCAAGCGCTGGAAAAGGCGCTTGAAATCCAGAACCAGCGCCTGATCGCCGACGCAATGCTGGCCTGCGCCTGGCTCGCCGTAGACGCCAACAACCCTTCAGAAGTAGCCGAAATCATCGCAGCCATCACCCACGGGAACCCGGAGCAAGCCTGGTTAATCGAAGTCAACAGCCAGGTGGAAGAGCTAAGGAAACACGTCCCGACGGAAATGCTCAGCCAGGAAATACAAATACTTACCCCAACCGCGCTGTTGGAGCGCTGCAAACAAAAATCAAAAACGGGATGAAAAATCATCCCGTTTTTGATTCAGGAAGCCTGCGTTGGCAGGTATGGCATCGGCGGCCCTGGCTGGCCCGTAAACTCGGCCAGCGCGGCGCACATGGCAGTACGGTCATCCCACAGGTACTCGGTTGTCTCAAAACACATCGATTGTTCATGGCCCTTGCCACAGGCCATGACAATATCGCCAGGCCGGGCAATCTTCAACATAAAGCGGATGGCCTCGCCCCGATCCGGGACCCGCCAAAAGGTTTCACCCTCCACTCCGCCTTTGCTGCGCGCGCCCTCGGCCATTTCTTCGAGAATCCCCTCCAGCGGTTCCGTGCGCGGGTCTTCGGCGGTCAGGATGGTGACATCCGCCAATTCCGCCGACACTTCGGCCATCATCCGCCGCTTGAGCTTGTCACGCAGGCCCGCCGAACCGAAGGCCACGATCACGCGTTTGTCGGTCAGCTTGCGCACCGTTTCAATCGCATTTTTGAGCGCGTTGGGCGTATGGGCAAAATCGACAATCGCGGTAAACGGCTGACCGTAATCGATGCGCTCCATCCGCCCCGGGATGCCGCTCAACTGGGCGATGCCCTGCGCCGCCAGGGCCGGGTCGATGCCCAGGCCGACCACTGCCGCAGTCAGCGCGGCGAGACTGTTCGAAACGTTGAAATCGCCCACCAGCGGGCTGTTTATCGAAACCGCAAAATCCCTGCCAAGCGCGTCATAGCTCAGGCCGGAAGGCAGGAAACGCACATTCTCGGCGCGAATGTCGGCCTCGCCGCCGATGCCGTAGGCAGCCCGCGCAATCCACTTCTCGGGCGGATTTTTGCCGTTCTCCGCTGCAACCACGTCCGACAGGTAGCCGTAAGACCAGTCATCCCGGTTGAGCACCGCCAGACGATAGGCTTGACCCGCCTTGGGCGGAGTTTCGGCCAAAAGCTGGAACAGGCGCGCCTTGGCTGCGCGATAATTCTCCAGGGAACCGTGGTCGTTAAGATGTTCGTGGGTGATATTGGTGACGACCGCAATATCATACAGCGAGGCGTCGGCACGGTACTGGGCCAGACCGTGCGAAGTCGTCTCCAGGACAACATGCGTCAGCCCGGCGGCAACCATTTTGGCGAGATACAACTGCACGTCCGGCGCGTCCGGCGTGGTGACATGGAAACCGGTATCCAGCTCCTCGTCGCCGATGACCGCATTGACCGTCGAAATCATCCCGGCCTTGAGTCCCGCCGCGATCAGGATACGATAAAGCAGGTTGCTGGTGGTGGTTTTGCCGTCCGTGCCGGTCACGCCAATCACGGTCAGCTTTTTGCCGGGATAATCGTAAAAAGCGGAAGCGAGGAAAGTCACCGCCCGGCGGGCATCTTCAACACGAAGGTAAGGAACCGCCAACCCGGTCAAATCCTGCTCACCGACAACAGCCGCCGCACCCTTCTCGATGGCGGATGGGATGTATTTGTGCCCGTCCGCGCTGCCGCCCGGCATGGCGATAAACAAATCACCGGGCTGAACTTTGCGCGAATCGATCACAATCCCGTTGACCGGCGGGTTGGCGTCAAAATCGCCAGAATAGGCAAAAGGGAATTCTGCAAAGAGGTCTGAAAGATGTTTTTGAGGGGTCATGGGAATGTTTTACCATAAAAGAATGAAAATCACATATGCCCTGAGCGGAGCGATAGCGAAGTCGAAGGGCACACTTGTCTGGGATAGTAAGGCGCTTCGACTACGGCTTTCAGCCTCCGCTCAGCGATAGCAGTTTACAACAAAACAGGCCGGGAAAATTCCCGACCTGTTCGAGTTCGTTTCGACAGAAATTAGCGCAGGCTGGAGCGCAGGCCTTCGAGCTTGCCCGCCACCGAACCATCCAGCACTTTGTCACCCACGCGGATAACCAAACCACCCAAGATAGAGGTGTCAACGCGGAAGGTGACAGCGGCAGCGCCAGACTTGGCGAGCACATCCTTTTTGACCGCTTCCTGTTCAGCGCTGGTCAGCGGCAGGGCGCTGGTCACTTCGGCAGACTGCCCGGCAACGCTGGCCCCTTCCATCACAACCACTTTACCAGCCTTGACACCAGAGAAGAATTCATCGAGCAAGGCGTGCTGGCGTTTCTCGTCGAGCGCTTCGCCAATCAATTTCTGGGTAGCGGCAATCGAGAGGGCCGCCACCTGGCCGCGCAGGTCGCCCAAGATGCGGTTGCGTTCTTCTTCGACTTCAGCCAGGGCTTTTTCGCGGGCTTTGCCGGCATCCGCTTCGGCAGCGGCTTTGACATCGCGGCCGGCAGCTTCAGCGCGTTCGGTCGCTTCGCGGACCAGGCTGGCAGCCTTGGCCTGGGCTTCGGCCAGGATTTTCTCAGCCTGTTTCTCGGCATTGGCGCGGGCTTCCGCTGCTTCGCGGGCATCTTCGAGGCCCTGCGAAATGGTTGCGCGGCGCTTCTCGAGCAGGCCGGAGATCGGGCCAACAACCCACTTGGCCACGACCGTATAGACAATGATCAGGTTAACAACCTGAACCAGGAAAAAGGGTAGGTTAAGACCTAATGCGTCCAAAGCGTCCTCCCGTTTTTAGAAAACGAACAAAATCAGGAGCGCAACCACCAGACAGTAAATGGCGACGGCTTCGGCAAAGGCAATGCCCAAAATCATGTTGGTCTGGATCGTGCCAGTGGCATCCGGATTGCGGCCCATGGCCTGAACGGCGCCGCTGGTAACAATACCGATACCGGCACCAGCGCCAATCGCACCAATCATCGCCAGACCAGCGCCAATCAGTTTTGCAGCTTCAGCTTCCATTGTAGATATTCCTCCGTTAGTCGTTTTCGGGCGGGACGATTTGCTTGAGCAAATCGCGCCACAGTGAAATGGTGTTTAACCCGGGCAAAACTCGCCCGAAACTTACGCGTGCGCTTCTTCGTGGTGCTCGCCGTGTCCCTGGGTAGCCTGGGACATGAAGACCATGGTCAACATACCAAAGACAATCGCCTGGATCAGACCGACGAAGAATTCGAGCATATAGAACATGGCCGGTGCAAACACCCTCGTCAACGAACCCATGACGAAAATCAGGACTGCGCCGGCGAACAAGTTACCAAATAGACGGAATGCAAAAGACAGAATTTTGGAGAACTCGGAAACAAGTTCGAGCAGGCCGACGCCAAAATCGATGAAACCGAAAATCGGCTTACTGAACAAGGTTTTAGTATTCCAGAACTTGGTCAGGTAACTCCAGCCTTGCGACTTGAAACCAAAATACTGAATACCGAGCACGGCCATAACCGCCAGGGCAAAGGTAAAGTTCAGGTCAGTGGAAACAGGCCGCAGGAACGGAATGACCGCATAGCTCTCCGCGTGTTCCCCTTCGGCGGCATGGGCATCCGCTTCGGTTTTGCCTTCATCCCAGATGGTTGTAAAGGGACCAACCTGTTTCAAGGCATAACCATGACCATCGTACTCGTGAATGATGCCGATGGTTTCGTTGCCGGGGATCAAGCCCGACCAGTTGGCAGCCAGCACCAACAGAGTGATGGTGGCAAACCAGGGGAAAATCTGCTTGGTCCACTTGCCGGCGGTGCCTTCGGTGATGCCGTACAGCATTTCCAGCAGGGCTTCGACCGCGCCAGGGATGCCGGTCAGTACCATTTTGCCGCTTTTGACGCCGCGCGCAACGCCAAAGGCAATCGCAAAGACAATCAGGTCGGCCAAAATCAAGCCGACAAAGGTATTGGTCGGGTAGAACCCACCCAACCACGGCTCTTCAGTCAATTTTTCGCCGGGCAGGTAGACGTGCGGCATGATGGGGTTGATTCCCAGACCAATTTTGACACCGGCAATGTCAAATTGGAAAAACAGGAAAACGCCCAGCAAAATCGCCGCAAGTACGACCCAGCGCGCCCAGACTCGTTTCTTGGGTTTTTCACTCACGATTTGCTTCCTCCTCAGAAGAATTGGCTGTTTTTGTAGAGACAGGCTTTAACCGGCTGGTGGCTTTGCGGACAATATAAATCAACGCAACCACCGCAACCGGAGCGCTCACGACGATGAAAATAATTGTAAACAAAGGTCTGGTTTCGAATACCCTGTCCAGCCACAACCCCGCAAACAACGCACCGATAAGGATGACAGGTGTCAGGCAACCGACCTGGCCAACGACCGTTGCCAGGGTCATGTTAAAGGCGTTATTGTTTTGATTGGTTGGCTGGCCCATGCGTTGCGGATTATATCACAAGGGGTTTTATGAAGTCTAGTCGCGGAAGTACACAAAGTAGAGTAGATATGGGCGATTATCGATCACCCTTTTGGCAACCCTAGGGAAAAACAGGCCACCCCCTGCCAGGGCAGAGGGTGGCGCACAAAACACAGGAATTACTTGGGCATTACCGCGCTGATCAGGCTGGCAGCAGCATCGCTGGACAGGCCAAACCAGGGAGCGAATAGCGTACCGACCAGGATAATGCCCAGGGTCAGCAAGCCAATCGCCAGCAGGTGCGGGCGCGTAACCGGGATGGGATGGGCTTCCTCGTTTTCACCTTCCATGCGGTACAGGTAAACGTACTTCATCACCGTCAGGTAGTAATACACGCCCACGATGGAGGTGACGATACCGATCACAACCAGCCAGGTCCAACCGGCCTGGATGGCGGCGAAGAAGACCAGGAATTTACCAACAAAACCGCCAAAGGGCGGCATGCCCGACAGCGACAGGAAAGCGACCAACATGGCTAGCGCCAGGTAAGGCGAACGGCGGCTCAGGCCATCGTAAGCGCGGATGTCATCCGAGCCGATGGTGCGGCCAACGATGGCGATGATGCCGAAGGCCGCCAGGTTGGTCAGGATGTAAGCCAACAGGTAGAAAACCGCCGAGGTAATGCCCCATTCCGAACCTGTGCCCGAGTTCGAGGCCGCTGCGATCACACCCAGCAGAGCGTAACCGGCATGGGCAATCGAGGAATAGGCCAGCAGGCGTTTGAGATTCTTCTGGGCCAGGGCCACCAGGTTGCCGAGAATCATGGTGATGGCCGCCAGGATGGCCAAAACCAACTGCCACTGTTCCGCGGTCGAGCCGAAAGCGGTCAGGAACAGGCGGACGAGAACGGCAAAACCAGCCGCCTTGGAGGCTGTCGACAGGAAACCGGCCACCGGGGAGGGTGCGCCTTCGTAAGTGTCGGGGGCCCAGAAGTGGAAGGGGGCCAGGGAGAGCTTGAAGCCAAGTCCGACCACCAGCAGGAGCAGGACGCCAATCGAAAACGGAGTCGCCGAGCCAAACTGACGGGCGAGGTCTTCGAGGGAGGTCGAGCCGCCGAAACCGTAGACCAAGGTCAAGCCGTAGAGCAGGATGGCGGAGGTCATCGCGCCGAAAAGCAGGTATTTGAACCCGGCTTCGGTGGATTTCTTGTCATCGAGCAGGAAACCGGCCAAAACGTAGAGCGGAATGGAGGTGGTTTCAATCGCCAGGTAGAGCATGACCAGGTCCGCGGCGGATGCCATCAGGCTCATCCCGATGGTCGATGCCAGCAGCAGGGCAAAAGCCTCGGCGCGGCGGGAAGTCCCGTCGACATCCATCATAAAGAGGGCGGTGATGGCGGCGGCGAAGATGAAGAAGAGCTTGAAGGCGTAGGCGAACATGTCGAAGCGCACCATGCCCCCCCAGGCCAGGACACCTTCCGCGCCGGGACGCCCCACCAGCAGGCTAACGGCGAGAACGGCAAACAGGCCGCCGGCAGTCAACCAGCCCAGGTTCAGGCGGCGCTTCTCATCCTTCCAAAACGGATCGAGCACCAGGACGAGGATGCCCAGCACCAGCATCAGGACTTCAGGCAGGATTGCCAGTAAATTGACACTCATTTATGCACCTCCCAAAAGTCGCAGCACGTTTTGGACGCCCAGTTCGACCAGCGGGGCCATCAGGCCGGGGAACATGCCCAGGGCAAACATGACCAGGCAGAGCGTGACCAGGGCAACTTTATCAAGAACCGAGATCGGGTGGATGTGGCCTTCAAACTGGGCAGGCATATCGCCGAAGAAAACGCGCCGAATGGCAATCAGGACATAGGCCGCGGTGATGACAATCGAAATCGAGGCGATGACCGCCACCAGCCATTGGTCGCGCCAAACGCCCATAAAAATCGGGAATTCGGCCACGAAACCGGAAAGACCGGGCATACCCATCGAGACCAGACCGCCAATGATGAAGGAAATCGCCACCCAGGGCAGGGCTTTGGCCATGCCGCCCAATTCAGGAAGCTGGCGGGTGTGGGCGCGGTCGTAGACCATGCCAACGGCGGCAAAGAAGAGAGCCGTCATGACGCCGTGCGAGAACATCTGTAAGCCCGCGCCAACCATGCCTTCACGGTTGAGGGTGGCGAAGCCGAGCATGACCAGGCCCATGTGCGAAACAGACGAGAAACCGATGATGTACTTGAAGTCGGTCTGGATCATGGCGATAAACGCGCCATAAACCACGTTGACCAGCGCCAGGCCGAGGATGAGGTACTTCCAGTACACCGCGCCTTCAGGCAGGAGCATGATGCCCACCCGCAGGGCAGCGAACGCGCCCAGCTTCATCAGCACACCAGCGTGGAACATCGAGACGGCGGTCGGAGCGGCAACGTGACCGTCGGGCGACCAGTTGTGGAAGGGGAAGATACCGCCCAGGATGGCGAAGCCGAGGAAGACCGGCAGGAACCAGAAAACCTGGAAGGGGATCGAATAGCCGAAAATCGTGACCATGCCCGCCATCGCGCCAGCCTTCTCCATGGCCAGCATGTCGAAGGTGTAAACGCCGGTGTTCATCCCGACCTGCCAGTACATGGCCAGCGCGCCGACCAGGGCGAAGACCGAGCCGAGAAACAGGTACAGGGTCAGCTTCATGGCCGCGTATTCGCGGGTCTGCTTCCAGCCCCAGATGGCAATCAACAGGTACATCGGGAAAACGGCGATTTCGTAGAAGAAGAACAGCATGAACAGGTCGAGCGCGACGAAAACGCCGAACACGCCGCCCGCCAGCAGGAACAGGAAGGCGAAGAATTCGCGCGGGCGGTCGTCAATGCCCCACGAAATCAGCACACCGGTGAACATGACCAGGCCGGTCAGCAGGACGAGCGGGGTGCTGATCCCGTCCACGCCAACGTGGTAGGAAATGCCCAGTACCGGCAGCCAGTCCACTTTTTCGATGAACTGGTAGCCCGCAGCAGTCTGGTCATACGAGAAGTAGACCCAGATCGACAGGACAAGCGCAAAGACCGCAGCGGCCAGGGCCGTGACACGGATTTCGTTCTTGCGCTCGCCATTCATCAAAAAGATGATCAGCGCGGCGACCAGCGGGGTGAAGACAATGACACTAAGAATTGGAAATTGCATCGCGCACCTCGGCTAGAACAACATCATCATGGCTTTGTTGATGACATCCAAAATCCACATCGGCCAAACGCCAATCACGAGGATAAGAATCATCAAGGGAGCCATAACAAGGATTTCGCGGATATTGATTTCGGTCAGGCGGTGTTCGCCGTGCGCCCAATGCTCATTGAGCGGCCCGTGCAAAACCTGCTTGATCCCTTTCAGGATGTAAGCGCCAGTCATCAGCAGGCCGAGCATGGCGACCGCGGTAAACACCGGCAAAATCGCCCAGGAACCCCGCACCACCATGAACTCGGACACGAACCCGTTCAGGCCGGGCAGGCCAAGCGAGGCCATGCTGGTGAAAATCAGGATGGTGCCGTAGACCGGAACGAGCGGGAACAGGCCGCCAAACTGGCGCAGGTCGCGGGTGTGGGTGCGCTCGTAAATCACGCCGACCAGGAAGAACATGCCCGCCGCCGAAAGGCCGTGGTTGAACATCTGCAGGACTGCCCCGTTCAGGGCGATGGTCGCATCCAGGGTGCCGACTGCTTTGGCCGCTGCGGCGATACCGAGCAGGACAAAGCCCATGTGGTTGATGGACGAGTAGGCCACCAGCCGCTTGAAGTCGGTCTGACCGTAGGAGCCGAACGCGCCGAAGATGATTGCCATGACCGCCAGGAAGGCCAGCCAACCGGCAAACCGGGCCGCTTCTTCGGGATAGAAGGGCAGCACCAGGCGCAGGAAACCGTATGCACCCAGTTTGAGCAGGACACCGGCCAGAATCATCGAACCGGCGGTTGGGGCTTCAGTGTGGGCATCGGGCAGCCAGGTGTGGAAGGGCCAAACCGGGACTTTGATGGCGAAAGCAACCACAAAGGCCCAAAATGCGACCGTTTTAACCGTGCCGGTCGAAAGCCCGAGCAAGGTCGAGGCTTCCAATCCCGACCAACGCTCGGCCAGGGTGACAATGTCATAAGTCTGGAAGAGCACACCCAGCATCTGGATGGCCAGCAGCAAGCCGAGCGAGCCCGCCATGGTGTAGATGAAGAACTTGAGCGAGGCGTAGTTGCGGTTGGCCGAACCCCACTGGTTGATCAGGAAGTACATCGGAACCAGGCCGATTTCCCAGAAAACGAAGAAAATCAGCAGATCAAGGGCCAGGAAAACGCCCAACATGCCTGTCTCAAGCAGCAGGAACAGGATCATGTAGGCTTTGACCTTGTCGCTGATGTTGAAGGAAGCCAAAATCGCCAGCGGGGTCAGCAGGACAGTCAGCAGAACCATCGAGAGCGAAAGCCCGTCCACGCCAATGTGGAAGGTCGAGTTGATGGCCGCATACCATTCGTATTGCTCTTCGAACTGGAACCCGGCAGCAGTCGAGTCGAAACCCAGCCACAGCCAGATCGACAGGCCGAGCGGAACGAGGCTGGCCAGGAGAGCCGTCCAGCGGATGGCCTTGACCTGGTCACCGGGAATGAACAGGATGACCAGCGCCGCCAGGACGGGGAAGAACAGGATGGTTGTCAACAGGTGAGTGCTAATGAAGTCCATTGTTCACTCCCTTTAGGCAAAAAGGAAAAGATAAGCCAGCACCGCCACCAGGACGATGAGGAAGGAAGCCGAGACGACCAGATAACTCTGGATGCGCCCGGTTTGGGTATAGCGCAGTTCGTGGCCAGCCTTCTGGAAGACAGCCGCAGTGCCATCACCAATGAACTCATTGATAAACGGTTTGTCGAACTTGTTGCGCAGGAAATCGCCAATCCAGATGGGCAGCTTGCCGATGAAGTGCAGGATGCCGTCGATCGCGCCCTTGTCCATTGCGGTGGTAAAGACTTCCGAAATCCAGACAATCGGCTTGACCACAAAGAAGGCGTAGAACTCGTCGAAGAACCACTTGTTTTGGAACAGAGCGTAGAATGGGCCAAGCAGTTTCTGGAGCGGGTCGGGCTGTCCGGCTTTGACATCCTTGTAAACCAGCCAACCGAGGCCGAGGCCGCCCAGGGCAACCACCAGCGAAATGGTCAGCGGAATCCAGCTAAACTCAACCGCCTTGGGATGTTCGAGCAGGGTTCCGCCGACGAATTCGTGGAACCAGTTCGGAATCAGGCCGCCGATGAGGGGGAATTTTTCCGGGATGCCCACCCAGCCGTAGCCGATGGCAAAAACTGACAGGATCGCCAGCGGCAGGGTCATCGTCCACGGGGTTTCGTGGGCGTGTTCGGCTTCCTTCGTGCGCGGTTCGCCGAAGAAGGTCAGGGTGATCTGGCGCATGGTGTAGAAGGCCGTCATAAGCGCGGCAAGCGAGAGAGTGATGAGGATCGTCCAATGCTCGTGGGCAAAAGCATCCGCCAGGATTTCATCCTTCGACCAGAAACCAGCCGTGACGAGCGGGAAACCGGAGAGAGCCAGACCACCGATCAGGAAAGTCCAGAAGGTAATCGGCATCTTCTTACGCAGGCCGCCCATGTTGAACATATCCTGCGGGTCAACCTTGTGGTTGCCGGTGTGCAGGACGCCATGCTCCATGCCGTGAATGACCGAACCAGAGCCAAGGAAAAGCAGTGCCTTGAAGAAGGCATGCGTGACAAGGTGGAAAGCGGCGGCAATATACGCGCCCATGCCCAGGGCGGCAATCATGAAGCCAAGCTGGGAGATGGTCGAGTAAGCCAGGACTTTCTTGATGTCGTTCTGGGCCAGGGCGATGGTCGCCGCGAAAATGGCGGTGAACGTGCCGATGAAGGCCACCACGCTCATCTCGGGAGTCAGACTGTGATGATCCCAGCCAGCGGTCAGCAGCGGGAACATGCGCAGGACAGCGTAAACGCCAGCCGAGACCATCGTGGCCGCATGGATCATGGCGCTGACGGGGGTCGGGCCTTCCATCGCGTCCGGCAGCCAGATGTGTAACGGCCACTGCGCCGATTTACCGATTGTCCCGATGAAGAGCAGGATGGCAATCAGCCCGGCAGCGGACAAGCCGAAGACCGGGGTCATAGTACCAGCCAGGACAGCCAGCGTCTCGTGGGTGAAAATTTCACGGAAAGAAAGCGTGCCGGTGGCCGAATACAGGAAAGCAATACCCAACAGCATGAAGACATCGCCAACGCGGGTGGTCATAAAAGCTTTGATGGCCGCAGCGCGGGCCGAAGGCTTGGCAAACCAGAAGCCAATCAGCAGGTACGAGCACAGACCCATGATTTCCCAGCCAACAAACATCGTCAGCAGGTTATCCGAAACGACCAGAGTATACATGCCGAAGGCAAACAGGCCGATGAAGGCAAAGAAGCGGCTGTACATCGGTTCGACCGACAAGACGGTGTGCTTGTGGCCATGCGCATCAGTAACGGTTGCGCCATGCGGCGGCAGGCCGGGGTGGTCATGGTCGCCTTTGGGCTGGCCGAAGTTGTGATAGCCAACGCTGTAGATGAAAATCATCAGCACCGTAATGGCCACAAAGAAGAGCACCACCGCCGAAAGCGGATCGATCAGGACGCCGATTTCCAGGAAAGTTTTACCAGTCGGCAACCAAGGAGTGGAATGAGTAAAAACGTGCTCGCCTTCGCCAAAGTGCTCAACACCCAGGGCCCGGATGAAAACAACCATACTTCCCAAGAAAGAAAGCAGGGCTGCGCCAACCGCAATGCTGTGGCTGAGCGCCTTGTTCTTGTGGGTAAAGAGCACAATCAGGAAGAACGCCAGCAAGGGCGGCAGGGGGAGAAGCCAGATAAGTGTTTCAGTCGCCATCGTTCGCTCCTACCACTTCATGAGGTCAAGTTCATCGGCCACGACCGTGTTGCGGCTGCGGTAAATGGCGATGACCAGCGCCAGGCCGACTGCCACTTCAGCGGCGGCCACGGCAAAGACAATGATAGAGAAAACCTGTCCGCCCATCAACGCGGTGTTGCCATAGCGCCAGAACGAAACCAGGTTGATGTTGGCGGCGTTCAGCATCAGTTCGACGCCGAGCAAAATCGCAATTGCGTTTTTACGCGCCAGCACACCATACAGGCCAATGCTGAAAAGCGCCGCCGAAAGGAAGAGATACCAGGACAAAGGAATCATATCTACACGCCTCCTATTTGCGGTTCGCAAGATAAACTGCGCCAACCAGGGCGGCCAAGAGCAGGATGGAGGCCACTTCAAAGGCCAGGACATAGGCATCGGGCGAGACCAAAGCCGCGGAAAGCGTCATCAGCGGGTCGCCGGTAATGCCGCCCTTCTGCGCGCCAGCGTTTGGCATCTGGGCCGAGAGGAAAACCAGCCCGGCCAGGGTGGCAATCGAAATCAGGGCCGCCCAGGGCCAGCCAGCATTGGTCTGCGAGACCTTGTCGAGCAGGTTGCGGCGGGTCAACATCACGGCAAAGATGAACATAATCGCAATTGCGCCGATGTAGACCACCACCTGAACCACCGCCAGGAAAGCCGCATCGAGCGTGGCGAAGAGCACCGCCGCGCCGAACAGGGTGGAAACCAGCCACAGGGCCGCATGGACCAGGTTGCGGGTGGTGACGACCATCAACGCCGATACCAGGATCAGCGCCGAGGTCAGGAAAAAGATGATTTGTTCAGCAGTCATAATCTCCAGTCCTCCCCGTCCTAATCGCCAGCCGTGGCCGCTGAGGCGGCTTCACGCTTGCGGCGCGCCTGGAAGCGCAGGCCTTCGACCGTGATCCAGGCCACGATGACATTCGACAGGAACATGCCCGCCACGTAGAGCCAGGTATCTGCGCCGAGCAGGATGCGATGCACCACCGCGGTCACCATCAACAAGATGAAGGAAAGCGGGGTCAGGAATTTCCAGTTGAAGGCCAGCATATGGTCGATGCGGATACGCGGGACGGTGTATTTAACCCACATGATGACCCAGTAGCCAATCATGGCCTTGACCACGAAGTAGAACGCGCCCAGCAATGGGTACTGTTCTGCCCAGGGGCCATGCCAGCCGCCGAAGAAGAGCGCCGCGATAAAACCACCGAAGGTGAAGGCGTGCAGCAACTCACCGGCGTAGAACAAGCCGAATTTCATGCCCGAGTATTCGATGTGGAAACCGGAAACGATTTCCGATTCGCCTTCATTCAGGTCGAAGGGCGAACGTCCCAATTCGGCAATGGCCGCAATCAGGAAAATCAGCGCGCCGAGCGGCGAAACCAACACAAACCAGACGCCGCCATCCGTGAACTGCGCTTCTGTAATGGTTTTCAGGCTCATCGAACCGGTCAGCACGGTCGGGATCAGCAGAGCGACAATCATCGGGATTTCGTAGGAAATCATGTTCGCCACCATGCGGTACGCGCCAAGCAGGGCGTATTTATTGTTCGAGGCCCAGCCCGCCATGATGATGGAAAGCGTGCCAATCGCGCCCGCCGCCACCAGGTAAAGCAGGGCTACGTTCAGGTCGACGCCATAGATGCGCGAAGCCAGCGGAACCACGGCCCACAGGAAGAGCACCGAAGCCAGCGAAAGGATCGGCGCCAGGTTAAAAGGCACCCGATCCGCGCCTTCGGGGGTGATATCTTCCTTGAGAATCAGTTTGATAATATCGGGGAATGGCTGGAACAAGCCGAACGGGCCGACCCGGTTCGGGCCGAGGCGGTCCTGGAAGCGGGCCACAACTTTACGCTCGACCCAGACCAGCAGGATGTCCACCACCATCACAGCCATGATGAAGACAACGATGCCCAACAGGTAGATAACCAGGATGGAAACCCAGTCAGCCCAGCCCCAACCGAGGAAAAGGCTCATCAACCAGTCGTACACCACTTTGATTGGATCTGTCAGAAATTCCATTGATTGCTCCTCTGCAACAATAAAAAGGCTGATAAGGTTCGCCTATCAGCCTTTCTTGTCAAATGGATATTAAACCCAATCCAGCATCCCTTTTTGCCAGATATAGTAGAGACCGGACAGCAGGATGAGAATGAAGATGACACCTTCCACGGCGACAAAAACGGGCATCACGTTCAGGGACAAGGCCCAGGGGAACAGGAATACCGTTTCTACGTCAAAAATCAGGAAGGCCAGCGCAAAAACATAATATTGCGCCTTGAATTGCACCCAGTTATCCCCCACCGTTTCCATACCGCATTCATAGGTACTTAACTTGATGGGATTGGGCTTTTTGGGGCCAAGAATCGCCGCCATGACAATCGCGGCAACCGGGATGATTATCCCCACAATCAGGAAGAGGCCGAGATAAACCCACGGATTTTGCATAAAATCTCCTCGTATAGATTGGGTTTTTCGTCACAAATGGACGTTAGAATTTTATCACAAGCCCAAATTCAAAGGAATTTACGGTTGTATCATTTCCAGGTGATATTTGTCATGTATTTATAAAACTTATGACAAAGCCAGGTTTTTATTTCCCAAGATAATATAATCTTGTAAAAATATGGAACAGGAATGCCAGAAAACAAGAACTGGCAAATTGCCAGTTCTTGTCGTTAGCACAAAATCACAAGCATTGTAATGTACAACTGAGTGTGACTCTAATCCTTTTCCGGTTTTTCCGGTTTTTCCGGTTTTTCCGGTTTGTTATCCAGGCCAGGAGGAACAGGATTGCCCTGGCCTGGATTGCTCTGGCCAGGAGGAACAGGATTGCCCTGACCGGGATTGCTCTGGCCTGGAGCATCAGGATTGCCCTGACCGGGATTGCTCTGGCCTGGAGCATCAGGATTGGCGCCTCCCAGTCCCGGAGGGGGCGCAGGAGAACTCCCATTATAATATTCGATGGTCTCTTCTTGCATCAGATAAGGCAGAGTTCCAGGTCCTATACCTGGGATGAGCAACGATTCGACGCTCGTTCCAGAAACACTTGTGGGGGTCAGACTCGGCAAAAGGGTTTCGGTCGGGCTCGCCACCTGCGGTTCGCCCTCCGCCATTGGGTGCGCATGGCGCTCGATCTGTGCGCTAACAAGCCCCAAGGCTCTGTCAAAAGCAATTTGATTTTGCACAGGAACAAGTGAACGAACCGCGCGCAGTTCGCTTTCATGCACAGCCAATGCTTCAACAATTTGTTGATTAAGGGCGGCATCCTTCACGTTCGCCAACTGTGGACTGGCTATAATTTTCTGGTAGCCGTTCAACGCCGAAAGCATTTGCGGCTCCCGGCCAAGAGTGGCCAATTCCTTGGCTTCTGACAACCTTTCCCCGGCAAAAGAAAGTGACAACTCCACAGCTTGCGCGGGTTCCCTGACAAGACGCAACTGAATTTCTTCAACCTGCAAATCGACAGGGTAAAGCAAATCGCCCGGCATAGCAGGATCAGCTGCATAAGCGGTGCCGGTCAAAACACCGGCCAGCCCAACGAAAACCAGCAAGACAGCCATGGCAAACCGGAAGACAGAAACCACCGTCCGTTTTGCAAACAGGCCGGGCCGCGCAAGCCGTTCTTTTTTCAAGCGAGAGGCATGCGCCAGGTAATTGCGGCGCGCAGAGGCCTGCCGCGATGGGTTGGGCGTCGATGACTCATCGAAATCTTTGAAAATACGAATAACATCGTCAAACTCTTGCTCTGTGTTCATAAATCCTTTTCATCAAACTCATCAATCTGGTCAAGATGGCGGCGCATGGATTGCAAGCCTCTATGCTGCAATGCTTTAACAGTGCCAACACTCATATTCAATGCATACGCGATTTCTTCAGTATCGAGGCCTTGAAGATATTTCAGATAAATTACATCCTTCTGTTTATCTGTCAGTTGATGCAAAACATCCCGCAGCAGCTTGCTCTGGATGGATTTCTCTGCCTGTTCGCCAACTCGTTGCTCATGATCCTGGTGGTCATCTTCCAATGGGTCATGACTGCGATATTTGTTCCGGCGCAACTCATCGATCATCAAGTTGTGCGCCACCTTATATAACCAGGCTTTCAAAAATTTGGACGGGCCGCGCCTGGTATTCAAGTTCTCGAGAAAATTGCGAAAAACATCTGCCGTCAAATCTTCAGCAGTCTGGCTATGGTGAACATGTCGAAAAATATAACGATAGATGGGTTCGTAAAACACATCAAATATCGTGCTTAATGCAGATTCGTCAAAATCATGGGCGCGCCTAAGTAAATCCCGTTCATCCAATGGAAGCACTTTTGTATTACCAGGCATGCTGTTTAATCTACTCCTTAAGACGTATAAGATGTTGTTTTGGATATGGGCTGAAATGAATGTTACTGTATGAAAATCTGCCCTTATCCACGCTCCACAAGTTTTATCACATCCCCCGCACCACCCTGAATGTCATATCTTGCCTTCTCTTATAAGATATTATACAAGTTCTCCTGGATCGAGAACCAGATTTTCAACCGACCATCGCTATTCGCCTAGATTTTGTAAATATATTGCAAAGTATTAAAAAACAATGAAGACCACCTATGCGCTTCAGGTTAGTAAAAAGGAAAATCATCGTCTCCAGGAAGCAAAAAACAGGGGCTGACCAAAGCCAGCCCCTATCAGAAATCTTATCAATCTGTTGCTGCAATACTTATTGAGTAAGCTCGATCTGAGGAGGTTCATCCATATTATCGCTATCCTGGTAGATCACGATGGCATCCGCATTGCCACCCATTTCAACCGTATAACAGATTACCTGACCCTTCATCGGATTGGTCGCGCCGGTTCCATTAATTTTACAATGCGATGCGGGGGCCAATAACTGACCGGTTAATTTCATATTTGAATTACCGTTAATCGTCACTGTATATTTGTTATTATCAACCTTGTTTGCAGCGTAAGGCAAATAGAACAGCGGCAGGCTGGGCGCTGAAGTCAACTGCAAGGTGCCATTACCTGAAATGCTCACGCCACCATTGACAACAAAGGTTACGTTACTGGCAATATAATCGCCGCCGGTGATTTTGAAATCACCGGAGATACAGTAAATTTTATTATCCTCAATCGCGCCTTTTCCGGGAAAATCCCCATTAATTTTCACTGCGTTCGCGCGCTTACACAGATCCGCCAGGTAAGAATGGTCAGGGGGGAACGGATACTGCACTCCGGAACCCGTTTTTATCCCGGAAACACCGCAAATCGTACCAGGCGAGTTAATATAGGGTACAGAAAGATCAGGCCCGCCCGAGGTATCGACCGCACATTTATCGCTCGAGTTGGCAAAAACGCCGCTCCCGGAAACAGCCACTTCAACCGCGGAACCGTAGAATTTCATTTCGGGCGTGTTGTTCTTGCCATCCCCAGGGCTAAGCGCAACCACTGAGTGGCCATCATAAAAGGGGGTCAGCGGTTTGGCGCGAGCCACAGCCTCTACACGATTGGTAATCATCGCCACCCCAACGATTTGGGCGAACCAGGTTTCCACAGGAGACACTATCTTAACCTGTAGATACTGGGCATTGCCCGCATAAGGACCATCAACAGGGGGAACATGCAAGGTGATATTCTCTTGGATCGTATAACCGTTGCTGGCCGCGCGATGCCAAACAACCTTTTCGAGATCGGAGTAGGAACTGGATGGGGTTTGAATCTTGTAGAGTGCCGCAGCCAACGCAGATGCATCCGCCGTATTTTGAGCATGGCGTCGATCCGCAAAAGCATTGCCGCCGTCCAGCGCGAGAGCCGTTAGTCCCAGCATCGCCACAATACTAAAAGCGATCAGGATAAGCGCCTGTCCTTTTTCTGATTTCATAGTTTGTCTCCTCAAATCAAGGTTAGTTGCACAAGGCCAGGCTACGGGCACGAGGCATGATCGGATGTCAGGATTGTATTGATAGTCCTGGCGCGCAATTTGAAGTTCTGGCCCGCAAATGTAGACACAAAGGGAGTAATGGTTTTGTAATCATATTCCACAATAACATCGATCGGCATGCCGGGGCAGGGCGGATCACCAGGGGTGATTGTCACATGCACCCGGCTGGTGTCGCTCATACGAACCGGGGTTGTTGATACGTTACGAATACGAGTCTCAATATCAGGGTTCAGCGAGCCATCAGCGCCGACAGGATGCACTGCGCCATAAACGGCACCCTCCTGGGATGCGTCCCGGATGGCCACCCAAGAGAAGAAAGCCAGGCCGAAATCCACCACGCCGATCAGCAAAACGATCAAAAAAACCAGAGAGATGGTTAATTCAACCAGGCTTTGCCCTTTTTCCAGTTTTGAATTGTGGTTTTGGTTCATATGTACCTCTCTATATTTTGATTGAAATGCTATTTCTGAACCCGAAAAGCAACGGTTACCCAGTCTGTCCAGGCAGTCGTGTCAGTTCCCAACGCTCTGGCCCTGAAAATGTAACTGCCCGAACCATTTTTGAGTTTGTTCCAATCAGCATTTGCAAGCGCATTACACGTGCCATTGGTGGAGCCATTGACACAATAGGGGGACGAAGTAAGCGCCGAACCACCTGTCCAACTGATTTCAACTGACATATCGGTAGCATCCAGTATCTCAACTTCGACCTTTTGCACGCCACCAGAAGAACAAGTGACGCCATCGCAAAGGTCTGCATCATAAGCGACAACCTGAAACCTGGATTGATTACTTGCTGTTAATACCTGCCCAGAAGTAGGATGAGAGATCGAAACAAACGCTGGTAGGTTTTCAGGTATAACAAAAGTGAAACTCTTTTCTTCTGAATAAACATATTGATTATTTCGCGCTCGGGCAATCAAGGTATATGTACCTGCGCCGAGTCCCCAATGGGTATCATCCATCCATTCACAAGTGCCGGCAGAGCCATAAACACAGAATGGGTTACTCTGGTCGCTTGCCCAATTTTTTAACGTTCCGCCATCCTCTGCGTAAAGATAAAATTGAACACGATTAATATTGCATGTTTCGGTAAAGGCATCAGCGACACCATTTGGGCACACGTTCGGGTCATAGGCAATCGCCTCGAACTTCGTATCGTTGCGATGAGCTATATAGACAACCCCATCAGAAGCGATTTGAGGATTAACCCACTGGATTACGAGCGGCATGGGTGTGTTTGTAATAGTGGGAGTAGCTGTTAAGGTTGGGGTAAAGGTTGGGGTAACAGTTGGGGTTGAAGTTAAAATTAAGGTTGGCGTAGGGCTGTAAATCGATGTCTCGGTTGCGGTAGCAGTTGGGGTTGCGGTAAAAGTCTGGGTAGGCGTAGGGGTACGGGTATTAAATGGAGCCTTGGCTTCCTCAACAACACCTTCCCCTTCGATATTGACCGCCCGCAGGATCGTGCGCGCACTTTCAGAGCGGATGGTTAGACCCTGGTAAGGCAATAAACCTGGGATCATGGTATCGAACGGGCTTGCCACCCGCACAACGATACGTGTGCCAGTTTGAATGGAGGCGCTATCCGGTTGGGTTGTATTTCCATCGGTATTGCCGGGGCAACCGCCAAGAACCGCTGTTCCTGGGCCGCTGTCGAAAGTCACATTGACATTTTCAGGGCGCACGGAATTCAAAAAGCCCACCCTGACGGCAGAATTCACAATCGCATTGCAATCTTCAAAGCGGAACATACCACTCTCATTAATACCCGTGGCCGAACCGTATCGCGCTGCTTCACGCGCGGCATTGGTGACGGCGCTATAATAAAAAATCAAGCGGCCGGTTTCGATCAAGCCCAAGACCAAAAGCAGCAATACAGGGAGAACCAGGGCAAATTCGACAGCGCCCTGGCCTTTCTTTGTATTGGATCGAAATTTCAAAACAGAAAAGTTCATGATTTTTGCCTGTAGGTAAAAAGTCGGTTCACTCCTTATGACGCATAAGATGCTTTAGTGATATGGGCAAATGCCTAACAATTCTGTTCGCGAAATAAAAGCCGGCCTAACAATTTTGTTCATTAGAAACCGAAACGTTCCGCTGAATGTTTACAAGTTTCGTAAACATTCAGCGGAACGTTTGTATAAAGTCGGTATTTACTTTTTCAGGATTCTATTTCATTTTTGTTTTCGAACCCTGCGCCAGAGCCATTTGAGCGATTCTTCAAGAAAAGGCATTCCCAAAAAGGTGCTGACCAGCGTCCCGGCGGCGCCCAGCCAGCGCACCGGTTGGGCTTTCAGCCCCAGGAAATCCACCGCCTCGATTTCAACCTTCTGAGCCGAAAGCGCCTGGCGCTGTTCGGGACCGCCATCCAGCGGGACAAAATTCAGGTAGAACCAGAGTGTGCCGCGATAGTTGCCAACCTGCTCGGCGCGCACGCTCCAGTAGAAGGTCAGCGACTGCCCAGGGCGCAGGGTTTCGCTCATCGCTCCGGGTGGATCGATCTGGATGCCGGCCAGGTCGAGGCGGGTTTCGGCGACAATATTGTGCGTTTCGTAAATATTGGGGATCTGAACCAGCTCACCCTGCGTCAACTGGCCCGCCGTTTCAGCAGTGGCGGTCAAATTCCCCAGGTCATCCACTTCAAGCGTCAGGCGAATCAGGTCGGAATCCCCGGCGCGAATCTGCGGAGGGTATTCCAGCGTCAACATGCGCGATTCGGCGACAGCGGGCTGCGGCGGCAACCCGGTTTCAGTGGGGAAAAGCGCCTCCTGCGTGAGGGCAGGCAGCGGGGAGGGCGCTGCGGCGGCAGGCGCTTCCGCGACAGGCGCAGAATTGCTCACTCCGCAAGCCAGTTGGGCCAGCAGGAGAGTCAGCCCAATCCCGAACACACGATAGGCCCGTTTCATCGATAATCAGCGCTCGACTTCCTCGACTTCGGTGTACCAGCGGATGCGCGTCCCGAGCCGGTCGCGCGCTTTCCACAGGATGTTGGTGGGCATGGCCTGCAAAGCGCGGCGGAGCTGGCCGATACGACCCAGGACGAGTTGGGTATCGGCGTCGGACAGGCCGGGATTTTCGCGCAGCAGGATTTCTTCAAGCCGTTTCAGGTTGATGCTGGTGGTTTTGTACAAGCCCCAATCGCGGCGGCACAGGCGCAGGATGCGATCCAGGTTGATCTTGTTTTCGTCATGGAAGCTGAGTTCGTTGTCGAGCAGCAAGGCAACCAGGTCGAGGGCGTCTTTGCGGTTGAGTTGCACAATCTGGGTTTTGGATAAGAGCAATTCGGCCAGCGGAATGGTCACGGGATGGGCGTCCAGGCGGTCACGCAAAGGCAATTTGTGGCACATTTCGAAATCGCCAACGAAAATATCGATGTGCCGGCCGGTCTGGGGATGGATATACAGCAAGCGCCGCTCGCCGTTGACCAGGTTGAAATTACGGTCGCCCAGGTAGCCAAAGTTCCTGAAAAAAGATTCCAGCTTGCGCCGGTCGTGTTTGCGCACGACGAAATCGAGGTCGGCGTACTCGCGGCCAAATTCACGACCGCGCACCCGCGGGCTGTGATAGTGGACAGCCAGCCCGCCAATCACCCGCAGGTGGATTTGTTCAGCGCGGGCAGCGCTGACGATACGATCCATTTCGGCAACAATTTCAGCAGCTTCCATAGGCACCTATTCCACCGGGATTTCTGAATGAACTTTGTCGAGGTTAAGGCCGCTGTGTTTGCGGTAGGCTTTGAAACCGAAGTAAATCGCCGCAGCCACGCCATACAAAATCCCCATAAAAGCCAGGGATGTTCCATTTTTATAGCCGTTCTCGTTGATGCTATAACCGATCCCATACAGCGCATTGGGGTCAAACAGCCATTGGAACAGCAAGTAAGCCAGGAAAGAGCCAAAAATAACGCCGGCCACCGTAATCAGCGGGATGCCCAAAACCTTGAACTTGGCAATCGGCGAAGCGTTGTACAAGTCCGGTTTAAGATACGGCAGCAGGGTGGCGGCAATGGTTGTACCGAAATAGGTTACGGCAATCACCAGAGTCGAAGCCAGGGTCAGGGAGCGGAAGCCCAACACGTCATACGCAAACAGGAAGGAAACCACAATCGACGGCACAACCATCAGCAACAGGGCGACCACCGGCGTGCCGCTGCGCTCATCGACCTCGGCCACCTTTTCGGGCAGCAGGCGGTCAAAGGCAGCCGCAAAGACGACCCGGGTAGATGAGAGGAAAACCGTTCCGCTCCAGCCAAACCACCAGAGACTCATCAATCCCACCAGCAGAAATTGGAGCGGACGGCTCTCGGTCAGGAAGGCAGCCAAGAGCGCCGGATAAGGCCAGATGGGCAAAGGCGGCTGTTGCTCGGTTAATCCCCAGGCATGGTTCCACCAGGCGCCATTGGCCTGAACGTAGAAATCCCAGCCGATGGTTTTGGATATTGCAAACAAAACACCGATTCCCAGCAGGGTGGTGACGGCCAGGGCAGAAGCCATACCGGCAAAGTTGCGCTTGAAATCAGTCGCGCCGCGCACTTCGCCATACAGCGTCGCGCCCCAGTTGGGCCACAAGTTAAAGAAGACGATATACGGCAGGGTCAACAACACCAGGTTGAACGTGCCCCCCGTCAGCGGCAGGGCGGCCCCGGCGGCCTGCCCGGCGGCGACAGTGGCCTCGTAAACATCCGCCTGCGCCCCAAACAGGGCGACCGCATTTGATTCCAACCCGGCTTTGAAGGTTTCGGGAGAGCCGCTTAACAGCAGAACAACCATCAGCAGCAGCCCCAGGATGCCGCCATAAAAACACCACTTCTGAATCTGGGCGTAACGTTTCATGCCCAAAATAATATAAAAAGTGACAATCGCCAGGGTAATCAGGGCGGTGGTGAACAGGCCAAGCGATGTCTGGCCGAACCAGAGGGCCACATCTTTCGCGCCCAAAATCCCCAGGATGGGGGTAATGACGATGTGGCGCAGCATGTCAGCGTAGAGCGGAACCCAGAGCCAGAGGATGAACCACCAGCCGGTCACTGCCAGGATAAATCCGATTCCGCCGCCGAGGATACGGCTTTGCCAGACGTAATCGCCGCCGGAGCGCGGCATGACCGCAATCAGGGCCGCATACACAACCACTTCAAACAGGATAAAGAGCGCGCTGAGAAGCAGCGACCAGACCAGGCCGCCCTGAAGCGAATACATCTGGCTAAAGCTATACAGGCCCAGAGTGACCAGGTTGATGGAAAAAAAAGCATAAACGAACGCATCGAATACTGACCAGGAACGTACCAGACCGGTAGCTTTACGGATAAAAAGATCAGACATGGGAATTCTCCTGTTGGGTGGTTTGGTGTCAACCTTGGGTTAGCACATAGCTTTCAATTTTGTTCTTGCCGAGCTTAACTAATGCTCCTTGCAAAACGCCCTGCTCGTACAACGAGCCGGGATTGATGCACAACGTTTTACCGATTCGGCTGTGGCCGCGCCCTTCGTGGATATGTCCATGCAGGCTGAGCAGCGGCTGATGTTTTTCGATGGCCGCGCGCAAGGCGGTTGAGCCAACCGGCTTAAGAGCATTCCCGGCATATTTGGGGCGCAGGTTTTCATCCAATTCAGGGGCTTCATCGAGATTGGATTTAAAAGGAGGAACATGGATATTGAAAACAGCGTTGCGCGGGTCACGCAAACCAGCAATCATGGCCTGGTAACGCGCGGCCAGATCGGGTTCATCCTCTTCGCGGTAGGTGTTCCAGGGGGTGCGATTCGACCAGCCGGAGGAGATCATCTCATGCTGGGCATCCAGGGCGACCACCTGCCCTTCAGCCAGGCGGATATGTTTCGCCGAGCGGAGCATTTCATCGATCTCGAACTGGTCATCGTTGCCGGGCGCGACGAAAACCCGCATCCCGCTGCCGGCCAATTTGGTTTCAGCCAGTTCAAGCCATTCAGCCATGACCCGCAACACTTCGCGCATGAAAATCTCGTGGATGCGGTCGGGATTGCGCTCCAATTCAACCAGTTCATCCGGGTTGGTCAGGTAGGGGTAATAACCCCGGCTGCGGATGCGCCGGACCATCTCGGCCAATTCATCGGCGCCTTGAACATCAAAATCCTGTTGTAAAAGCGTTATTTTGTATTGCTCGCCCCCGCGATGCACAACCGGCACAATCGCCTTGCCGGTCATATCCCCACCCAGGATAAGCACATCCGCCCCATAAAATTTGCCGGCGTTGAGAAATTTTTTCCAGCAAATATCTGAACCATGAATATCAGTCGCAAAAAAAAGCGTGGTCACCCGGGAATACTCCTCTTACAAAATTAAGACAAAACAGGCCGCAATCCTGGCGGTCTGTTGATTTTCAAGATGAACATCTACCCTTGACAGGTGCGATCCAGGAATCCATCCTTGCGGGGTGGGCAACTGCATCTGGGTCGGTTCAAGATATTGGCGGCGCACCTCGCGCCGATTGGGAAGAACGCCCCAGGCCAACAACGACAAGGAGGCAATCAGGAAAATCAGCGCGAGGGTCAGGCGCAGGGCTTTCACAGGCGCTATTATAACCCAGCGTTCATTTGACAACGAATTCCAGGGAATTGTTGATTTAATAATGTTACCGGTCACAAATGGGTGTACAATAGGTCAAATCCTTATCCCCACCCCGGAGAAAAAGCCCATGAGCACTTCTGCCCTGCAAGAAGAACGTGTCCCTGTTGCCAGCCGCGTCTGGATTTCGCTGGCGGATGCCTCGGTTGCGATCCTGCAAGCGCTGGTAGCCGCCGGAGCGTTGACGTATTACTTCGTCAACATTCGCGGCCTGTCGACCTATTACACCGGCATCGTCTGGCTGTTGTTCGGCATCTGGAATGCGGTCAACGATCCACTCTTCGGCTACATCAGTGACCGCACCAAGAACAAGCTCGGACGGCGCATCCCCTACATCCGCTATGGAACGCCGATCTTCGTACTCGGCTTCATCCTGTTCTGGCTCGATATTCCGGGCGTCAATTCGCAATTGGGCCTGTTCATCCAAATGCTGCTGGCATTGTTCATCTACGATACGCTCTACACCGCCATCGCCACCAGCCTGTACATCATGCCTTATGAAGTGGCAATTTCGAACAAGGCGCGCTCGAGCATCTTTGTCTGGAAAATCATCTTCATGGTTTTTACCATCATCGTGCCGGTGGCCATCGAAGGCACGATCAAGCCGGAGGTGGGCGACCTGGCGGGCATCAGTTTCTTCCGCTGGTTCATGATCCTGTTCTCGGTCGGCATGGGCCTGGTCATCTATGCCAGCACCTTTTTCTACAAGGAAAAACATTACACCCAGGAAGATGAGCAGCCCGGTATCATCGAGGCGCTGGTGCAGTGCTTCAAAAACCGTTCCTTCGTCATCTTCGAGGTGCTCAGTTTCACCATCATGTTCGTGCAAACCGCGCTGATGCAAGGCTTGTGGTACTACTTCGACGAAATCGACGTGGCCCGCACCCCGCTTTACATCGCCCTGGCGGCTGGCATCATCGGCGGCGTCTTCCTGTGGATCAATCGCCGCGAACCCTGGGGGGTGAAATTCAGCACCCGCCTGTTCAGCCTGCTGTTTGCGATTGGCTGTTTTATCGTTGTCCTGCTCGGGCAAAACAGCATCGCCGCCACCATCGGCTTCCTGCTCTTCGGGCTGGGTTTCTCAGGCGGTATGTACCTGATTCCGCTGATGAACGGCGATGTGGTCGATATGGACGAACACCGCACCGGCCTGCGCCGCGAGGGCATGTACGCCGGCGTTAACAGCCTGATCACCAAACCGGCCATCAGCCTGGCGCAATGGGTGATGTTGACCTTTATGGGGCTGTGGGGCTACGACCAGACCCTGGGCAAGGGATTGCAGTCGGCCAGCGCTGAAACCGGCATCCTGCTCGGCTGGGTACTGGTTCCGGGAATCTTACTGTTCATCTCCTTTGTTGCCCTGCACTGGTATCCGCTGGACGGCTCCGATTGGCTGGGAATCAAATCCAAGCTGGCAGAAGTTCACAAGGCAAAAGAACGCAAGTATCTTGAATCGCAAGGCTATAAGTTTGTCGATTAAATGAAAAACGGGAAATAAGAAACGAGAGGATGGGCTTGGTTGCTCATCCTCTCGTTTCTTTATTAACCACAATCAGCCGTTAGCGCTTGGTGGCAACACTGTTCATCTCTTCGCGCACAGTGTGGTACAGGTTCTCGGCTTTGATCTCGCCCAGACTGTAGCAGGGCGCTTCGAGATGGTCGGCCAACTGTTGGGCCAGCCCCTGGTCAAAAGCGGCGTGTTCCATATTCACGACCACCGAGCGGACATGCTGTTCGGCAATCGCCTCGGCAAAACGGAAGGATTCCTCCTGCGGGGCCATCGTTCCGACCGAAACGTTGCCCGCGCCATCGGTCATCACCAACAGCAGCGGCTGGACGTCGGGATGCAGGCGTTTTTCGCGCATGAGCACATCATGGGCCATCAACAATCCCGCCGAAAGCGGGGTTTTGCCGCCAACCGGGATTTCCATCAGGGCGCGCTGGGCCAGTTGCACCGAATTGGTCGGCGGCAGGACGAGGGTGGCGCGGTCTTTCTGGAAGACAATCAGCCCAACCCGGTCACGGCGCTGATAAGCGTCCGTCAGCAGGGACAGGATTGCGCCCTTGGTTGCGTTCATGCGCTCGGCCACCGCCATCGACCAGGAGGCATCCACCAGGAACAGCACCAGGTTGGCCATGCGCTTGACGCGAATCTTGCGCTGCAAATCGCCGGGCAGGATGGCAAAAGCCATGTGTTTGCGTTGCTCTTCACGCCGTTTCTGGAATGGCGCAGCCGCGCGGATGGTGGCGTCAAAGGCAATGTCGCTGGTTTTGCCATTGGCCGGGCGCGACATGATATACCGGCCACGCTTGCGGTCAGTACGAGTCCGCGAGCGACGGCCGGCATTTTTGCGAGTCAGTTTATCGAGGGGGGTATCGAGTTTGCGCGGGGCAAAGGTTTCGCCAGTTTTAACCCTTTTGCCGCCATCCCACCAGTTGGCGTTGTTGTTGGCAAAGACATCCTGCGGAGCCGGCTCAGGGGCGCCGGCCTCCGAGGAATCATCCTCAATCGAGTTTTCTAGGATCGACTTTTTTTTTCCTGCGCATCTTCGGACTGGCCTGATTCCTGTTCAGGACCATCTTCGGGTACAGACTGACCGACCAACTGCTCGATACGTTCCTGCAATTGCTGGCTGGTCAGTTCGGCCTGGTGGAAGGGGCCGCGCTTGATGCGGTGCGGCAGGGCCAGTTCGGCGGCCAGGGCAATATCATGATCGGTAATCGTGGTGCGGCCCTCGAAGGCGGCCTGGGCGCGGGCGGCCTTCAGGATGACCAGGTCGGCGCGATGGCCGTCCACATTTAAGGAAGAGGTCAGGGCGGCAATCGAAAGCATATCGCGCTTGGTATGCGTCACCTGGCCCACCAGTTTGCGGGCCAATTCAATCTGGCGCGAAAGCTCGCCTTCTTTGTCAAGGAACACCTTGCGGAAGGCATTCGCATCCGCTTCATAGCCCAGGTTGCGCTCCATAATGGTCACCCGCTCGCGGGTATCGCGAATCCCGGTAATTTCAACGGAAAAAGCGAAACGGTCGAGCAACTGCGGGCGCAGGTCGCCCTCTTCGGGGTTCATCGTCCCGACCAGGATAAAGCGGGCCGGGTGCGAGAAGGAGATGCCTTCGCGCTCGACGATGTTCATACCCATCGCCGCCGAATCGAGCAGCAGGTCGACGACATGGTCATCGAGCAGGTTGACTTCATCGATGTAGAGCAGGCCGCCGTTGGCATTGGCCAATACGCCCGGCTCGAAGTGCCGTTCGCCTTTCTGAATGGCTTTCTCAATATCGAGTGTGCCGACCACGCGGTCTTCGGTGGCCGAAACCGGCAGGTTGACAAAGGGGATCGGGCGAATCTCGAAAGGCAAATCCTTGCCATCCGAGGCGCGTTCCTTGCATTCAGTACACCAGGCATTCGGCTGGTCAGGATCGCAGCCGAAACGGCAGTTCTTGACCGCCTTGACCTTGGGCAGCAGGGCCGCCAGGGCGCGCGCCGCGGTCGACTTGCCCGTACCACGCTCACCGCGAATTAAGACCCCGCCGATGCGGGTATCAACAGCATTCAAAATCAGGGCGCGCTTCATGCGCTCCTGGCCGACAATGGCAGTAAAAGGGTAAATTGTTGGCATAAACGGTTCCTCAGAACAAAGATTATACTGCCTTTTGAAGCATAGGAGCCAGATTTTATGAGATAATCACGCCCTGAAAAGGGAGTTCCATGCACGAAGCTATCGTCAACTTACACATGCATACACGCTACTCGGATGGCACTGGCAGCCACCG
>JAEWVF010000062.1 GCA_023459215.1 Chloroflexota bacterium
ATTTCTATTAAAAAGGGGCCAGGATATTTGCACACCCTGGCCCCGGTTACAGCGTTGTTTAGTTGCTGGGCAACTCAGCGGTGATGCCTTCAGCCCACCACTTCATGCAGTACTTGCAGCCCAGGCCATATTCGGGGAAAGCATCGAGGTCGATCTGTTCGAGTCTTTCGCCTTCGGGCACAACAACGTTTCCGGTGTTGTCATTGATCGGGCCGGTGAAAACGTCAAAGCGGGTAAATTCGCCAGCTTCCATGGCCGCGATGGTGTCGCGGATTTCCTGGATCAAGGCCGGATCGAGGTCTTTCATACCGGGGGTCAGTTCCTGGCCTTCCATGAAGCCGTAAAGGCCAAGCGCGCCGGTATCGCCATCGAAATAGTCCCAGCCAGGGGTGTAGGTGCCGGCGATCAGGCCTGCGGTAATGCGGGCATATTCAGGGCCCCAGACCCAGTAGGGAGCGGTCAGACAGCGCTCGACTTTGCAGGAGCCGTACCAGTCATAGGTCACGCCCCACTTGCCTTTTTCTTGGGCGACATCGGCCACAGCCGGGGTGTCCGCGCCGGTGAAGACCACGTAAGCACCGGCGTCAAAGAGTGAAGCAGCGGCTTCCTTCTCGATGATCGGGTCGTGCCAGGTGTTTAACCAGCGCACGTCCATGGTGCATTCTGGGCAAGTCTTGCGCATTCCAAGGGCGATTGCATTGCCTAAACGGATTTCTTCGGGGATGGGGAAGGTCGCCATGTAACCGAGTTTGGTCTGGCCATCAGCCTTGGCGCGCGCGCCAGCGATCATGCCGGCCAGGTATTTCATGTTTTCCATTGCGCCCATCAGGTTGCCGAAGTTCTTCTGGTTTGACTTGATGCCGGTCAGGTGGATGAAATAGACATCGGGATATTCGTTGGCGACAGTTTCCATCGGATCCATGAAGCCAAAGGAAGTGCCCAAAATCAGGTTGAAGCCTTTGCGGGCCAGGCTGCGGAAAATCTGCTCTGAGTCGGCGCCTTCGGGCACATTTTCAACATAGGCAACATGGGTGTTCGGGACGTTTTCTTTAACATAGAGCAGGCCTTCATAGTGGGCCTGTGACCAGCCGCCGTCATCGTGCGGGCCAATCAACACCATGGCAACATTGAACTTGCCATCTTGAACGTCAGGGATTTCAAATCCGCCAACTTTTTCGGGGCCGCAGGCTGCCAAGAGCATGGACAGAACAGCGAGCAGGGCCATTGTGCGCCAGAGATGTTTGGTCATCATATCTTTCTTCCTCCAGGAGATTTTGAATGGTCGAACAGAATTGCAGGGTGCGGATCAGGATGTTTCAGTACGACGCTCCTTTCTCTGAGACAGCTTTCTGGCTGTTTCACAATACAAAAGATGTCTGACAAAGTCATCTGTCTTTTTGCATAATTTCGTCTGACAAATGACATATTTATTTTGACTCAATTATTCCCGTTCGCCCGATAAAAAATCATAACGTTTTTATAAATTTGCGCATTTTTAATATAATTCCTCGTCAGGTTCAACGAGGAATTTAGCAACTACTTTATTTTTTCAAGTTCATCGATGTCGTGGATTTGGAGAGTGAGCGCATCGACCGATACTTGTAACTCGCGGAGTGAGAGCGCCAGCGAGGCCAAAAGCAGGAACAAGCTCAGGCCAAAAACCAGCTTGCCGGCCATGGCCCAACCGGCAAAAAGCAGGAACATGCACAGGACGCAGAAGAAAAAGCTGGAAACCCCCAAAATCTGCATGTTGCGAATGATGACAATCCGGTAGCGCAGGTTGTGCAGTTGCCCGATAATTTTTTTGTCGGGTTCGGCCTTGTAACGCCCATACAGCTCGCGGATGAGGGCGGCCAGGGTCAGGAAGCGATTGGTGTAAGCCAGCAGCAAGAGCGAAATGGCGGGGAAAAGTAATGCGGGAGTGGTCAGTGAGAAATCCATATTAAGTAAAACACCCTATCAATTGGCAAGTATATCGCCTTTTGGCAGAATCATCAGGCTCCATTTGGGTTATTTTTGGGCTTGTTGCGCGAGTTCAACACATAAGCCCGCCAGATCCATCCCGCGCCAAAACCGGCCACCTGACCGATAATGACTGCTTGCAGAAAGGCTGCCAGTCCACGTTCATTGAGCCAGCTTTCCGTGCCGGGCAGTTCCAGGATCAGGTAGTTGTAGAATGCCAGACCGCCAAGCAGGACCAGCATTGACCAGCGCACCGACCAGCGCGGTTCCAGCAGTTGCGACAAGAGCCAGTAGGTGATGCTCGCGCCGGCAGCCAGAACCAGCATGACCATCAACCAGCCAAAAAGGTTCGGGTATCCCGCGTTCATCAGCGGGCTTTCCTGCACCACCGGTTCCGGGGTGACAACCGGGGTTGGTTCCGGGATGTCGGTGGGGGCCGTGGTTGGGGTGACGATCAAAACCGTGCCACCCTCGCTGGTGACATTTAACTGGATCACATCTGAAACGGTTGCCGGTTCACTCGAAGCGCGGATTTCAATCGACCCATCCTGGTCAAGCCGGAAGGTGGCTTTGGCGATGCCCTGGCTGGTGATTGCATCCGTTTGCTGGCTTAATCCGCTTTCACGCTGCGACAAAACAAAGCGCACCACAGTTCCGTCCGGGACGGGCCGCCCATTATGATCGAGGATAATCCCGGTGCGCAGCGAGATACTCTCGCCCACCCGGAAGGTTGGTTCGGGCGGCGCTTCGGGGGTGGCGAGGCTGTCGGTTGTTGCTTCCGGGGCAGGCGGCAGGTCGAGCAGCAGCGAGATGACCTGGTTGGGATTGGGCGCCATGGCCGAGATCAGGTCATATCCCAGGCCGGGGATGGAGACCGGCGAAGCCCCCACGGGTGTGATTTCCTGGAAGAGCAGGCGCGCCGCCACTTCGATAAAGGGTGCCGATTCGCTGTACATACCATAATAGGCGCTCAGGTTGGCGATGTCGGTGGCATCCAGATAGTAGGGCGCGCCAAACGAGAATAGGATGACTTTCTTGTTTAACAACATGCTCTGTTTTTCAGAGAAAAAGCGTCTGAAAATTTCTTCGGAAGCCTGGCCCTCGCTCAGGTCGAGAGTCGAGAACACCACCCAGTTGGCGCGCCGCAGGTTGCTCCCCAGCCGCGAGGTGGATGGGTCGTTGTCGAGATACAACTGTAAATCGGCAAAGGAATAGGCATCCAGGTTGACCGGGTTGACCAGCGCCCCAGTCTGCGGCCCGTACAGGGCCAGGATCGAATTCCTCAGCGCATCAGCCGGCAGGATGACTTGTTCGGGACAGGTCGAACATTGTTTTGTATAACGCGTATCGGTAAAGAAGATAATATATTCGCGTTCGGCTGGCGGGTCAGGCAATACCGCCGACAGTTCATTGATGGTCGGGTTGAGCAGGCTGGCCGATTGGCGCGCAACTTCAAACGTCAGGGTTGTCGAGGGTGATAGGTTCGCCAGGATTTGCGGCGCAGGCTGCACCAGCGACAGGCTGAACGAGGGGTACAGGCGATATTTCAAGGTTAACAGGCGCAGCACCGATTCGTCCACCCGTTGGGCAAAAGCCGGGTCTTCGCGATATTTTTGGGTGAAGAATTCGAGGATGCGCAAGGTGGTGGTGTAACTATCGGCGGCGTCGCTCGATTGGATATCACCGATGTACAGCAGATCGTTCCCGGCCAGGAAAGCGTCCCGGGCAACCAATCGGGCCGAAAATCCCTGCTGGCCCGGATCGTAAAAGCGGCGGACGGCGGCGGTACCCAGGTCATCGCTCAGGATGATGCCACCGTTCTGCCGCCAGGTTGCGATTTCCGGCAGGGCCAGGATTTGTCCGAGCGCCTGCTGGTCGAAGCTGATTGGGCGGGTTGTCGCGCGGATATTCCCCTGGAAACCCTGGTAACGAATATGGGAGACCAGCAAGCCGTCAGCGGCGCTTTCGGGGCTGGGCGCATTGCCGGTTACAGCAAAGAAGGGCGCCAACTCGATTTGCTTCAACTCTTCCAGCGAACGCCGCACGGTGGCCACTTCCTGTTCGGTCGGGCGGTCGGTTCCACCGCGTCCTGGGAAATGTTTGGCGATAATGGCCATGCGGCTGTTGCTGCCGCTGCGCAGCCCGCCGATGTAGGCCCGCCCCATCTCGCTGACCCAGTAAGGGTCGCCGCCAAAAACGCGCGTGCTCAGGTCGGCGGTGAGCGATGGGTTGGGATTGCTCAACACATCCAGCGAAAGGCCCAGGTACAGGTTGAAGCCCATGGCGTACAGTTCGCGGCCCATCAGTTCCCCGGCTTGCTGAGCCAGGGCGGTATTCCAGGTTGCGCCAATCGCCATCTGGTCGGGCAGACCGGTCAGGCCGGAAATAAGCTCATCGTTTGGCGCGCCGCCGCCTTCCTGGGCGATTCCCACCCAGAGTGGAATGTAGCTGTGTGGGGCTTCCGCATCAACCGGGTTGAGCGCATTCAGCCACTCCGCATTTTGCAAATCAGAGATCAGCCCGTAGGTTGCGCTCAAGGTATCCGGCGCGGCAGCGAAGTTATCGTTGGCCGAGGTCAGAATCACCCCGCCAACATGGTGGTTGACAATCAGGTCGTAGATCGGCGATTCTGGAGCGATTTCAGTGCCGTCAAAATTTAACAGCAGGAGCTGCCCAACGCGTTCCTCGGGGGTCAGTTTTTGTAAAAGCTGGGCCGCCTTTTGGGCCTCGTCACTCTGGGCCTGGGCCGAAAGCGCCGGCCAGAGCAGCGAAAAGAACATCATCACCAGAATCAGCAGGGAAAGCAGGCGTGTTTTCACAGCACGCCTCCATATTTTTGCAGGATTGCGGCGTGGCGTTCGGGTTGGATGTTCCCGCCCGAGAGGATGACCACCGCCTCGGATTCATCTTTGCCATTCAGGGCCGCCGCTAGCGCGACCGCCGCCGAGCCTTCAATTGTTTTCCCGTAGTGTTTCCAGGCGAAGGCGATTGCCCGCTCGATGGCCTCTTCCTCCACCAGGACGATTTCATCGGCCACCTGGCGCACCAACGGAATGGTTAACGAACCGGCTTCGACCGCCCCGGTCAAACCGTCTGCCAGCGAGGGCTGATCAGGCACATCTTCCTGGCTGCTGCGGGTAAACAGGCTGTGCATGAATGCGGATGCGGCTGCCTGCACCCCGACCAGACGCGCGGATGGGTTGGTCTGTTTGAGCGCAAGACCCACCCCGGCCAGCAACCCGCCGCCGCTGACCGGCACATACCAGGTCATTTGGGCTGTTTCAGGGTGCTGGGCCAGGATTTCGAGCGCAACTGTACCTTGACCGGCGATGACCCCGGCATCGTTGTAAGGCGAGACGAAGGTTCCACCGCGTTCGGCTGCATGGCGGATGGCGCTGGTTTCAGCCAGTTCATAGCCGCCGGGGACAAGTTCCACATCTGCGCCCAGGGCGCGCATGGCCTCGATTTTGCGCGGCACGGCCTGGTTTGAAGCAAAAACCTTGACTGGCGCGCCGCTCAAGCGGGCGGCATAGGCCAGTCCCTGGCCGTGATTGCCCGCTGAGGCGGTTACCAGCCCGGCCTGGCGTTCCCAGTCTTCGAGCAGCAGGACTTTGTTAAGTGCGCCCCGCAGCTTGAAAGAACCGGTGATTTGTTCATTCTCCCATTTAAGCCACAAATTCCGCTGAGAATCGTGCGTCAGCGGGGTGGTGCGGATGTGGGGGGAGATGCGCTTTTGCGCAGCGAGGAGCCAGTCGTAAGGGAACATTCAGGGTTCAGTGTCCAGTGTTTTGTCATTTCGAAGGAGCCGCTTTTTGGCGACTGAGAAATCTTGCATTGTTGATAAAGATTTCTCGCTGGGTCTCGATACGGCTTCGCCAGTCGACCATCACGCTCGAAATGACAATCGTTGTAGAGCGAAATGACAGATCATCTTCCAAAAATCGACAGGGCCAGTTTGGGATCGTCGGTGAAAATACCATCCACGCCCAGGGTTTGCAGGCGGCGCATTTCATCTGGCTGATTCACTGTCCAAACATAAACCAGCCGTCCACGGGCGTGGGCGCGCTGGATGCTGGCGGCGCTGACATCCCTGTCAAAGGGGTGTTCCGCCTGGATGGACAGGAAATTGCCCCAGCGGCGCTGCCACCAGCCCGCAGCGCCGGGCAGGGCCAGTTGTCCGCGCGGCAGGCCGGGGGTGAGCGCGCCGGCGCGGATCAAATTGTGCGGGAAAAAGCTCGAGTAGAGAATCCGCTCTTCCATCTGGTAGCGTTTTACCAGTTCCGCCACTTTATCGACCAGTTGATCGAAGGGGGTGGCGTAGTTGGTCAGTTCGATGTTCATGAACAGTTTGCCGCCTACCGTTTCGAAGATTTCGGCCAGGGTTGGGATGCGCTCGTTGCGAAATTGCTCACCGAACCAGGAACCGGCATCCAGTTTTTTGAGTTCGGCCAGCGAGTAGTCGCCGACTTTGCCTTGACCGTCGGTGGTGCGTTGGAGCGTCGGGTCGTGGTGGGCAACCACCTGCCCATCGGCTGTCAGTTTGACATCAAACTCAATTGCGTCCGCGCCATGTTCAACCGCCAGTTGGAAGGCGGCCAGGGTGTTTTCTGGTGCGTAGGCTGATGCGCCGCGATGCGCAAAGACAGTAGGACGGGGCAGTTTGGGGAACATGGTATCTCTAAAATGTCCTTCGACTTCGCTTTCTTGCTACATGGTTTCAAGCCCTGAGCGGAGGGTGGCGCGTATTTTGCGCCGCCCGTAGTCGATGGGCGCTCCGCTCAGGACGTGGATGAATTACAACTCAACAAAATAGGATGCTGCCGCGCGGCTGAGCAACTCACGGTTCATTTCAGGCTCGACATTCAAGTAACGGGCGATGTCGAGTACCTGGTCGCACAAATCGCGCGGATGGGAAGCGCGCAGCTTGCGGTTGCGTTTGATGTACCACTCTTGCAGCAGGTAGGCCAGACCCTGGTCGTTATATTTGACGTTCTTGGCCTGGGCCACGCGCCGGAAGATTTCACGGAATTCTTCGTAGGACGGGTCGCCGATTTCGATTTTGTGGCGCAGGCGGCGCAGGAAGGCTTCGTCCACCAGGTCGCGGGGCGGCAGGTTGGTCGAAAAAACGACCAGCACATCGAAGGGGACTTCGATTTTGCGGCCCGTGTGCAGGGTCAGGAAATCGACCCGGTTTTCGAGCGGGACAATCCAGCGGTTGAGCAGGTCGCGCGGGCGGACTTGCTGGCGGCCAAAGTCGTCGATCAGCAATATCCCACCGCTGGCTTTGACCTGGAAAGGCGCCTCATAATATTTGTGTGTGTCATCGAAAACCAGGTCGAGGCCGGCCAGGGTCAGTTCGCCGCCGACAACAATGAACGGCCGTTTGACGTAAACCCAGCGCGGGTCGCGTTTGGCTCCGGAGCGCAGCGAACCGGTCCCCGATGCGGTCGCGTCATCATCCTTGGCACGCTGGTGGTTGACCGAGTCGTAGAGTTTGATGACCTGTCCGTCCACATACAAGGCGTAGGGGATGAACATATTTTGGGTCAGGATCAGGTTGCCGAAGGCGCGCGCCACGCTGGTTTTACCGTTGCCGGGAGGCCCATACAGGAAGATGGATGTGCCTGAATTGAGCGCCGGGCCGAGTTGTTCGAAGGTGGTTTTGGAGAGCACCAGTTGCGAGAGTAGCTGGTGCATGGCGCGGGCGGTGACAGGGATTTTCTGCCGGCTCTGGCGGCGGATCGATTGGTTGTAAATATCAATCGGCACCGGGGCTGGGCCGGCATACTGGCTGCGTTCAAGGGCTTCGCGGGCGCGCTCGATACCGGCGCCGGTGATGGCGTATTGGTAGGAGCCTTCGCCGAGGCCCATCGAAGATGATTTGACTTCGACCAGCTTTTCGCGTTTGAGCGATTCCAGGATCAGGTCGGTGACACCGGCGAAAGGCAGGGCGATTTCTTCAGCTACCTTGAACCCCGAAAGATAACCCTGGAAATAGAGAATCTTCAAAGCCAGGTCTTGCAGCCATAGCTGTGAAAGGCCGGTATCGTCGATGCGAGTGATGGGTGGCGGGACAAAATTTGCGCTGCTGGATGAGGCTTGGGGCGCAGCAGTCGGTCGCGCGGAAAAATTGGCGTTAAGAGACATGATCACCTGCCAGGGGAAAATGGATGAGAAATGGAAAAAGAAGTACGCTAAGATTATAGCATGTCAGGCTCTGATGCTCTCCATTGAACCTGTCAGATGCTCAAAATGATGCCGCAAAATCGCAATTTGGGCGTGTATAATAGCGCCTATGAAACTTTCTGTGATAATCCCTGTCTACAATGAGAAAAATACTGTTCGTGAGATCGTCCACAGGGTTAAGGCGACCGGCCTGGCCTGGGAAATCCTGATGGTGGATGATGGCTCAAAAGACGGTACCCGCGAAATCCTGGCCGAACTGGATGGCAAGGATGGCGTGCGCGTCATCCTGCATGACAAGAACCAGGGCAAGGGTGCCGCGGTGCGCACCGGCTTGCAAAATGCCCTCGGTGAAATCCTGCTTATCCAGGACGCTGACCTGGAGTATGACCCGCGCGAATACCCGAACCTGCTCAAGCCGATTGAAGAAGGCATTGCCGATGTAGTTTATGGCTCCCGTTTCCTGGGGGCTCCCCACCGGGCAATCCTGTTCTGGAATATGGTTGCCAACAAATTGCTGACGTTGATGACCAACATCCTGTACAACAACATCCTGACCGATATGGAAACCGGCTACAAGGTTTTTCGGCGCGAGATTGTGCAGGATATGAAATTGCGCGCCAATCGTTTCGATTTTGAACCGGAATTTACCGCCAAAATCTTGAAGCGTAATGTGCGCTTGTTCGAGGTGCCGATCAGTTTTAATCCCCGTGAGTATTCCGAAGGCAAGAAAATTGGCTTGCGCGATGCTTTCGAGGCGGTCTGGGCCTTGCTCAAGTACCGTTTTGTCGATTAATCCTTTGCCAGGAATTCCCTGTACATTACCGCCAGACAAATACTGTCCGGCGGTTTTTTTATCAGGTTTGCGCCCCGGATTTCTCGCGCAGGGCTTTTTGCACATGCGGCTGGAGTTCGACTGCCAATTCCGGCAGGACTCTCCGCAGGGTGACCAGCGCTTGCGGATTAAGCGATGAGCCGATAATTTGCTTGATAAAGAAAATTGCTTCGACTGCTGAAGCCCGGTGGAGCGCGTTGACCAGGGCGGCCAGCTCCTTTTGCAGGCTGGCCGGGGCGCTGGCAAGCACCGGGCGGACGATATCGAACACCGGCGGCAGGTTCTCAAAACCGGGATCATCCAGGAGCGGGATCAATGCTTCGATCCCGTTGGCCCACATTTTGGAATTCTCGCTGTCCAGCCATTCCTGCACCAGGGCCAGGAATTGATCGGGCGTTTCGCGTCGCAACCGGTTCAGACTGGTGCTGAGCAGGGCTGTGCGCACTTTTTTATCCCGCACCCGCCCAACCCAGGCGCTGACTCGTTCCACCAGCAGCGGGGTGCGCGGATCGATGCGTCCGAGCAGTGTGGCGGCCAGCAGGCGCGTTTCGAGATGGGCATCCTTCCAGAGCGCGTCGGTCAGGGCCATGCTTTGCTCAGGGAAGGTGGCTGTCAGCGGGGCCAGTTCCATCTCGATTTGCTTCAAAACCGATTGCGGGGCGCGGTACGAGCGCAGCACCGAGGCCGGAGCCGCGACACTGGTACGCAGGGTGCGGTCGGCGTACAGATCGAGGATTTGGTGCAGGTCATGCAAAAACGCCGCAGGCTGGTCGAATTTCTCGACCAGCGTTGCGGCCTGAATTTTGAGTCGGGCAATATCGATTGCGGGCATGGGAAGGGGTGCCAGGTATCAGGTATCAAGTGCCAGGTGCATTTACCTGACACCTGAACACCTGGTACCTGACACAATTAATACGCTTTGGCGAAAATTACCTTGCGTTTGGCTTTTGCGCCGCAGACGATGCAGCTTCCCTCGTGCTCGGGCTGACCTTCCAGGGGGATGCAGCGGGTGCTGGCTTTGGTGTCATCCTTGACTTTTGCTTCGCATTCCTTGCTCTCGCACCAATACGAGAAAGCCCAGCCGCGCTGGACAACCTGCTTGAGTTCCTCGTAATCCTTGGGATCGTGGATGTTGCTATCGCGCATGGCGGTGGCGCGTTCGAGCAGGGCGGCCTGGATGGTGACGAGCATTTCCTGTACTGTGGTGTCCAGGTTTTCCTGCGAGACGAACGATTTGCCTTCGCGGCCGGGCTTGTCGCGCCGGGCCAGGGCAACCGAGCCTTTTTCGACATCCTTGGGGCCGATTTCCATGCGCAAAGGCACACCGCGCATTTCCCAATCGTTGAATTTGAAACCGGGTGTGACTTCCTCGCGGTCATCCATTTTGATGCGGATACCGGCGGCTTTCAACTCGCTGAAAATACGATCCGCCACGGGCATCACGGTCGCCTTCTCTGCCTCGTTCTTGAAGATGGGCACCACGATCACTTGAACGGGAGCCAGGCGGGGGGGCAGGATGAGGCCCTGGTCGTCGCCGTGGGTCATGATGATCGCGCCGATGAAGCGCGTCGACAGTCCCCAGGATGTCGTGTAGCAGTATTCCAGTTCGTTCTCGCGGTTGGTAAATTGAATCTCGAAAGCCTTGGCGAAATTCTGGCCCAGGTAGTGGCTGGTCCCGCTTTGCAGGGCGCGGGTGTCCTGCATCATGGCTTCGATGGTGGTGGACATGACGGCCCCGGCAAATTTCTCGGTTTCGGATTTGATACCCTTGATGACGGGCACCGCACCTTCGTTGATGGCAAAATCGGCATAAACATCCAACATGCGCAGCGTTTCTTCGCGGGCTTCGGCCTCGGTGGCGTGAGCGGTGTGGCCTTCCTGCCAGTAGAACTCGGCGGTGCGCAGGAAGAGCTTGGTGCGCAGTTCCCAGCGCAAGACGTTACCCCATTGGTTGATCAGGATGGGCAGGTCGCGCCAGGATTTGACCCACTTGCTGTACATATAGCCGATGATGGTCTCGGATGTGGGACGCACGACCAGGGGTTCTTCGAGCGTTTCGCCGCCGCCGATGGTGACGATAGCCAGTTCGGGCGAGAAACCTTCAACGTGTTCCTTCTCTTTTTCAAGAAAGGACATTGGAATCAGCATGGGGAATGCGGCGTTGACGTGGCCGGTCTCTTTGAAGCGTTTGTCGAGCGCCTGCTGGATGTTTTCCCACAGCGTCCAGCCGTAGGGACGCACGACCATGCAGCCGCGCACGGGAGAGTAATCGGCCAATTCGGCCTTAAGTACCAGTTGGTTGTACCATTCCGCAAAATTATCGACGCGGGTGGGGAGTTTTTCTTCTGCCATTTTGTCCTCGTTCGGTAGTAGATATTCGTTATTGGGTATTCGTTATTCGCGCATCGAGTTATCGAGTATCGAATAACGAGTTATCAAGTAATTCCACGGCACTTTCCACATCCTCGGCAAAAAGCAACAACTTTTTCGCGCTTTCGGATGTATAGTCGCCGGTTGCCTCGAAAACCTGGTGGAAGATGGATTGCCAGCCATCCCCAACCAGGATGAGCGGCCTCTGGTGGATGCTCTCCACGCTCAGCAAATTCCACATCAGGCTGATTTCGGTCAAGGTGCCGGGGCCGCCGGGCAGGGCAATCGCTGCATCGCAGGCGGAAATTAACTCTTGCAGGCGTTCGAACAGTGTTTCTTTGCGCCGTTCTTCCTTCACCCAGGCATTGGCCGCAGTTGGTCGCCAGTTCTCGATTTCGATGCAGGTCACGCCGATGACATGCCCGCCGGCTTCGCTTGCACCCCGGCTGACAGCCTCCATCGTGCCGATGTAACCGCCGGTTAAAACGGAATGACCGGCCTGGGCCAGCAATTGGCCGAGACGGTAGGCATCCTTATAAGGGGGTGTTCCGGGTTGCGGCTGCGCGCCGCCGAAGATGGTGATGTTCATCGCTGCCTGTTGATGAGTTTATAAGTCAACAAGTGAAAGAGTAGGGCGCCAGCGCGTATACTCATTTCCTGTTTAATCATCAACATTCTCCTTATTCCTGATCAACTTTTTTCCTTATCAACTCATTCACTCGTTAACGTTTTTTATTATCCCATTCGCGGGTTTGGTTGACTTCCAGTTTTTTCAAGACCGCTTCTTCCAGGTCAATTCCAGAAACCGAAGCCAGTTGCAGCAGGTACAGGGTCACATCGGCCAGCTCGGAGGCCAGTTCATCCTTGACGACCGGCCCTTCGCGCCACTGGAAATGCTCCAGGATTTCAGCCGCTTCCAGTGAGAGCGAAATAGCCAGGTTGCGCGGCGTTTGCGGGCGTTTGGTATCGGTTTCATACCAGCCTTTCGAGCGCACAAAAGCGTGCATTTTTTCGGTCAAGTCGGAAAGTTCCATTGGCGGTACTCGATATTGGTTGCTGAATACTTAGTATTTGTTGCCCGATACTCTGCTTTCGGTTCTCGAATATCGAATTGCCGAATATCGAACTCCAATAAAAAACGGCTCCTCAGGTCTGGGAGCCGCTTGTCTTAATGCCAAAACGAACCTATCCAGACCAGGAGGTTTGCCAACGCGGGGAAGGGGACGGGTTCCGTTGCATGGGCGCTATTATAACCGAAAAACCCTCCGGGAGATTTAGTTTTTTTGCGTCTCTACATTCCGGCTGGAGCAGGGTTGAGAGGTAAAATAGAAACCGAAGGGTTTTTCTTATGCCGCCATTCATCCAGTTCGTCCTGCGCCGCTTTATTTCCATCCCGATCTCGTTGCTGGTCATCACTCTGGTCATTTATGCCGGGGTTGTCCTGACCACCCCGGTCGAGACACGCGCCATGCTCTACTTTCCTGAGACCAATGCCCACCTCACCGATGAACAGGTTCAGCACATTCTGGATCTAATTATTGAGCGTTACCATCTCAACGAACCGTTTCCGGTTCAGTATGCTTACTGGATTGGGTCCCTGCTGCGTGGCGAGTGGGGATATAGCCCCAGCCTTAATTCGCGGGTACTCCCCGCCCTGATCCAGCGTACCCCTGCCACTGCCGAACTCGCCCTGTACTCGATCTTGCTTTTCATCCCACTTGGGCTGGTGGCCGGGTTACTCTCCGGTTGGCAGCCCCGCAGCCCTCATGACACAGTCATCCGCTTCCTGGCTTTTCTCGCCACCTCGACCCCCACCTTTATCCTGGCCCTGGTGTTGATTTCGTTTTTTTATATCGGCTTGGGTTGGTTTGCTCCTGAGCGCCTTTCCCTGGGAATCAGCTTGAGCATCAGTCCTGAAACATTTCGATCCTATACCGGCTTTTACACCATCGACGGCCTGCTCAATGGCCGCCCGGATGTGACCGCTGATGCTTTCCGTCACCTGGCTATGCCGGTCTTCACCCTCAGCTTGGTGCATTGGGCCACCCTGGCGCGCATTTCCCGGGCTGCCATCCTGGCCGAGCGCCGCCGCGACTATATTACCGCGGCCCGCGCGCGCGGCGTGCCCGAAACCAAACTCATTTGGAAACATGCCTTTCGCAACATGGTTGCCCCGGCCTTTACCAGCCTGGTGCTGTCTGCCGCATCCCTGTTGACCGGCGTTTTCGTGGTCGAAATCATCTTTCGCTACAACGGCATTTCCAGCATCATCGTCCGCTCGATGGACGGGATTCCCGATGCCCAGGCCGCCCTCGGATTTACTGTCTACAGCACCATCATTGTGCTGACCCTGATGTTTTTGCTGGATGTGCTCCAGGCCCTCTTTCATCCGCTTGTCCGCGAAGAGGCGCTGCGCTGATGCGAACCCTCAACCGCTTCTTTGCCCACTGGCAAAACGGACTCGGCCTGCTGCTTGTTGCCCTCATGTTGGCCCTGGCTGCATTTGCGCCCCTGCTCTCGCCCGAAGACCCGGAAAACCCCGGACCCTTCCAGCGTGTAACCACCTTCCGCATCACGGATCGTGAACCCAAAACGCCCGAGCAGGCCCCTCCGCTTGGGACCCTGCCGGGCAACATCAGCGTTTACCATGCCCTGGTCTGGGGCTCGCGCGACGCCCTCCAGTTTGGCATCCAGGTCACCTTCTTCACCGCCCTGATTGGCGTCATCTACGGAGCTGTTTCGGCCTATGCCGGGGGTTGGCTCAACGGCTTGATGACGCGCATCAGCGATGCCTTTTTATCGTTCCCCGTCATTGCCGGGATCGTCCTGATTCAGCAATTGTGGTTGACAGTGATTACCAATGCAGGGGGCGTTTATTACCGGGGCGAATGGCTCACCGAACCCGATGAATCCGCTCGCGTTGTGCTCTGGTTGTTGGATACCATCGACCCTCTCCTGCTGACCCTCATCCTGTTTTCCTGGATGCCTTACGCCCGTCTGATTAATACCCTGGTCACCATCCTGAAAAACACCGAATTTGTCCAGGCGGCCCGCGCCTTGGGGGCCAGCTCGGCCCGTATCATCTTTCGCCATCTCATCCCCAATTCGATTGCGCCCGCGCTTGTCCTGGCGGCGCGCGACATTGGCGGAATGGTGATTTTGCAGGCTACTTTCACCTTTATCGGCCTGTCCGGCGGCTCGACCTGGGGCCAAATGCTTGTCATCGGGCGTGATTGGGTCATCGGTCCCGGCGGCGGCATCTTGCGCTATTGGTGGGCCTTCCTGCCAGCCACGCTGGCCCTGATGATTTTCGGTATCGGCTGGAACCTGCTCGGCGATGGGCTGGCCGAACTTTTTGACCCCTACAACCGCCAGTCATGATTGAAAAACTCCCGCCTTTGCACCAGCGCCTCCTGCATCAGATCGACCGCCAGGCTGCCGACCTCGGCGCTCCCGCTTACCTGGTTGGCGGCAGCGTGCGCGACATCCTGCTTGGATTGCCTGCGTTTGACCTCGATGTTGTCATCGAAGGCGATGCCATCCAGCTTGCCCAGGCGCTCAAAAGCCTGCATGGCGGCGAACTGACCCTGCACACCAAATTCCGCACTGCCACCTGGCAGCCGCCCGAAGGCCCGCCCCTCGACCTGATCACCGCCCGCCGCGAAACCTACCGCGAACCCGCTGCCCTGCCGGATGTTACCCCCTCCAGCCTGGCCGATGACCTGGCCCGCCGCGATTTCAGCATCAATACCCTCGCCCTGCGCCTGGCCGATGAAGCCCTGATCGACTTGCACAACGCCCAGACCGACCTGGCCAACGGCCTGATTCGTATCCTCCATCCGCAATCTTTTTCTGACGACCCTACCCGTCTCTATCGCGCCGTTCGCTACGAAACCCGCTATAACTTTCAACTTGTCGCTGAAACGCTGGCCCTCATCCCGCCTGCCCTGGGCCTAGTCGAGCGCCTGACCGCTGAACGCATCCGCCACGAGTTTGACCTCGTTTTTCTTGAAACATATCCCGCCAAAGCCCTGGCGCGCATGGCTGAGCTTGGCCTGCTCCAGGCCGTTTTGCCGGATGTCCTGCCCTGGGACTCGCACATCGCCGACCGGCTTGCTTCCGGCTTGGTGGCGCTTCCCGCCCCCGGCTGGGGACTCGACCGCACCTTCAACGGCCAGCCGTTAAACCTGGTTTTGGGCTACGCCCTGTGGCTCGGGAATCTGCACCATGCCCAGATTGATTTGCTGCACGAGCGCCTGAACTTCCCCCTGGCCGTTCTCAAAACCATCCAGGCTGTTTCCGCGCTGACAGTGGATTTGCCCGCCCTGAAAGATGCCCGCCCCTCGGCCTGGGTGCGGCGGCTGGATGAAGTCCCGCTCCCGGCCCTGTATGCTGTTTCCTTCTCCAGCCGCGAACCCGCCCTGGAGCGCTACGTCGCCACTTGGCGGCACATCCACCCCACAGCGGATGGTGAAACCCTGAAAGCCCTCGGCCTGCCCCCCGGCCCGCGCTACGCCCAAATCCTCGCCACCCTGCGCGCCGCCTGGTTGGATGGGGAAATAAATACAGTTGTGGAAGAGCAAGAAATGCTAATTCGCCTGATAGAATCAGATTCATCTGCAAAATACAAATGTTGAGGTTGCCATGAGTGAAAAAAACTGCCACGCTTTGATGCTTTTTTTACCCCTTTGCTGAACGCACTGAAAATGCTAGGTGGGTCTGGGACAATTGAAGAAATTAATTCAAAAGTAGCTCAACTGGTTGGCCTCTCAGACAACCAACTTGAAATTATGCATGATTCCAATCGTGGCGGTAGAACGGAATTTGAGTACCGTCTGGCATGGACACGCACTTATTTGCGGATTTTTGGCTTGATTGAAAATTCTTCTAGAGGAGTTTGGGCGATTACTGCGGCCGGAAGGAATATTCAAAATGTAGATGAAAAAGAAGTAGTGAAATCTGTTCGAGAACAAATGCGTGCTAGGCATTCTGAATATAGTGATGAACAGGACGAGTCACTGGAGCTTTCTTGGGAAGATGATTTATTAAAAACCTTGTTAAAAATGGATCCATCTGCCTTTGAACGTTTGGTTCAAAGGATGTTGCGTGAATCAGGTTTTATTCAGGTTGAAGTAACAGGTCGTAGTGGTGACGGGGGAGTAGATGGCCGTGGAATTATGCGCTTAGGCGGGTTGTTAAGCTTTCATGTTATTTTTCAATGTAAGCGTTGGCAGGGCGCAGTTGGCTCTTCGCAAGTGCGCGACTTTCGTGGCGCTATGGTTGGGCGCGCTGACAAAGGTTTATTGATTACAACGGGTACATTTACTCAAGATGCTATCCGTGAGGCGACTCGCGATGGAGCTCCGGCGATTGATTTGATAGATGGCGATCAACTTCTCGAAAAACTGAAGCAACTTGGTTTGGGGGTTCTTGTTAAGAAAGTTGAAGTTGAGCAAGTGGCGATTGACCATGATTGGTTTTTATCCATTTGAAATAGTATCTATATTTTCATGAAACGGAAGCTCATATGAACCTCTCCCCCCTCCTAACCTTTGCCACCGACCTGGCCTACCGCGCCGGGCGTATCACCCTCGGCTACTTCAACACCGGCATCCGCCCCGACTACAAACCGGACGATAGCCCCGTCACCGCCGCCGACCGCGCCGCCGAAGAATTCATCCGCCTTGAAATCGAAAAACACTACCCAACCCACGCCATCCTCGGCGAAGAATTCGGTGCAACCCCCGCCGCGTCCGTTTCCCTCCGTGAGTCCGCTACAGAGTCCGCTGATAAGTCCGTTTCCCTCCGTGAGTCCGTTACAGAGTCCGCTGATAAGTCCGCTTCCCTCCGCGAGTCCGTTACAGAGTCCGCTGACCAGTCCGTTTCCCTCCGTGAGTCCGTGAAAGAGTCCGTTGTCTGGATTATCGACCCCATCGACGGCACCAAATCCTTCCTGCGCGGCGTCCCGCTCTACGGCGTGCTGATTGGCCTCGAAATCGACGGCAACATCAAAGTCGGAGCAGCCTACTTCCCCGGCACCGACGAGATGCTCTGCGCCGCTGAAGGCCTGGGTGCCTGGTGGAACGGACGCCGCGCGCATGTCTCGGAAGTTGCCAGCCTCGACCGCGCCTATATCTGCTATACCAACGAACGGAATATGATCCGCCAGAATCGCGGCGCAGCCTGGAAGCGTCTTAACGAAGCTGCCTACGCCTCGCGCGGCTGGAGCGACGCCTACGGCTACCTGTGCGTTGCCACTGGCCGCGCCGAAGCCATGCTCGACCCGATCATGAACATCTGGGACTGCGGCCCCTTCCCGGTCATCTTCAAGGAAGCCGGCGGCTACTTCGGCAGTTGGGATGGCCGCGCAGGCCACACCCACGACGAAGCCCTGGCCTGTAATGCCGCCATCAAGGATGAAATTTTGCGACTGATAAATCAGTGAAAAAGTTGATAAGATGAAGAGTAGAAAAGTAGAAGAGTAGGTCGATCAATGAACGCGTGGATGAGCTTTCAAAACTCATCCACGCATCAACTTTTTCACTCTTTCACTTTTTCACTCTGCCACTCCCCATCACCGATAATGCCTCGCCAACTCCGACGCATACACCGCCCCAACCGTCTCGCGGTTCTCTGCCAGCCAGTCACCCAGGCGGGTTTTACAGCGCGGCGGTTCGGACGAAACCAGCAGGTTGGCCGTCAGTCCATCCACTTCTTCGGGGGTCAGCACCACATCGCCGACAAACAGGCTGATGAACTGGGCCGCCTTCAGCGCCACTTGCGGCGGCAGGTGCAGGATCGGCTTCGGGTGGCCGATTTTCTCCCCGATTAAGCGCACCAACTCGTCAAACGTGAAAATATCCGGCCCAACGGCGTCCCAGGTGAAATTGTCGTCCCGCGCCCCGGCTTCCGCCGCCAGCGCCGCCAGATCGTCCACATACACCGGCTGGATGCCGTACTGCCCATCCCCAATCTGCCCGAAGAACGGAAAACGCCGCAGCAGCCAGGCGATGTTGTTGATTAGCACATCTTCCTTGCCGAACAAAACCGTTGGGCGCAGGATGGCATAACTCATCCCACTTTCCATCACTGCCTTTTCATTGGCGGCTTTACCCCAGTAATACGGCAAATGTGACTCTGCCGAGGGGTTGGCAATACTGGTATGCACGATTCGCCGCACACCGGCTTGCGCCGCCGCCCGCACCAGCCTGTGCGTATTTTCCACTGCCTGTGGCTGGGTGTTACCGCCCTTGTCGAAGCGCACCCAGTAGGTGTTGTAGAGCGTATCCACCCCTTTCAGGCTGGCGGTCATGCCCGCCTCGTCGAAATCGAGTGGATAAGCCTTCACCGCGCCCCCAAACGGGTCGGGCCGGTTGGGGTGTCCCGTCAGGGTGATGACCTCGTGTCCCTCGGCCAGCAGACGCCGGGTAATATATTTTCCAGAGTAAGAAAAAGCGCCGGTAACAGCAGTTTTCATTTCAGGCTCCTATCCATTCACTTTTGGGCGCGGCGCGAACAGGGCAAAGACCGATACCGCCCCACTTATTGCCACCAATGACATTACCAGCCCCAGCAGGTTCCAGCGAATCTGCCCGGCCAGTTCGAAGAACATCGCCTCCGCGCCGGTTTCGAGCGGCATAAACCCCAGCCCGAAGATGACCGGCAGCACCACCAGCATGATGTTCGAAAAAGCCGTCCAAAACTGGGCGCGCTCCTCCGTGCCGCACAAATCCACCAGCACCCGCTTCAAAAACGGGCGGATATACCCAGCTATCAGCAGGCAGACGATGGCCGTCAGCGCAATTTGGGTTAAGAAAATCAGAATCGTACTCATAAAATTCTCCTTTTTTGTGAACAGGCAACATTAAAGACACCGATGGCGAATGCCCCGGCTTTCGTGGCGCGGGATGCTATCCCGCCTTACTTTAAAATCTTCAAAACCGTCTGAACCGTCCCAATGCCTAACCCGTCCAGGCGGGAGATGGCGGAAGTCAGGGAATCGAGTGCGCTAAAGAAGTCGCTCAGCGCCCGCACCCGTTCCGTCAAAAAAGCGCGTTCCGCCGGATCGAACTCCCCGTGGCCTGCCTCCAGTTTCGAGAGCGTTTCGCGCACCGCAGCCACCGCCCCGTCGAACTCGCTGTTCTGGCGTTCTTTCAGAATGGCGCGAATCGACTTGTAGAAGTCCGTTTCGGCTTCGTAATAGTCTTTTCGGTCGCCGAGCCGGGTCACGGGGCGGATGAGTCCCATGCGGGCCAGGGAACGCACATTGGTGCTGATCGCCCCTTTGGTCAGGCCGGTCTGCTCGACCAGTTCATCCAGCGACAGTGGGGCGGGGGCCAGGTAGAGCACGCCAAAAATCGCGCCCATCCCTTTTGGAAAGCCCCAAAACCCGCTGATACCGCTCAGGCCTTCGATGAAGTTTTGCTTGATTTGTGTTTTTTCGTCTGCCATAGGTTTTTCCATTTAGAACGTTTAGTTATTACTAAACAAAGTATACATTTGTTTTTTCAAAGTGTCAAGAATCAAAAAATCCCCGTTAGTGGACAGGGATTTTTCGAAAGGTGGCTTTTTTATGCGATAAATTTCCAGATCAGCCAGATTTGCAACAGGTGAAAGGTGTTGTCGATAATCACCATGCTCCAAGGCGCATAGGGGCCGGTGGCAAAGTTATCCTGGCCGATCCAGTGCATCCAGTTGCGCACAAAATAGGTGCGGTCTTGCAGGAAATGGATGATAAACAACAACAAGAAGGGCAGCCAGCCCCAGCCGGTAAAAAATACCACACATCCTGACCAAATGGCGCTGTGGATGGCGCAGGGCAGGGTTTGGTTTTTCTTATTCTGGGCCATCCAGTCGGTTTGAAAAATGTAATCGCCAACCAGGTGCCCTAGAAAAGCGAGGGACAATGTTTCCATTGGTATTCTTTACCTTTAATTTTCTATTTTACTGGTCTTTGGGCAATTTTTTCTATCCCTTGACGGATTTGTTAAGAAAAAACGATAAAAAAAGACCTGGGTACAGTGATGTACTCAGGTCTTATCGTCCCTGACATCAAAACTTACGAGATTTTCAGGAAGGTAATCGGATCGGTGTTAGCCTTCAACGGGCAGTTCGGGAGCGTCGGTCTTCTTGACGCGGCCAACCACCTTTTTGGCTGATTCGGCCAGTTCTTTGCCCTTTTCGCTTACTTTCAGAGTGATTTCTTCACCCTGGGTCTTGGCCTGTTGGGCCAGGGCATCCGCTTTTTCGCGAGCTTCAGCCGCAAGTTTTTCGGCCTTGGTGCGGGCCTCTTTGGCGGCTTCTTCGGCGCGCTTCCAGGCTTCTTCGGCCTCGGCGGCAGCGCGGTCGCGCAGCTCAATCGAGCGTTCCTTGATGACGGCGCGGGTTTCCTCGCCTGATTGCGGGGCCAGCAACAGGGCGGCTACGGCTCCGGCCAGGCCACCAACAATAAAACCTACCAGGAATGCACCAAATTCGTCACGGTCAGACATAGAATAGCTCCTTTCAGGGTTGTTCGGCGAATAATATTGACTGTTTTGTTTTGCGAGTCGGGTTATTTCTGCTTGATGCCGACCATATCCAGCAGGCGGCGCAGGCCGGCCAGGTATGAGTTCAGTTTGATCACAGGTTCAACCAGGTTTTCACCCAGGAAAGCGGTTGTCCCGCGCAGGGTGTTGATGGTTTCGTTGGTTGCTTCAAGCATGGGACGGACTTCATTTTGCAACAGGTTGACCAGGCTTGAAACCTGGACAATCAGCACAATCAGGGCCACCCCAATCACGAGCGATTCGAGCGCCATGAAGATAATGAAGATGTCCCGAATTTTGCTGGTGGTTTCACCTTCGGCCAGCATCAAAAAAACGATGGACAGGATGATCAGCGCCAGGAGCAAAATCCCACCCACGCTCAGGGTAATGGTCAGCTTGCGGCGCTCACGTTCGATAGCCGGATCAACCACAGGGGCAGGGGTTTGTTCAGGGGTGGGGCTGGCAGGTGGTGGGGAGTTCGGTTGCATAAAAATATTATAGCATAACCTGCTACACGATTAATCGATTAATTCAAAAAGGGCGAGACTCGCGTCCCGCCCTTTTGCTGCTACTTTTGGCTCTCTTCTTCCACCACCCGGATGTGGAGTTCTTGCAACTGCCGCTCGCTGGCTGGGGATGGCGCATCGGCCATCACATCGCGCCCAGCCTGGTTCTTGGGGAAGGCAATCACCTCGCGGATGTTGGGTTCATCGGCAAAAATCATCACCAGCCGGTCGATGCCAGGGGCCATGCCGCCGTGCGGCGGTGCGCCGTATTCGAAGGCTTCGATCATGTGCCCGAATTTGGCCTGGATTTCTTCATCTTTCAGCCCAAGCAACTCAAAAACTTTGTGCTGGATGTCGCTGCGATGGATACGGATCGAACCCGAGGCGGTTTCGTAGCCGTTGAGCACCATATCGTAAGCGTCTGACAGAATCTGGCTCGGATCGGTCTCGAACTTGGGCAGGTCTTCCATCTTGGGCATGGTGAAGGGGTGATGGGCTGCATCCCACTTCTTGTCTTCCTCGTTCCACTCGAACATCGGGAAGTCGACCACCCAGGCGAAGGCCAGCACGTTCGGGTCGGCCAGGTTGAGTCGATCGCGGAACAGGAGCCGCAGGGCCGAAAGGGTCTTGTTCGCTACACTGTTCGAATCAGCGATGAACAGTACCAGGTCGCCGGTTTTGGCGCCGGTGCGCTGCTGGATGGCTGCCACTTCTTCGGGTTTGATGAATTTTTGGGCGGTGCCGCGCACACCTTCGGCGCTGAGCGCCAGGGTAGCCAGACCTTTTGCGCCTTGTGTTTTTGCGAATTCGGTCAAGGCGTCGACTTCCTTGCGGGTGTATTCCGAACAGCCCGGCGCGACGATGCATTTGATTACGCCGCCGCTTTCGAGCGCCATCTGGAACACGCGGAAATCGGACTGGGCGAAGATGTCGCCCAGGTTGTAAACTTCCATGCCGAAGCGCAGGTCGGGCTTGTCGCTGCCGTAGCGTTCGAGGGCTTCAGCGTGAGTCAGGCGCGGCCAGGGCGAGGCCAGCAGGCGTTTCCCCGGCAGGATTTCCTTAACCATGGCGGTGAACAGGCCTTCCACCAGGTCGAGAACGTCATCCCGTTCGATAAAGGACATCTCCAGGTCGAGCTGGGTAAACTCAAGCTGGCGGTCGCCGCGCAGGTCTTCATCCCGCATACAGCGCGCAATCTGGAAGTAGCGATCCACCCCGGCAACCATCAGCAACTGTTTGAGCTGCTGCGGCGACTGCGGCAGGGCGTAGAAAGTGCCCGGTTGCAGTCGTGAGGGAACGAGAAAGTCGCGCGCGCCCTCGGGGGTGGTTTTGAACAGGAAGGGTGTTTCGACTTCAATGAATTCACGCTCGCTCAAATAATCGCGCATGAACTTGATGACTTTGTGGCGCAAAACCATGTTTTTCTGCATCCGTTCTCGGCGCAGGTCGAGATAGCGATACTTCAAACGTACCGTTTCATCGATGTCTTCATCTTTATTGATCAGGAAGGGCAGCGGTTTCGAGGGGTTGAGCACTTCACAGGCCTTAACTTCCACTTCGATTTCGCCGGTCGCCAGGTTGGGGTTTTCAGCGCCCGCCGGGCGGCGGCGAACCTCGCCGCTGATTTTTAAGACCCATTCCTGGCGCGCATCCTGGATTGTTTCCAGGCCGGGCAGGGTCGGGTCGCCGACGATTTGCACGATCCCGTAGCGGTCGCGTAAATCGATAAAAGCGACGCCGCCATGGTCACGCTGGCGATGCACCCAACCGGCCAGGCTAACGGTCTGGCCGATGTGGGCGGGGCGTAATTCGCCGCAAGTGTGGGTTTTATACATTCTGACCTCCTGATGAATAAATAAGTTCTGGCAAAAAATATCGCCCATTGCGATTGCTTTGGGCGACTGGCTGCGGAAGAAGGATACAGGCTCAGGCAGGCAAACTGCGCCCGCCAGCGCGACGCCAATCGGCCAGCAGGGGATTATTATCATTCTTTGCTGAAGAAATGAGCCTATCCATAGTAGGCCGATTATAGCACAAACTATCTTGGGGTATAATACATTCGTCCGCTGATTCGGGCAGGTTTTGATTCTTGCGATTGAAAATCTGCTTTACGCTGGCTAAATTTACCGCCCGGAAGAATTCTATGCCCAATACCCAATTGAAACTAGTGGCCGACTATTGGCTCAATTTTGTTGTCACCAAACGTGACATCGATTTTCTGCAAAACTATCTTTTTGAAACAGAAGTTCCACTGGCCGAGCGTGAGATGACGCGCATTCTAGTGGAAGAACGTATCCGATATGAGCGCGAGGCGCTTACGAAGCAACAAAAAGGGGATGGTGAGGTTTTCCTGCCCAAAGAGAGCTACAAAAAAGGACAAAAACTGGTTTTCCCCGCCTTGAACTGGCGCAAAGGGGAAGTTGTGTCTGTCCGTCCCGGCAATAACCCCGAAATCGGTGTTTTTGACGTGTTGGAAGTTGCCCTTGATGACGCCACCCGCCTGTTTGCCGCGTCCCTGCCCGAACATAAACTCAACAACCCGGTTGAAGAAGCGCCCAACCCCGAAGCCGATCCGCTGATGATTTTGGAGCAATACGGCGACGAACTGGTAAAGAAGTTGGAAATGGCCCTGCTGGCCGACGAAAGCCTGATCCGCAGCGCGGGCCAATGGTTCCCACGCGCTTTGATCGTGGATGTAAATGAAGGCCATCTCAACCTGGCGGAAGCTGTGATCGAAATGGCTGGCGGCGATCCGCTTTCAATGGCCTCCTTGATGGAGCAAATCGATATGCCGGCTGGCGTCAGCCGTAACCTGCTGGAATTTTCGTTCAATTTTGCCCTGCAAGAAGATGGGCGTTTCGATGAAGTCGGGCCGGCTGGCGAGGTTTTATGGTGCTTGAAACGCCTGGAACCGGACGAGGTTCAGCAGGCCCCGGCAGCGTTGAAATACAACCCGATTGATTACGACCGGGCCGCCCTGAACGAGCAGATGCTTGCGCTCGAATACCAATTGGATGATGAGTTCTCTGAAACCGAGCAGAAATCGCCGAAGGCCAATGAAGTTACCGTTACCCTGACTTATCCGCACTGGCGGGCCGGGACTTTGCCGATTTCGCCGCGTGTGCGCCACTTCTTCCCGACCGCTTATGAATCCTCGCGTGTGCGATTTATCCTGGTAGACGAGAAGACCGGCGAGCAAATTCCGGCCTGGGTGGTGCGCGAGCACGGATACGTTTACGGTCTGAAAGCCTGGTTCGAAAAAAACAAGCTGATTCCCGGCGCGCAGGTGGTCATTCGCCGTTCGAAGAATGCTGGTCAGGTTATTCTTGAAGCCAAAACCCGTAAATCGGCCAAGGATTGGGTGCGGACGGTGCTGGTTGGTTCCGATGGCGGCCTGGTTTTTGCCCTGCTGCGCCAGGAAGTGGCCTGCGAATACCACGACCGCATGGTGACCGTTGTCCCGGATGTGGCTGGCATCGACCTGGCGGTTGCCCAGATGGCCAAGAGCCGCCAGCCGCTTGAGAAGATTATCAAGAACATCTTGCGCGAACTTTCCAAGCTGACCCCGCAGGGGCATGTCCATGCCGAGGAGCTTTATTCGGCGGTCAATATCCTGCGCCGCATCCCGCCGGCCCCGTTGCTGGCCCTGCTGGCTTCGAGCAAAGAATTCAACCATATCGGTGATTTGTACTTCCGCCTGGCCGAAACCAGCCAGGATGAGGAATAGAACATGAGCCTTGTCAAACCAACCCTCAATACCCGTTACCATATCGATTTTGACTGGTGGAAACAGGCAGAAAACGATTGGCATGTTCACTTGCGCGGCTTGCTCTGCCCCGAGCACCAGCAGATGTTCGCCGACTATGGCGTTGGCGACATGCTCGATTTCATCGACCCGGAAACGGCGGAAGTCCGACCGATGAACGGCATCCAGCAGGCCATCCTGTCGCATTGCGCCCGCCAGCCCGAGTTCCTGACCGGTCAGACAGCCATGGTGGAAGCGGTTTTCCGGGTTTTCCTTTCGAACGGCAACAGCCCGCTCTCGGCTGCCGAACTGGCCGAACGGTTGGGCCGCCCGGCCAATGTCATCCTGACCACGCTTTCTGGTGTGCGCGTTTATAAGGGTATTCGACCGATACAGGAATAGCGCCAAAAGCCCCCGTAGCTCAATGGACAGAGCAGCAGCCTTCTAAGCTGTTGGTTGTGGGTTCGAATCCCGCCGGGGGCGCTCTGGTTCTCTTTACAGGTTCAGGAGGAATCCATCGTATGGCAACCGAACGCAAAGGGTTGATCAAATTCGCTGGCGCGGAGCAAACCGTGGTTGGCGACGATGTCAAAGTCGGTCACAAAGCCCCCGAATTCACCATCCAGAAAACTGATTGGTCACTGGTCAAGGCCCTTAAAGAGACCAAGGGCAAGGTGCGGATTATCGCTTCCGTCCCGTCGCTCGACACACCGGTCTGCGACCGCGAAACCCGGCGTTTTAACGAAGAAGCGGCCAAACTGAGCCGGGATGTGGTTGTGCTCGTGGTCAGCATGGACTTGCCTGTTGCCCAAAAACGCTGGTGTGGAGCCGCCGGGGTCGACCAGGTGCTCACTTTTTCAGATGTCGTCAAAGCTGATTTTGGCAAGAAATATGGCACTTTGATGAAAGAAGTGCGCATTTTGCGGCGCGCCGTGTTCGTGGTGAACAAAAAAGGCGTGGTTACTTACGCCGCCTACATGCCGACCAATGGCGACGAACCCAAATACGACGAGGTTCTCGACGCAGCCCGCAAAGCCCTCGCCAAATAGTTCCCCGAAGGAGTTTGTATGATTACGGTCAAACCCAAACCTGGCCGTGGGGGAGCGGTGGCCGAACGCCGCCGAATGTTGGTTGAAACGATTGGCTGGCAGGTGCGCGTCCAGCACCACATCTGGAGCCCGCCAACCGACCTGTTCGAAACCCAATCCGCTTATATTGTGCGCGTTGAAATTGCCGGGATGCGCGAACAGGATTTTTCGGTCGTCCTCGAACATAACTACCTGACCATCAGCGGCCGCCGCAATGAACCGCATGAACGCCGCGCCTATCATCAAATGGAAGTTCGCTTCGGCGAGTTTAGCACGGTCGCCGCTTTACCCGGCCCAATTGACATCAAGGCCTCGCGCGCTGAGTACGAGGACGGCTTCCTGACCGTTACCCTCCCCAAGGCCAGCCCCAATCAAATCTCGATCAAGGGATAACCCTCTCATTTATGCCTGCTTCCCGTTGGAATTCCAATCCTGCCGACCTGTTCAAGTGGATTAACAGCGACGACGATGCTGAACTGCTCAAAATGTTCATCCCCTCGCTTTTTTCTGATTTTTTAAGTGGGGACGAAAGCCCGGATTCAACCTCCCCGGTGCTTGATTCTGTCCAAAGCGCCGAAAATTCACCTGAGATTGTTCCCATCCTGCCGCTGCGCGGGCTGGTTGTCTACCCCCAAACCGCCGTCCCGCTGACGATTGGCCAGCCGCGTTCGGTCAAACTGGTCGACGATGTTGTCGGCGGCGACCGCTTCATCGGCCTGGTAGCCTCCAAAAATCCCGAGTTGGAGATGCCCGGCCCCCAGGATTTGTACATGGTCGGGTCGCTGGCCACCGTCCACCGCCTGCTGCGCGCCCCGGACGGCACCATCCGCATTTTGGTGCAGGGCCTTGAGCGTTTTCGCGTTATCGAATACACCCAGACCGAGCCTTACCTGATGGCGCGCATCGAGCGCATCCCCGAAGCTGCTGAAGAAGGCCTGGAACTGGACGCCCTGGCGCGCAATGCTCGCGACCAGTTTGCCGGAATTGCCGAGATGATTCCATCCTTCCCGCGCGAACTGGTGGCCTCCATCACCGGGATTGAAGACCCCCTGCAAACTGTTTATGCGATTGCCAACTTCCAGCGCATCGACCTGGAAGATGCCCAGACCCTGCTCGAACTTGATTCCGCGACCGACAAGCTGCGCAAACTGATTGGCCTGTTGGTGCGCGAAAGCGAAGTGCTCCAGCTTGGGCAGAAGATTCAGAACGAAGCACGCTCCGAGATTGACAAGGTCCAGCGCGAGTATTTCCTGCGCGAGCAGTTAAAAGCCATACAGAAAGAACTTGGCGAACGCGATGAGCAGGCCGTCGAAGTGGAAGAATTCCGCAAGAAAATCGACGAAGCCCGGATGGCCGAAGAGGCCGACAAGCAGGCCCGCCGCGAGTTGGAGCGCCTTTCGCGCCTGCCCACCGCCGCAGCTGAGTACGGAGTCATCCGCACTTATCTCGATTGGATGACGGCCCTGCCTTGGGCGAAAACCACCCTGGATAATCTCGATATTGCCCATGCCCGTGAAGTGCTCGACAAGGATCACTACGGCCTGGAAGACATCAAAGAGCGTATCCTGGAATTCCTGGCCATTCGCAAACTGCGCATCGACCGCCGCAATGACGAAAAGACAGAGTCGGATGACCTGATCCGGCGCGAACGCGAGGGTGTTATTCTGTGCTTTGTTGGCCCGCCCGGCGTCGGTAAAACCTCGCTGGGACAGTCCATCGCCCGCGCCATGGAGCGCAAGTTTGTGCGTATTTCGCTTGGCGGCGTGCGCGACGAGGCCGAAATCCGCGGGCATCGGCGCACTTATATTGGCGCCATGCCGGGGCGCATCCTGCAAGCCTTGCGCCGGGTCGAGAGCCGCAATCCGGTTTTCATGCTCGACGAGGTCGATAAACTGGTCAACGATTTCCACGGCGACCCATCTTCGGCGCTGCTGGAAGTACTCGACCCAGAGCAGAACGGCGAATTCCGCGATAACTACCTGGAAGTGGCCTATGACCTTTCGCAGGTCATGTTCATCACAACTGCCAATACGCTGGAAACCATCCCCGGCCCGCTGCGCGACCGCATGGAAATCATTTCCCTTTCGGGCTATACCGAAGGCGAGAAGATTGCGATTGCGAAAGGGTATTTAATCCCGCGCCAGATACGCGAGAACAGCTTGAAGCCCGGTGAAGTATCGTTTTCGGACGAGGCGCTCAAAACGATTATTAATCAGTACACCCGCGAAGCTGGTGTAAGGAATCTGGAACGAAACATCGGCTCGGTTTGCCGTAAAATCGGCACACGCATCGCTGAAGGCAAAGGCGAAACCTTTGCAGTTACCCCTGAATTCGTGAAGGAATTGCTCGGCAATCCCTTCTTCCAGGGGCCGGAAGAGATGAATGTGCGCACCGCGGTTCCGGGTGTGGTGGCCGGCCTGGCCTGGACGCCCTATGGCGGCGATGTGCTTTTTATCGAAGCCACTCGTATGCCGGGCGCAAAAGGATTCCAGGTGACCGGCTCGGTCGGCAACGTGATGCAGGAATCGGCCCGCGCGGCGCTGTCCTATGTCCGTTCGCGCGCAGAGCAATTGGGTTTGGCCGCCAACTTCTTCGAAAAATCGGATTTGCACCTGCATGTTCCCTCCGGGGCGCAGCCCAAAGACGGGCCTTCCGCCGGGGTAACGATTGCCACCGCCCTGGTATCCCTCTTTTCGGGGCGTTTGATGCACAAAGGCGTGGGCATGACCGGTGAAATCACCCTGCGCGGCCAGGTGCTGCCGGTCGGCGGCATCAAGGAGAAGGTGCTGGCGGCCCATCGCAACGGATTGCACACGGTCATCCTGCCGAAGCGCAACGAGATGGACCTGGATGATGTGCCCGAAGAAATCAAGAAAACCATGACTTTTATCTTCGCCGAGAGTGTTGACGAGGTTTTTGCGGCGGCGCTGGAGCCTTTGGCTGAAGCGCATTCCGCGCCTGAACCTGCAAAAAAGCGAAGAACCGCTCGAAAGAAGGAAACCACGGATGCCGAAAATCATGCTGGCTGAAGACGACCCAACCATGTTGAACCTGCTCAAAACCTTGATGCGGCTTGAGGGGTTCGACGCGGTGACATTGGCCCAGAACGATCAGGTTCTGGATGCAGTCTTGCGTGAAAACCCGGATGTGCTTTTGCTGGATGTGCATCTGCCGCAAGGCAATGGCCTCGATTTTTTGCGCCAGATGCGCGCTGAGCCGCGCCTGAAGGAACTGATGGTTCTGATGGCTTCGGGAATGAGCTTGAAAACCGAATGTATGGAAGCTGGCGCAAATGCCTTCCTGCTCAAGCCATTCATGCCTGATACGTTGATTGCAACCATCCGCTCCCTGTTGTCGTCGCGCCCGAACTGAGCGAGTATGGAAATCTCCCTGCGCGCCTTTCGCTTCGAGCAAGATTATGCTGCGGTGATTGACCTGTGGAGTCGCTGCGGGCCGGGGGTGCAGGTTCGTAAATCGGATGAGCCGGAAGAAATCAGGAAAAAACTGACCCGTGACCCGGATTTGTTCGTTGTGGCTGAATGCGAAGGCCGCCTGGTGGGCACGGTCATGGGAGGTTTTGACGGGCGGCGCGGCATGATTTATCACCTGGCTGTTGAGCCTGGTTTCCGGGTGCATGGTGTTGGGGGAATACTCATGCAGGAAGTCGAACGACGGCTGAGTCAAAAGGGCTGTCTGAAAGCTTACCTGTTGGTGGCAAACGGGAACGAAGAAGTTATTCCGTTCTATGAAAAGCGCGGCTGGCAGGAAATGAACCTGCACCTGTTTGGCAAAAATTTATCCTGATCTCCCATCCCATGTCAATAAAAGTTGCTATCCTGACTGTTTCAGACCGTTCATTCTCAGGGGAGCGTGAAGATTTATCTGGCCCTGCCTTGCAAGAGCAGGTGATTTCGCTTGGCTGGCAGGTTTGCTGTACGGGGATTGTGCCGGACGAGATTGCCCAAATTGCCGCGCAACTCATCGAATGGGTCGACCACCAGAGTCTGGATATTATCCTGACCACCGGCGGAACCGGCTTTGCCACGCGGGATGTTACTCCCGAGGCGACCCGCCAGGTACTCGAACGCCTGACCCCCGGCCTGGACGAGGCCATGCGCGCCGCCAGCCTGAAAATCACCGCGCACGCCATGCTCTCGCGGGCAATTTCCGGGATACGAAAATCAACCCTGATCGTTAACCTGCCTGGCAGCCCGCGCGGCGCGCTGGAACATTTCCAGGTGATTGTTCCCGTACTGCCACACGCGGTCGAATTGCTGCGCGAGGCGCGTTCTGCTGAACAGGGGCATCGCAAGATATAGAAATATCAGGGCCTCCGCCGTGACCCTTTGTTGCCGTTGTGGTTAAGTATTTTTCCGGCTTTGCCGGGTTAGGACAGATATGCAAAACAAATTCCTTGAACTCAAAACCCGCCTGGCCGAAATCCAGGACCTGAACAAGGCCGCCGGGCTGCTCGGCTGGGACCAGCGCACCCTGATGCCGGCCCGCGGCGCAGCCGTCCGCGCTGAAATGCTCGCTACGCTCGGCAAACTGGCCCACGAAAAATTCACCTCCGACGAAATCGGCCGCCTGCTCGAAGACCTGCGCCCCTACGAAGAAAGCCTCGATTACGACTCCGATGAAGCCAGCCTGATTCGCGTTGCCCGCCGCGATTATCAGAAGTCGCTGCGAGTGCCCTCCTCCCTGCGGGCCGATATCAGCCGCCTGTCGGCCCAGGCCAGCGAAGTCTGGATCCAGGCGCGCAAAAAATCCGATTTCGCCTCCTTCCTGCCCTATCTCCAACGGCATGTCGAACTCAAGCACAAATACATCGAATGCTTCGACGAAGCCGACAACGTTTACGACATCCTGCTGGATGACTACGAGCGCGGCATGACCACCGCCGAAGTGACCGCCCTGTTCGAGACCCTCAAAAAAGACCTCGTCCCGCTCATCGCCGCCATCGCCGAATCGCCCAAGACCGTTGACGACGCCTGCCTGCACGGTCATTTCCCTGCCGAAGCCCAGAAAGCCTTCAGCCTCGACATCCTGAAACGCTTTGGCTTCAGTGACGATGCCTGGCGGCTCGACCCGACCGTGCATCCCTTCGCCAGCAGCATCGCCACCGGCGACATCCGCATTACCACCCGCTATTACGAAGATTTTATCAACGCCGCCCTGTTCGGCTCGATTCACGAATGCGGCCACGGCTTGTACGAAAACGGCGTTTCCAGTTCGCTCGAACGTACCCCCTTATGCCGCGGCGCTTCGCTTGGCCTGCACGAATCGCAAAGCCGGATGTGGGAAAACCTGGTCGGGCGTTCGCGCGCCTTCTGGACTTTTTTCTACCCGCGGCTGGTATCCGCCTTCCCGGCCCAGTTCGGCGCGGTCGACCCGGAAACGTTCTACCGCGCCATCAACAAAGTCCACCCGTCGCTGATTCGCGTCGAAGCGGACGAGGCCACCTACAACCTGCATATCATCCTGCGCTTTGAGTTGGAGCAGGAAATCATCAACGGCAAACTGGCCCTGCGCAACCTGCCCGAAGCCTGGAACGCGCGCATGAAATCCTACCTCGGCATCGACGTGCCCGATGACGCCCACGGCGTCTTGCAGGACATCCACTGGTCGAGCGGCATGATGGGTTACTTCCCAACCTACTCGCTCGGCAACATCATCTCCGTCCAAATCTGGGAGCGGGTCAAGAGCGAAGTCCCCGATCTCGAACAGCAGTTCGCGCGCGGCGAGTTCAAAACCCTGCGCGAATGGCTGCGCGAACGCCTGCACCGCCACGGACGCAAGTTCAGCCCGCGCGAAACCTTGCAGCGTGTCACCGGCCAGCCCGGCGGAATCGACGTCGGCCCGTATGTGCGCTACCTGAAGTCCAAATTCAGCGATATTTACGGACTGTAAAAACCTTAAGAAATACCTCGTCCTACCCAAAGACATTTTTCGCCGAATTGCCCCTCAGACACGGTGAGCGAAAGCAAGATCGCTATTGGCTCTACCGTAATTAACGGGAATTTCACCACTGAGACACACATGAGCCTGCGGCCCAGTGCAGGAGGAGTCCGCTGAGCAACCAGCATTAAAAACTCTGTGTTCTCGGTGTCTCAGTGGTTATCCTTTACTCATTCAAAGCCGTTCCCCGTTACAAACGGGAGAGCCTCATTATTTTAATATCCCTAGAAATGACCATTCCCAACTCCACCCCCGTTTATGCAGTCCCCGAAGCCAACCTGGTCCCGGTCAGCGCACATTTGCGCGACTTGGTCGATATTCCGCCCTCGCGCATGTTCCTGATCAACAAATCGCTCAAGGTGTACCAGCAGCAGAACCCCGGCGCGCAGGTTTTCGACGCCTCGCAGGGCGACGGCGGCGCTTCGCTGCCGGGTGTGCCCAAAGCCATCCTCGAACGCGCCGCCCAGCTACAAATCGACCACGGCACGGCTTACGATATGCCTTATGGCACGGACGCCTACCGCAAAGCGGTCATAGAGCAATACTGGCAATTGGACTCTGCCCTGGGGCTTGGCCCAGCCAATGTGCTCGGCGCGTGCGGCGGACGGGATGCGCTGGTCAAAGCCTATGGCGCGATGCTCGCCCTCGGTCATGGCCGCCAGGGCGACCTGATCCTGGTTTCGCGCGTGCCGTGGATTTCGTACAACTGGGGCCCCTACGGCCTGGGGGCGAATACGCTCTGGGCGCCCGGCGACCCAGCCCAGGGTTGGGCCTATTCCGAAGAAGCCATCCGCGAGAGTGTCGCCTTCGCCGCCCGCAGCGGACGCAAAATCGCCGGGCTGGTCATCACCAATCCCGACAACCCGACCGGGCTGACGCTTTCGGTCGCGCGCCAGGTTTCGCTGGCCAAAACGGCGCTTGCGGCCGGGGTGGCTTTTGTCCTGTTCGATTGGATGTACCACTACGTTACCGACCAGCAGCCGATGGATTTGAATACCTTCCTGCCGCATTTCAGCGCGGAGGAACGCAAACGCCTGTTCTTCCTGGACGGCATCACCAAATCCCTGGGCGGCTCGAACATCCGCAATTGCCACCTGATCGCGGATGAAAACGTGGTCAAGTTTATGGCGGCGCGCGCCTCGCACACCGTCTACCCGACCTTTTACTCGCTGGCGGTGGCGATGGCGGCCTACCAAACCGGCTACGCCGCAGCCGCGCAGACGATTGTTGCGCCGACCAACGCCAGCCGGGCGCTGCTGCGCGGCCTGCTGGCTGAAAGCGGTCTGGGGCACATCCTGGGCCAGGGCTATTATGCTTTTGTGAATGTCGGGGATTTTATCCGCGCCAGGGGCTGGCCGGACGGTGAGCCGCTCGGCCAATATTTGGCCGAAAACTTTGGCGTGGCGGTTGTGCCGGGCGCTTTTTTCTCGCCCTTTGGCGGCGACTGGCTGCGTTTCTCGTATGCCACCCCGCCCGAAAGAACCCAGGCGGCCTGGGAAAGACTGGTGGAAGGGTTGGAATCTCTCCGGCGCTGATTCTTTTCAGCGCGACCAGGGGCATCTGCTCAATCCCGGTTATAAAATCTTATCCCAAAAAACAGGCCTGGCATCTTTTCCCGGATGCCAGGCCTGTTTGATTCTCTTTTTTGCTCATCCCATGAACCTGTTGTTAATCGGTGGGCGGCTTTATTCAAAGACATTGGGTTGCAAAACTATACCAAGAAACATTTATGGCAGAATTTCAAAGTTGCTAATCTTAAAAGTAAAACCTTGACAACAAGGCTCGGAGTACGGATTTATGTAGATAGTATTTGGGTATCCAAAGGTTGGGTCATAGGCTACCATTATTTCATCAGGCTTTTCCAAATAAGATTTATACACATAATCGAACAGGCTTGGAACTGTAAAGAATTGCTCGTAAGGATAAGATGTATTCACTCCTTCGATGGGTAATAAACCTTTCTTGCTTTTATTATCTACTATTTTGACAACCATACCGTTTTTTACTTCAACGTCAACAGCAAGCGATTTTGCGTATCCATAACCATCAATCGACATACGGTAGTGGGTAATAGTTTGGCTCTCCCACTTCGCCCGATTTTGTTCAAGTTCATGAGACTTAAGGTATCCTACAGGAAAAATCTCTTTGTAAATTATAAAAAGAGTAATTATTGTTCCTATCGCCAGTATAACGGCAAATAATGAAACGCTTTTCGCCTTAGACTTTAAGATATTCTGTGCAACAGAATGAGATTCCTTCATGTTTTCTCTTTTGCGACAGGTTAATGAGTTGCCGTCCAACGAGACTGTCGAAAAACCCTGCGTTGGAAAAATCTTATAAAAATCTCCCACAACAGGCTCAAAAAGCTACAAAAATAGTGACAGAAGGGCAGAAACCTGATGGCTTTTTAGCAATTTTGTCTCACTTTCTAAAGATTTTTTGAGAAGAGACTTTTTCCCAAATGCCAGGCCTGTTTCATTATCATCTTTATTTCATTTTGGTTGGAAGTTCGCTTTGCACTTGCTGGTATTGCAATCTTTCTACGCTTTCTGTGAACTTCCGCTCCCAATGCGGATTTGCATTTGATTGGGCAAGCCTCTGCCCCAAACGCAACAGATCGATTGCATCCCGATTCCATCTTTTTGCCGAAAATGCTCTCGCCGTGGAATCCAAGCGATCAAAGAATTCATCATTGAATTTGCCTTCCCAGCCAATCGTTGAGAACCTTTGGGCGGTTGCATGACTCTCAGAAACGGTTTCCTTCAGACAAACCAAGGTCAATACGGCAACCATTTCCAACGCCGATAAATCGCTGGGAATTGTGGATGCGTTCTGGCTTAGCCCTTTGACGAGTTGAAAACGGACAGCCGGATTTTGGCGGAAGTAGCGGGAAATACGCGCATGCCTGTTTTGCAAAAGGGCGGGCAATACGAAGCTCAGCAAAACAACAATGGCAAGTCCGCTAATGAGAAAAATCTGATATTCGTTCATGGTGGAGTAATTAGAGATGTTTATTCTGCATTGAAGTGGTTAACGGCTTGCGTTACCTGCGTGTGTCTCGACAAGCTCGACAACCAGGGCGGGCGTGGACAATGCCTGGGAGCAGGAAAAACTCGACGCCAGAAAAATGCCTGAAAATGCCGCACGCGAAGCGTCCCACACGTCAGGTGGACGCTGTGTTGGGCGGTTTGAACACTGTATCTGATATCCAACTAGGTATTTACGAACCTGTCTATTTCGTTACGAAGCTGATCTGGATGCTGCAAGATCTCTCCATGACCGTATCCATCGAATACTTTCACTTCCATCTCTGGGAAGACCTTTTTGAGCCCGATCACAGCTGTTTTCATATTTCCTTCCTTAGCGCCATACCAGCAAGCCACTTTGATGCCAATCTGTGGCTTTATCCCTTTGATGCCCTTGTTATAAAATGTTGAACCAGCAATCGTTGCGTTTTCCAGCGTTCTCGCCGAAGCTCCAGTGTAAATCATCTCTGAAAGCATTTCGGGAGTATAGTCCTGCATTCCCATCATCTTGATAAGAAGTTTGGCATCCCCACTTACAATCTTTTTTACAACCTTTCCCTGTAGCTTGGCTATTACCTTGGTCATCAAGGGATTTAATATGCCAAAACTCACATTTTCCGCACCGTCGAGAATAAGATGGTCAACTTTGATTTTCCCGCTGACGCTCACAAAGATAGCCGGTAGGCAGCCGAGAGACGCACCGTATATGGCAAACAACTCACCACCGAAATGATCACAGACATATTTTAGGATTTTATTTGCCTCGTCCTCACCACTTATATACTCTGTATCCTCGGTTGGGTCAAAGCCATCTAATCCAACGGCAATGACATGATACTTTTCTGCGAGGAGCGGAATGCTTTTACCAAAGCTCATTTTCCACGTGGAAGCGTTTCCGTGAAGCAGCATCAGTGTCTTTTCTTTTTCTTTTCCGAATTCATAGAATCTCATATTGTTTCCTTTAGAGCTATGAAATCATGAACAGTAAACCGCCCAACGAGACTGTCGAAAAACCCTTTGGGCTAAAAAATCCCGGAAAATTCTCCCACAATTAGCCAAAAAGCGGCCAAAATTTGGGACGGGATGCAAGGAATAAGGCATTTTCCGATACTTTTGTCCCACTTTCAAGTGCTCTGTTCTTGAAAAAGGACTTTTTCGACAGTTTCAACGCTCCGCATAAGCCGCCGCTGCGACTCTGGCAAGACACCAATCCCAACCCATGAATGTTCTACCGCGGCCAGAATCCACCTCGCTGCGCAAGCAGCGGTCGGCCTTCATGCGGGTGTTGGGTGCGTCATTGATTACTAATGTCATGATTTTTGCCGTCTTTTTGTTTGACGCTTAAAAAAACAACAATTGCACCAAATAACAGGAGCAACGTGCTAATTGTCTGAAGCAAGGCATATTTCAAACCGAAGCCAAAGAAACTCGGAATAACCGAAACACCCATTGTGTAAACTAAGTAACCATCAGTGATTGATATCTGAGAGACACCAGTTTTTTTGGACTTGATGATCCATGCGCCGCCTTGCCAGCTGCTTTCTGATGTGACGATGATCTCTTGTTGCGGTGAAATGACCTCAAAATCTGAAGTGTTTAGCGTAAATGATGCAAGCTTTTCACAGCCTTGTGACAAATAATCCCTGGAAAGATAAGAAATTACTAGCGTTTCATCGTTTACGGGGATGACTCGGTCAGAGACGTGAATGTCCTCAATTACTCTTTCGCATACTGCTAATTTCGAATATTGACTTGGTAGGCTATCTAAATTTGTCGCAGCAATGTTCTGCCACAGCAGAAAGACATATAAGAGTACTCCTAGAAAAAACACAAAATATCCTGTGATAGCAAGTCTACCGTTGAAATCGACGTGAAAGTATTTTATAGATATTTGTGCAGAGATTAAGACACACATTAAAAGAAGAGCCAAAAACGAATCGCGCAGATGCTCAATCCATAATGTCATCAATATGCAAAGACTCAAGGTTGCAAAGAAAGTCTCAAAAAACAAGGCTGCACGACTATATACGTTGACAATAGCTGTGTCCTGTCGCAGCCTCTTTAGCAAGCGCATCCCAAAAAGAAGAAGGCTACCTGCAAATATAAGACTCCCAACGGCAACTATTATCCATTCAGGACTTTCAAACATAGTTTCACCCGATGTTTATTCTCTCCCTTGAAGCACCCAACGGAATGGCGTTACCGGCAAGGGCGGGATTTGGCAGAAAAATGCTCCGGGACGAACCCGCCAAAGGCCAAGAATCCCCGGAAGGGAGGGCAGCGCCCGCACTTGTTTCATGTAAGTTATGTTATGGAATTGTGGAACTGCAAAAAACTTTATCCTCGGTGAGCGGGTTTACTTGAGCTATTTGGATAAACTTGTGCGCCAACCTTCAACAGAATTTGCTATCAATAGTTTATTGTGACCGCTGGCAATGCCAATTTCATATGCTGAGGTTATATCAACCACTATTTCATCGTATTTGCTTATGCTTTTCTCATTATCAAGCACGGTTTTGACAATACTGTTGGCTATTTTTTGTCCCTCACCATTGTCAATGTTACCTTTATACCAAACAGTGATCTTAAAGGTGTTGCCTGTTTTTTGAAAGTCATAATGAATACCAACTGAAAAGAAACGTGGGTCTTCTTTGAGAATAAGAAAGGCAGGGCTATTAGTAGAAGCTAATGGCGGTTTTGAAATAATGGATGGAGCAATTATGGGTAGTGTCGCAATTGTAATAAAGCCGATCCATACACTAATTACAACCCAATGAACTCGAGATGTTTTCGGAAACGATTCTGTTGATTGTCCAGATAAGTGAACAACATGAGTTCCCAATAGCAAATCGTGAGTTCCCTGGCGAGGTGCAAAATTAAAAACCATTGTATAAAGAATTGTGCCTCCTAAGCCAAATACCAATAGGGCTATAAGCCAAGTTGCAATATTGTTTTGTTCCGTTGGAAATACCCAACCCTGAAATATTATCGCTTGCAATACTAAAAAGAAGGCTGCAATTGTCCAACCGCCAAAAAGTGAGGGTGAACCTAATAGCAGGCTTCGAACTATGGAACGCCATAGATCAATTGGTTCGTTGTTCTTATTTCGCACAGCAATTTTCATCAATCTTTTGCCCAGAGTTTGGCCGCCACAGATTTTTGAATTCATTATTCCAAAGTAGGCAAGGATGCAAAGCAAACCAATTACGCGCCCATAAGGTCCAAGACTGAATAATAAAGATGAAAATGTGATTCCAATAATTTGACCTACGATTCCTAAAATAATTGCGTCTACAAGCCAGGCAAAAAATCTTCGCCAAAAACTCGCTATTGGTGGAAAAGTAAAAATAGATTGACCGTTTTGCCCAATTGGGCTTGTTGAAACTGCATTGTTTGACGATGAATTTAATTCGTTTTGCATTTTTCCCTTATTCTGAAAATGAAACGCCCAACTAAAGCCTTGCTGACTATTTGACTGGTAAGCACTTTGGGCCAATCAAACCACTTCCCCAACTATAGCAAAAATCCACCCGGCGAGTCAACGGGTTTGGGGCCGCCAATCCGCCGGGCAAGGTTGGCTATTTTTTCGAACCGTTCCGGCCCAATTTGATGGGCAGGATGAAGGGCGTTTCTTCTTTATACCGGCTGTATTCAGCGCCGAAGCGCAACTGCAATTCCTTCTCCTCGATGATTTTCAGGTAAGCGATCAAAACCGCGGCCAGGGTGAACACGGCCAGGAGCGTCGTGAAGGAACCGGCCAGGATCGCCACCCCGGCATAGGCCAGGATGGTTCCCAACGTCATCGGGTTGCGGCAGTATTTGAACGGGCCAACAATCAGCAGTTTTTTTGTCGGCAGCATCGGGAAGGGCGTTCCCGCGGCCAGCGTGATTTGAATGACAATTGTCCAGATGGCGATGAAACCGCCAACGGCGATGGCCGCCACGCCAACGATGAGGTTGCCCAGGCCGTAGAAAAATGAGCCGATCCCGAAGGATGCATCGACGCGCGGCAAGACAACCGCCAGCAACAGCGGGATCGTGGTTGGGAAGATCAACGCTCCAAACAACAACGCCAGGATTCGTTTTTGGGTCGAGTGATCCTGGTTCTGCCACTTCACGAAATGATTCATCTTGTCCTCCCGGAATTCTGCCAACCGGCAGCCGGTCGGGGGCCGGTTGGCTTGGCGCAGATCGGGAACAGGGCAATGTTCCCGTACACTTTATCCGCTGTTGGTTTAGCTTGCAAACAGGCTGATTTTTTGCAGGGTTTGGTTGAGCGGGACAGAAAATTGGCCCGGACTTTGTGCCCAATCCAGCCTGAAGTAGAGCGATTGCAGGAAATTTTTGATATTTGCCCGAAGCGTGATTCCCTGCGGCATGGATTTTGTTTCCAGAACGGGCTTTTCAAAACTGCCTATCCATTGAGCGATTTCCGTATCGGGCAAAAGCGAGCGTTTTATCACCGCAATAACCGCTGTGATGAGACGTTCGTCTTCTCCGTGCGTGTAGACTGGTTCATGCACACAGATAACAGCGCGGATGGCGGCCAGGATTTCCCGCAAACCGGCTTGATCCAACTCCCGGCACTGCGCCAAATCGTCGAGTGCATCCGCTGTGTGGGCCAGCGCGTGCGCCCACCCCTTTCCGGGGACGAAATCCCGGCGGTCTCTTTCCTGTTTGAGATATGCCAGCAATCTCTCTTTGACCTGCGCGATTTCACTCGCTGCCAGGAAGGGCTGCGAACGATGGGCGATCAGAATCAGCGGGAGCAGCAGCACCGAAAAAGAGCGCCGAAAAACCGAGTCGCTCTCCTGCTCGCCGATGCGGTAAAAAATGTGTTCCTCGCCCAGGAGCTTGTGCAATAATTCCCGTAACTCTGCGGGGCCGATGAGCTTGTGGCCTAAAATCCAGGCGGCGAAAGCGGAATAAATCAGGTCGTCGCGCAGGGTACTATCCGTCGCGCCGATATGGGTCAGCATGGCGGGGATAAGCTCCGGCAAATCCGCCTGCCTTGCGGGCCGGAAATCGTTTTGCGCGAGCGCCTGCAGCTTCTCTTTCAGTTCCATTGCGTTCATTGTGTGCTTCCCTTTTCTTATTGTTTATTCCTGGCCTTGCTGACCTTCGACGGGCCGCTGGAAATCCGTTCCGTGCGGTTCGTGTTTCTCTTGCAGGAACCGATCAAAGTCAAGCTCGCCCGGCGAATGACCATAGCCCGTCAGGATTGTGGCTGCTTCGCTGCGATGTTGAATGCCGTGGGTAACAACATGGACGATGGTCTGCCATACTTTCGGGCCGCTATGTGGATCGTCGCCATACCGCCGATGGAGGCTGTCTTCGCTCAGGCTGGCGGCATAATCGAACCAGGCGGCGCGTTCCATCTCCCAGCGGGATTTGAGCGCGGCTGGGTCGGCGAAATCGTCCGCGTCCAGGACGCTGTCCTCATCCTGCGCCTGTAAGATGGAACGCCATCCATACTCGGCATCGAGCGTATGCACAAGGATGCCGCGCAGGCTGCCCCAGCCTGGATCCGGTGTGTGCCGGCGCGTGAACTGGTCTGCCGAAATACGCTCACAGGCGGCCAGAATCCGCTCGTTTGCCCAAAAATTGAATTGGATGAATGTGGTCAGGTCGCTTTTGTCCATGCTTGTATTGCTCCTTGTTCAAAGCGTTCAACGCTGCGGCTGCCGCTGTATGGAGGTGGAAGAGCCGGGTGGGCAGCTCTCACATCTGTAGAAAGATGTCAGGCCTGTTTTTTCTTTTCGCTCTTCGTTTTTTATACACGGATTGCAGAGATTTCGCAGAGTCTCACGGATTTTTCTTATGAAATCTGCGCGCCCTTAGGGCAGTCCGTCCAATCCGCGAAATCCGTGTTCAGATTTTGGTTTTTACGTGTTTCCGGCTTTGCAAGACTGATAAAAAAAGAACCCTAAAATCGGGTCATTTAAGCTGGAACGTTTTTATTGTCCTTGTGGAAATTTTGCGGTTGTACCAATCGTGCTCCACCAGCGAGATGCTTTGGATTGGTTCCTCTCCGATTTCGACTTCCCGGCAAGTTTCAATAACATCTGCGAAAAGGCTTGGCTGGGTAAGCGCTTTTCTGAAACGAACAAAAGTGGCATGGACAGACTTTGATTCGTATCTTTCGGTATTGGCAATGCCATATTGCGGCAGATGCGCGCGAATTTTCTCCCGCAGGGCAACGACTGAGCCATTATCGTAACCTGTTAAAAGCCCTGCTTCGCGGCTGAAGACAATCCCTTTGAAGGTCACATAAAAACTATTGAAAGTTGCCAATGCTTCGCTGGCGAGGCTGACAAACGTATCGTCCAGCGCTGCGCTTGGCAAATATCTCGGATGGGCAGAAATCAAATCAAAGACGGTAATGTGGAGATCGGCAGACGGATAATAATATTGCCCCGGTTCCTGCTTGCGCAAAACTTGTGTGGCGCGCTCGTAATTTTTCGCAATGCGGCTTAGGGGGATAATTAAACTTATTCCGCGGCGAAAATCAGGGACGGAGTCGCGCAGGTAGGGGTCAACAAGGATATCGCCTTTGCGGATGCAGGCAATATTCTTTTGGTGAATGGACTCATATAAAGAAGTTATGTTCATTGGGTTATCGAACCGCCGGGGATTAAGAGTCGGTTTTAGCCTTACTTCCGCCTTTTGCGCAGGCTTTGGCCCGTTTTTCATCACTGGTATAGGTTCCTGATGGGCAGGTTTCTCAGCACGCTTTGTTGGGCGGCGTTTGCTTCATGATTATTCATGGTGAAAGATACAAGATTAGTAATAGGATCATCTTTACATGTATTAATCCGACAATTTTTCACTATGAAAATTGTCGTGAAGAATGTATTTGGTAACTCCAACTAAGAATCCGTGAAATACACCAGTATGTTGATCTCCAGCATAGCATCGGTAATCTGATATATACCTGCCGAGACCGTCTTTATGCAGTTTCTCGGAAAGCTTTGTATAAAGATAGGGATGTTCCACAACAAGTTTGTTCAGCAAACTTTCCAACGTAAATTCTCTAGGCATTGTCAGGCTTATCTGTTTATATGATGAAAAACGAAGCGCGTCGAATAAATACAAGCTCACAAATGTATCTAATTGGGAAAAGTAGTGGCAATACGTTAGTTTAACAACCCTGTCATACTTAACATCTAAAAACATCCTTTCGCTACCAATTAATCCTTGTTTCCCATCCGCGGTCACAATGGGATAATTCCATTCATCCACGATATAAACGCTAGGATCATTTTCAAAATCCTTCAACGAATATTCTGGTGGATCATTGTTTGTTATTGTAAGTGAGTTATAAACTGGTTTTAAAAGTACAATGCTTCCCCTTGCTAACCCCAGCTTCCCATTTTCCTCGAAAATACGATAGGTACTCATAGTGAGAAGTCTTTAGAAAAGAAATTCATGCTATCCATTTCCCAATTCAATCATAGAATGCGTGCGACATAAAAGCGCAAAAGAATCCTTCACGCCCGTCTCTAAACTTATCTGCAACTTCATTGGCTAGCATACCTGGCAGCCACAATTCTATTTCATATTGACCGTTATCGAAAAAGTGACACCTGAGCTTTTCTGGATATTCTTTGCCTTGCCAAGTCAACGAGAAGTCATAATCAAAATTGATTACAACCTTACCTGATTCATAGATTTCGCGCACATCCTTGAAATATTGCGAATTTTCCATGTCAGGCATGTTATAAGGTTTTAGGACGGAAAGCCATCGAATGCACTTTTGAATAGCTTCCAGGGAGTCGATCAAGAAGAATGCAGAAACAGGCGGTGATGTACTCTTTTTCATCATCTCCGCATGTGCAATTGGATCCCACGTGCTTTTCGCTGTTGGACCTGTCGCTGGTACCTGTTTTTCGTCATCAGAAATATAGGACTGTTTGGTATTATCTACCGCTGCACTTGTGAAGATGTCATTTCGTACAGAAACAGTGAGCCAAAAGTCACGTTCACAGTTTGGGCAGACGGCATAAGCTTCATCATCGTAATTGCCTCCATCGGGGCGTGTTTCTGGTGTTTTGACACCCATGCCATCCCAACGCAATTGATCCCCCATACGATAGTAAGTCAAATCTCTCAGCCCAAAGCGGAAATCGGCTTCCATTTCTGCCTCAACGCCGCAGCGGGGACAGACGATGGTCAACAAGAGATAGTTGTAGATTGACATTTGACTAAACCTTTTGCCAGATGCCCAACGAGACTGTCGAAAAAAAAACCTTTGCGCGAAAAATCTTCGCAAAAATTTCCCACCGGACACTCAAAAACGGGAGCAAAGGTCACGAAAGCGGTCTTTTGGCGCGAAAGCAGGGTGCTTTTTGATGAGCTTGTCCCATTTTCAAGTGCTCCGTTTTGAAAAAGGACTTTTTCGACAGTTTCAACGGCTGGCTTTAGCGGCAAAAGCGGGATTTGGCGGGAAAAGCCAAAAGGCCAAAAAACCAGTGGTGTGAATCCCACCCAAAAGCGGAGAACCACCCCGCCGCAAACAGCATTGCCAGAAGAAAGTGTAGCACGAAGCCGGAACGATTGGCAAGACTTTTGCCCAAGATGGGGAATCTGATAAACAGCGGCTTCAAAACCTTCACTAAGAAAAAAGGCCTCACATCTGGGGAAAGATGCGAGGCCTTTTTCATTCTCTTTTTCATTCATCCCTTGATGTGGCTATTATATTAATCGGTGGGCTGCTTCTTGCTTTTCCAGCGGCATTGCTTCTCAACACTACGCAAGATTGGAGTCCAAAACAATATCATGGGCAAATCCAGTCATGAAGGTCAATGGAAGAGCGATGACTTCCATCCCAAGGCAAAATAGCATCATTGATAAAACTACTTCTGAATCCCTCACACCCGGTACAAATCCAGTCGTGGCAATGACGAGAGCAAACACAAGCAGTCCAGCACTCATTGCCAGAGACCCGGGCCATAGCCTGGCGAGTAGCTTTTGAATCTTGATTGACAGAATCTTCCGCCACCAGGCTAGCGGTTGATTAATACGAGTGGAAACCAGCCAGATAAACGGAAAGAATAAGATCTGCGCAACTCCTCCTCCGACCAAAAGAAGTACAACGAAGAGCAGGATGAGAATAGTCGGTCCATTCTTCTTGTGAACGAAACCGAGCGACCAGAGGATGATAGCAAAGCCCACAAGCATGGCCGAGATGCCAGCCAGCAAAAAGGTAGGAAGAAGGGTGAAGGCGGGCTCATTGCCATGTGGCCACATCTTCTGAGCTTCTCCGATAGCAAAGATAAACAAGCCATTTGTGGGCACATTTCCTTGAAGTGTCTCAAAGAAGCCGTGGCTGACCCCGGAGATTCCAAAGATTGTTCCCAATGTTGCCACGTTGACTCTAGTTGCTTTATTCATTGCTTTTGTTCTTTATCCTCTTTGATCAGTGCTGCCCAACGAGCCTGTCGAAAAACCCTTCGGACAAAAAATCTTCGCAAAAATTTCCCACCGGACACTCAAAAACGGGAGCAAGAGTCACGAAAGCGATCCTTTGGCGCGAAAACAGGGCGCTTTTTGATGAGCTTGTCCCATTTTCAAGTGCTCCGTTTTGGGAAAGGAACTTTTGCGACAGTTAAAGCCCGGGCCGAATTTTGTCGTTTTTGACATTAATTCTGCGATTTGCACAGGCCCAGGCCCATTTTTTACCCCGGCAAGGGTTCCTGATGGACGGGTTTCTTAGGACGCTTTGTTAGCCCGCGTTTTTATTGACTGGGTTTGTACTCAACCAAGACAAACTTTTCATGTCGTAATCCGCTATGATGTACATACTCGTGTTTTACAAATCCAATTCCTGAGCAAAAAGTTTCATATGCTATATCAGTATTTGTATCTATAAAAAACACGTAACAGCCTTCAAATTTACCGTAAGGCACTTCGACATTTTCGAGGTATTTTGCGTACCATCTATTATAAGAAAAGTCGGAGCGCAAATACCATGACGCGTTATCTGAGACTGGAAATTGATAAATTTTTGCACGGTCTCGAAAAATCCCATCTCCTGAAAGGATATATTCGTAATTGTCGGGCTGTCTCCAAATATCTTTTGAAGGTGCTGGCTCTAACTCTTGATGTAAAGTGAAAACTATTTTCCCATCCGACTGAACAATTTCTTGAACAACGTCAATTGTGATAATTCCTGACCATTTATCCAGTTGAGCGCCTTCAACAGGACTTTGCTTGGAAATCTCCGCAGAGTATTTCCATGTTGTGCCTACCGTAAGAGGAAAATCAGCAAGAATTAGAGATGTTGGTACGGGTGTCGGTGTTGACGATGGCGAAAGAGTCTGCGTAGGAAATGTTTCTGCATTTGTGTTTGAATCAACGCACGCCGAAATCATAAGCATAACGAATGTGATAAAGAGAATTCGACGCATTGCACTTTTGACCTTGAAGGAAGCGGGCTAACGG
>JAEWVF010000063.1 GCA_023459215.1 Chloroflexota bacterium
AAAATCATGTCATACGAATTCCTGCAAATCCTTTGGTTCATCCTGATCGCCGTATTGTGGATTGGCTTCTTCTTCCTCGAAGGCTTCGATTTCGGCGTAGGCATGCTGTTGCCCTTCCTCGGCAAGAAAGATGTCGAGCGCCGGGCCATCATCAACACCGTCGGCCCCACCTGGGACGGTAACGAAGTCTGGCTGCTGACGGCTGGCGGGGCAACCTTTGCGGCTTTCCCGCACTGGTACGCAACCATGTTCAGCGGTTTCTATCTGGCGCTCTTCCTGCTGCTGGTTGGCCTGATCCTGCGCGGTATTTCCTTCGAATACCGCTCAAAGGATGCCAATCCCAAGTGGCGAAATACCTTCGACTGGATGATCGCTGTCGGCTCCTTCCTGGCAGCCCTGCTGCTGGGCGCAGCCTTCGCCAACCTGGCGCGCGGCGTGCCGATTGACGAGAATATGATGTTCACCGGCAACCTGTTCACCCTGCTCAATCCCTACGGTCTGCTTGGCGGGGTAACCACCGTGGCCATCTTCCTGCTGCACGGCGCCAATTTCCTGGGCCTGAAACTGGAAGGCGAATTGAAAGAACGCGCCAACAAAATCTCCAAAACCCTGTGGATTGCCGCTTCGGTGCTGTATGTTGCCCTGGGTGTATTCACTTATGTGGCCGGTTTCTGGGCGCGCGGGTTTGTCAACCCCGGTATCGTGCCGATTACCGCCGTGGTCGTACTGCTCGTTGCTGGTTATTTCATCAATAACAAACAACACGGCTGGGCCTTCATCATGGTTGCGCTGAATATCGTGCTGACCCAGGTGACGTTCTTCTCGATGACTTTCCCGAACGTGATGCTCTCGACCCTCAACCCGGAATGGTCGCTGACCATCTATAACGCTTCTTCTTCGCAATACACCCTGACCGTAATGTCGGTTGTCGCGCTGATCTTCGTCCCGATTGTGTTGGCCTACCAGGGCTGGACCTACTGGATGTTCCGCAAGCGCGTCAGCACGGATAAAAAATCACTGGTTTATTAGCCCAATACACCAAAAAACTCCCCAGGGAAATTTTCCTGGGGAGTTTTTATTTCCCAGATTCATGCGCACAATTTGTGCATAAAAACACAAAAAGTGGGTAGAATAGCGCCAAAAGGAGGTATTTGAGCCATGACTGACGGGGAAAACAGCGTTCAAGCCAGAAACCAGATTCCCGATAGCTGGGGATCAGCCGGGCATTGCCCTGCCTGCGAGGCAGTCTCCTTGCAAGTGGTACACCTTCCCGACTCACCCGATTATCTGATTTGCCGCAAATGCGAATTCTCTTTTGAAGTATCGGCAAACGGCAGCCAAATCCGCGTTAAGAACCTGGCCGAAAACCTGGAATTCGCCGAGGAACGCCTGCGCTTTCGCTGGGTAACGCCGGCGGCCATTCGCAAACTGCTCGAAAATCGCAGCGCCCTGATTCAACAAAAAACCGTCCCCGAAAACAAGAAAACCCTGTTGGACGAGGATGTTTGGGAGCGCGCCTTGTCATTCCACCGACTCGGCAACAAACCCAAGAAAATTGCCTATATCCTGATCCAGGCTGGGGCAACCCACGAACAGGCCGAAGTCGCCCTGAAGCGCCTCCAGGAATGGATCGAACAGGATACCAAACACCAGAGCCAAAAACTGCTCTGGGTGGGCGGAATCGCTTCGCTGCTCATCATCATGGGATTTGCCCTCTGGTTCGTGGCCCTTGGCCGCATCAGCGACCGTCTCGACGCCGGGATGGCCAGCCCCGCGCAGGACAGCCAACCGGTCATCCCGCTGCAATCGGTGGCCGAGGCTTTGCCGGATGCTGTCAAGCCGGAATTCCTGAAATCTGATCCGATCAAGGTTATCAACAGCGGCCCGGCAAATTCACGCTGTCCCTCCAGCGCGCAACAGGCCGAGGCCTTGTTTGGCGGACAGGAGGGCGCCTGGCAAAAAGCCAGTCAGCCGGGGGCATGGCAAATGATGCACACCGGGGAGCCGGCAACCGTGCGGGTGCCGGCGGGAATGGTCGCCGGGTACATCGACAACACAACTTTTATGTTCCTTTCGGCCAACGGGCCGGCAACCATTCAGAATGTCAATTTCATCGTGATTGCCTGCGAATAGCCGCAACAAGGCTTTTTAGCGCTTTATCAATAGGGGAAGTGGGTCTTATTCCCTTGCGGGCCGAGCAGTTGCGAAAGCTGCGTCCAATCACGAACCAGTTCATGCCCCCAGGCAAAGAAAAGCAGGAATACGGCAACCAGGGCCAAACCAAGCGCCAACTTTCCAGCGCGGGAGGCGGCCCAGGTTGTGCGCAATGCGCTCCAGCCGCCCTGCCAACACACGGCAGCCAGAATTGCCAGCAACGGAATCAGGTTGTAATGGAAGCGCTCCTCGGCCAGCAGGAAGATATGCGGAGCGGTATAACCGAACACTGCCAGCGGCAGGATAAGGGAATCGCCCCGCCAGGGCCAGAGAGTCAGGCCAAAAGCGGCAGACGAGGCCAAAACCACCCAGGGGGAGAGCAGTAACAAGGCCACAATCGACAGCCAGGGCTGGGGAATGTGACCAAAGAAGTTGTTTGAGTAAAAGTATTGCAGCGCGCGCCGCTCCAGCCCGAAGAAGTGCCCGGCGCGTGATATTGGCAGCTCAATGGCAGCGCGAACCGGGTCAGCCTGGATAAACTCGAGGCCCTTTTCGATGCCAACCCGGTCGCGCTCGGCGTCATCGAGATAGGGAATCAGGTCGAGCGAGATTCCATACTGGAAAGTCCCGCTGCTTTCAGGGTGAAAACTGACATACAGGGTGTAGCCCATGGCGGTTTCGATGCCCATCGGGCGACCATAGAGCAGGGAATTGCGAATGACCCAGGGGGAAATCGTCAGGGCCAGGGACAGGGCCAACAAAACGATGTTCTTGCGTTCGCGCAGGTAGAAAAAGCCCCAGAGTATGACCAGCCCACCGAATGCCAGAATCACCGAGCGGGTGAGGGCGGTCAGCCCGAGCAAAAGGCCCGAGAGCAGGAAAAAGCGGGTTAAACGGGTCTGAACTGCCAGCGTTAGCGAAAGCACCGATCCCAAAAATAAGATATAAAACAGGTTTTCGGTCGCCAGCGCCAGCGGATAGATGACCAGCATCGGGTAGAGGGCCACAATCCAGGCGGCGATGATGGCGATGCGCGGCTTTTCGGGGAAGATGCGGTGGGCGAGGGCAAAGGCGAGCGGAACGAGAGCGGCGTTCAGGAAGGCCTGCGCGAGGCGGGCGATGAAAAAACGCTCTTCGGTAACGCCAAAAACAAAATAGATGAGCGACAGGAAAGCCGGGTAGAGCGGCGGGCGGAAGGAGGTCAGCACGCCACGCGGGTCGTAGTCGGCGGGGATTTGAAAGTCAAGAGTCTTGAAGTAACTTTGAACCAGATACAAATCATCCTGGGCATACCAACGATAGCCATCCCCGGCGACGATGGAGCGGGCCAGCATGTCATACTGGAACATATCGTCCAGACCGATGGGCATGGCGCGCAGGGCAATAACCAGCCCCAGCCGAAGGGCCAGGGCGACGAGGAAGATGAGCAGGATGGGGGATTTGGTTTTCATAAATTTATAACTTGACTTTAGAGTTCGTTTTTACGAGTCTGGCAAAGCAGGAATCTTGGCTCAATGGGCGCTTAAAAACCAAAATCTGGACACGGATTACGCGGATTGGACGGACTGCCCTACGGGCGC
>JAEWVF010000064.1 GCA_023459215.1 Chloroflexota bacterium
GGTATTTTTTGTACACGGAAAACGCGGAAAACACAGAGAAACACGGAAAAATCGTTGTTTAAAAAGCCCTTTCCGTGCGTTTCCGTCAATTCCGTGTGTTCCGTGTACGGGTTTTCACGGTAAATCCGAGAGAGCCTCTTTTCCAAAAAATCGAAAACACTTAGACGGTGATATAATCCTCTTATCTTTCATCAAGGAGCTAATTTGTGAGCGACGCGAGAGTTGACCGATTTGCCCGTATTTTGGTGGATTATTCGGCAGGTTTGGGCGCTGGCGACCGGGTTTTGATCGAAGGAACAACCGCTGCAGAGCCTTTGGTTCGCGCCATTTTCCACCGCGCTTTGGAAGTGGGGGCGCACCCGCACATTTTGCTCGAACTGCCAGACCAGCAGGAAATCTTTTACGAGACCGCCAACGGCAGCCAGTTGGATTTTGCGCCGACTTTCCAGAAACTTGCTTACGAAACCTTCGAATCGCGCATCCGCATCCACTCCCAGACCAATCCGCGCGCCCTTTCGGCGGCAGACCCGGCCAAACTGGGACGCAGGCAAAAGGCGCTTTCCTCGATCCTTGAAACACAGATGCGCCGCGGCGCAGCCGGTGAGTTACGCTGGGTGACGACGCTCTTCCCGACCGAAGGGTATGCGGTCGAAGGCGGCATGAGCCTGCGCGCCTACGAAGATTTTGTTTACCGCGCCTGCCATGCCAACGAAGCCGATCCGGTGGCCTACTGGCGGCAGGTTCACGATGAGCAGGTCAAGATGATCGAGCGCATCCAGGGTCATAACGTGGTCAGCCTGAACGGCCCGAACGTTGATTTGAGCCTGTCCATCAAGGGCCGCAAGTTCAACAATTCATGTGGCCGCCACAACATGCCCGATGGCGAAATTTATACCGGGCCGGTTGAAGAATCGGTCAACGGCTGGGTCAAATTCACTTATCCGGCCATTTATAACGGCGTTGCGGTCGAGGGCATCGAGTTGACCTTTACGAATGGAAAAGTCACTGCCGCCAAGGCCGAGAAGAACGAGAAATACCTGCTCGAAATGCTCAACTCGGATGCCGGTTCGCGCTACCTGGGCGAATTTGCCATCGGGACGAATTTTGAAATCGATAAGTTCACCGGTAATATTCTCTTCGATGAGAAAATCGGCGGGACTTTCCACATGGCGCTCGGCGCAGGCTACCCGGAGACGGGTTCGAAAAACAAGAGCGTCATCCACTGGGATATGATCTGCGATATGCGCAAGGACGCTGAAATCACCGTCGACGGCGAGGTGATTTATCGCAACGGCCAGTTTATCTTCTAGCCCGGTTCATCAGTCAACAACGGTGGAAGCCAATTCGCTTCCACCGTTTTCTTTTGCGAGTCGTTTACAAAAATACGTTAGATGACGTATAATCGCCGCGACCAGCCTGAAACGAAAAACCTATTTCCCCCGGCGCGGGAACCATGTACAATAAGAAATGCACCCGAGCGTTTCTTGATTTCAAGCGTTTTGTCAAAAGCAGGCCGTTGACCAACGGCCTTCTCTATTTTTTCGTGTTTTGTGAATGCCAGAAGGAGGCGGTATGGAACCCAAATACATTATTTTTACGGGCGGGGTGGTCAGTTCGGTAGGCAAAGGCGTCACAGCGGCAGCCCTGGGCCTGCTGCTCAAGCAGCGCGGATTCAAGGTGGCGGTGCAAAAACTGGATCCGTATATCAATGTCGACCCTGGCACAATGAGTCCCTACCAGCACGGCGAGGTTTTCGTGCTGGATGACGGCGCCGAAACCGACCTGGATTTGGGACATTATGAGCGTTTTATCGACATCCGCCTGAACCGGGTTTGCAATTTCACCACCGGCCAGGTGTATGCCGAGGTCATCCACAAGGAACGCCGCGGCGATTACCTGGGCGGGACGATCCAGGTCATTCCGCACATTACCAACGAGATCAAACGCCGTATCAAGCTGGTGGCGCGTACCATGGATGCCGAAATCGTCATCCTGGAAGTCGGCGGCACGGTCGGCGACATCGAATCGCTGCCGTTTGTCGAGTCGTTGCGCCAGTTGCGCAGCGAAGTGGGCCGTGAGAACGTTTTCTTTATCCATGTCACCTGGCTGCCCTTTATCGGCGCGACCGAGGAACTCAAAACCAAACCAACCCAGCACTCGGTTTCGGAGCTGCGTTCGATCGGTATTTCGCCCAACATGATCATCGCCCGCTCCGATTTCGAAGTGCCCGAAGACCTGTGCGAGAAAATCGCCCTGTTCTGCGACGTGGACAAAAATGCGGTCGTTCCGATGCAGACGGCCGATGTGCTGTACGAGGTGCCGATCCTGCTCGAAAAAGCCGGGGTGGGCGATTATGTAGTCGAGCGACTGGGCCTGAAACCGACCAGTCAGCCTGACTGGCTGGAATGGGAAAAACTGGTAGCCCAGGTGCGCAAACCCAATAAACCCGAGATCCGGGTGGCGCTGGTTGGCAAATATGTCGAACTGCACGATGCCTACATGTCGGTGCGCGAATCGCTCAAGCATGCTGCCCTGGCAGTTGGGGTGGATGTGCATATCGATTGGGTCCACTCGGCGGACCTGGAGAAAAACAAAGGCTGGGATGTGATCGAGAAAGCCGACGCGGTCCTGGTGCCGGGTGGCTTTGGTTCGCGCGGCATCGAAGGCAAAATCATGGCAGCCCGCCATGCGCGCGAGAACAAAGTCCCCTATTTGGGTTTGTGCCTGGGGATGCAGTTGATGTGCGTGGAATTTGCCCGCAACGTTGTCGGCTACGAGGATGCCAATTCGAGCGAGTTTGACCGCGCCACCAGCCACCCGATCATTGATTTGATGCTCGAACAGCGCGGGATTACCGATATGGGCGGCACGATGCGCCTGGGTTTGTATCCGTGCGAATTGCAGGCCGGCACGAAAGCGGCCCAGGCCTACGGCGTGGCCCATGTCGACGAGCGTCACCGCCACCGTTTCGAGTTCAACAATCATTACCGCGCTGAGTTCGAGAAAGCCGGGATGGTTTTTTCCGGTCTTTCGCCCGATGGCAAACTGGTTGAAATTTCGGAAGTCAAGGATCACCCGTTCATGGTCGGCAGCCAGTTCCACCCTGAGTTTCTCTCGCGCCCGAACCGTCCGCACCCGCTTTTCCTTGGATTTATCCGCGCGGCTGCTGAACGGGCCGGTATTAAAAGTAAAAAGGCAAAATAAGGCCGGTTTGCGGCTATAATTGCCTCGCCAAAGGAGAAAAAGCCATGCGAGATGAAAAGCAGCCTCCAATCATCATCTGCAAGGATGTCAGTAAGTGGTATGGGAATTTTCAGGCGCTCAAGGCCGTCAACCTTGAAGTACGTAAAGGCGAGGTGATCGTTATCTTCGGTCCGTCTGGTTCTGGCAAATCCACTTTTATCCGCACGATCAACCGCCTCGAAGAGCACCAGTCCGGCACGATTATCGTTGATGGCATCGAATTGAACAACGATACCCACAACATCGAGATGATTCGCATGGAAACCGGCATGGTGTTCCAGCAGTTCAACCTGTTCCCGCACCTGACCGTGCTCGAAAATATCACCCTGGCCCCGATCCAGGTGCGCAAGTGGAGCAAGGAAAAAGCCGAAGAATCGGCTTTGCAATTGCTCAAACGGGTTGGCATCCCCGATCAGGCCAACAAGCATCCCGGCCAACTCTCCGGCGGCCAGCAGCAGCGCGTCGCGATTGCCCGCGCCCTGGCGATGCAGCCCAAGATTATGCTGTTCGACGAACCCACCTCGGCGCTTGACCCGGAAATGATCAAGGAAGTCTTGGATGTGATGATCGAACTGGCGCGTTCCGGCATGACCATGCTGGTCGTGACCCACGAAATGGGCTTTGCCAAGGCGGTTGCCGACCGGATGGTTTTCTTTGATAAAGGCCAGATTGTCGAGATTGGCACACCCGCTGAGATTTTCACGGCCCCGAAGGAAGAGCGCACCCAGTTGTTCCTGTCCCAAATCCTGACCCATTAAGTCATATTCGTCATTCAACTGTAACGCAGCCGAATGTAGATAAAGGTAAGATGGAGTGCAAGGCAGAAATGTCTTGCACTTTTCTTTTGTCACCCGTTCATTGATCGTGCGTTGCTGTCACGGGGGTATTGTACCTTTAGGTCGGTTGCCTGATGACTGCCAAAATTCTGCTTAATCCTTACGCAAATCGTTGGAATGCTGCCGCCCGCTGGCCGCGGGTCGAATCCGCGCTGCGCGCCGCCGGCCTGGATTTTGAACTGGCTGTTTCGCAAGGGCCGGGTGACATTGTCCTCCTGGCCGAACGCGCGGCCCAGGGCGGTTTTTCACCGATCATTGCCGCCGGCGGCGATGGGACGATTGGCGAGGCGGTCAATGGCCTGGTTCGGGCGTCAGGCGCTACGCGTGGACAATCGATTCCGCTGGGTGTTTTGCCGCTGGGCACCGCCAATGATTTTGCCGAACATGCCTTGCGGCTGCCGCGGGATATAACCATTGCCGTCCAGGTAATCGCCTCCGGCAAAATTCGCCAATTTGACCTGGGGCAGGTTAATGAGCGCTATTTTATTAACAACACAGCCATTGGCCTTGAGCCTTATATCACCCTGATCCAGGGCCGGATCGGCTGGCTGAAAGGCGTCCTGCGCTACCTGCTGGCGGCTGTGCGCGGCATTCTTGACCAGCCAGCCTGGAAAGCGGAAATGGAATGGGAGTCTGGCCGTTACCATGGTTTTGTTTCGCTGGTCAGTGTGTGTAACGCTGGCCGCAGCGGGGGCGTTTTCTTTATGTCTCCACATGCCGATCCGCTCGACGGAAAGCTGACAGTTGTCCACGGATACCGCGCCAGCCGCCTGGGCATATTCCGGCTTCTGCCCCAAACGATGAAACCCGGCCTCGGCAGTTACGTCGAAAGCCCCGGGATCAGCGAATTCAACTGTGACTGGCTACAGGTGCGGCTTGACCGCCCCAGCCCGGCCCATGCAGACGGGGAAATCTTCTCGACAGCGATCCAGCAACTTGACTATCGCATTCACCCTGGGCGGATGCCAGTTCTGGTTCCATAACCCGATTCATGGCCGGGCTGCGAATCAGGTAAAATACGGGGGTATGAATCAAAAATCAACAGCATTTCGAAACATCTTCATCACGGTGTTTTTCATTTTCTTTATCTTTGCCATGTTGGGTGGCCTGTTTTGGGCCAATCTTTTATTCGTCCAGCGCAGTAGCGCGCCGCTTAATTTCCTGCCATGGTGGAAAGGCGCCAACAACCTGCTGGTCGAAGGCTTATCCCCCTATGGGGAATTTACCACCTACGAAATTCAGAAAATGGTTTATGGCCGCGCAGCCGGCCCGGCGGAATTGCCCTTGCGGGTCGATATCCCCCTGCCGCTTTTGCTGCTTTTCCTGCCTCTGGGCGGTTTTTCGGATATGGAACTGGCGCGTGCCGCCTGGATGGTTGTTCTCGAAATCAGCCTGATCCTGCTGGTGGTCTTTTCTGCGCGGCTGGCCGAGTGGCGATTGCGCTGGTTTGAACTGCTGCTCATTTTCCTGTTTGGAATATTGTTCTCTTTCTCGCTCGAAGCGCTTCTTTCGGCCAGTTCTGCCATTTTGCTGGCCATGCTCCTGTTTGGCTCGATTGCTGCTGCCAACGCCTCCCTCGATGAACTCTCCGGGATGTTACTGGCCTTTTCTTTCTTCGAGATCGAAATCGGCGGTCTGTTGCTGCTTTTCCTGCTGATTTGGGCTGTGCTCAATGCGCGTTGGCGTATTCTGGCTGGCCTGTTGATGACCCTGACCCTGCTTGTGGCTATATCCTTTATCATCGACCCCGAATGGATTCTTTCCTTCACCCTGGCAGCGATTATCAACTGGCGCGCAAGCGCCGACCCTTCGACCTTGTCCCTGTTCACCAATTGGTTCCCAGGGCTGGGCGAACAAATTGCCTGGGGATTGACTTTTATCCTTTTGCTGCTCCTGATGGTCGAGAGTCAGCAAGCGCTGCGGCGCGGGCCTTTGCAATGGTTTTGGGTGGCTTGCCTGTCCGCTGCCATCACCCCGCTGACCGGTTTGCCGGTCAAATCGGCGGGATTGGTAATGCTCCTGCCTGCATTTCTTCTCTCGGTTTCGGTTCTGGCTCAACGCTGGGCCGTGATCGGACGCTGGTTTGGCCTGCTCGTCCTGCTGGTGGTTTTTACCGTTTCCTGGCTGTTTGCCAACTTTGAAGTCGAATCCGGTTTTATCTGGATATCTTTAATCGCCATTGCGCTGCTTTATTGGGTGCGCTGGTGGGTGGTCCGCCCCAGCCGCCTGTGGGCGGATCGAATTTCGACCGAAAGAGGCGGCTATGTCTCGCGCTAATTTGCTCGCTTTGTTTGCGCTTGGGCTGACGGTAGCGATTATCGTTGCCTCGTTACAAAACTCGCCGGGTTATATGGATGCCGATTATTACATGGCTGGCGGATTGCGGCTGGTTCAGGGTCACGGTTTTAGCGAGATGATTGTCTGGAATTACCTGGACGATCCCCAAGGCTTGCCGCACTCTTCGCATAGCTACTGGATGCCACTGGCGTCGATCATTGCCGCTTTTGGCATGTGGCTTACCGGTCAGCATGATTTTTACTCCGCCCGATTGCCTTTTATTTTGCTGGCCGGGCTGGTTCCTCCCCTTACCAGCTTGCTGGCCTACCGCTTGACCGAACGCCGCGAACTGGCCCTGCTTTCCGGGCTGCTGGCCGCGTTCCCGACTTATCAGGTTTCTTATTTGGCCACCACGGATAATTTTGTGATCTATCGTCTCTTGGGAGCGCTCTTTTTTCTCCTTTTATCTAAATTATCTTACAAAAGCGCTTTTTTCCTGGGGGTGACCGCAGGTTTGATGAATCTCTCCCGCACTGACGGAATTTTATGGCTTGGTTTGTCTCTGTTGGCTGTGTTATTGCATTTACTTTCGTTATACAAGTTTGATTTTATCCATTGGAGAAAACCCGTCTGGTTGTTAGGCTTTTGTGTGTTCGTGGGTTTTTTATTGGTAACGATCCCCTGGTTCATGCGAAACCTGAACGAATTTGGCACGCTCATGGCCCCAGGCGGTTCGCGGGCCATGTTACTTGTTAAGTACGAGGACACTTACATTTTTCCAGCATCTCAAATAACGCTGGAGCGCTGGCTGAATTCTGGCTGGCAATCGATTTTGTCTGTGCGCTTAAATGCATTTTGGCTTAACCTGGGCACCAGTTTTATTGTTTTCTGGGGAATTTTTCTTGGACCATTGGTGATTCTAGCGGCCTGGAAGATGCGCAGAGATTTGCGTGTCCAGGTAGGAGTATTGGGTTTCCTGGCGCTTTTTTCTGTTATGAGCCTGGTTTTTCCATTTGCTGGCCCGCGCGGCAGTTTTCTCCATGCCGGGGTGGCTTTTATGCCTCTGGGTTGGGCGCTTGCCCCGCTGGGGCTGGAAGATGTGATTGCTGCTGCTCGCCGGCGTAATTGGTTTACTCCTCAGGCGCAACGCATCTTTCGGGTTATCCTGTTCGCTGCCACCTTGGCTTTAACCTTGCCGCTGATCAATATCCGGGTTGCCGATAGCGATTGGGACTTGTCTTACCAGACCTTCCTCCAGGTTGAAAAACAATTGCAGACAGTTGGAGCCAAGCCTGCCGATACTGTTATGGTAACCAATCCGCCCGGTTATTTCCTTGCCAGTGAGCGCCCAGCAATTGCCAGCCCGGATGCGGATTTGAACAATGTTTTTCTCGCTGCTCGTACTTATCAGGCTCGTTATCTTGTTTTGGAGAGAACATCCATTCCGGAAAGACTTGTTCCTTTTTTGGAACAGCGCGAATCTTCCCCCTATTTGAAACTTGTTTTTGCTGATGCGCAGGATGTTGTTATCTATGAGTTTATCGAGGCGAAGTGAGATGCCGCGAAAAACAATTTTCTTACTGGCCTCTTTGACCCTGGTTAGCTTGATAGTTTATCTGTCAGGCGCTGCCTATTTTTATCGGATTGGATTTCCCCTTGATGATTCTTGGATTCATCTGACCTATGCCCGTAATTTAGCCCTGCATGGTGAGTGGTCCTTTTTCACCGGGCAGAACTCTGCCGGTTCAACATCTCCTCTCTGGACTTTTCTTCTTGCCTTTGGCTTTTTCCTGCCCGGAGCACCTTACCTGTGGACCTACTTTCTGGGTGGGTTGATGCTTTTCCTGTTAGCCTGGCGGGTGGAAGTGGTTTTGCGTTCCATTCAGCCTGCGTATGTTACTGTCATGCCCTGGGTGGGAATGGTGATTATCTTTGAGTGGCATTTGGCCTGGGCCGCGGTTTCGGGGATGGAGATTGTCTTGCATGCTTTGCTGGTTACGAGCGTGCTCTCTTTCCTGATACTTAATCAACCTCGTTTCTTGCTATCAGGTATCCTAACTGGGCTAAGCGTATGGGCGCGGCCTGATGGTGTTACCTTGTTGGGGCCGCTGGTACTATTTGTGCTGTTTCAGCGGGAAACTTTGCACAAGAAGGTTGTGAATTTGGGGAAAATTTTTCTCGGTTTTGCTGGTTTCTTTGGGCCTTATTTATTGTTCAACCTTTTGCTTGCTGGAACTCCCTGGCCGAACACGTTTTATGCGAAACAGGCTGAATATGCTTCTTGGCAGGCTGAACCATTTTATGTGAAACTAGGTGAATTATTTTCTGAGTATTCCATTGGGGTCAGTTTAGTTTTGCTGCCTGCGGTTGTGCTCATTTTACTTAGCTCTTGGCGAAAGCGCAATTGGGGCGCTTTGCTTTCATTTGTTTGGTTGGCGGGATATTCCTGGTTATACACTGATCGCTTGCCTCTTTACCAGTATGGTCGTTATATTATGCCCACCATTCCAATATTTATATTATTGGGTTTAATTTATATAATAACTTGGTATCCTGACGTTCGAACTCGTGTTCAACGTCAGTTGCGCTTTGCCTGGCTGGCTTTGATTGGGTTAATGAGTATAATTCTGTGGTTTTATGGCGCATATTTTTATGCAAAGAACGTTGGCTGGATTGAAAGTGAAATGGTACAAACAGCACATTGGTCTGCCCGAAATTTGCCCCAGAATGCGCTTGTGGCTGTTCATGATATTGGCGCTCTGGGGTATTTTGATAACCAGAGTAAGGTAATTGATCTGGCGGGCTTGATTTCGCCGGATGTGATTCCTTTTATTCAAGATGAAGAGCGCTTGGCTCAGTATCTATCTGAGCAGAATGCAACCCACATGATAGTTTTTCCTGATTGGTATCCTGAGCTAGTGAAAAGCTGCCAGCCAATATTCGAGGCTGATGGTCCTGAAGCTGGGCTCAGCGGCCTGGGTAAAATGACAGTGTATGATTGCCAGAAACCTTAAGAAAATATACCTACTGTGCTATACTCGTTCCAGGTACACTAGCCCATGAGCCAATTGTCTCTCGTAATTATTGATGATCATCCATTATTCCGCCAGGGAATTGTGGATACATTGTCTCTTGAGCCAGATATGTGCGTGATTGGTCAATCTGCGCACGGAGAGCAGGGACTAGAATTAATTCGTTCCTTGCGCCCGGACATTGCGGTCGTGGATGTTAATTTGCCGGGTATGAATGGTCAGCAAATTACTCACGAATTAGGCAGCGAAAGGGTTAGCACCCGAGTTATTCTTCTAACTGCCTATGATGATATTGAGCAGACCCTCCATGCCGCGATTGCAGGCGCATCAGCTTATTGCTCAAAAGATATTCAGCCCGATGATTTGCTAGCGGTGATTCGCTCTGTGGCAGCAGGTTTGTTTGTTATCAATAATCATGTTATGACTCCAGCCGAGTTTAAATTATGGTTGGCCGCTCAAATTGAATCGTCGCGTCGTTCCTATTCCGAACCGGGTAGCCCGTTTCACCCTTTGTCTGATCGGGAGATGGAAGTTCTTAATTGTGTTGTCGCTGGCATGAGCAACAAAGAGATAGCCAGTATGCTGGGTATAAGCCACCAAACTGTTAAGAATCACATTACCTCAATCCTTCGTAAGTTTAATGTTGAAGACCGCACCCAGGCAGTTGTCTATGCCTTAAAGCGCGGTTGGGTCAAATTGCGCCCAGAAGATCGCCTGCCGGAGTAACCGTTATGACAAACACAGAAGAACAAACCACCAACCCGATAGAAGAAGCTCGTAAGAACCTACAGACCGCATTGGACGATACAAATCGTTCACTTCGCGAAGTAACGTTGATGATTGAACAAAGCCAGGTTGAAGTAGGCAAACTCACTCAGCGCAATGCTGCCATTACTGCTCACTTGCAACGTGTGCAGGCGCAAGGTAACTCTGCTGATATCGAGGAAGTGCGGATGGCTTATTCTTCTGCGCTGGATGCTCAACAGCGTTTATTTGTGATGCGCGGTCAGTTGGAGAAATTACAGAGCGACCAAACACACCTTGAGCAGTATAGTGTATCTTTAAAGGATGCTCTGTCTTTATTGCAGAGTCGTGATGTGAATGTATCTGGCTCAACCCAGAAATCGCAACCCGCTGGTATGGAGATGATCATTCAAGCTCAGGAGGCTGAGCGTCAACGTTTGTCTCGTCAAATGCATGATGGCCCGGCGCAGGCACTCTCAAACTTTATTTTGCAAACGGAAATTGCCATGCGCTTGATGGATGTTGATGCGGCTCAGGCGCGTGAGGAGTTATCCAGTCTGAAAGCATCGGCAATGGGAACATTCCAAAAGGTCAGAAACTTCATTTTTGAATTACGCCCGATGATGCTTGATGATTTAGGTCTTGTTCCAACCATTAAACGTTATGTGGATTCATTTAAAGAACAAACCGGCATGGATGTTACCCTGGCTGTTACTGGGCAAGAACGCCGTTTTGAGTCTTATCTTGAAGTGATGGTATTTCGCGCTTTTCAAGAATTGTTAGGGAATGCAGCGCGTCATAGTCAGGCCAACCTGGTAAAGACTCAACTGGATATTAGTGATAGTGTAGTGAAAGTTGTTGTGGATGATAATGGAAAAGGTTTCTCGCCAGAAGTTCTGGAAAAAGGTAGCGGGTTGGGTTTGGGCTTGATCCGCGAGCGGGTGGAGATGTTGGGTGGCTCCTTTGACCTTTCTACCAACCCTGGTAAGGGCGCTCGTATAACATTCTCTTTGCCTGCTCCTATGATTTGAGATTTGCAATTCTGTAAGTCGAAATGCTTGCCTTTTGTATTGATTCATATATAATAAGTTTAGTCTTATTTATGACAAGTTTATGAACAGAAAGGAGGTGAAAGACATGTTGTTCGCAAAGAAAGAAAAAGGCCAAGGTTTAGTTGAATATGCTTTGATTCTCGTTTTGGTTGCCATCGTAGTTATCGCCGCCCTGACCATTCTCGGCCCGATCATTGGTAACGTATTCACCAAAATCAACACCGGTCTCGCTGGTTCCGGTAGCTAATTTTCCTTAGCAAATAAAAAATGGGACTCATGAAAGTGAGTCCCATTTTTTATTTGCTAATTTTATTATTGGGTGGTCACCCTTTTGGGTGTGGTTGATGAGTGATAAAAATAGGCAAAACTGGAGCTGTGATGACAACCTTAGCCAACCCTGGTGATTTTTGCCCAAATAAAAAGTGTTCCAAGTATCAAGAGTTGGAAGAAAATCCGGCCAAGCCGAACATTATCAAAGCTGGCAAAACAAAAGCAGGTGTACAACGATACGAATGCAAAACCTGTCATCAGACGTTTACAGCGACCAAAGGGCCCCTGTTTTATCGGAAACAAACACCAGCAAAGGAAACCCTGGAAACGTTAGCGTTGTTGGCAGAGGGAGATCGAGTTAGCAGCCTGACCCGCGTAAAGGGCATCAAGGAAGACACAATCTTGGGCTGGATGCGTGAAGCCGCAAAACATGCTGATATGGTAAACGAGGCGTTGTTGAAGGATTTCCGTATCAAGCGTGGTCAACTGGACGGCATATGGCTCTTTATTCAAAACAAAGGCCAAAAAAAGAACAGCGAAGGTGATGGGCGCTGCTGAGAAGATGAGACAGGCGAATTTATGTGTTCTGCAATGCTTGATATGAACAGTCGTCTACGAGTGACAACGGCAATAGAAGAACAGAATGAGACTTTAGCCAGTCAGAGCGTTTTTGAAATACTCAGGCATCGTGGACATCCCGATGCCCCGTCTCCAACGATTATGGATGGCTGGGGTGGCATTGATGATGCAATGGTCAATGTTTATGGCAAGTACCTGATTATGGTGGGCGAGGCCGTCCACCAACCTTGAAACAGCCTCGAAGTGGCTGGCTATACCTGCAAATGGTCAAGCAGTAGGATGAACATGGCCATTTTTCTGGTACAAAGCTCAAAGCTGTCTATGGCGAACTCAACGAACTCATCAACTCGTTGGGTGAGAGCACTGC
>JAEWVF010000065.1 GCA_023459215.1 Chloroflexota bacterium
AAACCGCGAAGCTCGCAAAGAACGCAAAGTTTTAAGCTTTTCTTGGCGTTCTTGGCGCACTTCGCGGTAAAAATCGCAAAATCAACACGTCGGAGAAGTTGTCTGACAGGACCTTAAGAAAGCCCTGTTTTTTGCGTTCTTGCGTTGTTTTGCCCCTTTTGAATTGTGATAAAGTATACATATGGGATTGTTGAGTTGACAAAATCACCCTCCAGGTGGCGACAGCATTCCCGGATAGGGATAAACCATGAAAACCAAATCCGTTTTGGTCGCAATGTTTTTTCTGTTTGCAACCCTGGCTGCCAATCCGGCAGCCTCCTTTCCCCAGCCCCCCGCGCAACCGGTCAAACTGATTTTTATCCACCACTCCACAGGCGAAAACTGGCTGACGGATGGTTACGGCGACCTGGGGCGCAGCCTGGCCGAGAACAACTATTTTGTCAGCGATACCAACTATGGCTGGGGGCCAGACAGTATTGGCGACCGCACCGACATCCCGAACTGGCTGGAATGGTTCCGCAGCGACCAGACCCCGGTTTACATGGAAGCGCTGTACAACGAAAGCGGCCAATATGCCGGTTATACCCGCGCGCTGTCCGACCCTGGCGGCGAGAACACGATCATCCTGTTCAAGTCTTGTTTCCCCAACTCGGCCCTTAAAGGGAATCCCAATGACCCGCCGGACCCGGATGGTTGGCTGAGCGTTGGCCACGCCAAATACGTTTACAACGAGATTTTGCAGTATTTTGCTACCCGGCCTGACAAACTTTTCATTGTTATTACCACCCCACCGCTTTCAGATGAAACTTACGCCGCCAATGCGCGTGCCTTTAACAACTGGCTGCTTAACGATTGGCTGGCTGAAAACGATTATGCCCTCAATAATGTTGCCGTTTTCGACTTTTACAATATCCTGACCAGTCCGGATGCCCACCATCGCTATGTCGATGGTCAGGTGGAGCATATTGTCACCTCGCGCAATACCCTGGCTTATCCATCGGGCGATGATCATCCCTCTGAACTGGGCAGCCGCAAGGCGACCGATGAATTTATCGGGATGCTCAATTTCTACTATCAGCGTTGGTTGACGGAAAACCCGCTCTCGCCGCCCCCCGCCAGCCTGGCTACCGTTGAACCTGAGTCGACCCTGCCTGCGGCTGTTCCCCTGCCCCCGACCGCACTCGGTCAGATCGATGATTTTGAGACCGCTCTCGGCTGGCAGGCCTTTGCGGATGAGGCTGCGCCCACCACCCTGACCTGTATGCCGGTCGACGAGCGGGCCAACAGTGGAACATCTGCGCTGCGAATCGATTTCGACATTGCCCCTTCCAGTTGGGCCACCTGCGCTTTGTTTTTCGAGCAGCCTCAAGACTGGAGCGCCGCCGAGAGTCTCGCTTTCGACTTGCTGGCCGGGGCGACCGGCTTCAATGTCGACCTCTATGTCGGGCCGGAGGATGCGCGGGCGACTTACGCCTACAGCGCAGAATCCCTGGCCGTAACAGCGGATGTCTGGGTCCCCTATGAAATCCGCTGGGAGCAGTTTCGCCGGGTGGCCTGGGAGGAAAATGCCGGGGCTGCTTTCAGTCAACCCGGCCAGGTGAGCGGAATAGCCTTTGGCTTTAATACCGATTCAGGACAATCCCTGCGCGGACAGGTTTGGATTGACAACCTGCATCTTGCCACCCGCGCCCAAAATCAGTCCGACCCGGAACCGGCGCAACCGTCCCAGCCCGAGGCGACCAGCCCGACATCGCCATTCAATCTGCCTTGTGCAGGCGCATTGGCTGCGCCGCTCGCCCTGGTCGGGTTTGCTGCCCGGCAAAAGATGCAAAGACGCAATAAACACTGTTGCTATCGTAGATAGCCACTCATTCTTGTAAACTTACTGCTGTCGGGCAACTACTGCATCGCGCTTGCCGAGGGTGTTCCCAGCCACTTCCAATCGACATAGAAAAGGGCAGCAATCAGCAGGATTGGCAGCACAAAGAGTACCAAATTGGGCAGGGCGTAAAAATCGCGCACGAAGAAGACAGCAAAAAGCATCCCGGCCACCAGGAAGGCCACAAACCCAACCGCGGGTCGTTTCCAGGCAAAAATCAGCAGCACAATCAGCGCGATTGTTGGAATATTGTGAACCAAAAATCCACCCAACAGTTCCAGCGGCGGAGCCTGGGTTTCAAACACATCCAACGAGAACAGGCTCAGGAAACCGCCGATCACCACAACCGCCACCCGCGCCGTCCAATGGATGCTTTTTGCCAGACGCGGTTCCACTGCCCCGCTTGAGGTGTGTTCCCGCCAGGCCATGATAACCATATACAGCGATCCGTACAGCAGTGTGAGCGGGATGGAGATGAGCAGCAGGTTGGTAAGCACCATCCACCATTCTGGCAGTCCGGGATCATCTGCCAGGGCGGGGTAAAAGATAACAGCCTGGCTCAGCAGGAACAGGATTACCAGGACAATCACCAGATTGCGGCGAAAACTGGAAATTAAAGTATTCATGGAACGCTCCTTTCGAGCCGGATTTACCTCCCTGCATTTGGCTCTCTTAATTAATATAACCCCAATCTGTGCAAAAAAGAACACTCTTTTTTTGCGCGCTGATGCTAACGGATATCTGAACTTTTGACGACTTTTCCCGGCCAGGGTTATCATCCTGGCGCATGTGGCTAGACCTGCGGGCGTAATATAATATTGCGTATGCAAAATCTAAAACAATACTTCCTGCTCGACCCCAAAATTCATTTCCTGAACCACGGTTCTTTTGGGGCAACTCCCAGACCGGTTTTTGAAGCCTACCAAAATTGGCAGCGGCGTCTGGAGCGCCAGCCGGTGCTTTTTCTTGGACGTGAACACGATTCCCTGCTTAGAGAGTCCCGCGCCGCCCTGGGCGCATACCTGAACGCCGGCTCCGATGACCTGGTCTACATCCCCAACGCCACCCACGGGGTCAATATCGTCGCCCGCTCGCTCCAGCTTCGGCCCGGCGACGAAATCCTGACCACTAATCACGAATACGGCGCTTGCGATTTCACCTGGGATTTCCTGTGCGCCAAAAGTGGGGCAAAAACCATCCGCCAGCCCATCCCGCTGCCGGTCAAAGATGAAGCCGAGGTTCTCGACCAGTTTTGGGCGGGCGTCAGCGAGCGCACCAGGGTGATTTATCTCAGCCATATCACCTCGCCGACCGCCCTGCGCCTGCCGGTCGAGGCCATCTGTCAGCGCGCCCGCCAGCGCGGTATCCTGACTGTTATCGACGGCGCTCACGCCCCCGGCCAGATTCCGCTCGACTTATCTGCCATCGATGCCGATTTTTACACCGGTAATTGCCACAAATGGATGTTGGCCCCGAAAGGAGCCGCCTTCCTGTATGCCCGCCGGGATGTGCAGGGACTGATCGAACCGCTGGTGGTTAGTTGGGGCTACGGCAGCGCGCCCGGATTTGGAACCGGCTCCCGTTTTGTTGACCTGCTCCAGTGGACGGGGACGCACGATCCGGCCGCCTACCTCAGCGTCCCGGTGGCCATCGACTTTATGTGCGCCAATCGCTGGGACGAGGTTCGCCGCGAGTGCCACCGCCTCCTGGCCGAAGCGTTGGCTGACCTGCAAGCCCTGACCGGACTCGAAGCGCCTTATCCGCCCGAATCGGGTTTTTACGCCCAAATGGCGATTATCCGCTTGCCCGCCAGCGCTGATCTGCCCGTCTGGAAAACGCGCCTGTACGATGAGTTCAAGGTTGAAATTCCGCTCGTCGAATGGCACGAACAGAAATTTGCGCGCATTTCCATCCAGGCCTACAATACCCGCGCCGATGTCGAGGCGCTTTTGAGCGGCTTGCGGGCTTTGATGTGATATATTGGAAACAATCCAACCATTCAGAATAGAGAATTCATGGCAACCCCATCCGAACCGCAAAGCAACCCCATCCCGGAATTAACCTTCCAGCAATTGCCTGCCGATTTGCAGCAAGCCGCCTCCCGCGCCGGTTGGGGCGAATTGATGCCTGTCCAGGCGCGCGCCATCCCCTATCTGCTGGCCCGACGTAACATGATGATTCAGGCCCGCACCGGCAGCGGTAAAACTGGCGCTTTCCTGTTGCCCATGCTCCAGCGGCTGGACTCGGCCCAGGCCGGCTGCCAGTCGCTTATCCTCGTTCCGACCCGCGAGCTGGCCAAGCAGGTTCACCAGGAGGCCGAGCGCCTGTTCGGCGACAAAGGCCTGCGGACGGTGGCTGTCTATGGCGGCGTTGGCTACAAAGCCCAGATCGATGCCTTGAAGCAGGGGGCCCAGGTTGTGGTCGGTACGCCGGGCCGGGTGCTGGATCACCTGTTGCGCCGCACCCTTTCACTTGAATCCCTGCGCATGTTGGTTTTTGACGAAGCCGACCGGATGCTCTCGATGGGCTTTTACCCCGATATGCGCGAAGTTCAGCGCTATCTGCCGGGGCGCGAGATTCACACTTGCATGTTTTCGGCCACCTTCCCCGAACCGGTACTGCGCACCGCCCGCGAATTTATCCGCCAGCCGGAATTTATCAGCCTGAGCAGCGACCATATCCATGTCACTGATACCCAGCATGTCTTTTACCTGGTCGAAGGTATGGACAAGGATCGCAGCCTGGTGCGCCTGATTGAAGTCGAGCAGCCGGCCTCGGCCATCATCTTCTGCAACACCAAGGATCGTGTGCATTATGTGGCCGTTGTTTTGCAGCGCTTTGGCTACGATGCCGATGAACTCAGCGCCGACTTGACCCAATCGGCTCGCGAAAACGTGCTCGAGCGCGTCCGCAAGGGCACCTTGCGATTCCTGGTCGCCACCGATATTGCCGCTCGCGGGCTGGATATTCCCAGCTTGTCGCACGTTATCCAGTACGAGCCGCCCGAAGAAGCCGAACTCTACATCCATCGTGCTGGGCGAACGGGCCGCGCCGGGGCAACCGGCATCGCCATTTCGCTCATCCACAAGGGTGAGCGCTTTACGCTCGATAAAATTGCCAAACAGTACGGCATCGAACTGGAGGAGCGTTCCATCCCAAGCGATGCCGATGTTCAGGTTGTGGTGGCGGAACGGGCAACCGCCTTGCTCGAGGCGCGTTTGCGTCAACGTGACAAATTGCAGGCTGAACGCAGCCAGCGCTTCCTGCCCCTGGCGCGCTCCCTGGCCGAAAATGACGAGGAGCTGGCCCTGCTGGCCATGCTCCTGGACGAGTATTACCAGCAAACCCTGCACGCCCCGCTTGTGCCGCCCGATGGGCAGGTTGCCCAGCCCGCCCGGCAACCCGGTAAAAACAAAAACCGGCGCAGCGGGCGCAATCGCCGCCATTAGAGGCCGACCACCGCCTTGGTTGTATCCAATTTCAAAGACAGGGCCTTTGTCCCTGTCTTTTTTATGGTATTATCACTTAAACGTTTAAGTTAATTTCTTTAGAAAGAGCAATGTTTTTGTATGAAAGTCACCATTCGCCAGATTGCCGAAAAATTGCACCTGTCCATAGCAGCGGTTTCGCGCGCCCTGGACGGTTACCCGGATATTTCTGCCGAGACCCGCCAGCGGGTGCTGGAGGCGGCCCAGGAGATGGGTTATGTCCCCAATCGCGCTGCCCGCCAACTGCGGCGGCAGAAATCCGATGCCATTGGGTACATCCTGCCGAGCGGCGCGGCGGGCTTTAGTCAGGCTTTTTTTACCGAATTCCTGATCGGTATGGGCGATGAAGCGCCGCGCCATCACCTGGACCTGCTCGTTTCCACCGCCGGAAGCAGCCCGGAGCGCGAACGAGATTTGTACCGCGACTGGGTGCGCTCGCAAAAAGTGGATGGTTTTGTGCTCAACCGCATCCGCCTGAGCGATTGGCGTGTTCGTTTTCTGGCCGAAAACAATTTCCCCTTTGTTGCCCTGGAGTATTCGCTCGATGGCATTGATTACCCGCGCATCGAGGTGGATAACGTCGGTGGGGTCGCCTCGTTGGTGACGCACCTGTGCCAGCGCGGGTTTCGGCGCATTGCCTACATCGGCGGCCCCGAGGATTTGAAGATTCAGATTGGACGCTTGACCGGCTATCGCCAGGGCCTTTCGGACTGCGGCCTGGCTTTTGTGCCCGAATGGGTTGCGGATGGCGACCTGAGCGCCTCGGGCGGTTATCAGGCTGCGCGCCGTCTGCGCTGGCTGCCCAATGCCCCGGACGCTTTTATCTGCCTGAACGACGAGACGGCTTTTGGCGTTTTGCACGCCATGCACGACCTCGGGTTGGAAATTGGCCGCGAGGTGGCTGTCGCCGGTTTTGACGGGGTGGCCGCTTCAGCCCACACCCGTCCGCCGCTGACCACCCTCGATTTCCCCATCCCTGAAGTGGCCCAAACCCTGGTGCGGATGTTGGCTGCGACCCTGAAAGGCGAAAAACTGTCCGAAACCCGGGTGATCGTTGCGCCTCGCCTATTGCCCCGCGCCTCGACGGGCGTGAAATAACCCTGAAAGTCAAATTCTTTGTTTATTGTTGTCATTTCGAGCGTGATGGTCGACTGGCGAAGCCGTATCGAGACCGAGCGAGAAATCTTTCCACGTGCTCAAGATTTCTACCCTACGGGCACGATGTCACCGCTGCGCGGCTCGAAATGGCAAATGATCGAATTTTATACAGTAGAGAAAACCCCAAACCAGAAGAATATTGGTTGAAAAAGGAGAAATATATGACTCAAAAAACCGTTGTCGCTGCTGCCTTGGGCGAGTGTGTTCATGTGGCTGGCGTTTCTAACTTCCTGCGCCTGGCAGAAACTGCCGGGTGGAAAACCATTTTCCTCGGCCCGGCTGTGCCTGTGGATGAATTGCTCGCAGCCGCCAGGCGTGAAAAAGCCGACCTGGTCGGCGTCTCGTACCGCCTGACGCCTGAAACCGGTGAGCGCCTGCTCGGACAATTTGCCGAAGCAGCCTCCGAACTGCACGAAGCCGGGGTCAAGTTCGCTTTTGCGGGCACACCCCCGGTGGCTGAAAGAGCCGAAAAATTGAGCGGATTCTTCGACAAGATTTTCGATGGTTCCGAATCGCCTGAGCAGGTTTTGGCCTACCTGAAAGGCCAACCCGCCCGCGACCTGGGCGAAAAGGATTTTCCCCAGCGCACCGTTGACCGCATCCTGTGGAAGCGGCCTTACCCGATACTCCGTCACCACTTCGGCCTGCCGACCATGGATGATACCCTGCGCGACCTCGAACTGATTGCCGAGGCCCAGGCGGTGGATGTCATCTCGCTCGGTATCGACCAGGACGCGCAGGAGAACTTCTTTCACCCGGAACGGCAAGACCCGCGCCGCAAGGGAGCGGGCGGCGTGCCTGTCCGCAGCCCGGACGATTATCGCGCGCTCTACCAGGCCTCGCGCCGTGGCAACTTCCCGATGCTGCGCACCTACTCCGGCACCGACGATTTCATCAAACTGGCTGAAATGTACGTTGAGACCATCAACATCGCCTGGTGCGCCATCCCGCTCTACTGGTTCAACCAGATGGATGGCCGCGGCCCCTGGGACCTGGAAGGTTCGATTCGTGAGCATCAGGAAGTGATGAGCTTCTACGGCCAGCGCGATATTCCTGTCGAACTGAACGAACCCCATCACTGGGGCATGCGCGATGCGCCGGATGTCATCTTTGTCGTTTCGGCCTTCCTTGCGGCATATAACGCCAAAAAATACGGCGTGCGCGATTACATTGCCCAACTGATGTTCAACAGCCCGCCCGGCCTGAATGATGCGATGGATTTGGCCAAGATGCTTGCGGTAATGGAAATGATTGCCCTGCTTGCCAGCGACGATTTCCGCATCTGGAAACAGGTTCGGATTGGCCTGCTCTCGCACCCGCTCGACCCGGATGCGGCCCGCGGACACCTGGCGGCCAGCACCTACCTGCAAATGGCGTTGAAGCCCGACATCCTGCACATCGTCGGTCACACCGAGGCGCACCACGCCGCCACCGGGCCGGACATCATCGAAGCCAGCAAAATTGTCCGCCGCGCGATTCAAAATGCCATGGGCGCGCCGGATATGACCCACGACCCGGCCATTCGCGCCCGCATCGACGAACTCAAGGCGGAGGCCGCCACCACGCTGGAGGCGATTCGCAGCCTGGCCCCCGCCGGGGTGACTGATCCCTGGGCCGACGCCGCCACCCTGGCGAAGTCGGTCACCTCCGGGATTATGGATGCGCCCCAGTTGGGCAACAACAAGTTCGGGCTGGGAAAGATCCGCACGAGAATTATCAATGGGGCCTGCCTGGTCGTCGATGAAAGCGGAAAAGCTCTCAGCGAGCGGCAGCGCCTGTCCAAATTCCTGTAAAACAGGCTACGCAAGATATTATATTGCGCCACGAATAAGGAGAATAAGCATGGATACAGCAGAAAAATTTACCGTTTTGGGCGCCGGGCACGGCGGCAAGGGGATGGCCGCGCATTTGGCCTTGATGGGCGCGAACGTGGCCCTCTGGAACCGGACCTTTGACCATATTGCCGTTATCAAGAAGCGCGGCGGTATCGAGTTGGACGGCCCGGAGGGCGACCCGAGGGGCTTTGGCAAAATCCCGTTGGTGACTTCGGACATGGGCGAGGCGATTGCCCATGCGAGGGTGATCATGGTGGTTTTGCCCTCTTCGGCCCATGCCGATATTGCCAGGATGGCCGCACCTTATTTGAAAGATGGTCAGATTGTCATCCTGCACCCCGGCCGCACACTGGGCGCGATTGAGTTTGTCAAGGTCATGCGCGATGCGGGCTGCACCGCCGATGTGACTGTCGCCGAGGCCGAAACGTTCATCTACGCCAGCCGCGCTGACGGGCCGGCCCAGGCGCGTATCTTCCGCATCAAGGAAGCCGTGCCGCTGGCAGCCCTGCCTGCCAGCCGTAACGAGATGGTGCTGGAGGCGATTAGCGCGGCGTATCCGCAATACATCGATGGCATTGATGTTCTGCACACCGGTCTGAACAACATGGGCGCTATTTTTCACCCGGCGCTGACCCTGCTCAATGCCGGCTGGATCGAGCATACCCACGGCGATTACCAGTTTTATATCGATGGGGTAACGCCCTCGGTGGCGCGTGTTCTCGAAGTGCTCGACCGCGAACGGGTGACGGTGGCTTCTTCGATTGGCATTCGCGCCCGCACTTCGCTTGAGTGGTTGAAATTGGCCTACGATACGGTGGGCGAGGATTTGCATGAGGCCATCCACAACCAGCCAGGGTATTACGGCATCAAGGCGCCGCCGACCCTCAATCATCGTTACATCTTTGAAGATGTGCCGATGAGCCTGGTGCCGATGGCCTCGCTGGGGATGCGCTACGGTGTTTCGGTGCGCGGTATGGAGAGCATTATCCGTATTGGCAGTTTCATCCACAAAACGGATTACTGGCGGCGCGGGCGCACCGTGGAGAAGCTCGGTCTGGAACAATGGAGCGTCAGCGAATTGACGCGCTACGTCAATGAAGGCGTGATCGAATAGAAAAACCAATTTTAAGGAGACAAGATATGTGTGGTATTTGCGGCGTTTTTAACGCGAATTCTCAACGTGAAGTTCAAAGCATGGTTCAAAAAATCAGTCATCGCGGTCCGGACGGCGACGGTGTGAAAAACTTGTCGCTGGGCACGCTTGGTCATACCCGCCTGGCGATTGTGGATGTGAATGGCGGCCACCAGCCGATGAAGTCCGAAGATTACTGGATTGCTTTTAATGGCGAAATCTACAATCATCAATCCCTGCGGCAGCAATTTTTACCTGATATTTCCTTCGAAACCCAAAGCGACACCGAAACGATTCTACGTTTGTTTGCCCGTTTTGGCGAAAAAGCAGTTTCGATGTTGGACGGCATGTTCGCCTTTGCCCTGCATACGCCGGGCAAATTCCTGCTGGCGCGCGATCCGCTCGGTATCAAGCCGCTTTACTGGGCAACCGAGGCCGGTAAGATTTATTTCGCCTCGGAAATCAAAGCCCTGGCCGATTTTAGCAACAACATTCGCGAATTTCCCGCCGGGCACTACTATCATTCCGAGTTGGGCCTGCACCAGTATTATTTTCTTGGACAGGGCATTATTCCGGTTGCCGAAACCGAGCAGGATGCGCACCCGATGATTGTCAACATCCTGCGCGAGGCGGTTCACAAGCGCCTGATGGCTGATGTGCCCCTGGGAGTCAGTTTGAGCGGCGGTCTGGACAGCACCATCGTCGCAGCGCTGGCCCGTGAAGGGTTGGATGAATTGCACACCTTTGCGGTTGGCATGGATGGCAGCGAGGATATCGCCGCTTCGCTGGTGGCTGCCGAGGCGCTCGGAACCATCCACCACACCCTGGTGTATAGCGACCAGGATATGCTTGACGCCCTGCCCGAGGTCATCTACCACCTCGAATCGTTTGATCCGGCCCTGGTGCGCAGCGCCATCCCGAACTACTTCCTGGCCAAGATGACCTCGGATTATGTCAAGGTTTTCCTGACCGGCGAGGGGGCCGACGAACTGTATGCCGGCTACGATTACCTGGAGCGCTACACCGACGCTCCGGCTCTGGATACCGAACTACGGGCAATTACCTCCGCCCTGCATAACACCAACCTGCAACGGGCCGACCGGCTTTCGATGGCCTGGGGCCTTGAAGCGCGGGTGCCATTTTTGGATACGCAATCGATTTCGCTGGCTTTCAGCTTGCCAACTGAGTGGAAGCTGCATAATGGGCGCACGCCAAAATTCCTGCTGCGCCGCGCCTGCGCCGACTTGATTCCCGCAGAAATTGCCTGGCGTCCCAAGCAAAAATTCTCGCACGGGGCCGGCTCGCGCGACGTTATCCTTGAACATGCCAATGAGAAAATCAGCGATGGCGAGTTTGGCCGCGAACGCGCCCGGCTGGCGGCGGAGTGGGGCTACGAATTGCCCAACAAAGAGGCCCTGTATTATTACAAAATCATGCGCGAATATTTCAATGATGACCAGATTATGCCCGGCATGGGGCATAGCAGGAGTTTATAACCTATGGAAGTCAACTGGTACGAATGGCTCGGATTACCGCTCATTATTTTTATCGCCCGCGTCATCGATGTCGGCCTGGGCACGATTCGAATCATCTTCACCTCGCGCGGTAAGCGTTATCTCGCCCCGCTGCTGGGATTCGTCGAAGTTTTCATCTGGGTGGCCATCATCAGCCAGATCACCCGCACCGCCACCGGATTCCCGGCTTATTTTGCCTATGCAGCCGGGTTTGCGGTCGGCAACTATGTCGGGATGAAAATCGAAGACCGGTTGGCCCTGGGCAAGGTTGTCGTGCGCCTGATTCTCTCCGAGGGCGGCGAGCAGGTGGCCCACGCCCTGCACGAGGCCGGATTTGGCGCTACCACGGTGGATGGAATGGGCGCCAGCGGGCCGGTCAAGTTGATTTACACCATCGTCCATCGCCGCGATTTGGGAGATGTGACCGCCATCATCAACCGCGTTCACCCACGCGCTTTTCTCTCGGTTGAGGAGGTTCGTTCTTCCCAGGAGGGGATTTTTCCGAGGGGTGACGGCCGTTTTCTTATCTCTGCCCAACGAAAAAAGAAATAAAATTATGACCAAGGAGAATGCCAACCATGTACATGATAATGCTTGTGCTCGATGACCCTGAACAACTGGATGCCGTGATTGGCGCATGGGAAATTGTCGGGATTCGCGGTGTGACCATGCTCGAAAGCACCGGCCTGGGGCGTTTGCGCCAGAGCCGGGTCCCGGCGCGCTACTACTTCCAAAGCTCGCGGGTGGAAGAAGAGGGCCACATCACTCTCCTTGCGGTTGTCCCGGACGAGGAAAAAGTCAATGCTTGCCTGGGCGCGACCGAGGAAATCACCGGCGACCTGAACGAACCGCATTCTGGAATTTTTACCGCCTGGCCGTTGTTTATGGCCAAGGGCGCTCAGTCCAAGGTGGACTGATATGGTCTGGGTTGAGTTCATTCTCAGCGCCGGGTTGATTGTGGTGGCCGCCATTCAACTGGCAAAATATGGCGATGTCATTGCGGTTCGGACGGGCTTGGGCGGAATGTTCATCGGCGTGGTGCTGATGGCCGGGGCGACCTCCCTACCCGAAGTGCTGACTACCATCAGCGCGGTCTGGCAGGGCGCGCCGAACTTGGCGGCCGGCAACTTGCTGGGTTCCAATATGTTCAATATGCTCCTGCTGGCCCTGCTCGATTTGGTGCATCAAAACGAGCGGATTTTACGCAAGGCCGCCGTCAAACACGCCCTCTCCGGCAGTTCCGCCGTGCTGCTGATTACGATGGTAATTTTCTTCCTGCTCGATGAGTTGACCTGGCAGGTGGGCTGGGTGGGCGTTGACAGTATCCTCTTGATGCTGGCCTACTTGGCGATGGTTTATTTCATCCAGGATGAGCAATCCGCCCGCCCGGCGCCGGAGGTGGAAATCTCCTTGCCTGCCAAATTCCCGCCTTTGTGGCAGGGCTTGCTCGGGTTTGGCCTTGCTGCTGCGGCCCTGGTGATTTTGACTCCCTGGATGGTGAATTCCAGCAACCGCATTGCCGAAATCACCGGCCTGGGTACCACCTTCATCGGCACAACCCTGGTCGCGGTTGTCACTTCCCTGCCCGAACTGGTCACGACCATTGCCGCCGCAAAACTGGGCGCGGACGATATGGCGATTGGCAACCTGTTCGGCTCGAACCTGTTCAACATGTTCGCTTTTGGCCTGACCGATTTGTTCTATACCGAGGGCCGTTTCTTTGCTGTGGTCGATCCGGCTTTCCTGTTGGTCAGCGTTCTCGGGCTGCTGATGACGGTCATGGCCCTGGTTGGCAACCTGGCGCGCTTCAAACGGCGCTTGTTTTTCATCGAAATGGATGCCCTGGCCTTGGTGCTGGTTTACCTGGGCGGGATGTGGTTGTTGTATCTGCGCGGGGCAGGTTTTTAAAAACCAAAGGGACTGTCCGGTCATCAGGACAGTCCCTTTTTGATTCTCTGATTGCAACCCAGGTGTTATTTCCAGAGTTTTTGCAAAAACTTCAACTTTTCCACCGTCTGGAAGTTAGCCCCGCCTTCGTGGTTGTTGTACTCGTAAGTGCGGATTTCCTTCGGCCCGGCATAATGATTATAGGCTGCGTAAACCGTCGAGGGCGGGCAAATATCGTCCATCAGGCCGACTGAGAACAGGGTCGGCGATTTGGCCCGCGCCGCAAAATTGACCCCATCGAAATAGGATAAGGTTTTGAACACGGTTTCCACCTTGTCGCGGTGGATTTTGCAGAAGTTCGAGATTTCAGTATACGGGTAGGTTGCCACAATCTGCGTTGCCCGGCGGTAATGGCACAGGAACGGGACATCCGGCAGCGAGGCCTGCACCTCGGCCAGTCCGGCAGCGGCCAGCGTGATTCCGCCGCCCTGGCTGCCGCCTGTCACCGCCACCCGATTTTTGTCCACCGCTTCGTGGGCGCGGGCGGCCTCTACAGCGCGCACGGCGTCAGTGAACAGACGCCGGTAGTAGTAGGTTTTCGGCTCGAGGATACCGCGCGTCATAAAGCCCGGATACTGTGGGCTGCTGCCGTCCGGTTCGTTGTCGGGGGTGTCGCCGCGCGACCAACTGCTGCCCTGACCTCGTGTATCCATGATGAAATGGGCATATCCGGCTGCCGCCCAAAACAGCCAATCCTGAGCCAGCCCGCGTCCGCCGCCATAGCCGATGTATTCGACCACGCAGGGCAGGGCAGCGCTGCGCTGGCGCGGCAGATTCAGCCAGCCCTTGATTGGCTGTCCGCCGAAGCCGCGAAAGGTAACGTCGAACGATTCAACCAGGGCCAGGCCGGTTTCCTGCGGCCTGAATTGCGCCTCCAGGGGATGCTGGCGGGTTTCGCTCAAGGTGGCCTGCCAGAAGGCGTCGAAATCGGCAGGTTCGTTTCGTGTAGGAGTATATTTTTGCAACTCGTCAAGGGGCAGGTCAAAGAAGGGCATCGTGGTTTTCTCCGGGTGGGATGAAATGAGTATGATGGCGCAACAGAACGATTATAATCCCGCGATATGGAAATTACTTTGGCTCTTAGCGGCGGCGGTTCGCGCGGCGCGGCCCACATTGGCGTCTTGCGCGTCTTGGAAAGGCACGGATTTCGCGTGCGGGCTGTGGCCGGCACCTCGATTGGCGCCGTTGTCGGTGCGTTTTATGCCTTTGGCAAAACACCCGACCAGATCGAAAGCCTGTTCGCCTCGGTCGATTTTTCGCGCCTGCTCTACGGCTGGCCGCTCAGCGATGGCCCCGGCCTGTTGGGCGTGCGCGGCATTGCGGATTTTTTGCGCACCCACCTCGGCAACCGCAATTTTGACGATTTGGCTCTGCCCTGCGCCGCCGTGGCGGCAGACTTGCTCAGCCGGCGCGAAATCATCCTCCAGGATGGCCGCGTGGTGGATGCCCTGCTCGGCTCGATTGCCATTCCCGGTATTTTCCCGCCCAAGGAATACGCCTCCTACCGCCTCGTCGATGGCGGTACCCTCGACCCCGTCCCGGTGCGCGCCGCCCGCGCGCTGGCCCCGTCCTTGCCGGTGGTTGCGGTCAATCTCTACCCGCCGCTTGCGCAACCCTCCACGCCGATCAATCTCACAATTCCCGGCCCGAAGCTGTTGCTGGAGCAAATCGCGCGTCTGAACATCACCCAGGCTTTCCAGGTATTTTCCGAAGCGGTTGATATTGGACAGCGCCAGATGACCGAATTGCGTCTGAAAGCGGATAGCCCGGAAGTGATTATCATGCCGCCGGTGGGCGGAATCGGCCTGTTGGATACGATTAATGTCAGCGAGGTCGCGCGCATCGGCGAAGTTACCGCCCTCGAAGCGCTGCCTGCCCTCAAACAGGTTTTCTCCTGGCAGGCGCGTCTGGGACGTATTTTGCGAGGCTAGATGCCCTGGCTGCGCCGTCTGCTTCCTTATTTTGCGGTTGGCTTGGGTTTCCTCGGCTTTCAAAGCGCCTGGTTATCCCTGGTCGGGTATCATCTCGGGATTTTGACGATGTTTTGGCTGGAAAACGGCTGGGAGCATTTCCGCGCCCTGCGCCCGGTTTTTCGCCCCGGCTGGGCGGCGCTGGCCTGGATTTCAGCCTGTCTGGCCGGTCTGCTGCTTTATTCTGGCTGGAACGGTCTGCCCTTGCCAGAGAATGTCCCGGCCATGCTGCGCCAACTCGGCCTGACGCAAACCAACTGGCCCTGGTTCATTGCCTATTTTTCCCTGGTCAATCCCTGGCTGGAGGAGACCTATTGGCGCAGCCGGCCCATTGCCCTGGCCAAACTTCCCATCGCCGATGATTTCTGGTTTGCGGGTTATCATCTGCTCATCCTGGTCAGGTTTGTTCCCGGCGGCTGGCTGCTGCTTGGCGTGATGATTTTGGCCGGGGCGGCCTGGTTCTGGCGTCAGGTTTTTCGCCAAACGGGCAGTACTTTCATCCCGGCGGTGGCCCATTTACTGGCAGATTTTTCCATTTTGACAGCGATTTATTTCAGGATGGTGCCCGCATGACCCGTGATTTACGTAAATACACATCCCAGACCAATTTTCGCCTGCTGGTGGGCGCTTTTGTTTTACTCTTTATCGTTGGTATCGGCTTGATCGGGTTTATCCATGGCCTGCCAGCCGCCATCAGCGGATTCTTGTGCCTGTTGGGAGCGCTCATCCCGATCGGCCTGATCTGGCTTTTCCTGTTTGGCATCGATTGGCTGGTCAAAAAAGCCAACCCCGATGACTGACACCTGATACCTGACACCTGATACCTGACACCTATGAACTCCACCCTCGCCACCCTCGAAGACTGGACGTATCGTTTCCTGCCGCCTGAGCGGCCCTCCCGGCGTTTGTTGCTGCTCCTGCATGGCTGGACCGGCGATGAAAACTCAATGTGGGTTTTTGCCCGCAATTTTCCGCGTACTGCCTGGATGCTGGCTCCGCGCGCCCCGTATGCGGCCCCGTCTGGCGGCTATTCGTGGCGCGAACATGTCGAGACTGCTCACTCGCTCGAAGATTTGCGCGCCTCCGCCGCTTCCCTGTTGCACTTCCTGGATGGCTGGGGCGTTGCCAACCAGGTTGAGACCGCCAATTTTGATGTGGTCGGCTTCAGCCAGGGGGCAGCCATGGCCGGGATGCTTTCCCTGCTTTACCCCGAACGTGTCCGCAAGCTGGCAATCCTGGCCGGATTCCTGCCGCACGGGGCTGAAACCCTGACTCCACCTTCATTTGACCCCGATAAGCGCATTTTTATCGCCCACGGCACCCAGGATTTGATGGTATCGGTCGAACGCGCCCGTCAGGCGGTGCAGCTCTTTGAGCAGGCGGGCGCTCAGGTCGAATACTGCGAAGCCGATGTGGCTCACAAGGTTAGCGCCGAATGTTTGCGCGCGCTGGTGGAGTATTTGCAGGATTAATCCCTTTCTCATTTGCGCGTTGACGCCTCTTGTATTTCCGGGTATCCTTGCCCAACTCGCCAGGTTTTGCGCAAGGCACAGGTTGTTTGCGCCAGGGCTGGCTTGGAAATGGTTGTGCGCGTTGATATCATTCCGAATTTTTTGATGGCGAGAACATGCAATGACCCTTACCCGACGTGATTTCCTGAAATTGGTGGGCGGCGCAGCCGGCGCTTTGGCCCTGCGTCCGTTTAGCCGGGTGCTGCCCCTGCCCGAATTTCCGCAGGGCCAGCGCCTCGGGCGTTTAACTGCTTCGGTTGATATCCTTTCTTCGCCGCGCATTGATTACCCGCCAATCGGCAAAGCCTACGAGGATGCGGTTGTGCCCCTCTTGCGCGAAATTACCGCCGGGACACAGGATTTTAACTACATTGACCAGCGCTGGGTCGAAACCCCGGAGGGTTACATCTTCTCTGGTTTTGTCCAGCCGGTTAGAAATATCCCCAATGAACCATTGCGTGAAATGCCGCCTGGCAAACAAGGGTTCTGGGCCGAAGTGACTGTCCCTTATGTTGAGTTTGTACTCGAGAACCAGGTTCCCAGTTCCCCCTGGATTACCGATTCGGTCGCCATGGGGCGGCCCCTGCGCCTGTATTACAGCCAGGTGATGTGGATTGACCAGATCAAAGTCAGCGAAGTGACCGGCAACATCATCTATCGCATCAACGAGCGCTACGGCAGCTATGGCGATATTTTCTGGGCGGAAGGGGCGGCTTTTCGCCCGATAACGGATGAGGAGGTTTCCCCGCTCAGCCCCGAGGTTGACCCTGCCAACAAGAAAGTGGTTGCCAACCTGACCTACCAAACCCTTTCCTGTTACGAAGGCACTCGCGAAGTTTACTTTTGCCGCATGTCCTCCGGGGCAAAATGGGATGCCGCTGGCAACCCGGTCGATAGCTGGTCCACGCCCCTGGGCACACATTGGACCTGGCGCAAATCCGTTTCGATCCACATGGCGGGCGGCACCGTCGGCGGCGGCTGGGATACGCCGGGTGTTTCCTGGACAACCCTTTTCTCCGGTACCGGCGTCGCCATCCATTCCACCTTTTGGCATAACCTGTATGGCATGCCGCGCTCGCATGGCTGCCTGAATGTTACCCCCGAAGACGCCAAATGGATTTTCCGCTGGACAACCCCGGTCGTTTCCCTGGAACCTGGCGATCTGACCATCCAGGGCCAGGGCGGCACCCATGTTGTGGTTGAAGAACGTACTTATTAGGCAGGAAGAGGCATAAAAATGCAAATTGCAAACATTACCGTTGGGCTGGCTTTTCTCGCCGGGTTGGCTTCCTTCCTGTCGCCCTGTGTTTTTTCGCTCGTTCCGGCCTATGTCGGCTACCTGGGCGGACGCGCCGCTGGCGGGGAAGCCGGCGCGAACAATCGCTGGATCACCTTTTCGCATGGCCTGGTTTTTGTTCTGGGCTTTAGCGTTGTTTTTGTTTCGCTTGGGCTGGCAGCTTCGGCTTTGGGCGGGTTTTTATATGATGCCCGCGATTGGCTGGCCAAAATCGGTGGCTTGGTGGTAATCATCTTCGGCCTGCACATGATCGGCGTTTTTCGTATCCCGTTCCTCGAGTACGATACCCGTGTACAGAAATTGCCTGATCCGCGCCTGGGCTACCTGGCTTCCTTCCTGATGGGAGTCTTTTTCTCGGCGGGTTGGTCGCCTTGTGTCGGACCGGTGCTGGGCGCCATCCTGACCCTGGCGATGAACGGCGGAGACCTGGGCTTTGGCGCAACCATGCTGACCGCTTATTCGGCTGGCCTGGCGATCCCCTTCCTGATTGCGGCCTTGGGTATTGGCTGGGTGACCGGATTGCTGCGTAAACACGGCAAAACCATGCGTTATGTTGAAATTGCCATGGGCGTTATTCTGGTCATCGTTGGCTTGATGTTGATTTTTGGCGTTTTCAACCTGCTGGCTAATTACGGCCTTTTTGTTGATTTTGGACTGTAAATCGTGCTGACCGTTACCCTTTTTACCCGTAAAGATTGCCATCTGTGTGAACAGGCCAAGTCAGACCTGCAATCCCTGCAAGCTGAAATTCCTCATCAATTGGTCGAAATCGACATCGAAAGCGATCCTTCGCTCTTGAAAACTTATCTTTTCGAGATCCCTGTGGTCGAAGCAGGGCCATATCGCTTGAAAGCGCCTTTCGGTTTGCCCGAGTTGCGCATGACCCTCGGCGCGGCCCGCGACCGGCGCGGACATCTCGAACAATTATCCGATCCCGATTACCGCCGCCGCACTTCCCAGGCCCAAACCATGAGCGGTGCCGACCGCCTGTCGTTCTGGATTTCGCGCCATTATCTCTGGCTGGTTTTCTTGCTGTTCTTTCTGTATGCCGGCTTGCCGATTTTGGCTCCGACGTTGATGAAGGCCAATTTGCAGCTTCCGGCGCGGGTGATTTATACCGTTTACAGCCCGTTATGCCACCAGTTGGGATTTCGTTCCCTGTACTTGTTTGGTCCGCAGTATTTTTATCCGCGCGCCGCGGCGGGTGTCGAAGACCTGGCCAGTTTCGAGCAGGCCACCGGCGTTTCCGAGAATGACTTGCTGGCTGCTCGGGCATACCTCGGCAGCGAGGAAGTCGGTTACAAGACGGCTCTTTGCGCGCGTGATGTCGCCATTTATTGGGCGATAGTCCTGTTTATTGTCATCTATGGCCTGACGGGCCGCCGCATTAAACCCCTGCATTGGATGCTTTGGCTCTTGCTGGGCATTGTTCCGGTTGGCCTGGATGGTTTCTCGCAGCTTTTCAGCCAGATTGGCATCCCTGGCTTGAACGAAATTATCCCGTATCGTGAGAGTACGCCGTTTTTGCGCGTGTTTACCGGCTTCCTGTTTGGGTTTATGACCGCCTGGTTTGGCCTGCCGTATGTCGAAGAATCGATGCAGGAAACCCGCCAACTTTTGGTCAAAAAAGTGCGCGTGATTGAACAGACCAGCCGAAAATAGCGGGGATGGGGATGTCTTTCCACGTTGTTGATGGGATTCGTTACCTGACCTTTGATCTGTTCCCCGAACAGGTCATTCATGCTGTTTTCACCCGCCAGGGCGGCCTGAGTCCCGACCCCTGGGCCTCGCTCAACATGGGCGGGACGGTCGGCGATGAGCGCCCGCGGGTGCGTGAAAACCGTTTCCGCGCCTTTCGCGCCCTGGGCCGCGATCCACTCTCGATGTTTGACGTCTGGCAGGTACACAGCGCAGATGTGGTGGTCGCCAACGCCCCGCACGGTACCGTTCCGCACGAACTGAAAGCCGACGCCATCATCACCGATAATCCGGCTGTAACCCTTTTTATGCGTTTTGCCGATTGTACGCCGATCCTGCTTTTTGACCCGGCGCGCCGCGCAGTCGGGATTGTCCACGCTGGCTGGCTGGGGACGGTGCGCAAAGCCGCCAGCGCGGCGGTCGAGGCCATGCGCGCCGCTTACGGCTCGAATCCTGCCGACATCCTGGCTGCCATTGGGCCTGCGATTGGCCCTGACCATTACGAGGTCGGCCCGGATGTGATTGAGAAGGCCGCTCACGCTTTTGGCGCTGAGGCCGAGACATTGTTCCATTGGAATGGCGGCCCTCGTCCCCACTTTGATTTGTGGGCGGCCAACCGGCTTGCCCTGCGTCAGGCGGGGTTGGCCGACCGGCAGATTGAGACAGCGGGGATTTGTACCGCCTGCAATCCGCAGGATTGGTATTCGCACCGTCAGCAAAAGGGCAAAACAGGCCGCTTCGGAGCTTTGATTGCCCTGCGCAGCTAATCATTGGTAAAATTCGTCCATGACAGAGAACCTGGTTTCCGCGATCCGCATCCGCCTGGAGGATACCCAGGAAAAAATTATCCAGGCCGCCCAGTCGGTTGGCCGTGATCCGGCGGGCGTGCGTTTGGTGGTTGTCACCAAGACCCATCCGGCTGAAAATGTCCAGGCGGCCATTGCCGCGGGGGCGAAATCCCTGGGCGAGAATTACGCCGAAGAAGCGGTTGCTAAAATCGGTCAGATTGGCAGTCAACAGGTGGAATGGCACATGATTGGCCATGTTCAAAGCCGCAAAGCCGACCTGGTGGCGGGATATTTTAACCTGATGCATTCCCTCGACAGCTTAAAACTCGCCAATCGTTTATCCCGTTTCAGCGCTGAAGCGGGGCGCACGCTGCCGGTTCTGCTGGAAGTGAATGTCAGCGGCGAGGATAGTAAGTTTGGTTATCCGGCCTGGCAAGCGGAACAATGGCCGGCCCTGGGGGCTGAGATTGCCCAAATCGCGGCGCTGCCCGGCTTGCGGATTGGCGGCCTGATGACCATGCCGCCCTTTGCCGAGCAGGCCGAGGCATCCCGTCCGTTTTTCGTGCGCATGCGGCGTTTACAGGAATATCTTGCAAAACAGTTCCCCGCTTTGCCCTGGAAACAATTGTCCATGGGAACCAGCCTCGATTTCAGGGTGGCGGTCGAGGAAGGTGCAACCCTCGTCCGGGTGGGAACGGCCATTATGGGGCAGAGGCCGGCGCGCGGTTAGCGCTGCGTTATTTCGTGAATTTGTTAATCGTTTGAAAGGATAAAGAGGCGATGATTGATGTATTAATTTCAGCAATCCGAATCATCGAACAGGTGTTTTCGCTGTTGATTATTGCCAAGGTGATTCTCTCCTATTTTATGAACCCGTACCACACCATTCGCGTGACCATCGACAACCTGGTTGAACCCTTCCTTGCGCCGATTCGGCGGGTTTTACCTGCGGTTGGCATGTTCGATTTTAGCCCGCTGGTGTTGATTATTCTGGTACAATTAATAGCGGGATTATTAATTGGCATTCTTTTGAATGTGAGGTGAAAAATGGCAAATCGTCAATTCAGGTTGCACAACGGACAGCGGGGAGTTGCGCTTGCCGTGCGGGTAACGCCGCGCGCCAGCCAAAACGAAGTCACTGAGATTCAGAGTGATGGCACAGTGAAAGTGCGCCTGGTTGCGCTCCCGGCCGATAGCGACTCGAACAAGCAGTTGGTCGAGTTTTTATCAGAGGTGCTGGGTTGCCCGCCCTCGAAGCTGGATATTGTTGCCGGTCTTTCTGGCCGCGACAAGCTGGTTTCGATTATTGGCATGGAAAACGAAGAAGTTCACCAGCGACTTCTTGCGTATATCCAATAATTGTTGCAAGGCGAAATTTTAGCCGCGAGTTTTTGCTCGCGGCTTTTTTTATTTTTGAACAGGGATTTTATGGCAGGGTGGGACTGTAAATCGAACGATAGGTGCTGTAAATCTCGTAAATACCGCGGATGTAATCGCGGGTTTCCTGAAAGCGGATGATTTCGAGCAACAGGTCGGGGTCGCTGCCAGCCAGGTTTTTCCAGATGGCGGCGTTTCCCGGCCCGGCGTTGTAGGCGGCCAGGGCGGCGTACAGGTTCCCGTCGAGATAGCGGCGGTTGCTGTGCAGGTAGAAGGTCCCCAGACGGACGCTGACATAGGGGCTGTAGAGCGATTCGTTGTTGTAACCGGTCGGCCAGCCCATTTGCTCGGCGATACTTTCGCCGGTTGCCGGCATGATTTGCATCAGGCCGCGCGCCCCGGCGCTCGAATGCACAAAACCCTCGAAAAGGCTTTCCTGCCGCACCAGGCTGGTAATCAGGATCGGATCAAACCCGTATTCTTCCGCGGTGGGAAAAATGAGTTCGCGGTAGTATAGTCCGTAGCGGGCGCGGCTAAAATAAACCGGCGCGCTGCTCAAGCTGGCGGAATGCTCATTCATCCCGGCCAGGGTCAGCACCTGACGCAGGGCGGTGATGCCGGAGCGGTACAGGCCAATATCCAGCAGGTAGTTGCCCAGGCGGAACGTATCTGCCGGATCGTTTTGGATCGCCTCGCGCAGTTCTTCGAATTCGAGCCGGGCCTGGTCGTACATTCCCAATTGCCAGAACTCAAGTCCGCGCTGGAAACGAGGCTCGTTACTGAGATTGCCCGGATTGGTCAGGTCGCTTTCGGCGGGCAGCCCGAAGCGGACGCGCATCCAGGTGATGGCTTCCTGGCGCTCGGCAACCTGATCGATGTTGAAATTGTATGCGGATGGTGTTTCAAACGGGACGCGGCCAAGCAGCAGGTCGCGCGCGCGCAGGCTGTAATAGAGATTGGGCGTCAGCGATTGAGCCGCCTGCCAGGCGATTTGCGCCCCGGCGGTGTCGTTCTGGGCGGCCAGGGCCTTGCCGACCCAGAATTGGGCGCGGGCCTTTTCGGTCTCGTCCAGCGCAAGCACCAACGCGCGCTGGAAGTTATCCTGGGCCAGTTTGTATTCCGCCAGGCGGTAACGGGCGATGCCGGCCTGGAACAAGGCATTGCTGGCTTCAGGCGCGCTGGCGTATTGCAGCGCAACCGTTTCCCAGACTTCGGCGGCGCGGGTCAGGTTGCCGCCGCGCTCGTGGATGCGGGCGGCGCTCATCAGGTAGGAGACCGCAAAGGGTGAGCCAGGAACACTGTTCACAAACCGTTCGAACGTTTCCGCTCCGTTCTGATAATCGCTCAAGTAAGCCCACAGGGTGAGGCCCTTTTGTTCCCAGGCAGCTGCCCAGAAACGGTTGGCCGGGTATTTTACGATCAGGTCGTCCCAGGCGGCAACGGCTTCGCTGTAGTTGCCCAGTTCCCTCAGAGTCAGCGCTTTGTAGTGCAGCACAGTCCCATCGTGGGCCGGTGTGGAGGCGATGTAACGGTCAAAGGCCGCCAGGGCGACATCGTACTGCCCGGCAAAATAATCTACCAGCCCGCGGTTGAATTCATCCACCGGCTGGCCGGCGTTGACCAGCCCTACCAGCGCGGAGTATGAGTCGTAAGCCAGTGGGTAATTATTAACGGTGAACTGCCATTTCTGGTAGGCGGTTGCGCTGTCGCCCATCTGGATGTATGCCTGCCCGGAGAGCAGGTAAACCTGGGCCTTAACGTAATCGTTTTGGGTGGCGGCTTCAATTTCTGCATAAAGCGTCAGGGCGGTTTGCGGATTTCCAGCCGCGGCATGGGCCTGGGCGATTTGCAGTTTGAGCGGGATCGGGTCGCTCACACCCGTATCCAGGGCGGCCTGGTAAGCATCGATGGCGTCCAGCGGTCGACCGGCCGCGCGCAGGGCATCCCCGCGGCGGGTTTGCACAAATCGATCCAGCAGGCCGGGCTGGCGTTGCAGATAGGTCGCGTAGGCGTCGGCAGATTCCTGGTAGCGCATCAGGTCGAAATAGGTTTCGCCAAGCAGGAACCAGCCGTGGCTGGCATGTTCGCTTTGCGGGTAATTCGTGGTCAGTGAGCGTAAATGTTCAAGCGCCCCGGCATAATTACCGGCCAGGAATTCGGCTTTGCCCAGGCCCCATAAAGCCGAGGCGCGCACCTCCGGGTCTTCCGTTCCGGCCAAGGAAATGCGGAACTCATCGCGGGCGCGGCTGTAATCGCCCAAAAGGATGGCATTTTCCCCGCTGCTGATACGCGCTGCCGGGAATGGCGTTGCGGTTGGGGCCGGGGTATGGGTTGGAGTTAAAGTTGGGCTGGCGCTGGCCGTGGGTGAAGGGCCAGGGGTGGCCGTTGCGCTCGTCCCATTGGCCAGGGGCAGGGAACAGGCCGAGAGCAGCAGAGCCAGGCCGAACAGGATTGCGATTCGGTTTTTCATCCTGCCCTTATACTGGCTTTGGCGGGGGGTGTCAATGCTTTACAAGGGTGTCATCTTATGTTAAACTACGCCCACTTCAATGACGCTCTCTGCTGAGGGCGTCTTTTCCTGTGTCTTGCCAATGCGAACTGTTGCCTGGAACCTTCAGCAGAATACGCTTGAAATGATCGACCAGCGCCGGCTTCCGGGGGTTCTGGAGTTTATCTCATACAAAAATTGCGAATCTGTCGCCCAGGCCATCAAGGATATGGTGGTGCGCGGGGCGCCCGCGATTGGCGCTGCGGCTGCTTTTGGCCTGGTTCTGGCCGGATTTGAATCGCAGGCGCGGACTCCCCGTGACCTGCTCGCCGATTTAGCGGCTGCGGCAAACCTGTTGAAGGCCTCCCGCCCGACAGCTGTAAACCTGGCCTGGGCCATTGACCGGCTGATGGCGGCTGCTGCCCGTTTGGCCGTAGTGGACGATGTTGAGCACATCCGGGCTGGTTTGCTGGCTGAAGCCCAGCGCCTGGCCGACGAGGATGTTGAAATCAACCGGAGTATGGCCGCCTATGGCGCGGAATTGATCGCCGATGGCGATACCGTCATCCATCATTGCAACACGGGCGCTCTGGCGACTGTGGATTGGGGTACCGCGCTGGGTGCGATCCGCATGGCCTGGGAGCAGGGTAAAAAAATCCGGGTGCTGGTTGACGAAACCCGCCCACGCTTGCAGGGAGCGCGCCTGACCGCCTGGGAATTGGGGCAGTATGGTATTCCCTATGAAATTATCTCCGATAATATGGCTGGCTACTTCCTGAGCACCGGGCAGGCCCAAAAGGTTTTCTTCGGCGCCGACCGAGTGGCTGCCAATGGCGATGTTGCCAATAAAATTGGAACCTACATGCTGGCGCTGGCCGCCCACGATAATCGTATTCCCGTTTACGCTGTGGTGCCGACCTCGACCATTGATTTGTCCCTGGCGCATGGCGGTTTGATCCCCATCGAGGAGCGCAGCCCGGCTGAAGTGCTCGATATTCGTTTCCAGGGCGAACAGGTTGCGCCACTGGATGCAAAAGCGCGCAATCCGGCTTTCGATGTCACCCCCAATCGTCTGATTACGGCTATTGTTACAGAAAAGGGTGTCGTTACGGCGCCTTTCGAGAAAAATTTGAAGAAAGTGATTGAATAAAGATGGATATTTTACTTTCCGGCTCAGTTGCTTACGATTACTTGATGACCTTCCCGGGTTATTTTCACGAGCAGATCCTGCCCGAGCGACTCAAGAACATCAGCCTGTCCTTTCTCGTGGACAGCATGACTCGCCAGCGCGGCGGCACTGCCCCGAACATTGCCTATACCCTGGCCTTGCTCGGTGAAAAGCCGCGCTTGATGGCGGCCGTTGGCGAGGATTTTGGCGATTACCGCGCCTGGCTCGAAGCGCAAGGCGTCGATACGGAGTGGGCCAAGGTTATCAACGGCAAATTCACCGCTTCCTTCTTTGCCACAACCGACAAGGTAAACGCCCAGATTGCCTCCTTCTACCCTGGCGCGATGACTCACGCGGCTGAAATCAGCCTGCGGGATGTCAAGAATCGCCCCGATTTGGTGGTGATTTCGCCGGACGACCCGACTGCGATGAAGAATCGCGCTGCCGAGTGCCGCGAATTGGGCATCCCTTACCTGTATGATCCCTCGCAGCAAATCCTGCGGCTGGAAGGTCATGAAATTGCCCGCGATATGGAAGGCGCGCGCTTCCTGTTTGTCAACGATTATGAGTTCGGCCTGATTTCCAAGAAGACCGGCCTTGACCTGAATGGTATGCTCAAGCACGTTGATAACATTGTCGTGACCAAGGGCGCTGAAGGTGCGGTGATCTACGCCGAGGGCCAGGAAGTGGTTGTGCCGGTTACACCCGAAGAGCGCATTGTCGACCCGACCGGCGTGGGCGATGCTTTCCGCGGCGGGTTCCTGGCGGCCTATGCCCGCGGCTGGGCCTGGGAATTGTGCGGACAGGTCGGTTCGCTGGCGGCGGTTTATGTTCTCGAGCAGAATGGCACCCAGAATCACCACTACACCCGGGCGCAGTTTGTGAAACGCTTCCGCGAGCACTATGATGACGGCGGCAAATTGGACGCGCTGTTGTCCTGATTTTTGACGTTGCGCAAATTTGTGAATTTCCCGTTCGGTTGAACAATTTCGACCGCGGGCAACTATAATGGATTATCCGATTAATCTAATCATCAATTACCAACCAAAATGGAGTTAGCATGAGTAATCACGATATCAAAGATGCTTCCCTGGCCGAAGGCGGACGCCGCCGAATCGAGTGGGCCGAGCGCGAAATGCCCGTCCTGCGCCTGATCCGCGAGCGCTTCGAAAAGGAAAAACCGCTCAAGGGTGTGCGCATGTCGGCCTGTTTGCATGTCACCGCCGAAACTGCCAACCTGATGCGTACCCTGCAGGCTGGCGGCGCTGATGTGGTCCTGACTGCGTCCAATCCGCTGTCCACACAGGATGATGTGGCCGCGGCTCTGGTCAATATCTGGGAAATCCCGACCTTTGCCATCAAAGGCGAGGATAATGTCACCTATTACAAGCACCTGAGCGCTGCGCTTGACCACAAGCCGCAGATGACCATGGATGACGGCGCGGACCTGGTTTCCGTCCTGCACAAGGATCGCCGCGATTTGCTCGAAAACATCATCGGCGGCACCGAAGAAACCACCACGGGCGTTATCCGCCTGCGCGCCATGGCTGCTGACAAGATGCTCAACTTCCCGGTGATCGCCGTCAACGATGCGATGACCAAGCATTTCTTCGATAACCGCTATGGCACCGGCCAGAGCACCATCGATGGCATCATCCGCGCGACCAATGTCCTGTTGGCTGGCAAAATCTTTGTGGTCGCCGGCTACGGTTGGTGCGGACGCGGTTTGGCTTCGCGCGCGCGCGGCATGGGCGCCCAGGTGGTTGTGACCGAGATCGATCCGCTCAAGGCGCTTGAAGCCGTCATGGACGGTTACCAGGTTATGCCGATGCTGGATGCCGCCAAGATTGGCGACATCTTCTGTACCGTGACCGGCGACTTGAACGTTATCGATGGCCACCACTTTGAAGCGATGAAAGATGGCGCGATTGTTTCGAACAGCGGCCATTTCAACGTCGAAATCAACATCCCGGCCCTGGCGGCGATGAGCAAGGGCGAGCCGAGTCTCGTCCGTCCGTTCGTCGACCAGTACGAAACCAAGGATGGCCGCAAGATTAACATCCTGGGCGAAGGCCGCCTGATCAACCTGGCCTCGGCGGAAGGTCACCCGGCCTCGGTCATGGATATGTCTTTTGCCAATCAGGCCCTTTCGGCTGAATATATGCTCAAGAATGCCGATAAACTGCAAAACACGGTCTACTCCGTCCCTGAAGATATCGACAAAGAGATTGCCCGCATCAAACTCGAAGCGATGGGCATTAAGATCGATACCCTGACCGAGGAACAGGTTAAATACCTCAACTCCTGGGAAGAAGGCACCTAGGCCGCCCCGTTTGTAAATGAAAAATCCCCTGCAATTTCTGCAGGGGATTTTTTGTTCAGGTTTTTAAGGGCAGGAAACCGTTTTTTCAACTTTGCCGGATGTCCCGGCACTGTTGAATGCTTCAACTGAATAGGTAAGGCTGGGCTTTGGGCTGCCAATGATCCAGATCGCAGCCAGGGTGGCATTGTCGTCGGCCCCGGTTGCGTTGGCGTCCAGGGTGGCGATCAGGGTTCCCTCACGATAGACCCGATAACCGGATTCGTTGGTGGCTTCATCCGACCAACTCAGTTCAATGTCGACCAGGTTGATGTAAACCGGCATGGTTTGCAGGGTGCAGGCAATGTCGACATCGAAATTCTTTGGCGCGAGCGGCGGATATGGGGTTGGCGTTGGCGGGGAGGTGTATTCCGGCAGGTTACTGGTATTGCCGGTCACGGTGGCATAATTGCCCCACAGCCAGCAATTCCCGGAACTGCCCGGCGTTTTGATGATCCAGTAGGCCCCGTTTTGATAACGGCCTACCACTTCGGCGGTTTGACCGACGTTGAGCGCGCCGATCAGGTCAAACTGGATGTTAGGCCCGGTGCGGCAGTTGGTGTTTACGCTGACGGATGCCATCGGCACTTCCGGGGTGGGGGTCAGCGTGATGGTGGCTGTGAATTCAGGCGTTGGTGTTTCGCTGGGCGGCGGAAGCGTCGCCGTCGGGGCCTGGATGGTCAAAGCCTGGGCGGTGATGGTGGCGGCCAGGTCTGGCTGGTTTTCCTCTGGCGTTGCCGTGGCTGGTGAGTTTGCCTGGCTTGGCAGGCTGCATGCAAACGCGGCCAGGGCCAGTACGATGATGCTTAAAACAATTTTTTTGCTCATTCTCTTCTCCTTTGGGCTGGACATTATTCTACACTTTCCGTTATGGAAAGCGATGAAAAAACTTTTCCCCCAAAAGTCATCTTCAGATATGGAAATGGACTGGCCTTTCCTGAAAGAACCTTATTTAGGAAGTTTGAGCGGCAGGATAACGCGAAAAGTGCTGCCTTTGCCCAATTCGCTGCTCAATTCGATTTTTCCTTGCATCAAACGGGTTAATTCTTTGACAATGGAAAGCCCCAGCCCGGAGCCGTACTGCTTGCGGGCTGCCGGATGGTTTGATTGCTGGAATGCCTCGAAAATCAGTGCCTGGTCTTCGGGAGAAATACCAATCCCGTCATCGCTGACTTCGATCATCCAGTGTTTCTCATCGAATAATTTGAAGTTCAGGCACACCTGTCCGCTGCTGGTGAACTTAACCGCGTTATTGAGCAGGTTGACCACAATCTGGCGCAGCCAGTAAACATCGCCCAGGATTTGTTCGGGCAGGTTGGGATCGATTTCCTGAACAAACTCAAGGTTCTTCTTGGCGGCGTGAAAGTGGAGTGTGGCGTGAATGGAGTCGGTGATTTCGCCTGGAGAAAATGGACGGTCGCGCAGCATGATTTTGCCGGTTTCGAGCTGGGCCTGCCCGATCAGGTTGTTGGCGAATGCCAGCAGTTGGTTGGCGCTGTCCAGGATTTCCGCCGTGGCGTTTTTCTGCTCGGCGTTTTGCGGGCCGAACATATCGCCTTTAAGCATTTCAGCGTAGCCGATGATTGCGCCCAGCGGGGAGCGAAAATCATGGCTGACGTTTGCCAGGAGTTGGGTTTTCATGCGATTGGCCTCGCGCATCTCCTCGTTGGCGCGTTTGAGCGCTGAAATGTCCGTTAAGACCAGGAGCAGTCCGTTTTGTTTTTGATTCCCGTCTTGAATGGGGGTTACGGAGATTTCGAAGGAGTTTCCACTGGCAAGGCTCAGTTCTTGGGGTGCTTTTTCTTTTATGCCTCGTTTTTTCCACTCATCCCATTCGGGTAGCAGGCTTTGCACCGCTGCGCCGATGATGCCTGGGCCGGCTTGCAGAATTTGTTGCCCGGCCGGGTTGATGTCGATGATGCGTTCCTGCTGGTCAAGTACCATAATGCCGGCGCTCATCGCGTTAAACAGTGTTGTGTGCGCAATCGGGCGGATATCGACCAGTCGGTAACGGCTAAAGGCGAACGATAGCGCCAGGTTGGTCAGGGTCAAGGCGACCGGGGTCAGGTCGAGCGACTGGGCCGGGTTGATGCGGGCGATATACAGAAAGTTGGCTACCCAGGGAACCAGCATCCCGGCCAGCATGATTCGCGCTTGGTTGCGATATAACTGACTGGCCTGCAGCGCTACCTGCAAGAAGTAGACAGTGCTCAACAGGATCAGGATGTACAGGTAGAGACTGACCAGGTAAAACCCGATGCCGTGATCCAGAGTGAGCGGGCCAAAGGGTTGATTGTTGGTCAGCGCAATTTCCCGCCAGATTTGTCCGTGTTTTTCGTTGCTAAAAGCCAGGATGATGGTGATTATCCCCGGGATATAAAAGAGGAATTCGCGTGTGCGAGTTAGGAAGCTGCCGCGACCGGTGTAATGCAGGGCAAAGGTGAAAAGGCCAACCGGAGCAAAGGGGATGGCCATGAACTGAACTTTGGCCCAGAATATCTTCGCATCCATCGGCAGGGCGCTGATTTCCATGATGTAGGCCAGCGACCAGAACGCAACGAAGAAAATGGCGGACATCAGCCCCCTTGTCCCCGCTGTGTGACGCATCGGCCACAGTCGTGACAGCATGGCGGCTGAAACGATTGCGCTAAAAACCAGGATGCCGATGTAAATCTGGTAGAACTGTTCCATGTGTTTTCCTGCAATCCGTTTGCTTTTTTGATTATACAACAAGGCAGAAACGGTTTTTTATATGAGCTTGATACCTGATTGTTAGCGAACGGATAGGCTCGAAGGCTGTCGTCAGGGTATCATCTTTGTATTAATGTTTCCATTACGAAAGGATGATAAGCATGTTTAGTAAACTACGCGAACCTGTTAGCGGATTAACGCATCTGGGTGGGGCGGTGGCGGCCCTGGTTGGTCAGATTGTGTTGCTTGTATTGGGCGGGCCGGGAGTCGAAAAGGTGATTTCGGTGCTGGTGTATGGAATCAGCCTGGTGGGGTTGTTCTCGGCCAGCGCGGTTTACCATTTGGTTAATGCCGGTCCGAAAGTCACCGCAGCCTTGCGCAAACTTGACCACTCGGCGATTTATCTGCTCATCGCCGGAACCTATACGCCCTTCTGTATGCTGGCCTTTGATGGTTTCTTCCGCTGGGGATTGCTAGCGATTGTCTGGACATTTGCTGCGGTCGGGATTGCGGTTAAATTGTTCTACATGGGCGCGCCGCGCTGGCTGTCTGCTGTAATTTATGTGTTGATGGGCTGGTTGTGTCTGATGGCCGCTGGCGAAATGACCTCGGCGCTGACGCCGTTCAGCCTGGGGTGGATGATTGTTGGTGGAATCGTCTACACGCTAGGCGCGGTTGTTTATGCCACCAAAATCTTTAATTTTGTCCCTGGCAAGTTCGGCTTTCACGAGGTCTGGCATCTCTTTGTTCTGCTTGGAGCAGGGGCGCATTTTCTGGCAGTTCTTGGCGTGGTAGTCCCAATCTAAAATCATCAAACCCAGCAGAAAGCCCTGAGCGGAGGCCGAGCATAGGTTGCGAGGCCGCAGTCGAAGGGCTTTTTTGTTGTCAATTGCCTGACTGTTTTTGCCAAAAATCATCCTTCGATTGCGCTCCGCTCCTGATAGGCGTCCTTCGACTGCGCTGCGCTCCGCTCAGGACTTGGGTTTTGGTAAAGGAAATACTACCCGTTTGGGTAATGGGCGGGTCATATCCCTGAAACTATAATCCCGACCGTTCAAGCAATTTTGACCTATTTTTCCAACTCAAAGAAGGAGATGCACCCATGGCTAAAACTGTAAAAGATGTCCTCGAAATGGGCAAAAGCGTAAAAATGGTGGACATTCGTTTTATCGACCTTCCCGGAACCTGGCAGCACTTCACCATTCCGGTGCGCCGCATGGACGAAGAACTGTTCAGCGAAGGCCTGCCCTTTGACGGTTCCTCCATCCGCGGGTTTCAGGAAATCCACGAATCAGACATGCTCCTGATGCCCGACCCCGAAACTGCTTTCATCGACCCGGTCGCCGACATCCCGACCCTCGTTTTGACCTGCAACGTTCACGATCCGATCACGCTCCAACCCTACAGCCGCGATCCGCGCTACGTTGCCAAAAAGGCTGAAGCCTACCTCAAACAGACCGGGATTGCCGATACCGCTTTCTTTGGTCCCGAGGCTGAATTCTTCATCTTCGACAATATCCGCTACTCGAGCAACACAAACGAAGCTTACTATCACATCGACAGCGACGAGGGCTGGTGGAACAGCGGCCGCGGCGACCGCCAGAACTTTGGCGGCCAGATTTCGCCCAAGCGTGGTTACTTCCCCGTCCCGCCGACCGATACCCTGACCACCGTCAGGGGCGAGATCGTCATGGCGCTTGAAGAAGCCGGCGTTGAAATGGAAGTTCACCACCATGAAGTTGCCACCGCCGGGCAGGTCGAGTTGGGTATGCGTTTCAATACCCTGACCCGCATGGCTGACCATTTGCTGGTTTACAAATATATTGCCAAGAATGTGGCTCGTCGAAATGGCAAGACCGTCACTTTCATGCCCAAGCCGCTCTTTGGCGACAACGGCTCCGGGATGCATGTTCACTCTTCCCTCTGGAAGGGCGATACCAACGTTTTCTTTGATGCCAGCGGTTATGCCGGGCTTTCGGAAACGGCCAAATATTACATCGGCGGCCTGCTCAAGCACGCTCCGGCCCTGCTCGCGCTGACTTCCCCGACCACCAACTCGTTCCGCCGTTTGGTGCCGGGCTACGAAGCACCCGTCAACCTGGCCTACTCGCAGCGCAACCGCTCGGCCATCTGCCGTATTCCGGTGACCAAGAGCAGCAAGGCCAAGCGCGTTGAATTCCGCGCCCCGGATGCTTCCTCGAATCCCTACCTGTGCTTTGCCGCAATCATGATGGCTGGCCTGGATGGCATCCAGAACCGCATCGATCCCGGCGAACCGTCGGACAAGGACCTGTACGAACTGCCCGCCGAAGAAGCCAAGCTCATCAAGCAGGTTCCTGCCTCGCTTGAAGCCGTCTTGAATGCGCTGGAAGCCGATCACGAGTTCCTGCTCAAGGGCGATGTCTTTACCAGCGACCTGCTCGAAGCGTACATCGCTTACAAGCGCCAGGTGGAAGTCGATCCGGTGCGCCTGCGCCCGACTCCTTACGAATTCACCTTGTACTACGACGTATAAAAAACCTGACTCTCGCCAACTTTGGAGTGAGACTGAGTGGAGGCGAAAGGCCGAGGCGACCCCTCGGCCTTTCTGGTAAGTGTTCGATGATAGAATCCCCTGCATGGATGCCCGTATGCCCATAACCGAACCCGACCAAAGACTACTCGATGTCCTGGCCAGCCTGAACCAGATTGGCGAAGCCATGAATCACATCGGCCAGGATGGCGCTGTCAGCGTTGAGACCGCCTTGCGGATGATTGTCGAGAGCGCCACCAGGGTGGTCCCTGGCGCTTCCGCCGTGATTTACAGCTACGATGCCCAGGCCGGACAGTTCGATCCCGATTCGCGCGTTTCAGCGGGTGAATGGGACCAATCCGCCACCGGCGACCAGCCGCGCCCGGCGGGATTGGGGATGCGCGCCATCCAGCAGCGCCGCCGGGTTCTTTCGCAGGAAGATTTCGATGCGGAGATTCATCCGGTGCGCGCCCGCGCAGGCGCAAAGTCGATGTGTGTTTTTCCGTTGGTTGTCGCTGATGAACCGGTTGGCGTTTTATATGTTTATCTGCTTGAAGAGCGGCCGTTTAGTCAGTTGGAACTGTTGATGCTCGATAATTTCGTCAACCTGGCGGCGATGGCGATCTATCATGCCCATCACCTGGCGCGGATGCAAAAGAACCTGACCCGCAAGGAAGATGAACTGACCCGCCTGCGTCGGGCTGGATTGTTGATTTCATCCCGTTTGCGGTTGGAAGATACTCTCAAAGCCATCCTGCAAATGGCGCTTGAAGTTACCGGCGCAGAATACGGCATTTTCCGCCTGCTTGACCCGACCGGGCAATTTTTGAACATGCGCGCCATCGCCGGGGAACATCTGAACCGGCCGCTGATTGAGGCCTTGCCGGTCAATGCCAATAGCGTTATGTCGTGGGTGGCACGCAATCGCCAGCCGATTTGCATTGCCGATTTGAGCGCTGAACCCTGGTCGCAGATTTATTATCCGCTGGACGCCGGCTTGCAGATGCGTTCCGAATTGGCCGTCCCGCTGATTGGGGCCAGCGGCAGGCTGGAGGGCGTCCTAAACCTTGAGAGTCCGCTCGTTGGCGGGTTTGGCGACGAGGATAGCCACCTGCTGCAAGCCCTCGCCACCCAGGCCGTGATCGCCATTCAGGAAGTGCGCCTGCTGGACGCTTTGCAGGAAGTGGCGCGCCTGTTGTTGAGCCAGCCTTACCAGAAGGTGCTCCAGCATCTCTCCAAACTTGCCTGTGACCTGCTGGACGCTTCCGCCAGTTCGATTTGGTCGCTGCGCGGAGAGGATTTACTGCTGGATGTCTCCTCCGGCGGCTACCAGCACGGCGAGCGGATTCCGCTCAACGGCAGTTTGACCGGCGAGGTGGTGCGCAGCGGCCAGCCGCTGGTCGCGCATGACCTGCGCCGCGATGCGCGTTTCCACCGCCCTGACCTGGCCCAATCCCAGAACTGGGATCGGGCCTTGATTGTGCCTCTCCTGCCGGGCGATGGCGGCCAACCCCTGGGCGCGTTCAGCGTTTACAGTTCCAGCGCGGCGACTGGCCACTTTGCCGAGTCGGAATGGGACAAGAAGGTGCTGGTCTGCCTGGCGGATTATGCTGTTTTGGCTTACCAGAATGCGGCCCGCCAGGAGGCCCTGCTGGCCGCCCAGGAACAGCGTTCGATTGCGGAAACATTTGCCGCGGTCGGCGATATCACCTCGAACCTGCTCCATCACCTGAATAATAAAGTTGGCACTATTCCGGTGCGCATCCAGGGCATCGAAGACAAATGTGAAGATGTGCTGGCAGCCAATCCATACCTTTCCCACAACCTGGATGAAATCGAACGCTGCGCCACGGAAGCCATGCAAAGCGTGCGCGACAGCCTGCTGCACCTACGCCCGATCCGCTTGGAGCCGGTGCTGGTTGCCCCGCGCATCCAGGATGCCATTCATGCCACCAAACTGCCGCCGGGAATTTATGTTCACCTCGAAACATTGGACAGTTTGCCGATGGTCATGGCTGGCGGTAGCACCCTGACTTTGCTGTTTACCAATCTGCTCGAAAACGCCGCCGACGCGATGGACGGGCAGGGCAAAATTCAAATCAGCGGCCGCTCGGACGAGAAATGGGTCGAGATCAATGTCAGCGATAACGGCCCCGGTATCCCACCGCATTTACATGAGCATATTTTTGAATTGAATTTTTCGGGACGCGGCGCTTCGCGCCCTGGCAAACTGGGCTTTGGCTTGTGGTGGGTCAAAACCCTGATGACCCGCCTGGGCGGCTCGGTGGGTGTCGAAAGCGATGGTTTGCACGGAACCAACTTCCGCCTGCGCCTGCCGCGCGCCGAAGCCGATGAACGAGGCATGCCATGAATCCATCCAGCCTGCGCGCCCTGATTGTCGAAGATGACCGCTCCTGGCAGTCGATATTGACCGAACTTTTAACCGACGCCGGCCTGGTGGTGGATTTGGCCGGTAATCTGGACGAGGCTGGCCGCCTGCTGCGTGAAAATTCGCATCGTTTGGCGGTCATCGACCTGTCGCTGGCAGGCAGCGACCATCGCAATAACGATGGCCTGCGCGTACTCGAGTCGATCCGCCGCCACGACCCGGCCTGCCGCACCATTTTGCTGACCGGTTATGCCACTGTCGAGTTGGCGGTCAGCGTATTGACTGAATATGGCGCCTATAACTTCATGCGCAAGGAAAACTTCCATCGCGCCCAGTTCCGCGAGATGATCCAGCGCATCCTGGCCAGCGCGCCGCTGCCCATTGCCTCCGCTGAGAAACCGGTCCTTGTCCCGGCGGCCCGCCGAGGGGAGTCTGCCAGCGCATCCACCGCCAGCGCGCTGCGCGCCCTGCTCGTCGAGGACGATGCCGGTTGGCGCAGCATCCTGTCTGAAATCCTGGGAGATATGGACTACCAGGTGCGGCCCTGCAACAGCTTCGGCGAGGCGACCGGCTGCCTGCGGCGCGAGAAATATCACCTGGCGGTGGTCGATTTGTCGTTGACAGGCGCAAACTCGCGTGATGTCTTCCGCGCCGAGGAGTCGCTGGAAGGGTTCCAGTTGCTATCCAGCACCAAGACCGCCAATATTCCAACCATTGTGGTCAGCGGCGTGGCCTCGGTCGATGAAATCCAGCGCGCTTACGACCAGCAGGCGATTGTGGCCTATCTCGAAAAGCAGACCTTTGACCGGGCGGCTTTCCGGCGGGCAGTCGATGAAGCGCGCCGCACCCGTGGCGTTTCGAGTGAATTGGATGTCCTGACTGATCGTGAGCGTGAAGCGCTGGTTTTGCTGGCCCAGGGCATGACCAACAAGGAAATTGCCGAAAGCCTGGTGATTACCACCAACACCGTCAAACGCCACCTGAAGGCTATTTTTGAAAAGCTCGATGTGCATACCCGTTCTGCCGCTGCCGCCAAGGCGATTGGGGCCGGGGTGGTGGTGGGTCGCCCCTTGCGCGAAGTGGCGGATGAAGATGGATAATCCCGTTTGAATTTGGGGGCGATTTGTATAGATAAGTTTGGTATCATAGGGACGAAATTTACCCAAGGATGCCTGTAATGCAAACAATTGGTATTTTAGGAGCTGGACAACTGGGACGGATGCTGGCCCTGGCGGGATACCCGCTGGGGCTGCGCTTCCGTTTTTTTGATCCTGCGTCCGATTCACCCGCCAACCTGCTCGCTGACCATCTGACCGCCGATTACACTGACGAGGCGGCCCTGCGCCGGTTCGTGGACGGTCTCGATATCGTCACCTACGAATTTGAGAATGTCCCGGTGGCGACAACGCGCTTCCTCGAACAGTTTGTCCCCGTTTATCCGCCGCCGTTGGCGCTCGAAAAGGCTCAGGACCGATTGGTGGAGAAGAATTTTTTCCGCGAGTTGGGCGTCCCGACCCCGGCGTTTGGCGGATTGTCTGACAGCGGACTCTTTCACGGACTCACGGATGGAAACGGAACTGACAGCGGACTCCCTCACGGACTCGCGGACGGAAGCGGACTTGACAGCGGACTCTTTCACGGACTCACGGATGGAAACGGACTTGGCTTCCCGGCGGTGCTGAAAACGCGTCGGATGGGCTATGACGGTAAAGGCCAGTTTGTGGTGCGCAACAAAGCCGAACTGGCTGCGGCCCAAGAAAAGCTGGCCGGGCAGGAGTTGATTCTGGAGCAGTTCATCCCCTTTGAGCGTGAGTGTTCGCTTATTTGTGCGCGCGGCGTGGATGGGCAGGTTATCTTTTACCCGCTCAGCGAGAACACCCATCGTGAAGGAATTTTGCGCTTATCGGTTGTCGAGTCTTCCAGGTTCGGCAACCGATTGCAATCCCAGGCCGAATCTTATGCGCGGGCCGTGCTGGACGCGCTGGGATATGTCGGGGTGCTGGCGATTGAGTTTTTCGAGAAGGATGGCCAACTGCTGGCCAATGAAATGGCGCCGCGCGTTCATAATAGCGGTCATTGGAGCATCGACGGGGCGGTAACGTCCCAGTTTGAGAACCACATCCGGGCGGTGTGTGGCCTGCCGCTTGGGAGCACGAATCCGCTGGGGGCCTGTGCGATGGTCAATTTAATCGGCGAAATCCCGGCGGCGTCAGACATCCTGAAGATAGATGGCGCGCACTTGCACCTGTACGATAAATCCCCGCGACCGGGGCGCAAAGTGGGCCACATTAATCTGGTTGCGGATAGTCAATCCATTCTCGCTGAAAAGATTGGAGAAGTGCAAAAATATGTCCTGGGATGAATCCCCAAAGGAAGAATGCGGCATTATCGGCGTGTTTGCGCCCAATGAAGATGTGGCGCGCATGACCTTTTTTGGCCTGTTCGCGCTCCAGCATCGCGGCCAGGAGGCGGCCGGCATGGCGGTCGCCGATGGTCAGGTGATTTCGATGTATAAAAACGTCGGCCTGGTGGCACAGGTTTTTCGCCCTGGCGCGCTGGATGAGTTGAAAGGACATTACGCGATTGGTCATACCCGCTACTCGACGACCGGCTCGTCGCTGATTCGCAATGCCCAGCCGTTCATGATCGAAACCATGAACGGACCGCTGGCGCTGGCGCATAATGGCAATTTGGTCAACTCGGCGGAATTGCGCGATGAAATGCTGCGGCAGGGGGTCGGGTTTTCCTCATCATCCGATAGCGAGGTGATGACGATGATGCTGGCCCGCGATTCGGGCACAACCTGGGAAGCGCGTATCAAAGAGGCGATGAAAAAGTGGGTTGGGGCTTATTCGCTGGTACTCCTGACCCGCGACTGCGTGTATGCCGTGCGCGACCCATGGGGGTTCCGTCCCTTGAGTGTGGGGATGCTGCCGGGGGGCGGCTATGCGGCGGCGTCTGAAACGGGAGCGTTGCGCACTCTGGGTTGTGAGGCCATCCGCGATGTGAAACCGGGCGAAATCGTCGCCCTGTCTGCGAATGCCTTGACCGTGACCCAGGCGCTTTCCCCAGTGAAGCCTTCAGCAAAATGCGTTTTTGAGTTCATCTACTTCGCCCGTCCCGACCAGACCTGGGAAGGGGTTAATGTCCATGCAGTCCGTCAACGCCTGGGCGAGGAATTGGCCCGCGAGTTTGGCCTGCGTCTCGAAACGGAAAATCGTATTCGTGAGGAAGGCATCGCCGATGTGGTTATCCCGGTGCCCGATTCTTCCACCCCGGCGGCCATCGGTTTTGCCAGGATCAGCGGTATCCCGTTTAATGATGGTTTTATCAAGAATCGCTACGTTGGGCGGACGTTTATCGAGCCGACCGATTCCTTGCGCAAGCGCGGCGTGGGGATGAAGTTCAACGTGATTAACGAAAATGTGCTTGGCAAGCGGGTGGTGGTGATTGACGATAGCATTGTACGTGGCAATACCACCGGGCCGCTGATCAAGTTACTTCGCCAGGCTGGAGCGAAAGAAGTTCACATGTGCATCACCTGTCCGCCAATCACCCATCCGTGTTTTATGGGCGTTGATATGGGCCGCTTTGAAGACCTGATTGCCCACAAGCGCAGCGTGGATGAGATTTGCGAAAAAGTTGGCGCGGATTCGCTGACCTATTTGTCCATCGACGGCATGATGCGCGCTGTCGGACGACCGGATGGCTATTGCCAGGCCTGTTTTACCGGGAAATACCCGGTTCCGGTCGATTTGATGAGCGCCAAGACCGGGTTTGAACGCGGAACGAAGTAGTTGCGATGCAGAAGGATGAATGCAGAATGAATATTTTACTGATTGGCTCCGGTGGGCGCGAACATGCCCTGGCCTGGAAACTGGCGCAGTCGCCGAAATTGAAAAAACTCTATATCGCGCCGGGCAATCCGGGCACGGCAGACTTTGGCGAAAATGTTCCACTGGATGTGAATGACCATGCAGCGGTCATCCATTTTTGCCGCGAAAACCAAATTTCCCTGGTGGTGGTTGGCCCGGAAGCGCCGCTGGCGGATGGCATTTCCGATGCATTATCTGCGGCTGGCCTGCGCTGTTTTGGCCCCAGCCGGGCGGCAGCGCAGATCGAAGCATCCAAGGCCTTTGCCAAGGATTTCATGGCCCGGCAGGGCATCCCCACGGCGCGTTATGCCACCCTTGAGCGCCTGCCCGATGCGCTGGCTTATCTGCAATCGCTCGAGTATCCGGTTGTGATCAAGGCTTCCGGCCTGGCGGCAGGCAAAGGGGTAATCCTGCCGGAAACGCTGGACGAAGCAAAATCCGTTTTGCGGGAAATCCTCGAGGGCGGTGTTTTTGGTGCGGCTGGGGCGCAAGTGGTTATTGAAGAACGCATGAGCGGCCCGGAAGTCTCGCTGATGGCGTTTACGGACGGTAAAACGGTTGTCCCAATGCTGGTGGCGCAGGATCACAAGCGGATTTTTGACGGCGACCAGGGCCCCAATACCGGCGGAATGGGCGCTTACGCTCCCGCCCCGATCTTTACTCCCGATTTGCTGGCTGAGGCCATCGAGAAGATTCTCAAACCCGCAATTTCCGGCCTGTGCTCGGAAGGGACTCCGTTTGTGGGCATCCTCTACGCCGGACTGATGCTCACCCCGGACGGAATCCGTGTGGTTGAGTTCAACTGTCGCTTTGGCGATCCTGAAACGCAGGTTATCCTGCCGCTGCTGGAAACCGATTTGGTTGAAATTGCCGAAGCTTGCGTGGATGGCAAACTCTCAGAAACAGAAATCCGCTGGCGGAGCGAATCCGCTGTCTGTGTGGTGCTGGCAGCGAAAGGTTATCCAGGCAAAGTGGAGAGCGGCCAGTTGGCGGACATCGGCCAGCTTCCCGAAAATGCCATCTGTTTCCATGCCGGGACGAAGGTCAATGCCGATGGTCAGTTAACCGCCTCCGGTGGGCGTGTGTTCGGCGTCACCGCCTGGGCGCCGGATTTGGCTTCAGCGGTCAAATCCGCCTATGATGCGGTGGATGAAATCCATTTCGATGGGGTTCAATACCGGACAGATATAGCTAAAAACGGACTCGTCACGGACTCACGGATGGAAACGGACGCCTAAAAACGGACTCTTTCACGGAATCACGGATGGAAACGGACTACTGCAAGCGGACTTTTCACAAATGTGCAGCGGAGAGGAAGATACTATGACTAAAGAAAAACCAGGGCTTGTAAAGACGGCGCTTGATGATTTGACTTATAAGGTCAATGGGCTGGCTATGCAGGTCAAGCGCGAGTTGAAATCTGGGCACAAGGAAGCTTTTTATCAGCGTCGCCTTGCGGAGTTGTGCCGGGAAGCGGGTTTGCAAACTGAACTGGAAAAGCGGGTTGAAGTTTGGGTTGGAGATTCTTTGGCAGGCTACCTTTATCTTGATTTGTGGATCGAGAATAGCCTGGTTGTGGAGTGTAAGGCACTAAGTCATGATTTAACCGAGGCTGAGTTAAGTCAGGTGTTGGTTTATCTGGCCGCTACGGGCAGCCCGGTGGGGATGTTGTATAACTTTGGATCGTCTTCGCTCGAATTTAAGCGAGTGTTGCGCCCCAAGTCAGTTCAGGATTGGCAGAAATACCTGTTTCGGGTCATGTGGACACCGCCTGGCGCGGTTTTACCTGGGGAGAATACTTTTGATTCGGCGGAGCCAATCCGTTTCTCTGTGAGCAGCGCCAACGCAGATGGGATGTCTGCGGTTTCCGTTCCAGTCCGCGAGTCCGTTACGAAGTCCGTTGTCGAGTCCGCTCCTGTCCGTGAGTCCGATACAGAGTCCGCTGTTGGTTCCGCTTACGCCTCTTCCGGCGTATCTATCGACGCTGGCAATCGCGCTGTTGATCTGATGAAGGATGCCGTCAAAGCGAGCTACACCCCGGCGGTTCTGGCTGGGATTGGCTCCTTCGGCGGCCTGTTTGATGCGGCTTTTTTGAAGGAGATGAACAATCCGGTTTTGGTTGCCTCGACCGATGGCGTTGGGACAAAGGTCAAGCTGGCTGCGGCGGCTGGCCGCTATCGCAGTATTGGGTATGACATTGTCAATCATTGCATCGATGACATTCTTGTTCAGGGAGCGCGTCCGTTATTTTTTATGGACTACTTCGCGACATCCAAACTTAATCCTGAGCAGACTGCCGAAGTCGTGACCGGCATTGCCGAGGCCTGCAAAGAATCGGGCATGGCCCTTTTGGGCGGCGAAACTGCCGAAATGCCCGGCGTTTACGCGCCCGGCGAGTTCGATGTGGCCGGGACAATTGTCGGCGTTCTGGAGCGCGACCGGATACTGCCGCGCACCTCCGAACTCCAGGCCGGGGATGCGCTGATTGGCATCCGTTCATCCGGCCCGCACACCAACGGCTATTCGCTGATTCGCAAGGTGTTCGCGGATACATCCATCGACGCGGTTTTTCCCGAACTCGGCGTTCCCCTGGCCGATGCCTTGCTCGCTCCGCACCGCTCTTATTTCAACATTTTGCAGCCGGTAATTAACCATGCTGGATTAAAAGCTCTTGCCCACCTGACTGGCGGCGGATTTATCGAAAACATCCCGCGCATTTTGCCAGAACATCTCGATGCCGTTATCCGTTTGGGTTCCTGGTCCGTGCCCCCGCTCTGGAATCTCATTCAGCAGATGGGCAATATCGCAACCGAAGAAATGTACCGTGTCTTCAATATGGGCATCGGCATGGTGATCGTGGCCGACAAAACCTTGGCCGCCGACATCCAGAATCTAATCCAGGAAGAAACCTTTATCATCGGCGAGTTATCCGCTGGCAGCCGCAAAACGCGGTTGCTATCATGACATCCGTTTTCCTCCGTGAGTCCGCTATAAAGTCCGTTTTGAGCCATCCGTTTCTGCCCGCGAGTCCGCTACAAAGTCCGTTTTCAGTTGTCCGTTTCCGTCCGTGAGTCCGTTATAGAGTCCGTTGTAAAGTCCGTTATAAATTCCGTTATAAATTCCGTTGTCAGCTACGCTTCCTCGAAAGGAATCATCCCATGACCTCCTCCCTTCCGCTCCGTTACGGCACCAACCCCCAGCAAGCCCCGGCCCGCGTCTTCATGCGCGACGGTTCCGACTTGCCGATTACCGTCCTGGGCGGCTCGCCTGGTTATATCAACCTGCTCGACGGCCTGAACGCCTGGCTGCTCGTCCGTGAACTGCGCCAGGCCACCAACCTGCCGGCAGCGGCCTCTTTCAAGCATGTCAGCCCGGCTGGGGCTGCGGTCGCCGCCCCGCTCGATGAAACCCTGCGCAAAATCTACTTTGTCGATGACCTGGAACTCAGCCCGCTTGCCACCGCCTATGCCCGCGCGCGTGGTTCTGACCGGCTGTGCTCCTTTGGCGACTTTATCGCCCTTTCCGATGTTGTTGACGAACCCACCGCTCGCATCATCGCTCGCGAAGTCTCGGATGGCATCATCGCCCCCGGTTACGAACCCGCCGCGCTCGAACTGCTCAAGGCCAAGAAAGCCGGCGAATACGCTGTCGTCAAAATCGACCCGTCCTACGAACCGCCCCAGACCGAAACCCGCGATGTGGCCGGAGTCACTTTCGAGCAGCGCTGCCACGACCGCCTGGTCACCCCCGGCGATTTCACCAACATCGTCACCAAAAGCCGTGAACTTCGCGCCAATGCCTTCCGCGACCTGATGGTGGCCTGGATCACGCTCAAGTACACCCAATCCAACTCGGTTTGCTTTGTCAAGGATGGCCAGGCCATCGGCGTTGGCGCGGGCCAGCAATCGCGTGTTCACTGTGTCCGTTTGGCTGGCCAAAAAGCCGATATGTGGTACCTGCGCCAGCACCCGACAGTTCTAAACCTGCCCTTCAAGCCGGGAACCAAACGCCCCGAACGCGATAATGCCATCGACCAGTTCCTGCGCGAAGATGTTACCCCGCGCGAAAAAGCCGCCTGGCCCGAACTCTTCACCGAACTCCCGCACCAGCTCAGCCCCGAAGAAAAACGCGCTTGGCTTGACACCCTCACCGACGTCAGCCTCGGCTCCGATGCCTTCTTCCCCTTTTCCGACAGCATCCACCGCGCCGCCGCCTCCGGCGTCAAATACGTTTTCGAACCTGGCGGCTCCACCCGCGACGCCGATGTCATTCAGGCCGCCGACGATTACGGCATGACGATGGTCTTTACCGGCGTGCGTTTGTTCCATCATTAATTTTTGAAAATGTCCGCCAAACTGGTTGTTCTCATCTCTGGAAACGGTTCCAATTTGCAGGCTATTCTCAACGCCTGTGCCGGGAACGTGCTACCCGCCTCCGTGGTCGCCGTTATTTCGAACAAGCCCAACGCCTACGGTTTGACCCGCGCCCAAAGCGCGGACGTGCCTGCGATAGTCCTGCCCCTCGCTGACGGCGAATCCCGCCCCGATTACGATTCCCGCTTGGCCGCCTTGGTTGCCCGCTACCAGCCGGATTACGTTATCCTGGCCGGTTGGATGCGGCTGTTGACCACGAACTTCCTCTCGGTTTTCCCGAATCGGGTTATCAATCTGCATCCGGCCCTGCCGGGGACTTTCCCCGGCACCCACGCCATTGAGCGCGCCTACGAAGCCTTCCAGCGCGGAGAAATCGCCCAGACCGGCATCATGGTTCACCTCGTCCCCGATGAAGGCGTGGACAACGGCCCCGTCCTGGCAACCCAAATTGTCCCGATTGAGCCGTCCGATACGCTCGAGAGTCTCGAAGAGCGAGTCCACCAAACCGAGCATCGCTTGTTGGTTGAAACGCTAAAGCAATTAGTCAGTAGCGCAAGATAACATCTTGCGCTATGATTCTACCCGGCTGGCAACATAAATCCCCGCCAAAATCAACAGCCCCCCGCCGATTTCCAGCGCGGAGGGGCTTTCGCTTAAGATGATGAACGCCAAAATGGTCGAGCCGATCGGTTCGCCCAGCAATGTCACGGCGACGAATGAAGCGGGCAGGTAGCGCAAGGCCCAGTTGAAGGTTGAGTGGCCGAGCAGTTGCGGCACCAGCGCCAACAGCACCAGCCAGAGATAAACCAGCGGCGGGTAGCCGAGCGGGGTCTGCCCAAAGCCGAGCATGATCATGACCAGGACGATCGCCGCCATGCCATAGACCACAAAAATATAGGGGATCAGCGACATCTTCTCGCGCAGGCGGCGGCCAATCAGCAGGTATCCGGCTCCCATCCAGGCCCCGCACAGGGCCAGGAAATTGCCCAGGAAAGCCTCGCCGCGCGTAAATTCGGACAGCGGCGGGCAGGCCAGGCCGTTTTCCCATTGACAGGCCTCGCTCAAGCCGACGACCGTCCCGCCCAGCAGGGCCAGGAGTAGCCCGAGCATCGTTGCCCGGCTCGGGCTTTCGTGCAGGAAGAGTGGCGAGAGAATCGCCACCCACAACGGCGTGGTGCTGACCAATACCACCGAACTTGCCACCGAAGTAAATTCCAGGGATGAAATCCAGGTGGCGAAATGCAAGGCCAGGAAGAAGCCCGAGAGCAATCCCAGGCCCAGGGCGGAGCGTGTCAGGGCGCGCAATTCGTCCCGATGACGGAACCAGGCAATCGGGGCGAGGATGATGCTCGCCAGGCTTAAGCGAATCGCGGCAATAACCAGCGAGGGGGCGTCCTGCTGGGCATAACGGATAAAAATCGCCGCGGTCGAGACGGCCAATATCCCGCCTGCAATGGCCAGGTAGAGAAAAGCCGGTTTGGGATGGGTGGTTTGCAAAGGTGCCTCCGGTGGTGATTTTCTATCACCCTTTTAGACGACCAAAATCGTCCGATTTATCAATTGACCGGGGGTTAAGCCGGGGCTAGAATGACAGAGTAACATGTTAAATCACCCCTAACTAATCGTCAACCCTGACTAAAAATAGAAGGAGTATCCAATGGCTTTCGAATTACCAAAACTTCCGTATGCTTATGAGGCGCTCGAGCCGTTTATCGACGCCCAGACCATGACCATCCACCACACCAAGCACCACCAGGCTTATATCACCAACCTGAACGGCGCGCTCGAAAAAGCTCCCGAACTGGCTTCCTGGTCGCTGGAAGACCTGGTTGCCCGCCTGGCGGATGTCCCCGAAGCGGTGCGCGGCGTAGTCCGCAATCATGGCGGCGGCACCCTCAATCACAACATTTTCTGGGAAGTGATGGCTCCCAACGCTGGCGGTGAGCCGACCGGCGCGCTGGCCAAGGCGATTGAATCCGATTTTGGCGGCTTTGCCAATTTCAAGGCTGAGTTCGAGAAGGCCACTGTTGGCCGTTTCGGCTCCGGTTGGGCCTGGCTTGCCAAGCAGGGCAGCAAGCTGGTGGTGGTTTCGACTGCCAACCAGGATAACCCGCTGACCGACGGCTTGAAGCCGCTGATGGGCATCGACGTTTGGGAACATGCCTATTACCTGAAATATCAGAACCGCCGCCCTGAATACGTTACCAACTGGTGGAATGTGGTCAACTGGGAAGAAGTTGCCCGTCGCCTGGGGTAGTTTATTGGTATGCAAACAGCCGTATCCTGTCTAAGGTGCGGCTGTTTGTTTTGGAAATCACCTGTTTCGCGCCTTGGAATCCTTGCGCCTGTTTGGCCGCATGGATATAATGAATTTACAGATTTCGCCAAAATCAGAAGGAGATTATGCTATGACCCATGTCATTACCAGTCTTTGTTTGCGCGATAGCGGTTGTGTTGAAGTTTGTCCGGTGGAGTGCATCACCCCCGGCAAACCCCAGGAAGAGTGGCCCTGGTACTATATCGACCCGGATACCTGCATCGATTGCGGCGCTTGCGTGCCGGAATGCCCATATGCGGCCATCTTCCCTGAAGATGAAGTTCCTGCGGCCTATACGGCCAAGGGCGGCGAGTTTATCAGCCGGATTGGGCTGGTCGGCCATTACGAGGCCACCAACCATCATGGTGAAAAGGTGGTGCTTGAGACTGCCAAACAGTTGGCTGCCGGCGAAGTGGTCGATTTGACCCCCGATATCAAGCTGAACGCCGATTACTATTCCAAAGGCCCTGGCTACAGCGCCAAGGACTGATTTCTGCCAGAACGAAGACAAGACCCGCCAGAGCATGGCGGGTCTTGTCTTTTTTTTGCTCTACCGCAATTATCGGGAATTTCACCACTGAGACACACATGAGCCTGCGGCGCAGTGCAGGCGGAGTCCGCTGAGAAAACAGAATTAAAAACTCCGTGTTCTCGGTGTCTCAGTGGTTATTCATTATTAATTCAAAGCCCTTTCCCGTCAAAACGGGAGAGCTTTTTTATAAACGCTTGATCTGTGCGATGATTTCGGGCAGGATTTCATGGTAATCTAGGGAGAGCCGCCCGGCATCGAAACGAACACTTTTGATTCCGCTTTCAGCGTGTAGCCAATCAGTTAAGTATCCGTCAATTGCGCTGATATCGTCGGCGCTGGCAATGTTGATTCGTTCGCGCTGCGCCAGCCTGTCGCGGATGACGGGGGTCGGGGCAACCAGGTGGATGACGAGGTCGGGGGCTGGCAGCGTGGCGCGGATGAAATCGTAGAAACGGCGACAAAGCTCAAGTTCCGGGTCGGTCAGGGAACCGTGGGCATGGAAAAGGCGGGTAAAACCGTGAAAATCCTGGTCGAGGCCGCCATCCACCAGGCCGGGACATTGCCCTGCGCGCAACTCGCGTTCCTGTTCGGCGCGCAGCAGCAGGTAATCGATCTGGTTGGCCAGCCCGTAGCGCTTGTCGTTCTTGAACAGGGCCTGGAAGGGGCGTTCGGCGTGCTGTTCCAGGCCGAGGTTGAGTTCAACGGCTTGGGCCAGGGCGCGCGCCAGGCTGGTTTTTCCAACGCCGCTGGCGCCGACGATGGCGATGAGTGGGGATGGTTTCATTTCTTGGTGGGAAGGGAAATGGAACACTCTTGACTTTAACGAACTTCGATTTGCAGAGATAAATCGGTTTCTACTGCTGTTAATCGTGTATTGTAAATCTCTACAATCTCTTTCAAAACACTGAAAAAATCCTTTTTTTCATCGGTTGCCATTTCAATGATGTTCAATGCGATGAAACTTTCAATCGAGATAATTGTCAAATGTTGGTCAATGCCTTCATCTTGGGCAAGCACTCGCACTTTAGTTTCTTGTTCGCGTGGAATCAATAGGATTGGATGAAATCCGGCTTTCAGATTATCTATGCATTTCCGCAAAACGTTTCTTGAAGGGGCCGCGGTAACGTGATAAATCAGATTTGAAACTGTAAAATCGCCCATTCTCTCAGTCTGTTTATCGGCGGCATGAGCAGGATGATTTGGAATATCAACATCTTGAAAACGCCTTGCCAATTTTGCGCCAACAAGTTGTTGTTCAACGATCCCGCCTGAGCGACCTTTTGCATTTTCTACAATTACGTTTATCCATGTTGCAGGTGCTTGCCGTCGGTCAAGATCAAGTTTTAGATTTTGGCGTTTTAGCCACTCATTAGCGAGATTACGCAAAACATCAATGAGTTCAAGCAATAATGTATCGCGCTCTTTTATCGTGAGTTTTGCAAATTTATTACCCCACTCAAACATTTCAAACAGTCGTTGCCCGTCTTGGTGTCCTTGACGAGTTGTAATCTCTTTCAAATAACCGCTTGGAATTCCATAAGATTCGAGTATTTTGCCTAAACCTGAGCGCGCTCCGCTGACTTCGCCACCTTGTGAGATAACAGCATCGCGCGAAACCGGGCTGTTCTTTTTCAAATGGTCAAATACAACTACACCCATCGCAACCGTGTTGCGGGAGATTTTGTTATTGCGTGTGCATGTTTCGAGCCATTTTGCCAAAATATCATGGCTTTCTTGTCTCAATTTTTCCACTTTTCAACTCCTTCAAGCGCGGCTTTAGTGTTTTAGCATCTTTTATTTCATGTTCCCAAATTCTGATAACTGCCCAGCCATCGCGACTTAATTGCTCATTGTAAGATTCTGCCAACTCAACATTGCGCTTAATCTTTCTTTCCCAGTATTCGTGATTTGTTTCAGGTAACTTGCGGCGGCAATATGGGCAACCATGCCAGAAGCAACCATCAACAAAAATAGCAATTTTCTGATTAAGAAATGCTATATCGGGTTTACCTGTAATATTTTTGACGTTCTTTTTCCATCCACTGATTCCCATTCCTGCAAGCATGGCAAAAAGCCTTTTTTCAAGCCTTGTGCCTTTGCTTTTAACAGCTTGCATTGTTCGTTTTCTCTCATCAGGTTTGAGGTTGTCGCTCATGTAATAAAAACCCAACTGGATGCAAAAGCACCTTTTCTGCCAGCGGATTCAAGATATTTTCAGCAATCCAAGAGATGGCTGGAACACAAACTGCGTCTCCAAAACCCGTGAGCGCCTGAACGCCATTTATTGAAATGTTATAACTGTCTGGAACGCCTTGTAAACGGGCGTATTCTCGCGGAGTCATTGCCCGCATTTTTATCTGACCTGCGCCCATTTCTATTAAGAATTGCTTTCCACTGCCGCCAATTGCAGTGCGCAAACAACCTGATAAATCATCGTCTCGAACTTCTGCTCTTTGCATACCTTCCCGTATTCGACGGTAAAAAGTTCTATATGAAATTTCATCTTTCGATTTTAGTTTTTCAACTCTTTCCCTGTGTGTACTAGCCATCATTTCAAGATGCCGATTTACTTCATCTTGAGACCACCAACGTTTATTTGAATCATCCAAATTCTCAACAATGTTTGATAATCCTGATTTATTTACTGGCGGCGGTTCGGGAAGTTCGTTATAGAACCAGTGTAAATCTCGATTAGTGTCAATGCTTTTCTTTAACTGTTCTGAAAGCAATGATTTTGAACGTTGTAGGATTAAGTCAGGCGATGTTGGCGTAGTCACGAGTTTTGAGCCGATCAAAAAGACGCGCAAACGGCTTTGTGGCGTAAACCTTAATGCGTCCAAAACAAAAACATCGCAGAAATAACCTAAATCATTTAACGCCTTAACAGTTACTCTGAAATCTTTCCCGTTATTAGAATGAAGCCAACCCGGTACATTCTCAACCATAACCAAAGGCGGCGCAGAATCGCCTTGAGCTTTCAAAATATTGATAAATCCCCAAAACGCGCTTGAATGACTGCCATTAATGACGCCGCTCATATTCCCTGCTAAAGAAAGGTCTACACAAGGAAAAGAACAGGTTGCTAAAGTTGTTGTTGGAATTTCAGCGGGATTAAGTTTGAAAATATCATCAATTTTGTAGTGTTCTTTTGCGTCAGGAAAGAACTCTTGATACATTTCAAATTTTTTTGGCGCAAAGTCGTTAGCAAAAACGACTTTCCAGCCAAAAGGCTGTAAGCCCATTCGCACAAGTCCGATACCTGCAAAATATTCCGCTACCGTTAATTGAGTTGTCTCAAATTCCATTTTTGCCATTCCAATCATAGAATTTTCGTGCTATGTCTATTATACGTCACAGAAGCGAAGATTTTAAATATGTATTTATTCCGCAAAAGGCAGGCTATCACTGAATAACAAACTGGACGGATTTTCACAGATTAAAAAATCCGCGTAAATCCGTCCAATCCGTATCATCTGTGTTCTATTTCGAGAATCCTATTTGCCCTGCGCCTTGGCCCAACTGTCCTTCAACGTCACCGTGCGGTTGAAGACCGGCTGGCCGGGTTTGCTTTCCGGGTCGAGGCAGAAATAGCCGGTGCGCTCGAATTGGATGTTATCGCCGGGTTTGGCTTCGCCCAGGGCCGGTTCGACAAAGGTGTTTGCCAGCGTGCTGAGCGAGTTGGGATTGAGAATTTCCTCCAGTTCACCGTCATCGGGCCGCTCGACGCTGAACAACTGCTCATACAGGCGCACTTCCGCCGGCAGGGCGTGTTGGGCCGAAACCCAGTGGATGGTCGATTTGACCTTGCGTCCATCGGGAGCATCGCCGCCTTTGGTGGCCGGATCGTAAGTGCAATGGACTTCAGTCACGTTCCCGGCCTCGTCCTTGACCACATGCGTGCAGGTAATCAGGTAGGCGTAACGCAGGCGCACTTCGTTGCCGGGGAACAGGCGGAAGTATTTCGGTGGGGGCGTTTCGCGGAAATCATCCTGCTCGATGTAGAGCACCTTCGAGAACGGCACTTTGCGCGTCCCAGCGGCGGGGTCTTCGGGGTTGTTGATGGCTTCCATCTCTTCGCTCTGACCTTCGGGGTAATTGTCGATGATCAGTTTGAGCGGATTGAGAACGGCCATGCGGCGCAGGGCGCGCTTGTTCAGTTCGTCGCGAATGACCGCTTCGAATTGGGCCATTTCGACCCAGCTATCGTTTTTGGTTTCGCCCAGTCCGGTCACGAAGTTGACAATCGCCTCCGGCGGCACGCCGCGCCGGCGCAAGCCGCGCAGGGTGGTCAGGCGCGGATCGTCCCAGCCGCGCACCACGCCGGTTTCAACCAGTTTACGCAGTTTGCGCTTGCTCATCATCGCGTAGGTCAGGTTCAGACGTGAAAATTCGATCTGGCGGCTGGGAAAAGCCTCCAGTTTTTCCAGGAACCACTCGTACAGCGGGCGGTGGATGATGTATTCGTTCGAGCACAGCGAATGGGTCACGCCTTCCATCGAGTCGTTCTGGCCGTGCGACCAGTCGTACATCGGGTAGATGTGCCATTTGTCGCCGGTGCGGTGATGATGGACGTTCATGATGCGGTACATGACCGGGTCGCGCAGCAGGATGTTAGGGTGGGCCATGTCGATTTTGGCGCGCAGGACGCGGCTGCCCTCGGGGAATTCCCCGTTTTTCATCCGTTCCAACAGGTCGAGGTTTTCCTCCACCGGGCGGTTGCGATACGGGGAATCGATGCCCGGCTTGAGCGCGGATTCGGTCTCGCTCCACTTCGTACCTTTGGGCAGCGTGCCACGGCTGGCGCTCATCTCTTCCTGGGTCTGATCGTCCACATACGCCAAACCCATTTTGATCAGGCGCACCGCCCAATCGTAGAGCAGGTCGAAATAATCGGAGGCAAAGGTGACTTTCGCCCACTGAATGCCCAACCAGGCGGCATCCGCTTCGATGGCTTCCACGAACTCGGTGCCTTCCTTTGATGGGTTGGTATCGTCGAAGCGCAGGTACAGTTCGCCGCCGAATTCCTTGGCGGTGAAATAATCGATCAGGAAAGCCTTGCAGTGGCCGATGTGCAGGTAGCCGTTCGGTTCGGGTGGCAGGCGGGTGCGCACATAGTTAAAACGTCCGTTTTTCAAGTCTTCGGCCACGGCCTCGCGGATGAAGGCGGGGATGCGGCTTGGGGTTTCGTTGGGTTCCATCGAGTCATCCTTTTTGCGGGTGATGTTCCGGGTCAAAAACGCTTTTCCAGGTTTGGAAAAACAGTACATCCTGATGTCGATTTGTGACCGGGACGGGTATAATTTCAATCAAATGATTGCCTATTATACTCTCAGGAGTGAGCCATGAGTAACCCGCCCGAAAAACCAGCCTTCTATGGCACCTATTTTGACCGCGATTCTGTCCTGCGCCTTGGGCGCTGGACCCGGATTGTGGCCTGGGGGATTTTTGCAGTCTATATTGTCCAGTTTGTCTATGAAACTGGCACAAATCTCTATAACTCGTTCGTTGGCGGCTATCCGCTTGACTGGTTTTATGTTTTCTTCAATATCAGCCGCCCGTTCCAGGGCGCGATGATTCTGCTCGTCCTGCACATTTTGGCCAGCGCCCTGCTGATTTTGCTGGACATTGAAGACAATACCCGCCGGGCAGCGCGCAAATAGGGCCGGCGGCGATGAAATTCAAAATAATCCTGATAGTTTTGATTATCCTGCTGGTGCTGTGCGTGCTGGCGACCGCCCTGGTCGGTTATTCGAACTTGCGCTATACCTCCCAGAACGCAGTTTTGAAGTACATCAGCCAGCACCCCGCGGATATTGCGGTCGCCTGCTTTAATCCGGCCAATCCGCAGGCCGGGTTTTACCACAACACCGATCAGGCCTATCCGCTGGCGTCCACCTTCAAGGCTGTGATTCTGCTTGGTTATGCCGAGCAGGTTGCGGCTGGGGTTTTGGATCCGCAGCAGGAGATTCCGCTCACAGCGCTGGACGCCTACTATCTGCCCGGCACCGATGGCGGCGCGCATCCCGAATTTCTTAAAACCCTGGGCGAGGGCCGCACCAGCCTGACCCTGGCCGAAGCGGTGGATGGCATGATGACCTACAGCTCGAATGCTGCCGCCGATTACGTTCTTTCGCGTCTTGAAACTGTGGATTGGGATGGGCTTTATCGCCGCCTGGGCCTGACGCAAACCAGCCTGCCGCATTCCTACCTGGGCCTTTACCTTTACATCAACAACCACGAAACCGGTATCTACGATATGACCTCCCTCGGCCCGGAAGCGACCCTGGCCGAGCAGGTCCGCCTGGAGCAATTGTTTGTCACCGACCCGGCCTGGCGTGAAGTGGAGTTGATTTATGTTGCCAATTACACCAATCAGGCCGGCTTGGATGTGCAAAAAGATGCCACTGCCAACTTTGGCGTGCGCTCCAGCGCAGACGATCTTGCCAAAATTATGCTGGCCCTTTATGACGCCCAAAACGAGAGTCTGTCTCCGGCTGCGCGCGAGGTGGCCCGCCAGTATTTGGAATGGCCGATGCGGCTTAATCCCGACAATGCCAAAACCTTTAAAACCCTGGCGGTTAAAGGCGGCTCCTGGCCGGCAGTGCTGACCTCCGCCTGGTACGCTGAGCCGCTCGACGCCGAACCGCGCATTCTGGTGGTTCTGTATCGCAACATGCCCGACGATTTCTGGAATGCCTGGGTGGCCGGTTTTAGCCAGCAGATGCTCGAAGTCAACGTGTTGACCACTGCCAATTGTGACCTGTATGCTGATGCGCTTGCGCCAACCGCGCCCTGATTTCTGCGCAGACGGCAAACGGGTTATATAATACCCGCGGTCACAAATTGCGCTTTTATGCTTTTGTAAAAAGCGCAATTTGTGACCGGGACGGGTATACTTCATTGATAATTAGACATCTTGCATAAGTCCTGAGCGGAGCGTCCTTCGACTACGGGCGGCGCAAAATACGCTTCGCCCTCCTCTCAGGGCGGTGATATTTTATAAAAAAGCGAAGTCGAAGGACATTTACAAGGCAACATGTTCACTTTTGCAAGAGGTCTATTGAAAGCAATTCAGCAAACACAGGAGTTATAAAATGACGATTATTGCCCTTGATGCCATGGGAAGTGACGAATTCCCGGTCCCGGATGTGACCGGCGCGGTCGATGCCGCCCGCGAATATGGGGTCGAAGTGATCCTGGTCGGCGACGAAGCCCGGATCAAGCCTGTTCTGGATGGCCTGAATCCGGGCAGCCTGCCGGTGCGGATTGTTCATGCGCCCGAAATGTTGACCATGGAAGATAAAGGCGTGGCCCTGGCGCTCAAGGCCCGCCGCCCGAACGCCAAAAATTCGATGGCGGTCGGTATCGACCTGGTCAAGAACGGTCAGGCGGATGCTTTTGTTACCGCTGGCAATACCGGGGCGGCCCTGGCGACAGCCTATTTCCGCCTGGGAACCATCGAGGGCGTGGATTTGCCCGCCCTGGCCCCGGTCTTCCCGACTGCGACCGGCTCCTGTGTTGTTCTCGATATTGGCGCAAATCCCGATGTCAAGCCGGACAACCTGCGCCAATTCGCCATTATGGGCAGCATCTATGCCGAGAAAGTGCGCGGGATAAAACAGCCCAAGGTTGGCCTGCTTTCGAACGGTGAGGAAGAAGGCAAAGGCAACAGCCTGGTGCGCGAGGCGACTCCGCTGCTCAAAGGCGCCGGCCTGAATTTTTTTGGCAATGTCGAGGGCAAGGAAGTGATTGGCGGTAAAGTCGATGTCGCGGTAACGGATGGCTTTACCGGGAATATCATGCTCAAATCATCCGAAGCGGTTGCCAAATTGATTGTCGATAAGATCAAGGAATCCATCAAAACTGGCGGCCCGCTGGCCCTCCTGGGTGGGATGCTGGTCAAACCGGCCCTGGGCAAGATCAAGAAACTGCTCGACCCGGCGGAAGAAGGCGCTGCGCCGCTGCTCGGCGTGAACGGACTGGTTTTCATCGGCCATGGCCGCTCGGATGCATTTGCGATTAAAAACGCCATCCGGGTTGCCAAAAATGCCGCCGAGGCGAAAGTGCTTGCCGCCATGCGGGATGGCGTCGCTGAACGGTTGCGATAATTCAAACCCTGAGCGGAGTGCTGAACGATAGTGAAGCACGAAGTCGCAGGGCGATTCATAAAGGAATCTTTTTATATGGATAAAAAACGTGTTGTTATCACAGGCATGGGGGTTGTTAGTGTTTTAGGCACGGGCCTGGATGCTTTTTGGGATGGTCTTTTGAATGGCCGTTCCGGCATTCGCCGCATCACCCAGTTCGACGCCAGCCCGTTTCCCTGTCAGATTGCCGGGGAAGTGCCGGATTTTGTCGTCGAAAATTTCATGGATCGTAAGGAAGCCCGCCGCGTGCCGCGTTCGGCCCAAATGGCTTACGCCGCCGCCAAAATGGCAGTCGACGATTCGGGCCTGCCCACCCCGCTCCCCGAACCGGAACGCTCGGGCGTGGCTTTTGGCACGGCCATCGGCGGCATGGATCGTTTTGACGATGGCGTTCGCACTATCCGCGCCCAGGGCTATGACCGCCTGAATCCGTTCACCGTGCCGACCTCCTTGCCCAATACGGCGGCCTACCTGATTTCGCAGGGATTCCAGTGCCTCGGCCCGACGACAACGATTGGCACGGCCTGCGCCACCGGGACTCAAACTGTGGGCGAGGGGCTGGAGATGATCCGCCGCGGCGCTGCCGACGTGGTCATTGCCGGCGGCACGGAAGGCTTGATCCAGGATTTTGCGATTGGTGGTTTCTGCGCCATGCGCGCGCTGCCAACCAACTATAACGATACCCCCGAAAAAGCCTCGCGCCCGTTCGACAAGAACCGCGAGGGTTTCCTCTATTCCGAGGGCGCCGCCGCCCTGGTACTCGAGTCCCTCGAGCATGCCCTGGCGCGCGGGGCGCGGATTTATGCGGAATTGGCCGGCCAGGCCTCCTCCTCGGATGGTTTCCACATGGCCCAGCCGGATCCCGAAGCAGCCGGCCCGGCCCGCGCCATGAAGTGGGCCATTGCCGACGCTGGTTTAACTCCTGCGGATATCGATTACATCAATGCGCACGGCACATCCACCCCGTTGAACGATATGACCGAGACCCGCGCCATTAAGGCTGTTTTTGGCGAGCGCGCCTACAAGCTGGCGATTTCCTCCATTAAATCGATGATTGGCCACGCCATGGGCGCTTCCGGCTCCCTGGAAGCGATTGCCTGCGCCAAGATCATCAGCGAAGGCATCATCACCCCAACCATCAACTATGAAACCCCCGATCCCGAACTCGATCTGGACTACGTGCCGAACGTGGCCCGCAAGCAGCGGGTTAATGTTGCCCTTTCCAATTCATTTGGCCTGGGCGGGCAGAATGCTTGTGTTGTCCTGAAACGCTTCGAGAAATAAACTTTTAAGGAACCATCATGAAACTTGTCCTCGATGAAAAAATCATCAAACGCAATACCGCCATCGGGCGTTATTCCAGCCTGGTTGCCCTGCTGATTCTGGGCGGCGGCATGTATGTCACTTTTGCCTATCCCGATCAGGTCACTATTTCTTTTGGCGCGCTCCTGGTTGGCTTCCTGCTCTCGCAGTTCGGCATCTACTTCGGCAATCGCTGGGGACGCCGTCCGCGCAACGATGAACGCATTACGGCTGCGCTCAAGGGCCTGACCAAGGATTACACTTTGTATCACTACACCGCCCCTGTTTCGCATTTGCTGGTGGGGCCGGCAGGCGTATGGATTCTCGAACCCTATTACCAGCGCGGCACCATCAGCTATGAGAAAGGGCGCTGGCGTCAGAAAGGCGGCGGCTTTTTGCTCGCCTACCTCAAGATTTTTGCCCAGGAAGGTCTGGGGCGTCCCGATCTCGAGATTGAATCCGATACCGAAAGCCTGAAAAAGTTCCTGCAAAAGCACCTCGGCGAAGAACAGATTCCCCCGATCAAAGCCTTGCTGGTGTTCAGCGATGACCGCGCCGACCTCCAGGTTCAGGATGCGCCCAATCCAGCCCTGAAACTGGGTGCATTGAAGGAATTTTTCCGCAAAACGGCCAAGTCCGATCCCATGCTGCCATCCGATTACAAGCGGGTAATGGATGTTTTGCCCCAGGAATCTGTTGAAGTCAAGTAATGCCGGAAATCGACAAAATTATTCGTTCCCGCCGCAAAACCATCGCCCTCGTCATCGAGGGCGATGGTTCCTTGATTGTCCGCGCCCCGCTGCTCGCCTCCGAAAAAAACATCCGCGAACTGGTTGCCCAGAAAGCGGACTGGGTTGCCCGCGCCCAGGCAAAAATGCGCCAGAACCGCCCGCCTGAGCGCCGCTTTGTCGCCGGCGAGACCCTGCCGCTCATGGGTCAGGCTCATCCGCTCAAAATTGTGCAGTCCCAGCGCGCCAGCCTGGCTTTTGAAAATGGCGCATTTCTGCTCGCCCAAAAAGCCCAGCCGCGCGCCCGTGAAGCTTTCCATTTGTGGTACAAAAAAATGGCCGCCGTCCTGCTCCCGGCCCGTCTTGAAACCCTGGCCGCAAAGCACAACCTGCGTCCCAAAAAAGTGCGTATTTCCTCCGCCCGCACCCGCTGGGGATCATGCAGCACCAGTGGAACCATCTCGCTCACCTGGCGTCTGGTCATGGCTCCGCCCGAAGTCATCGAATACGTTATCGTACATGAACTGGCCCATATCAAGGTCAAAAACCATTCCAAAAACTTCTGGAATCTCGTTGCCGGCCTGATGCCTGACTACAAAAAACACCTTGGCTGGCTCAAGAAACACGGCCAGAGTTTGGATATTTAACATGACCATTGCCAATCTTCACCAGCGCCCCATCCCCGCCACCCCTTGGGCCGAAGGCGAAAAAATCCCCTGGAACGACCCGGCCTTTAGCGCCCGGATGCTCAGCGAACACCTCAGCCAGCAGCACGATGCGGCCAGTCGTCGCGCAAAAATCATCAAAAAGCATGTCGGCTGGATTCATAACTTCATCCTGGCGAAGCGCCCCTCCCGCATCCTTGACCTGGGCTGCGGCCCCGGCCTATACTGCGCGGAACTGGCCGCGCTCGGGCATGCCTGCCGCGGTATCGACTTTTCTCCCGCCTCCATCGAGTACGCCGTTAAAAACGCGCCCGAAAATTGTTCCTACACCTTCGGCGACCTGCGCGCCACCGATTTTTCCTCTGGCTTCGACCTGGTCCAGTTTATCTTTGGCGAATTCAACGTTTTCAAGCCCGCCCACGCCCGCGAAATCCTGCAAAAAGCCCACGCCGCCCTGACCCCTGGCGGGCGCATCCTGCTCGAATTGCAGAGCTACGACGCCGTCGAGCAGATGGGCAACCAGCCCTCCTCCTGGTACACCTCCGGCGGCGGCCTGTTCAGTCCCAATCCCCATCTCTGCCTGATGGAAGCCTTCTGGGATGAAGAACAATCCGCCACCACCGAGCGCTACCTCATCTTCGAAGACAACCAGCCGATTCTCCGTTACGCCTCCACCGCCCTGGCCTACACGGAAGAAGCGATTGCCGCCCTGCTCGAAGAAACCGGCTTCACGGATGTCGAATTCCACCCCTCCCTGACTGGCGAAACCCCCGATAGCCCTGAAGATCTCCTGGTCGTCATCGCCCGGCGATAGGCGTTTCGGCCTTTTTCCCAAACCGCTTGCCGAAAAATATCCCGATTGGCCCGGCCAGGAAAATCGAAAGAATCGCCGCGATAACTGCCCCTGCGAGACCTAACGCGCCAGTCCAGATAAAAGCATAGGTTGGCCCAAGATTAACCACTGTTTCACCGCTGGCATCCAGGCAAATCAGTTCGTACCCGGTTGCAGGCATATCGACCCCGCGCTCATCCCTGATTGTGGTCGAATATGTGTAAAGCCCCGGCTTCGTTTCTGGCGGACACAGGTAGCCGCCAACGGTTTGGGCCGCAAAATCTGTTCCCGAAGTAAAACCGGCGCTCATTAGCCCAACGGGAATCAGGCAGGTGCTGATAACGCCGAAAAGGATGAACCAGACAATACACCCTGAAGCCAAGCCTGTTTTCATATTCGCTCCTTATATCGATAAGATTTATCCAGTTTTTTAGTATAGCACGCCTTTTGCTACAATAAATAAAGAGAAGCCGATGGAGGTCATCCATCGGCTTTGTTACGTTTTATTCTAGGTTGTTTTTACTCTTGCAGTTGCACCCACTTTCTTTACTACACTTGCAGTTCAAAAAGTTGTTTCACTTGCAACTTGCTACCAGCAAAAACAGTTTTACCGAGGAAAGGCGGGAAAACCTTCTTCGTGTCGAGGTGGACATCTGGGGATAGACCTGTCGTGTAGGTCTCTTGCCAGTGAACGAATTACACCCCGGCCTTTCCTCTCGTGTTGTACGGTTCCATTGTTTCGATTGGGACCTCCTTTCTTGCGAACGGAAGTAACTTCTAACAACATCATACAATAAAACTGCTGAAAAGTTCCTTAAAGTTTTTTTGCACATCTGTAAACGCTTGTCTGGACAGATAATCGACAGTCTTTGTTGTACAATAAATCGTCAAGTGGGGATACGTTATACAAGGATAACATTCGACGTACACAACCTGTTATCAGCCCTGTCAACTTCGTGATAATCGTCACTAGCGCGGACTTTGGGGCTTTGCTATGCTTAGGGAAGAAACATCAGGCATCCTGTTCACCCACAAGGAACCCCCCAGATGACAGATTATCGCATCCAGTCCCATCCCATCCTCGCCGCCGAGGAGCGGGAAATTTATGCATTCACCTGGCAGGGCCAGAGCTTGCAGGCCCGCGCCGGGGAAACGATTGCCACCGCCCTGTTTGCCAATGGCATCCGCACGTTTGGCTACCACCCCAAGGACGGCTCGCCGCAGGGTATCTTCTGCGCCAACGGCCAGTGCGCCCAATGCACGGTGATTGCCGACGGCCTGCCGGTCAAATCCTGCATGGCGCTGGTCAAGCCGGGTATGGCAGTCGCACCCGTCACTGCCCTGCCGGAATTGCCCAACGTCCCGCCAGCACAGACGTTTGAGCCGGTCGCAACCATCCAGGTCGAGTGCCTGGTCATCGGCGGCGGCCCGGCGGGACTCTCGGCGGCCATTGAACTCGGCCAGCGCGGCATCCAAACTCTCGTCATTGACGACAAGCACCGCCTGGGCGGCAAACTCGTCCTGCAAACCCACCGCTTTTTCGGCTCAATCAACGCCTGCTACGCCGGAACGCGCGGCATTGACATCGCCACCAAACTGGCGAACGACCTCGCCCAATATCTGTCCATCGAAACCTGGCTGAACGCTACTGCCGTCGCCGTTTACAGCGACAAAAAAGTTGGCGTGGTGCGCGATGGGCAATATATTCTGGTCGAGCCGAAAGTTCTGCTGGTGGCGGCTGGCGCGCGCGAAAAATCGCTGACCTTCAAGGGCAACACCCTGCCGGGCGTTTACGGCGCGGGCGCGTTCCAGACCCTGGTCAACCGCGACCTGGTGCGCTGTTCTGAAAAACTGTTCATCGTCGGCGGCGGCAACGTCGGCCTGATTGCCGGCTACCATGCCCTGCAAGCCGGCATCGAAGTCGCCGGGCTGGTCGAGGCCCTGCCCGAATGTGGCGGCTACAAAGTCCACAAGGATAAACTCGTCCGCATGGGCGTGCCGATTTACACCTCCCACACCGTCCTGAGCGCCAATGGATCTGATTCGGTCGAATCCGTCACCATCGCCGCCATCGACAAGGACTGGAAGCCCATCCCCGGCACCGAAAAAACCTTTCCCTGCGACACCCTGCTCATCGCCGTCGGCCTCGACCCGGTTGACGAGTTCTACCGCAAAGCGCGCGAGTTCGGCCTGACCGCCTTCGCCGCCGGTGACGCCGACGAAGTCGCCGAAGCCTCCGCCGCCATGTTCTCGGGTAAGATTCGCGGCCTCGAAATCGCCAAAGCGCTCGGGGTTGACGTGCCAGAAATCCCCGCAGACTGGTTTCGCACCTCCGAAATCCTGAAATCCCGCCCCGGCCAAATCACCCATGAAACCATCCCCGATGACGACGAAGCCGTTTACCCGGTCATCCATTGCAGCCAGGAAATCCCCTGCAATCCCTGCACCTCGGTCTGCTCGCAGGGCGCAATTTTCATCGACGAACACGACATCCGCGGCGTGCCCGATTACATCGCCAAACAGATTGGCAAAGAGTGCATCGCCTGCGAAAAATGTGTCACCATTTGCCCCGGATTGGCGATTACGCTGGTGGACGTTCGCAAGCAGGGTGATGACACCGCGCTGGTGACGATTCCCTACGAATTTGGGCGGGAAGCGCTCCACGCCGGAGACTTTGTGACCGTTACCGATACCGGCGGCAACGCCCTGGGTCGGGTCGAAGTCGTGCGGACGCGGATTGCAAAAACGACCGACCGCACCATGCTGGTTAAAGTCCGCGCCCCGCAGGTGATTTCCCAAAAAATCGCGGGAATCGAAGTCCAGAACCGCGAAGTCGCCGCCCCGCTCGAGGCCTGGGTCGAACGCCTGACCGATGACCTGATTGTCTGCCGCTGCGAACGCGTCAGCCTGGCCGACATCAAGGCCATCATCCAGGGCGGTGTGCGCGACATGAACGAAATCAAGGCCATCACCCGCGCCGGGATGGGCGCCTGCGGCGGCAAAACCTGCGGCAGCCTGATCAAGCGCGCTTTCCGTGAGCTGGGTGTGCCGATGGCCGAAGTGACCGAAGGCACCGCCCGCCCGCTGTTTGTCGAAGTGCCGCTCGGCACTCTCGCCGGGATTAAAGAGTAGGGCGGGATGTTATCCCGCCTGTTGGGTTTTGCGGAAGTTTGCCCCGCCTTTGGGCTTCGCGGGATAACATCCCGCGCCACACAGTAGGATAAAGTGAGAAACAGATGACCCATCATACTTACGACACCATCATCATCGGCTCGGGCAGCGTGGGAACCCCCCTGGCCTGGCAGTTGGCCGATGCCGGGCAAAAAGTGCTCGTGCTGGATCAGTTTGCCAGCGCCGGGCAAGGCTCAAACAAGGAAGCCATCGGCGGCATCCGCGCCACCCATTCCGACCCGGCCAAAATCCAGATTGGCCTGAAAAGCCTGGAGATTTTCTCCACCTGGAAAGAAACCTATGGCGACGATATCGGCTGGGAGCAGGGCGGCTACTCCTTTGTGGCCTACCACTCGCGCGAGGAGCAAATTCTCAAGGAATTGCTTGTTACCCAGAAGCAATTCGGACTGGACATCGATTGGTACGACGCCCCGGCTTTCCTTGAAATCATCCCCTCCCTCAACCCGGACGGTCTGATTGGCGGAACGTTCTCTCCTGGGGACGGCAGCGCCTCGCCGATGCTATCCGTTCTCGCCATTGAGCGGCGCGCCAGAGCTTTGGGCGCGGATTTCCACTATAGCGAAGCGGTCACAGCCGTTGAACGCCAAAATGGGCGTGTGAGCGGCGTCCGAACTGACAAAGGCGCGTACCGGGCCGCGATGGTGGTCAACGCCGCCGGGCCGTGGGCGAAGCAGGTGGCTGCCCTGGCCGGAGTCGATGTTCCCGTTCAGCCCGATTCGCACGAGGGCGGCATCACCGAACCGGTGGCCCACTTCCTGCGCCCGATGGTGGTCGACATCCACCCGACTGAAGATTCGGCCAATTACTATTTTTACCAGCACCATACCGGGCAAATTATCTTCTGTATCACGCCCAACCCGCCGATTGTCGGCATGGATACCCGTGAAACGTCAGTTTTCCTGCCGCAGGTGGCGCGGCGCATGATTGGCATCATGCCCTGCCTGCAAAATATCAAAGTCCGCCGCACCTGGCGCGGCCTGTATCCGATGACTCCCGATGGCGCGCCAATTGTCGGCGAAGTTGAGGGGCTGGATGGCTACCTGAATGCTGTCGGCATGTGCGGACAGGGCTACATGCTCGGCCCCGGCCTGGCGGTCTATCTCAGGCAGTGGATTATCGGCACCGACGCGCAGCAAGCTCAACGCGTGCTGGCTCCGCTTAGCTTATATCGTGATTTTGGCAAGAAGGAAAAGTTGAAGTAGTTTTGCAGCTTGAAACCGTGCCGCCTTTCGCGCTTTGCCTGGCTGGATACCAGCCTAGGCAGGTCTCGTGATAGGCGGCATCGTTTTTTCCATTTTTGCCATAGTATGCTATAATTATTGAAATTCCCCGCACGTTTTACATTTGCTTGATCATCCCCGGTTGTTGGGGCCAGTTGGATGATAAGCCCGATATTTGATGAACTTTCAGATAACACTCAAAACTTAACTTGTCGCTCCCGTCTTGCGCAATGCAGGGCGTTTTTCCCATTCCCAAAACACATTGAGACAAACACATGAACATTCTAGAACTTGAAAACAAGCCCCTGGCGGAGCTGCGCACCATGGCTGTCAGGGATTTTGGCATTCAAAATGCCAATCGCCTCAAGAAGGAAGCCCTGGTCATTCGGTTGCGGCAGGAGGAGGCGGCCCGCGAAGGGCTTGAAATCCGCGGCGGCATCCTTGAGATCATGGATGAGGGCATCGGCTTCCTGCGCTCGGCGCGTTATACCGTCAGCGATGATGATGTCTACGTTTCCCAGGCCCAACTCCGCCGCTACGAATTGCGCTCGGGAGATTTGATCATCGGGCATGTGCGTCCGCCGCGCGATTCGGAGCGCCACTGGGGGCTGCTCAAGGTTGAGTCGATCAATGGCGTCGATCCTGAAGAAGCCCGCCGGCGCGTCAAGTTTGAGCACCTGACCCCGATTTTTCCCGAACAGCGCTTTGACCTGGAGACACGCGGCGATGTTCTCTCAACCCGTATGATTAACCTGATCGCCCCGATTGGTCGCGGTCAGCGCGGTTTGATCGTTTCACCACCCAAGACCGGTAAAACCACAATCCTGAAGCAGATTGCGAACGCGATTTCGACCCAGTATCCCGATGTTCACCTGATTGTGGCCCTGATTGGCGAGCGTCCCGAAGAAGTGACCGACATGGATCGCTCGGTCGACGCCGATGTGATTGCTTCCACTTTTGACGAACCGGTGACTTCCCATGTTCGCGCCGCTGAAATTGCCCTGGATCGCGCCAAACGCCTGGTGGAAATTGGCCGCCATGTGGTTATCCTGATGGACTCGATCACCCGCCTGGCCCGCGCTTACAACTTGACGGTCAACCCTTCGGGCCGCACCCTCTCGGGCGGTATGGACCCCTCGGCTTTGTACCCGCCCAAGCACTTCTTCGGCGCGGCGCGCAATATTGAAGAAGGCGGCTCGTTGACCATCATTGCCACCTGCCTGGTGGATACCGGCTCACGCCTCGACGATGTCGTTTACGAAGAATTCAAGGGCACCGGCAACATGGAATTGCACCTCTCACGCAAACTCCAGGAACGCCGCATTTTCCCGGCGGTGGACATCGAGCGCTCCTCGACCCGTCGCGACGATTTGCTGCTGGGCCCCGACCTGCTCCAGCGCGCCTGGCTGATGCGCCGCATGTACATCCAGATGGTTTCTTCTCCTCCTGGCGGAGCAGGTATGGATCAGGCAGTTGCAACCGAGGCGATTATTAACCGCATGTCGAAGACCCGCAATAACCTGGAGTTCCTTGAAACACTCACCGATATGTAGTTTGGTATAATTTTACAGGTATGAAAAAATTTATCGAATCTAACGGATATGTTTTGCTCAGTTGGGGTGTGACGGCTTTGATTGTGGCCGGCTTGTTTGGGTTTGCTTTTTGGCGTTTGCAATCGCACCCGGCAGTTGTTGTCCCTGAAAGCGAAGCGGAATCTGCCCCGGCTGCATCTGGCGGACCGGTGGTTTCGGATAACCTTGCCCCAAATTTTATTTGGGATTATGCCATTGGGCGCAAACTGACCCTGAAGACTGTCATCCCTGAGCGGCCGCGCTACGATGTACTCAAGCACACCGTTCAGCGTGGGGATTCGCTTTATCGTATTTCCAAGGAATTCAATATCAAGCCTGAGACAGTGTTGTGGGCTAATTTTGATGTGCTTGAAGATGATCCTCACAGCCTGAAACCCGGGCAGGAACTCAATGTTCCACCGATCGATGGCTTGCTGTATGCATGGGAAGATGGTGACACAGTCGAAAGTGTTGCTGCCGAATACGAAGCGAAAGCCGAAGATATCATCTCCTGGCCCGGTAACAACCTTGATTTGACTGATCCAAAGCCGGCGATAGGGCAGTTGGTCATGATTCCGGGTGGCTGGCGCGAATCGAAAGCCCCAACCGTGGATGCGGGTGGTGCAGCCGCAGGAACTTGTAATGTAACCAGCAGTGGGTTTGGCTGGCCGGCGGGAGATACATATCTTTCCGGCAACGATTATTTCCCCGGCCATTATGGTATCGATATTTCTGCTGTTGAAGGCGCGCCCATCTATGCTGCTGCGAGCGGTGTTGTTACCAAAGCACTATCTGGCTGGAACAGCGGTTATGGGAACTATATTGTGATTGATCATTGCAATGGCTATTCAACCTTGTATGCCCACTTGAGCGCAATCAATGTCTCTTCCGGCATGGTGGTGGGACGCGGCACAGTGATCGGCGCATCGGGGAACACTGGCAATTCGTTCGGCGCGCATTTGCATTTCGAAGTTCGCCTGAATGGCAGCTTTGTTAATCCATGGCTTGTTTTTCAGTAATAAAAGGAGATAATTCCCCCGCAAGGCCGATCTCGCGGGGAATTCTTCCAGAAGATGGAAGCCCAACTACGGAAGTCTCTGGCCGGTTTGCCGCTCGGCGGTATTCGTTACCTTGAAACAACATCATCAACCAATGATGTTGCTTTGGCTTGGGCCACCGAGGGCGCGCCAGACTTTTCCGTGGTAGTTGCAGATGAACAAACTTCAGGACGCGGTCGGATGGGCCGAAAATGGTTCACCCCGGCAGGAACGGCGTTGGCAGTAAGTATCATCCTGCGGCCAGGAAAAACAGAGCGTGACAATATTGCCCTTTTTTCCGGGTTGGGAGCGCTGGCTTTGGTGGATGCCCTCAAAAATTATGGGATTGGGGCGCAAATTAAATGGCCGAATGATATTTTGATTGCGGGGAAGAAGACCGCTGGCATTTTGGTGGAAACGGTCTGGATGGGGACGGATGTAGAGAGTATCGTTTTGGGGATGGGGGTCAATGTATCGCCTTTGGCAATTCCCCCTGCATCTGAATTGAATTTCCCTGCTACTTGTGTTCAGGCAGAAGCATCACAACCTGTTGAGCGATTTGCTTTGCTGCACGCACTCCTGGTTGCCCTGCTCAAGTGGCGGTCGCGCCTCGGCACGGAACAGTTTATCCGCGAATGGCAGTCTTCGTTGGCGTTTCAGCATGAAACCGTCCAGGTTTGGCTGGGAGAAACGGAAACCGTTGTCGGTGTCCTGGACGGTCTCGAAGCGGATGGCAGCCTGCGGGTGGATGTGGGCGGCGCGAAGCGACTCATCCGCTTTGGCGAAATTCACTTGCGCCCATTATGATATACTCTTAAAAATTAACCCACAGGTGCAAAATGTTTGATGATTTAAGAAACGAAAGCCAGTCTTCGCAGTTTTCGGATACCGAAATTGAGAATTTGTTCGATTCAAAGCCAAAAAAAGAGCGCAAGACCCTAAAAATTGGTTCAGGCGGGCGAATTTTTGGGCTGAGGGCTTCGCAGCGGTTTGTGTTGTCGCTCTTGTTATTGCTTTTAACTTGCCTGGGTGGGGCGATTTTGCTACTATTTACAGGGCGAGTTGTTTTGTTTTAGTTTGCTCCCGTTCGGAAAAATCACATAAAATTGAAGGTAGCTACCGCTTTTATGCAAGAATTTTTTGTATCCGGTTCCTTCAATAAGGCGTTCAGTGAAGAAGATCCGAGTTCTTGTCGTCGATGATCAAAATGTGGTTCGAGAAGGCCTCGTCGCCATTCTTTCGTTTCAGTCTGACATTGAGGTAGTTGGGCAGGCATCTGATGGCTTGCAAGCTACTCAGATGTTACGCCAAACGCACCCACATGTTGTTCTACTTGACCTGGTGATGCCGGGTCAGGACGGCTTAACAACCATTCCCAAGATTAAACAAATTATGCCAGATGCGCAAATCCTGGTGCTCTCCGGCTTTGCCGAGGGCGACTTGATCTTTAATGCCATCAAGGCTGGCGCGATAGGCTACATGCTTAAGGATGCGACTCGTGACCAGCTTTTTCAAGCAATCCGGGATGTATCGCAGGGGTTGGCGTCCCTGCACCCCTCCATTGCGCTGCGCGTGATTCGTGAGATTGGCAGCGCCCAGCAGCCCGCTCCTGCCTCTGCCTCGGGGTCTGACCTGTTGACGCCCAGGGAATTGGAAACGTTGAAGTTGATCGGGCGCGGCCATAGCAACCAGGATATTGCCTCGATCCTGGTGGTGAACGACCGAACGGTTGCCAAATATGTGAGCAGCATTCTCTCAAAACTGCATCTGTCGAACCGCACCCAGGCTGCTTTGTATGCCTTGCGCGAGGGATTAATGGATGATGAGGCCAAGGAGAAGGAATCCTCTGCGTCGGATTTCCTGGCCTCTCCGCCACCGCCTGCCGCCAGTTGACGAGAGCCTTGAACATCCTCTGGAAGAGAACCTTATTCCATGACAATCCCGGAACAGAACGAACAGGTTGAAGCGCTTTTTTCTGAGATTCAGCAGGCTGTACGCTGGGGGCGGCCTTCGATTCTGGTTGTAGTTTGCTCTTCAGCCAAGGCGCGCAAGGAGATGCAGGATGCAGTGACCGCCCTTCTTGAAAATATCGGGCAGCAGGTTGCCGATTATGTGGTTTCCCCGGCTACTTATGATATACCGCTGGGTTTAGCGCGTCACCCGGGCAGAACAAAAACTACTTTCTATGTTACCCGCCTGAATCGCGGCGGCGGTTCGGATAATCGGAATGCGTTCCGGGCCTTGAATATGCGTCGCGAGCTATTTGTAGATCATCCTACCCGGGTTGTCTTTTGGTTGACCCGCGCGGAATCGAAGTCACTCGCCCTGCTTGCCCCCGATTTCTGGGCTTTCAGGCATTTGAGCCTGGAAGTTTGAGAGAAACGTAAGGCTTTCTATGAATCTGGCCATTGGCATAATCGTGGCGTCGGTCGGTGTGGTTGTGTTTTTTGCGCTAAAGGCTGCTGTTATTAAGCAGCCTTTTTTGAATTTATTGCGCGGTTTTGCTGCGGTTGCTGTGCTGATTGTCATTGCTGAGATGTTTGGCGGCGCGGAGCAATCGCAAAAGAATTCGATAGCGTTTCAACTGGTGCTGAGCGCTGTGGGGCTGGCCGGTTTTGCGATTGCATTTTCGGTGCCAGGGAGAAGGCGGAATCAACTGCCAGCCTGGCCTCAGTTGACATTTGTGATGCTGTCGCAGGCTTTGATTGGACTTGTTGTTTTTGGTGGCGCAATTTTTTCTGCCAAAGAGCCGTTAAAGGCTGTTTTGGGCGGTCTGATTTATGCCGGCGTGTCTGGCGGGGTGCCGGCAGGATTGTTGGGCGCGCTGGAATACCTTTACCCGCTTAAGTTCAATAAATTGTTTCGGCGTTCGCTGGTGCTTTCGCTTGGCGTGTTTGCTTCCGCCCTGATCAATTTGTTTGCCTTAATCTTGTATTATCCCGTTTTTCCACCTGTTTTTGCCCTTGGCATGGCGCTGGTGGTAATGCTTATTCTTTACGCCAGGAACTTTCTTTCTGCTGAAACCTTTTTTGACCGGAATAAAGTAATAAACTCCATGCATATTGGCTGGATGATCCTGGATAAAGAGAACCAGATTGTGGATGTAAATCCGTTTATTGAAGTGATTACCGGGCAATCGGCTGACAAGCTCAAGGGCGGCACGGTGGACGATTGGATGTCCAACGGAAATATTTTCATGCAGGGTCCGGTTTCTTCTCAAAACTCGTTTCGAGCCAGCGTAAATTTCAGCGGTGTCACCTATGCTTTTGATGTCCGCAGCCTGGCCTTGCAGGGAGATGATGATGACTTCTCTGGCCGCCTGCTGCTGTGGCAGGATGTCACTGAGCAGATACGACTGGACGAGGCGCGTTATCGCGTTCTGGCGACCAAGATAAACCTGATGCGTTCGATTTCGAGCGCTGCCAACCACATTACGGACATCGGAATCTTTTTGGAAGCCGCGATTTTCCAGATTGTTTCCAGTTTTGGCTGTTTGGCCGGTTTTGTTTTTATGCGCGATTCCGATTTTATCGGCGATGACAAGGCCAGTTTTCGGCTTGACGCAGCCTACAGCTATGCCGATTTGAGGGGGCCTGAACAAATCGTCCAGCATTTTCGCGATTACCTGGTCGACCTGGCTCCGGATTCGCGGGCCGTGCAAATCCGCGATTTCCGTGCGGGCTTGTTCCTGGAAAACGATCATGCTGCCTTGCAGGGAAAATTGCTGATTTGCCCGATTATGATCGACGAACACTTGCAGGGTGCAATTTGCCTCTACCGCGAGTCGGCTTATGATGAAGATGAAGCCATTGGGCTTGAAATGATTGCCAATGAACTTTCGATGCTGGTGTATGTTGACCACCAGCGCCGCGAAGCGGTTTCTTTTTCTGAGCGGAAAAAGTTGGTCAAGGATTTACACGACACAGTTACCCAGCAGCTTTACGGGCTGCTTTACCAGGTTGAGATTGCCCAGGCGCAATCGGAAATCGGCGGGGTCGAGCAGCTGCCTGCCTCCCTGGATAAAATTGGGGATACAGCCCGCCAGGCTTTGCGGGAGATGCGCTTGTTCCTGCACGAACTTCGCCCGGTCGATTTACAGAATGAGGGACTGGTTTCGGCGCTTCATCATCGCCTGACCGCGGTTGAGGGACGCGCCAATATTCAACCTCGTTTTATCTCCCCTGAAACGCTTGAAATCTCTTTACAGCAGGAACTTAATCTGTATCATATTGCCCGCGAGGCGCTCAATAATGTGTTGCGCCATTCCCATGCCAAAAAAGTCGTTGTTAATTTGAAGCAGAATCGTAACAATATCTGCCTGGAAATATCGGATGATGGCGTGGGCTTTGACAAAGCGCTTCTTAAGAGTTCGGGCGGCATGGGAGTCAAAAATATCCGCGGTTGGGCGGCTCAAATTCATGCAAAACTCCAGATTCGCTCGGAGCCAGGCGTAGGTACCACGATAAAAGTCCTGGTGCCGAGAAACGGATAATTTTACCGGGGCATTATTGATTCGCTGGAATGGTATTTTTGTGGGCCGCCGAAGGGCGGCTTTTTATATTCTGTTTTTGCGGTATTGGTGGTGCTATTTTGTGCGCATGGATGGGGTGTTTTGTGGTGCGTAATAGGTGCGGTTTGGTGGTGTATTTTCACTTTTTTGGTGTACAAAAGCTGGTGTTCGTTGGGCGTATTTTATGTATTTGGTGGGTGATTTTGTGGTTGTATTTTGTGTTGCTTTAGGCTTTGTTTGTGCGCATTAGTGATGCGTATTTTGTCCATTTTCGGTGTAGTTATGTTCTTTGCTTGGTGATATTTCCTTGCATATTTTCTGGCGTATTGTGGGGATTGTTGTGTGGCATCTTGTGGGTGTTTGTATTTATATTTTGTGGTGGTAATTCTTGCTTTAGCGTTGTCGGATTTTGCGTTTTTGGTGGGCAGAAATGAAGCGGCAATTGTGCGAAAATGGCCGGGTAATGACACAGGTATGGATGAATAAAAATGCGAATAAGCAGCGGGAATTTTTGAGCTTTTATAGAATGAATCTGGTGCGATAAATGATGAATGGGCGCAGGGGAATATTCTTCTTATTGGGTAGGTAGTGTTGCGCTCTATTCCCTTCGTGTAGTGGCGAAACTGAGTAAGTGTAACCTTGATAAATCCCAGGAAAAGCGGTTGTGTAATGGCGCACAAATATCATTATGCGAAAAATGGGCTTGAGCGATAATAATCGCGTAAGTTCCATCTCCCTATGAAGTGGGGCGCGAGATAAAAATGTTGATAGGACGATATTTACTGAAAGCCAATAAACCCAACATCTTCCTGGCGCCGGATAACCTGGTTTCCGGTCAATTTTTCCTGACCCAGGGGTTCGAGCAAAATCTATTGCTTGTCCATCAGCAGGATTTTGAGCAGTTGGTCAGCGGCTTTGGCAACTTGAGCATCACAGACCCGCTGGCGCGCTTGTTATCGCGTTTGATGTTGGGCAATGCTGTCCAGATTGCGATTGGGAACGATCGGCAAATCTGCATTCCTGATTACCTGGCCGGGTTTGCCCAATTAACCGAGCAGGCGATTTTGGTAGGGCAGGGCAGGTACTTTGAGATATGGTCGCCAGGCTTCTGGCAGGAGCAGGAAAATCGTTTGATGGATGCGTCTCAGAACGCCGATCAATTCAACTTGTTTAACATCAGCTTTGCATGATGCAAGATAAATTTCGACCAGGAGGAAAACCATGACAGTGATCGGAATTGATATTTCGAAGTGGAACGGAAACTGGGATGCGCAGAAGGCCAAAGCGGCTGGCGCTCACTTCGTATTTGTGAAGGCCTCGCAAGCCTGCTTTTCTGACCCGCGTTTCACCGAAAACTGGAAGAACGCGCGCGAAGCTGGCTTGCTGCGAGGCGCTTACCACTTTTTGGACTATACCCAGCCCGCGCTTGACCAGGCGAAATATTTTGTCAGCCTCTTGAAGGATGATCCGGGCGAATTGCCTGCGGTGGTGGATTTTGAACAGCCGCGCGACGATAACAACGTCAACATCCCCAAGAGCTACCTGCGCCAGTTTGTCGAGCACCTGCAATCCAGCGGGAATAGCCCAATCATCTACACCTCGCCATCTTTTTGGAAAACCTATGGGGATTCATCGACCTATTGGTATCAATTCCCGCTGTGGATAGCCAATTACACCCTGGCTGCGGCCCCAATCGTGCCTCCGCCGTGGTTGTCCTGGGAGTTTTGGCAATTCTCCAAGAAAGGCCCCGGTCAGCTTTTCGGGAGCGAGGCCCTGGATATTGACATCAACCGCTTTAACGGCAGCCTGGAGGAGTTGTACATCCTGGCCCGGCGCGAGTCGAAAACCAGCCTGGCGGAGCGTATCATAACCATCGAAGCTCGCCTGGCCAGTATCGAGAAGATTTTGGAGCAGCAATCAATCCCATCTTCGATTTCCATCGATGCCCCGCTGGATGCAGGCCTCTCTGAGGCGGATGATTTCTTGCAAGCAACGGTGTTGAACGATCTGGTGCCGGTTCGCGTGGGCCCTTTTTCGGCCCTGCCTTCTGTCGGTCAACTGGAACGCAACAGCCGGGTGGAGGTTCTTGAGCAGCAGGATGGCTGGTCGAAGATTCGCTCACCGCTGGGCTGGGTCGAAACCTCGGCCCTGGAAATTTCCCCTATTGATTTGCCCGCTGGGGAAGATGAAGAGGCTGGCGAGTTTATGGTTTGCCGCGCCAGGGCGCTGAATGTGCGTTCCGGCCCTGGATCGTCCTACCCGATTGTCGGTTGGCTCGAAAACGGACAGCGTGTCAAAGTCCTTGAGCGGAACACTGGCTGGGTGCAACTCGCTTCCCCAGACGGCTGGAGCATGGAGACTTATCTTAGCCCTGCATAAGGAGGGGAAATGGCCGAGATGGAATATATAACCGCTACCGATTTTGACCGCGCCTGGTTGAATTTTGAGCTTGACCTGCCTCTCCCGGCGAAAAAGAACGGTGAACCCAATCCGTTTTACGTGAACCGCCCCGGCAATCCGATCTCGGATTTGACCGACGCGCTCATGGCTCCTTTCTATCGCCCGCCGAAATTTTATTTTTCTGGTCATCGCGGTTGCGGAAAGTCGACAGAACTGCTGCATATTATGGCATCCAGCCATATCCGCACCAAATACTGGCCGATCAACTTCAGCATTCGCGAAGAGGCTGACATTATCGACCTGGATTTCCTGGACATTTTGCTGGCTATCGGCGGCAGGATGTACCGCGAATATCGCCAGACCGGTGGCGACTTGCCCGAACATTTGCTCAAGGAATTAAATGGTTGGCAAGGAAAGGTTGAGAAGGAGATTCGAACGGTTTTGGCGGGCCAGGCCAGCGGCTACGAATTGGGGGCTTCGATTGACGCTTTCTTCGTCAATGCCGGGATGAAGATGAAATTGGAACCGGCCACCCGCATTGAACTGCGCCAGGTGATTGAGAAGGATATTACCGGGTTGATTTCGGTGATTAATAGCATCGCGGCTGCCATTTACGCGCGCGAAAAGCGTATCCCTTTAATCCTGATCGATGATCTGGACAAACCCGACCTTGAAATCGCCCGATCCATCTTCCATGACCGGCGCGAAATCATGATGCAGCCCAACTGCGCGATAGTTTATACGGTCTCAAGCGCCTTGTTCTACAGTAAAGAATTTGACTCGATCCGCGACCAGGCAATTTTTTTGCCCAATATCAACCTGCACCTGCCGCTGGAGCCGGAAGGCTTTGACGAAGACGGCTACCTGACCCTGAGGAACTTCATCAAGTCACGCATGTCCCTCAGTTTGATTGAGCCGCAGGCGGTTGAGTTGGCAATCTCTTATAGCGGCGGGGTTTTTCGTGAAATGGCCCGCATCATGCGCACTGCGCTGGGCCGCGCCAGGCGGCGTGGGGCCGGGCAGATTGAATATTCGGATGTCGAACTGGCTGCCACTGAAATCCGCAACGAGTACCGTCGCATTCTCGACAAAAACGACCTGACCTTCCTGCGCAAGGTCCATGAGCACAACCGTCTGGAGTACAACGAGCGTCTGCGACCGCTTATGCAATTGTTGGCCGTTTTGGAATATCGAAATGGCGAAAACTGGTGTGATATCCATCCCGTCTTGAGGAGGCTGATTTATGAATAGTCTGTCGGAAATTTATCCCAACGAAGCAATGAAAATGCTGGAGGATGGCGTAAGAGCATTGTTCGATGAGATGCTTTTGGCCACCCAATGGCAAAAGCCGGCCTATTTGATGGCGGTCTACCGCCGACCGGAAGAACATGTTCGGGCGATGGACGAACTGGCTGACAAACTCCTCAGGAAAGGGTATTCGGTTTGTTCCATCGATACCCGTGAAACCGGGTTTGAAACTTTCCTGCGCATGATATTTGCTGATGCCGAGCCGGAAAAGAAGGTTTATTTTGTCGAAAACCTGTGTTTTGACGGGGCGCAGCCCAAACAGGATTCCTGGCAAACGTTTTACTTCCAGCGCGACAGCATCGATACCCGCCAGGCCAAGATGATTTTTTGGCTTTCGGAAGAGCAGATGGTAAATATCGCCATCAACGTTCCCTCCTATTGGGAAAATCGCTACCAGGTGGTTGACCTTGCTGCTCCAGCCGACCAGCAGCCGCAGGAAACCTGGGCCAACCCCTCCGATTTGTCGTTGGCTCCTGCGGATACGGAGTCCGCTGCTGTGTTGGACTTGTCGCAGGCGCTGCTCAAAGAATGCAAGGAAGACCTTCGCCTGGGGATTTTGGACTGGCGGCGCGGCGAACTGGACAGCGCCTACCAGTATCTGCGCAACTCGGTCGACCTGGCGGACGTTCTGGGCGAGGTCAGTCTCCAGGCTGATTGTCAGAAGGCGCTTGCCCTGGTGTTGATGGATATGAAAAACCCGGTCGAGGCCATCGAAGCCTACAACAAGCTGCTTGAACTGGACCCGTATACTTCTTTGCCCTGGAACAATCTAGGGAATCTCTACCACGAACTGGATGATTTGCAGAAAGCCGAAGAGTCTTTCTTGAGCGCCCTTGAGCATAACCCCGCCAATGTTGTCAGTTGGACGGGACTGGCCGGCGTTTATGAGAAGATGAATATGCTCCAGGAAGCCCTGGATGCATACCGACAGGCTCTGCGGATTGTGCCCGATTTTACGCTGGCCTGGCATCGAATTGGCGGCGTCCTGGAGGCAGTCGGGCAATCCGAGAACGCCATCAAGGCCTATGAAGTGGTAATTCGTCAGTCGGTCAAATACATCCCCGCCTGGGTTCGGCTGGCGAAAATTTACCAGGGGCAGGAGAAATTTGCCAAATCCGTTGATATCCTGCAACAGGCGCTGGAACATTCTCCGGCCTCCTTTGAATTGTGGCTGGAGTTGGGGGAGGTGGCTTCCCGGCACAACCCGCGCCTGGCCGCTGACGCATATCGCAAGGCCCTGGCAATCAATCCGCGGTTCGGGCCGGCTTACTGTAGTTTGGCGCAGGTGCATGAGACTCAAGGAAACCTGCTTGACGCCATTAGCTGTTACGAAATCGGGATCAACTTCCTGGATACCGCTTCCGAGCGTTCCCAGGCCTGGGATGCGTTGATGTCTGTGACTGCCCGCAAGGAAGGCCGCGCCCTTGAATTGATGGCCGAAAAAGAACTGCCCGCGGATGGACAAATGGAGTACCAGCCTGCCACCGAGATATTCGGCTTTAGCTATACAACCACCCAGTTGCCCCTGGATAAATACCAGGGCATTAATATCGGCAAAATCGTCGCCGAAGAATTGAACGCCGGTTCGGCCCGTGTTGTGAGCGCTGCCCTGCCCGGCGGAGAATCGGTCGAAATCCCCACCTATCGCGAAATGCAGGTGGAAACATTGCGCCCGCATCGCTCTGAGTTGACCGATGAAATCGACGCGCCGGCTTGGTACGCCAATAAAAAACAGTTTGCCAGGGAACTTCATCATGCGCGCCAGATCCGCCTGCCTCGCTCCCAGTATGAGCAGATCCAGCTTTTGGCAGATGCCATGCTCGAACAGCCGCGCGCCGATTTTTGGCAGCCGCACAAGAAGAATCGCCACCGTTTTGCCAAGTCCGAGCGATTTTCGCTCTTCGAACGCCGCCAAAAGGCTGCGGCGGAGAATGGTTCGCAGGAAGCGCCAAAAGCAGACGGGCTGCAATCGTGGGGCTTTGCCGACCAGGGCTCCCGCGCCTGGATGCGTCAGGGAAAACACCTTCTCAAGCGCGGTTTTTATGACGATGCGTTGGCGGCGTTCACCAACGTAGTCCACGAAGAACCCGAACTGGGGATTGCCTATATCAACATGGGAATTGCCTATTTCTTGAGCAGCCGCTATGACCAGGCGCTGGTGCAATTCTATAAAGGCCTCGAGCTGACCGATAACACTGACGAGAAGGCCCTGGCCTGGAATTATATTGGCGATACCTATCGGCGCTTGCACGACAGCGACAATGCGATGAAGGCCTACCAGAAAATCACCGAAGCCAAAAAATCCGAGAATGTGCTCCGGCAGCGCGCGCGCCGTGTGCTCGTCTTTGGGAATTGCTAGTCCATAAAAGGCAGGTAAACGATGTTTATTCCTCCGATACTCACTATTTTCATCAGTCTGCTTCTGGTTTGGATCGCAATGAGCCTGGTGGTGATGTTTTGTCACGAATGGCTTGCCTCACGCTTGAACTGGCGGGCCAAAATGCTCGAAGCGACGGTCAGGAATATGCTGTCTGATTCGGCGCTGGCCGACCAGCTTTACAACCATCCGCTCATTCGCAGCCTGTACAGCGGAGAAAATGCGGCCTCCAAGCCCTCTTATATCCCGGCCAGCCAGTTTGCCCAGGCGCTGCTGGATATCGTGGTTGGGGCGCCGTCCGAAGCGTCTTTGATCCAGCATTACCTTTACAAATTGCGCTGGGAACTGCTCCGCCTCGACAAAAAGTGGCGCGCGGAAGCGCAGAAGCGCATTAATATCATCCTGGCGTTGACTCGCAGGGTTTTGGTCTCACAGTTGGATGAAAATGCGCAATCCGCAGCGCTGGATGAGATTCGCGCCGCCCTGACCTCGCTGGGTGAAGATTATCCGGATTTGAAGATTTCCATCGAGAGCATGTTGACGACGGTCTCGATCCAGCAGAATCAGATTCGCGAGACGATTAAATCCACCGCCTCGGCGGGCGCTGAAGGCGAACCGTTAACGGTCAACCGTTACAAAGCCGGCTTGATGGCTTTGAGCGTGACCCATCCGCGTTTGAAGCAAATCCTTGGCGCATTGTTGAGCGAATTAAGCAGCGCCGGCGCGGAAACGGAAGCTTCGCAGTTCCGCGCGCGTCAGAATGTCGAGGACTGGTTCAATAACAGCATGGATCGCCTTTCGGGCTGGTACCGCCGCCGTTCCCAGGCGCTTGCCTATAGTCTCGCTATCGCCCTGGCGTTCCTCCTGAACGTCGATTCCTTTCACCTTGCCACCATTCTCTGGCAGGACGCCTATACGCGCGGAGTGCTGGTCGAAAAGGCTGAGCAGCTTGTGCAAACAAACCCGGATGGTTACGGTAGTCAAATGGAGTCAGGTGAACTGGAAGCGGTCATCATGGATATGTTTTCGCAGCCCTGGTACTCCTACCTGCCGATTGGCTGGATAGGATTCCCGGAAGATGTCTCTGGGCCGGGGCAGGTTTGCGGCAACCAGGAGGTAAGCCAGGTCTGGGTGCAGGTTTGGGGCCAATGCTACCCGTTGGTCAATTTACCGGCATCCAATACCCTGGCGAGTTGGGCGCTGAAAATATTTGGCACGCTGATTACAGGGATTGCCGCAGCCCAGGGCGCTCCGTTTTGGTTCGATATTCTCAAAAAGATGATCAATGTTCGCATGTCGGGCGCAAACCCTGGCGAATTAAAACGAGCTGTTGGTTAGATTCATCCAGCAGATTGCATATAAAAATACAGGAGGTATGAAAATGTCATCTATTCCCCAGCATGTTACCGACTTGGTCGATTCTGTGATCAAGGCCTATCCGACCGGTTTGCCGGAGGGCGTTCATTTGAACATTAACTTGAGCGTTCAGGTTGTGCCAACCACTGCCGAGCCGCTTGAAATGGTTGAAGTCGATGTTACGGAAGACGAATCGTTGCCTGAGCCGCAGGCTCCCACCGCTACCCCTTCTTATAAGGGGCAATTCCTGGGCCTTTTCAGGGTAGTGGCGCGCAACCCGTCCGGCCGCATCAAAATTCGCTCCGATTTTGACATGGCTGCGCCTGAGGCGAGCGTCAAGCTGACCAACCAGCAGTATGCTTATCTGAAGGCGCTGAATCCCGGCAAGTTCAGCTATTTGGAGAAGAATGGCTACCTTTTTGTCACCGATAATGGGACGCACAATATCTTCTATCGCCAATATGGGTTCGACAAACAGTTGCTTGTGATTTCCGAGATTCGCCGGGTTGGCGATGCCACCATGGGGCGTGTGGTGGGGATTGGCAACGATCCTTACGTATCGGACCCCAAGCCGCTGGACGCTTCGGTTACCAACTATAAAAGCACACCCTGGCTGGTACACCTGATCGATGGCGTTGAGATTTACGCTCCCATTTTGACGGCAGATGCAACGCCGGGCTGGGTCAATATGCACGAAGTTGAAAAAGTGAGATAGTGGTTTAACGTAACAAAAAAATCCCGGCCCGCACCGGGATTTTTTTTGTATTTGTTGTCAGGCGTTGAGCGGCGGAGACTCACTCCTCCTGTTTTTCGCCGTTATCGTTGATTTCCGCGCCAGCTTTTTGCAGGTCGGCTGCTGCAATGCGCGCCAGCGCCGCAACCGAATCGTTACTTTGCAAACGAATCATATGCACGCCGCGAGTTGCCCGTCCGGCAGTTTTGATCTGTTTTACTTTCAGGCGCAGGATGATGCCATTGGCGGAAATGACGGTGACATCATCTTTGGCCTGGACAACCCTTGCGGTGACGATGTTGCCGGTAATATCGAGCGCTTTTTGATCGATGGTAGCAATCCCGCTGGTGGCGCGGCCCTTGGCGGAATACTGGCTGAGGGGCGTTTGCTTGCCGTACCCGGCCTTGGTGATAATCAGCAGGGAGCCTTCCGGTTCGACAACTTCCATGCTGGTGACTTTATCGCCAGCCCGCAGGCGGATGCCTTGCACGCCGGCGGCGGCGCGGCCCATCGAGCGGACTTCTTTTTCGGCAAAGCGCAGCGCCTGGCCTTTGGCTGTGACAATCAGGATTTCATCTTTGCCGCTCGTCAGCCGCGCCCAGCCCAATTCGTCGCCGTTTTCGAGGCCCATGGCGATCAGGCCTGACGGGCGCACGGCTGCGAACTCTTCCATGTTGACGCGTTTAATCTTTCCCTTGGCGGTCATCAAGGTGCAATAGCTATGCCCGCTAAAGTCCGCGACGGCAATGGCGGCGGTAACGCGCTCGCCAGGTTCGAGGGCGAGAACATTGTAAATGGAAATTCCTTTGCCCGTCCGGTCTGCGTCCGGGATCTGATACACCTTTTCGCTGTAAACCTTGCCTTTATCTGAGAAAAAGAGCACCGTTTGCAGGGTTCGTCCTGGCAGCATAAACAGAACTTCATCTTCTTCTTTGGTGGTGTGGCCGGTTACGCCGCGTCCGCCAATGCCTTGGGATTTGTACACCGCCGAGGTGGTGCGCTTGATATAGCCGCGCTGGGTCAGGGTGATCAAAACCGCCTCGTCCTGAACCAGGTCTTCTTCGTGTAGATGCTCTTTGGCGTCAGCGGCGATTTTTGTCCGGCGCTCGTCGCCGTACTTTTCGGCGAGCTCTTGGGTATCTGCCTTGACCAGCGCCAGGATTTTGGCCGGGTTGGCCAGTAAATCCTCGAGGTAGGCGATCTGTTCTTTGATCTGCTTGGCTTCTTCTTCGATTTTCAGGCGTTCCAGGGCGGCCAGGCGGCGCAATTGCAAATCCAGAATCGCCTGAGCCTGGATTTCGCTTAGATCGAAGCGTGTCATGAGTCTTTCGCGAGCGGTCTCGGCGTCGGGTGCTTCGCGGATGGTCTGGATGACAGCGTCGATATTGGCCAGCGCAATCAGGTAGCCGTCCAGGATGTGGGCCCGGGCGCGGGCCTTATCCAACTCATACTGGCTGCGGCGGGTGATTACTTCAGCGCGATGTTCGATGAAGATGTGCAGGGCGCGCTTCAGGGTCAACATGCGTGGTTCGCCGTTGACCAGGGCCAGCATCTGCACGCCGAAGGTGGATTGCAGGGCAGTATATTTGTAGAGTTGGTTGAGAACCTTTTTGGGTTGTGCCCCGCGCTTAAGCTCGATAACGATGCTCATCCCGCGCTGATCGCTCTCGTCGCGCAGGTCGGAAATCTGATCGAGTTTATCTTCGCGAACAAGTTCAGCGATGCGCTCAATCAGGCTGGATTTGTTTACCTGGTACGGAATTTCGGTGATGATGATGTGGTGACGGCCAGCTTTGGTTTCCTCGATGTGGGCCACCCCGCGCAGGACGATCCGCCCTTTGCCGGTGGTGTAGGCGTAGTTGATTCCTTCCTTGCCGACGATCATGCCGCCGGTGGGGAAATCCGGGCCGGGGACATGCGCCATCAGTTGCTCGGCGGTAATATCCTCGATGTTGTCATAATTCTCGATCATGAAATTGATGGCGCTGGCAACTTCCCGCAAATTATGGGGCGGGATATTGGTTGCCATGCCCACTGCGATGCCGGTTGAGCCGTTCAGGAGCATGTTGGGCAGGCGGGCGGGCAGAACCAGCGGCTCTTCGAGTGAATCGTCAAAGTTGGGCCCAAAATTGACGGTATTTTTCTCGATATCGGCCAGCATCTCATCGGCCATCTTGTTCATGCGCGCTTCGGTGTAACGCATGGCAGCCGGCGCATCGCCGTCAACCGAACCGAAATTTCCCTGGCCGTCGACCAGCATGTAGCGCAGCGAAAAATCCTGGGCCATGCGCGCCATCGATTCGTAAACCGCCGCATCGCCATGAGGATGATATTTACCGAGCACTTCGCCGACGATACGCGCCGATTTCTTATAAGCGCTGTTGGAACGAATGCCCATATCGTGCATCGCATATAAAATGCGGCGGTGGACGGGTTTCAAACCATCGCGGGCATCGGGCAGGGCGCGGGCTACGATTACGCTCATGGCGTAATCGATAAAGGCATCGCGCATTTGGGCATCAATGTCTACCTGTTGAATCTGGCCAATTTCCATAACATCCTTCTTTCAAGCCACAGAGACACGGAAAGCACCGGAAAATTCCTGCGCAACCTGTGTCTCTGTGGCGAAGATTCATAATCGCAACTTGCCAATTATACCAAAAAAACGCTTGCCAAAAGTGGGGGGGCTGTGTATAATCTAACGGCTTTCGGGGCGTGGCTCAGACCGGTAGAGCGCACGGTTCGGGTCCGTGAGGCCCCCGGTTCAAATCCGGGCGCCCCGACAAGTACAACCGCAGGCCGCAAGGATATAAGAAATACCGTATCCTTGCGGCCTGTGGAATAAAAATGGGGAAAAAGTACTGTACCGCAGGCCTGTTAGAAAAAGAAGTCTGGAGCGAATAAAAAAAACATTTTGTATTTATCGTCTGATAAATACGATTATCGTTTTATTTTGTTCAGCAACCGGAGTATTCTAATATGGCACCAAAAACCAATAACAAAGCTAAAAACAACTTCACCTTTTCCCAGGCGACCGAGGGATTCTTCCTCAATGCCACGGCGCGCGGTCTCTCTGATGCCACGCTTCGCGATTACGGCAACACCATAAAGCGCTTTTCAGAATTTCTCGGGGAAGATTTACCGATTTCTGGCATTACCACCCAGCATATTGAGCGTTTTCTTTCGAGCCAGGGTCACCTGAGTAATAAGACTTTGCTTAACTATCACACTGGCTTGTCTGCACTCTGGACATGGGCAACCATAGAAGAACTGGTTGAGAAGCATATTGTCCGCGCTATCATTGCGCCGAAGCCGGAAAAGCGCGAGATCGTGCCCTTTTCTGAGAATGAAATCAAACTCATGCTGGGCTCACTGGAGAAATCGCGCGCCTATACTCGCCCGGGCAAAAAGCTGTCGGATCACGCTGTTCTTGGGGTTGCGGCAGCCGAAACCTTCGATGGCGACGAACAGGTAGGTGCCGGGGTGCAGGGCGGTGCTGCCGTGGGTGTCCTGCATCAGGGTGGCGATGGTGCGCCAGAGGGCTATTGGCAGTTGGATGCGTTCGGGGCCGTCTTTCAGGTACATCTTGCCGTTCTTGAAGGCCAGGTCGGCCCAGCACAGGCTGCGTACTTTCTCGACCTTCCAGCCGGTGAGCAGGATCAGGCCGAGCAGGGCGAAATCCTGGCGGCCGTGCAGGGTATCGCGGTCGATGGCGGCCAGCAGGTTTTCGGTTTGGCGGGCGGCGAGGGGCGTTTCGCGGCGTTTGGGCAGGGTCGGGCGGGCAATGCTTGCGGTGGGGTCGTCGTCTTTCTCAAATAGGGCCGAAACGGCCGAAAGGCGGATGCGGATGGTGGCAGCGGACAGGCCGCGGGCGCGCATCCCGGCCACCCAGCTTTCGACCTGGTAGGCGGTCAGGCTGGCGAGCTGCTCTATGCCGCCGAGGTGTCCGGCCAGGTCGCGCCAGGCCTGGTCGTAGGCGCGGGCGGTGTGCGGGCGCAGGTTGTGCAGGACTTCGCTAAAGGGTTTCATCGGTCTCCGTTGCGGTATTGGTTGAGGGCGTGTTCGGCGTCGATATGAGCTTTGGCTTCGTTTTGGTCTTTGAATTCGAAGATTTTGCGCTCTTTGCCGTAGATGAAGCAGCCGGCCGGGTCTTGCCAGATGAATTGGCCGCGGTACAGGCGGGCGACGGCGCGGATGTAGGGCCGGCCCTGGCGGGCGGCCAGTTCGCGCACCCTGGCTTCGACCAGCAGTGCGCGGCTTTTTTCGGTGCCCCAGACGGGCACGGCGTCGCTGTCGTACCAGGTTTCCCAGCCGGTTGGGTCGATGGCTTTCAGGGCGGCCATTGCGGTGCATTGGCGGTCAAACCAGTACGATTTGCGCAGGGTTTTGTTGAGGGTTTGTTTTTGCACGTGTGCCCATTCCTGTTCGCGCAGTTCCTGGCGCAGGAGCATGCTTTCGCGCATGGCGTAGATGGCGGGGTGGTAGCCGCGGGTTCTGGTGCCCATTTGTCTCGTCTCCGGGGCTTACTGGGCGGCGTCTGCCATCGCCGCGTCATCTTGTGGGCTGTTTTCGTCGAAGGCGAACCCGGCGCGCAGGTCGTGCAGGTTGTCTTCGGGTTGGCGCAGGGTTTCGATCTGGATGCCGGCCAGTTGCATGACTTCATGAGCGGCGGCCGGGCCGTATGCCAGGACGAAGCGGCCAAAGGCTTCGGGGGTGACTTCGGCCTGGCCGCGCAGGATCGACCAGCCGTAGGAGGGGGTGTAGGCCATTGCGCGGGCAAAGGCCGAGGGGCGAACGTTGTGTTGTTCGGCCCAGCGGCTGAGTGCGGTTTTGAGATTGGGTGTTTCGGGCATTTTGAGTCTCCCTACGTCTTTACTTTTAGGTTTGAAAAAATTACCGATTGGCAACTTGATTGTTGCAGATATATTGTTACTCGTCAAGTGGTAACTATCTCAAACCCATTGGTTATTTTTGGAGTGCTAATATTTACCCGATGACAAATTTTTCTAACTGGCTGGAAAGTGAATTAAATCGGCGGAGTATGACACCGGCCGAGTTGGCTCGCGCATCTGGGAAGGCGGCTGCGGTTATAAGCCGTGTTCTGAATGGGGAGCGGAAACCTGCACCAGATACTCTGGAGGCCATTGCTAGTGCCTTGAAACTTCCCCCTGAAACCGTTTTCCGGGCGGCCGGCTTGCTGCCTTCGAAGCCGGAAGATGAAGTTCAGTTCGATGACTGGAAATATGTGCTCGAGCAGCTCAGCGAGCGCGATCGCAACATCTTGCGCGACCTGGCCGAAAAGATGGTCAAGGAAAACGAAAAAGAGCGCGGCTTGAAATTACTCAATCCACGCAAAGCCAATCACGGATAAATCCCAGTCCCGCTAACGGTGGGGGACCGGAAACAAAAACGCCCCCAGGTAGGTTCCTGAGGGCGTTTTGTGTTTGAAGGTTTAGATTCTATTAAAGATTTTATGCTCTAATCTAATTAATAATTAAATGAGAGAGGAATAGGAATTATGATTAATATTGAGAATGAAAATAATTTTATTTATGGCTTGAAGATAGGAATAAATCTTTTTTTAGGCCAAGGTTACTCTATTTTAGCTATGAATTCTCAAAAACAAAAATTGCCGACATCTAGGGAACTAGCAAAAAATATAGCAAATCAGTTTTCATTGTCAGATATGCAATCCCTAGAGCTTGAGCAATTATGTGCGATTGTTGAAGCTTCTCACAAAAAAGAATTAAGAAAATTCTTGTCTGAACGCCTAACGGTAGATTCGTATGATCCGCGCTATGAGATTCTGGGGAGAATGAATATAAAATCTGTTTTTACAACAGCTATTGACGATCTAATTAATAAAATATTTAGTGATAGTGAAACGAGATACCTAAATGATGCAAATCGGTTAGGTTTAGCTTTTCAAGATCAAATGGCGGTTGATTATATAGCGCTAAATGGTTCCATTTTAAATAACGAGATGCCTATAAAATTTGGTGCATCAGGGTTTGTATCTTCTTTTGCCACTGACCCCGATAAGTGGCATTTGCTAAATTCGAAATTGCAATCATCGCCCACATTATTTGTTGGATATTCGATTAATGATGTACAAATACTTCAATCAATTAATCCAAATTCTATTAAAAGTCAAGGATCTAAAGATTGTTGGATTTTAATTGAACCTGACGATGGGAGTGGGAGTCGCCCATTAGAACAAATTTGTCGCGCGTTAGGTTTTCAAATAATAGTATCTACTATACCAGAGCTACTTGATTATTTAAATGATGTTTCGTCTGTAACAATGTTGTTTCATCAGGAGAAACTTCAATCCAATTCTATCCTTGCGAAGATGTTTCCTCATGATACTATACCTGATATCAGGTCTGTTCCGTTGAGACCGGTGATGGAATTTTATTTAGGATTTCCCCCACAATGGTCTGATATATATTTAGGGAATATTCATCGTACCGTGTATTTTAATCGTGCTCGGGATTCGATAAATGCCCATAAACATACAATAATTATTGGAACCCCAGGATGTGGTAAAACGACTCTGCTAATGCAGTTGGCTGTTGCTGACTTCCTTGGCTTTGAAAAATTGATTGTCAATTTATTGACTGTAGAAAAAGCACACTTGATAGTTAAGGCATTAGGTTCAAGAAGCGCCTTGATTTTTATAGATAATTTTTCCGATTCTCTTGATGGCTTATTATTTCTTAGCCACTTTTCCAATATTATTTTAGTTTGTGCCGAAAGAGACTATAACTTTGGAATAGTTTCTCATTTGATTTCCCGCGATCAGTTTAGAATAATCGATGTTACGGAATTGCCCCAATCTGATATACAAAGCTGTTTGCAACCAATTCTAAATAATATCAAGCTTTCAAAATATAAACAACCCAAGGTAAGTTCAGGCTTGCAGCCATCCCTTTTTGAGATAATTGAAACTAACATTGAAAAACCTACTCTAAAAAAGCGATTTGCATCCGTCTTACAACAACTAGGCAAAGAAGATCCTCACCTGCAAGATTTACTGGTCATGATAAGCTATGTTTATGCTGCAAGAGTTCCTGTTTCAATGGATATGCTCTTAGCATATATGAGAGATGTAACAACCGATTACAGTGAAATTTACAAGATGAGGGATGATTTAGGAAATTTGATTTCTGAATATTGGGACAGAGAATTTGCAGACGATCAAGATTACTTTGTTCCCAGATCTGTTATGGTAGGTGAGGCGGTTTTGAGCGAAGTTGACAGAGATGTATTAAAAAGAATGTTAATAAAATTTCATAATAATATAAGCCCATATCGGATTCCTCGTTTTGACGTTTTTCGCCGGCATGCATTTGACGCTAGTATTATGGAAAAAGCATTTTCGAATGTGGATGAAGGAAAAATCTTTTACGAGGAGCTATATAATCGAGATCAATCACCATATCTTTTACAGCATGCTGCAATGTATTTGAGTCGCAAAGGAAGACACGCAGAGGCTTTTGAAATGATAGATAAAGCGCTAACTGTTTCAGGTGGAAAGATATGGTCGATCAGAAATTCCCACGCTATTATTTTGTTTAAAGCGAACATTGAACATTATAGTAAACCAAATGCAAGGAATACGCTGAGAGACAGCATGCAAATATTAACTGAATGTTATCAATGGGATAAACGAAGACCCTTCCATGCAGTAACTTTCTCTGATCAGGCGATTCAGTATTGGCAGGCTTACAAGGATAATGATGCGGTTATTTATTTGAAAACAGCAAAAAAATGGCTTGAAGAGGAATCTAAGCTTTCTCCCTGGAATCGGGGTGTGAGGCGGTTGTTGGGAGAAATACTAAAAATATTAGAAAGCTTACAAGAGCAATAAATTAGGATGTGATTGTTATCTAATGGTAGAGTTTTTAGGTTTTGGATGAGTGAGATTATTTCTCGTTACAGATTATGGTCAACAACAATACAGCTTTTTAGGAAATGGTGTATTTTCAAAATGTAAATTGTTTGTTTTGTGGTTTACTCTACCTATCATCTAAGAACTTCTCAGGATGGTTACATGGAAAATCAATTTGGATATTTGTTGCGAAATTATCGAGTAATGAGAGGAATCTCTAGGGTTGTGCTTGCTGAACAATTAGGTTGTTCTCCAAATACTATTTCACTGTGGGAGAGAAATATTGAGTTGCCTGAACAAAAAGTAGTTGAAAAAATCGGTAATATATTAACGCTCTCACAGCCAGAGGTGAATAATATGCTGGCAGCTATTGACTGCGAAACATGTGCGCCTAGCCTTGATTTGGATATTTCAGGAGAAGATGAAAAGAAGTTTATTGAAATTCAAACACAAATAACAGACATAAAAAATAGTCTGGCGCAATTTAATCGCCCAGATGCTGTCTCTCCTGAAATTGTAAAACAAATCAAGGAAGATTTTGATAATCTCGAAGGCAGTGTCAAGGATTTAACAGCTCCTGTTTCTATTCCTTCTAGAAAGAACATGACGGTGCAGCTAGTGCCAATCACAGAACTAGAGAGGCTAGAAGAATACGGAGACGAAGCGAAAAAATGGTTTTCGGCGACAGGCTTATTCTTGGGGGCAATTATTGGAATCCTGACGAACTTAGCTACAGGTGGAAGCGTAGATGATTCTACATGGGTGGTAGGAGGTGTATTTGTTTTAGGACTGATTCTAACTGCAAGCTCGGGTTGTAAATATAACGAAAATGGGAGAAAACAGAAAGAAAAAATTAGGCGTTTGGCAGAGTGATTGCGCATTTTGAGAAGATGAAATAACAGGGATTGATTAAAAAATTCAGATTTGTGTGGTCAACAGATCACCTTTTTTGAATCTATGCACCAATTAAGAGTATTCTGATCTGTCTTTAGGGGATGTTGGGTTTCGCGGGGGAATGCTGACGGAGTCCGCTTTCTGGAGCGGGGCGTGGGTTGTGGGGCCTGGTCCGCGGGGTGGGCGTTGTGCAGAATTGAGTTGCGGAAGTCGAAAGGTGTTTTGTCCGCGGTGGGTGAGCAAAGCAGGAATCTCTTCGCGGTTATGTAGCAAAACAAAGGTAGACGCAGAATGAAGGTTGCACACTCTGGCTGCGCGGGCGTGTAATTTCGGGAAAATCCACACTTTTGGGGTTATCCAGCAATCCCCGGGCGATGGATATCCTAATCCCAGGCGCATTCTGTCCCAAAAACGGGCCTTTTGAACACCTTCCGGGGTGTTCCGCTCCGCGAAAAAGGTTTTTCGACAGTCTCGTTGGGTGCTTATCATGTTTCATGGAGTACGAAATTTATGTTTGGTTCATCTATCGTACAACTTGTTTCCAGCATCATGGCTGCCCTTATAACTGGCACCGCACTTATAATTACCCAGTTATTAAAAAATAAACGAGTTTCAGTATTATGGATTATTATCTTTATGGTTTTGGGGGCGCTGGGAGGATATTATTTGGGGGAGACATTAGCTCAATCTTTGGAATTTAAAATAACAGATGACTTCAGCAATAAATCGCGATATTGGGATCAAGCTAATATTGAAACTGCCTCCCATAAGAGTAAAAGCTACATAGTAAATGGCAAATACTACTGGGAAGTGACGGGATTTGATTTAGTGGGCGCTACGATTGAACCCGCAACTCCGATTCTATCTAATTTTATTTATAGTATTGATATCAAGCAAATAAAAGGCTCCGACGACATAACGTATGGCATCTTATTCAGAAGTAATGAAGCTTCAGGTTGGTATTTTTTTGCTATAAGAAATGATGGATATTTCCAACTTATGTTTTCTCCACCAAGTGGAGAAATGAAATGGCTAATACCTTGGACAAAATCTTCCGTGATAAGCAATAAAAACAACTTAAAGGTTATTGCTCAAGAAGATGTTATCAGGCTCTATATAAACAACTCCCTTGTAACCTCAATTTCTGATAGAAGTTCAACTTATGGGGAAATTGGTATTTACGTAGGTGTAAGAGAAGGTGACAATACAGCCTTTGAAATAGATAACTTTGACTTGGAAATTCTCAAGTAACACGCTGTTATATAATCAGCGCCCAATTATGGTGGGTGGGGTTGTGGCGGTAGGGCTGCGGGGTGGGTTGTGCAGAATTGAGTTGCGGAAGTCGAAAGGTGTCTTGTCCGCGGTGGGAAAGATAAGTTAGGCGCTCCGTTCTTAACACATTAAAAGCCCGCTATTTTTTGCAATGGATATAGATGAAATCTAAGGTTATTTATGCAAAACGATAAGCTCTCGGGGTTTGTATGGTCGGATGTTTGGCTTATACTGGCAATCGCTATAACTGACAGCGGTAACGGAACAACACTTAAGTCGATAGTCGCGGCGGGTGATTACATCAATCACTCAATATTCACTGGCGCAGAATTAAGGCATGGCTTGGCAATACTTACACATGCGGGCTATATTAACGAAATAGAAGGAAAATATTTTTTAACAGGTGATGCAAAGACATGCTGGGCTACTCGCCAAGAAACTCGGAAATCAATTAACACGCTGATGAAAGATTTCGAAAAATTTCTCGGAGCGACTCCCTATACTTCCCAGAATTTTGCAGATGAGAATCAGAAATGGCAATACCCCAGCCTTACCGATGAAATGGTACATCAGGCTTATCAAGAATACATTCAGAAAAGCCGCACTTCAAAAAAGATGTTGAAATAGTGCCAATCCGTAAAACGCGCCTGCCGATTATCAGCAGTGTCAAGGGCAGAGCGAAAAAAGTGAATGAAAAAGGCCTGGCATCTTTTTCCAGGCGCCAGGCCTTTTTCTTAGTGGATGTTTTGATGTCGCTGCTGATTAGATTCCCTGCTTTGGCAAAGCAGGCTGAGAAAAGTCTTGCCAACCGATCTGGCTTCATGCTACACTTTTTGTGCTGGCTTCCATTCGGGTCGGGCGCTATCAAGGCGAAAGACCGTCAGGGTTCGGTGTGATGGGCCGGCGGGTTCGTTTTTTGTGGGCGGGGCGTGGGCCTGATCCGCGGGGTGGGTTGTGCAGAATTGAGCTGCGGAAGTCGAAAGGTGTCTTGTACGTTGCTGGCGAAAAATGAGTTGAGATGGCACTTATTCTTTACCCATAATGGTGATTGTTTTGGTGTAAAAGGAGCCAATATGAGTTACACCATTACTTATAATCTGTCGGGTGACTGGCTCGATAACTGTCGAGGTTTCTCGAGAGTTTGCAAGAGAAATGAACAGTTTAAGTCGTGCCACAAATATCAAGCGATTGCTAACTGACGTTCGCGGAGCGCCAAACATATCAAGTGTTTACCAGAACTATGAATATGCGTATAAAGATATGATAGACCTAAAACTTCAAAGAGATGTACGTTCTGCCATTCTTGTGGATGACGCTGACACCACCCACGATTTTTTAGAAACAGTAGTGCGGAATGCAGGGTACAACCTGCAAGTATTTCGCAGCGAGAGCGCCGCAATCGCATGGCTCAACGAAGAGATGCCAAACCAATAGTGGATGTGGGCAGGGGACTTGGTTCGCAGGATGGATGGTTTGTAACCGCATTGCTATAATACTGTGGTGCTATCGAATAACTCAACAAGTTTAGCAGAATTTTATGAGTGTGATTTTGCAAAGACAGGCTAAACCTATGCCAAGAGATCAATATACTGTTCGAGCCGCTAAATCTGACGATCTTGCTGTATTACCTGTGATTGAGCAAGCTGCTGCAGCACAATTCCGCACTACGAGTTACGCTGCACTGGCAGACTTTGAACTGGCATCCACGGCGATAAACCTGGAACATGAAAATGTCTGGGTTGTAGTAAACGGCGATGATCAGCCGGTAGGTTTTGCTATTGTGCATGTAGATGAAAGCTCAGTTGTGCATTTGCATGAAATTGATGTTCATCCCCAACATGCCCGGCAAGGTCTGGGACGTTGGCTGATAGATGCCGTGGCAAAATGGGCCCAAGAACAGGGTGCGAAAGCACTCACCTTGACGACCTTTGGTGATGTGCCTTGGAACGGTCCTTACTATGAGCGCTTAGGTTTTCGGAAACTTGAGACCGATGGACTCAGCTCAGCCCTGCAAGCAATCAGGAACGCGGAAGCAGCCGCCGGCTTGCCGATGGCAAATCGCATTTGCATGCAACTGGATCTGTGATTTTTTTGGTCTGGTGATACATGTGGAAAATGATTCTTCTGAACTTGTTGGAGCCTTGTCCGCAGTTCAAATGGCCAGATAGGTAATAACTAATTTCGAATGAAAACAAAACGCAACATCGGTATCTATTTAATAATTGTCATCCATCATAACATCGTAGACAAAAGTAGCACATTAACAACCGAGACAACCATCAAGACATCGTGGACGGGGTCAAAGCGGGGCACTTGAAGAAACCGGAAAGCAGCGTCTGCCACCAATATAGCCCTGGTTGCTTTTGGGCGAATTGAGATTGAAGCGGCACAACCGGTTCCTTGAGTGGAAACAAATGCTCGGCCAGGCACACACGCTTTTTCGCATCGGGTGCGGCGTCATAAATTCGGAGAGTTGCGCCCGCAGGCTTGAGCGACAGGGTTGCCCAAACGCCTTGATTGGGAAGTGCCTTTCCTGCTGACCAGACTTTGTTGAGGATCAACACATTGCGTTTTTCATCAACGGCCCGCAAGAAATGAACCTGTCCAGCGGTGATAGGCAGCCGATAGGGTAAAGAAAAATCGGCTGGCAACTTGCGGACAGGTAAAGCATTCTGGATTTCCAGCGGAGATTGACCAGCGAGAGCAGAGTGATGGCGGCTGGCGCGATAGTTTGGGAAAAAACCTGCTGAACGCTGCCGCACGGCTGCCAGATTTTCCAGACGGGCTTTGTTCCAGACAAAACCGGAGTAGTCCTGGTGAAAGCGTTCAACAAAGGCATTGCTTTCCGGGTGATAAAACGGCGAGAACACCGGCTGGACACCTACATACAACGCCAGCCGCACGACTTTGCCGATCACGCCCGGATGTTTATACCCGCCGTTGAAACAACTTTCGTTGTCCATCTGGAGATACTCCGAAAGCCCCAACTCTCGCCAGGTATGCAGGATGAAATCGCTGGCCTGCTCGGAACCTTTGTTGGCATACTGCTTGCCCGCCGGATAGCGCGAGACCACATCGATACTGTTGAAACATGCGATACTCTGCCCGCCAGTCAGGTAGTGTGGAACAATATCTACCTGCGTTAGTTGATGAACCGCGGTTGGTTTCAGATGCGGATAAAGCACTTCTTTTTCAACCGGTGGCAAGTGGGGCTTCGTTTTGCCTGCCTGTCGCAAAATTCGTTCAATGGTGCTCACCGCTGGCAAGGGTGTAATCCCACGCGCGCACAAAACACCATAGACCGCATCTGCACCAACGTAGCCCAGGCTGTCTTCATTTTCGCGCTCGGCTTCAAGTTCGCTGCGCACATGCAAAATCGCCTGTTGAACTTCGGCCGGGGTGCGTCTGGAAACATGCTTCGGCGCGCGGGATTGGGGTTTCAATCCTTCCCACCCCGCCTGTTCATACCGCGTTTTCCACTTGTATGCCCATGTACGTGCCCGGCCCAACTCCCGTGCCGCCTCCTTTGGCTTTTTGCCACTGTTTAGCATATGCACCAGCGATTTCCGGTCTTCATAATTGCTTTGTTCGCTCATAATTTACCTACTTCCTGATACCAGTAAAGAGGGTTGGACAAGTCAGGACTTGTTACGATTTGGCGTGAAAAAAGCGTAACAAGTCAATGACTTGTTACGCAGGTCGTGGGAATCGTTAAGATTTAGCGATTTTGGCGCAGACGCTGGTAAAGCC
>JAEWVF010000066.1 GCA_023459215.1 Chloroflexota bacterium
CATTCGCCGTTAATGTAATTCAAAATTTTTTGCATGTTTGCCTCCGTAGGGGCACGGCGGATTAGGGAAGGTTGATTACCTCGACTTCACCGCCGTGCCCCTACATATCATTTCACGTTTTTGTCTGCAATTTCGAGGGCCTTATCCACAATCGCCAGCCCCTCATCAAGCTGCTCCCTGGTGATACACAGCGGCGGGACAACAAACAGCATACTGCCCAGACTGTTCGCCATGATGAAGGTAAACAGACCATTGTCGCGCAAGTACTTACCCACCTGCCCCATCACGCTGGCGGGCATCACGTCCTTGCTCTCGCGGTTTTGCACCAGTTCCAGGGTGGAGAACAGGCCGATATAGCGCACATCGCCGATAGATGGGTGCGCCGCTTTGAGCGCTTCCAGCTTCTCGCCCAGGTATTTGCCCACTTCGCGGGCATTTTCCATCAGGTGGTCTTCTTCATACACTGCGATGGTCGCCAGCGCCGCTGCGCACGAAAGCGCATGACCGTTGTAGGTCAGCCCGGCGTAGAGATATTTGTCGTCAAAAAACTGGGCAACTTTGTCCGAAACAATCACCGCGCCGAGCGGGGCGTAACCGCTGGTAATGCCTTTTGCTGTGGTGATAATGTCCGGCGTCACCTTCCAGTTGTCCACTGCAAACCACTCGCCGGTGCGGCCCCAACCGCTCATCACCTCATCGGAGATCAGCAAAATGCCGTATTTGTCGCAAAGTTCGCGCACACGCGGCCAGTAATCATCCGGCGGCACGATCAACCCATTCGAGCCGACCACACCTTCCATAATAATGGCGGCAATTTTGTCGGGGCCTTCGTAGCGGATGACTTCTTCCAGGTGCTTGATACACTCGCGGGCGCAGGCTTCCTTCTTTTGCCCAAACGGACAGCGGTAGCAAAACGGGTCGAGGAAATGCACCCCGCCCGGCATCACTGGTTCGACCGCCAGGCGGCGGTAATCGCCGGTCAGGGCAATCGAGCCGTGCGTCGCACCGTGATACGAGCGGTAGCGCGCCAAAATCTTGTGCCGCCCAGTGTAAAAACGGGCAATCTTGATGGCGTTTTCATTGGCCTCAGAGCCGCCCAGGGCAAAGAAAGTTTTCGTCAAATTCCCCGGTGTGATTTCGGCCAACTTTTTGCCCAACAATGCCCGCGCTTCGGTGGTGTTGCCGGGGTGGACAAAACACACTTCCGCCGCCTGCTCCTGGATGGCCTTGACCACCTTCGGATGCTGGTGGCCGATATTGGTATTCATCAACTGTGACGAAAAATCAATGTAACGCTTGCCATCCGCATCCCAGAAATAAATCCCCTCGGCCTTCGTCACCGGGATGGGATTCACCTGCCCCTGCACCGACCAGGAGAAGAAGGTGTATTCTTTGCTCAGTTCAATCATTTCTTTCGATGTTAATTTGGTCATGTTTATCCTAACAGATAGGGCGCAGCAATGCTGCGCCCTATCCATAATTTATTTTTTGCACGCCTTCACCGCATCGCGGAACGCCGTCAGCGTATCGTCAATATCCTTATCGCTATGGGCATAACAAAGGAACCAGGGTTCGCGGGCATCGTGGTCAGGCATCACGCCGCGCTCAATCAGAGCATCGATGATATCGAGATAAAGCTGATGGTCTGTCTGATTCCACTCGCGCTGGCTGGCGATTTTTTCAGCGCCGATGGCGTAGGTGAACATGGCCGGATAGCCGTTCATGCAATGCACAAGACCTTCTTCGGTCAGGATTTGGTCAATCCCGGCCATCAGGCGTCCACCGCGTTCTTGAATAGTTTTCAAAACCGGTTTTTCCTTGATCATCTTGAGCGTTGCCCAGGCCCCGGCCACGCCCGGCTTGTTGTTGGTGTAGGTTCCACCCTGGGCCACACCGCGCCCAATAATGCTCATCACTTCCTTTTTGCCGCCAAAAGCCGCCGCCGGATAGCCATTGCCCATCGCCTTGGCATAAGTCATCAGGTCAGGTTTCAGGTTGTAATATTCCTGCGCCCCGCCGTTGGCTATACGGAAGCCGGTCTTAACCTCGTCGAGGATGAACAACGAGCCGTACTCGGCACACTTTTGTTGGATCAATTCCAGAAAACCCGGCTCAGGCAGAATTGCGCCACAATTGCCCTGGCACGGCTCGGTGATGACCGCTGCAATCAGGTGGCCATAGCTGAACATCATCCGCTCGAAGCCTTCCTTGTCGTTGAACGGCAGGGTGACGATCAAACTCCCCAGCGGGCGCGGAATGCCGGACGAAGCCGGAACAGGAATCGGGGAGCGCGGGTTGCCGTAGGCTTCCGCCGGTGCGTAGGTACTCCACAGGGTGTTGTCATGGAATCCATGATAATTCCCTTCAAATTTGAGAATCATCTCGCGTCCGGTATACGCGCGCGCCACGCGGATGGCGTGCATGGTCGCCTCGGTTCCCGAACAGGCCAGGCGCACCATCTCCAGGCCCGGAACCATATCAATCATCATCTCTTCAACTTCGATTTCGAGTTCCCCCGTCATGGCGAACAGCACGCCCTTGCGGATTTCATCCGCCACTTTGCTATCCACTTCATCTATAGCATGACCCAGAATGATTGGGCCAAAGGCCATACGATAGTCAATGTATTTGTTGCCATCCACATCCCATAAATAACCCTCTTTGCCCTTCTGGACATAAGGGGTTACACCTTCGCCCCAATAGCGAAAGTTGGAATTAACCCCCAGCGGGGTGACTTTGTAGGCCCTCTGCTGGAGGGCCTGGCTTTTGCTGAAGTTTCTCATGAGGTTCTCCTTGTGGTGGTTGTCTTAAGTTTCGCCTTCTACAATTCCCGCAGGAATTCGCCACTGATACACGTCCTTCAGCACCAAAGGCACAATGGATGTAGTCGTCTTGCGTACCCCGGGCGCTTTGCCTATCACCTCCGTCACAAAGCGGTACACCTCCGCCGTGTCGCGCGCAATAATTTGCACACTTACATCTGTCTCACCAATCGAACAAGCGACATAGCTGATATTATCCAGTTCAGCCATATGCCGCGCGACTTCCATGATTGAATCTGCGTCACATTCCAGCCAGACGTCTGCAACTACAGACATCCCAACCGATTTCGGGTTGACCACTGCACTGATGCGCATGACATCATTTTCCAGCATGCGTTCAATGCGATAACGAACAGCACGCTCGGAAATATTGCCGATTTGACGCGCTATCTCGGCCGCATGCATCCGGCCGTCATCCATAAGAAGATTGATGATTTTCAGGTCAGTTTCGTCGATTTTATACATAATAATTGTCTTTTATTTCCGTTTCTTACAAAGAGAATACAACTCTTTTTCCGTTAAGTCAATCGGATTGGTTGGAATCGGAAAAGTTTCCAGAATCAGAAACAAACGGTTGTTGACGAATGGCGATTCTAAGGTATAATCAATCTTCGGCATTATCCCCGTTACTTAGGAGAAACTTATGAGCAATACAGCGGCAGAAACCATTACCCCGGAAGTTGAGCTGAAACCCAAAACTCAATTGACCGGAAAAGTAGTAAAAATTACACTCGCGGGGGCGATTGTAGATGTAGGACAAGCAGTACCCGGCATCATCCATATCTCACAATTACAAACTGAACCCGTCAAGCGCGTCGAAGATGTCGTTCAGGTTGGACAGGAAATCAAAGCCTGGGTGCGCAAAGCTAAGGCTGATCGCATCGAGTTGACGATGATCGAACCCCTGGGCCTCGAATGGCGCGAACTCAAACCCGAAACCGTGGTCAAGGGCAAAGTGGTCCGTCTCGAAACCTATGGCGCGTTCGTTGAAATCGGCGCGGAACGCCCAGGCTTGGTTCACATCAGCGAGATGGCGCACGGCTATGTCAAGACCCCTCAGGAAGTCGTCAAAGAGGGCGACGAAGTCGATGTGATGGTTCTGGAAATCGACCGCAAGAAAAAGCAGATCCGCTTGAGCATGAAAGCCACCCAGCCCAAGCCCGAAGAAGTTATTAAAGAAGATGCTCCTCGCGCAGAACGCCCTGACCGCGGCGAGCGCAAACGCGGCGGCAAGAAGAACGCCAAACCGAAAGTCGAACATTTCGAGATGGAAAAGGAACCCTCCGTTCCCGAATTGACCGCTTTCGAACTGGCCTGGCAGGCAGCCCTGGATCGCTCCAAAGCTGAAAAAGCGGCCAAAAACAAAAAGAATAAGGCCGGCAGCAAAGACCAGGAAGATATCTTTGACCGCACCCTGAAGAATCGCCTACCCACGGCCTAATCAGTTTGCAAATTTGAAAAATCCCCTGCCTTACGAGCGGGGGATTTTTTGCGAATATTGACAAACACTATCTTAATTGATAAGATATATCCACATTAGAAAAGGAGTGAACAATGCTTCAAGATATCGATACCCAGATGATTTCGCTGACAGATAGCGCAACCGATGCAATTCGCAACATCCTGACTGAACGAAACCTGGAAGGTTATGCCCTGCGCGTATATGTTAGCGGTGGCGGCTGCTGTGGCGCACAGTTCAACATGGCGCTCGACAACAACATTCGCGACAATGACTTTACATATGAAAATAATGGTATCAAGGTCGTTGTGGATGACATGTCGGTGAATTATTTGCGCGGAGCAAAAATCGACTTTGTGAACGACCCCGTCCGCGGGGCCGGCTTCCTGGTTGACAGCCCCAACAGCAAAAGCGGAGAAGGCTCGTGCGGGTGCGGCTCCAATGGACACAGCCATGAAGCCGGAGACGAATCCGGCTGCGCCTGTGGCGGCTCCTGTTCTTGCTCAAACTAAGAAAAAAACGATGAACAAAAAAGACGACGGTGCAATCCGTCGTCTTTTTTGTTCATGCAGATGGTAGCGTAAAGCAAGTTACCGGCCACGCAGGAAAGAAATCAGCGCGCCAAACCCGCCAATCAGGGTTAGCAGGGTGATAACCAACCCCATCGGAACCGCCGTGCGAGCAGCCGGAGCTGACTCGTAAGTCGGAACAGACAAAGGCGCCGGCGCAGTAAAGGTCGGCATGCGCGTGGGCGTATATTGCGGCAGGAAAGCTGCGGCAAGGGTTGGGTCGATTGTCGGCGTGGTGGCCGGGGTGGGCGTCGGAGGCGGCTCTACGATCCCCAGGTTAACACCGGGCGGGCCAAGCGAAACCAACGGGGCATAGACCCAGCCCACGTTGCCGGGCACGCCGGGATACTGGATCTGAATCCAATCGCCGCCCGGAGAGCGTCCCAAAGCTGGAGCCTGTTGCTGCCAGAGCAAGACCCCGATTGCCGGATACCAGTAGGAACTTGGGCCAGAACGAACGTTGATTTGCTCGGGGTACGTTACCGTAATAAAAGCGCCCATCGGCGTGCCCGTAACCGTTGGGATCGAGCCGGTTGGCTGTTGGGCTGCAACCTGTCGGGGCGGTTGAACGTTAAGTAACAGCAAAAAGAAAGCCGAACCAAAAACCAAAAACGTAAACCATCGCAAGTAAGAACGCATTTAACACCTGTTTTTCTAAAAAATAGCAAAGGTGATTATAATCTAAACTATGGACAAGAAAATTTTCTACGGTGATGTCACCCCTAATGATTTCGCAGAAACATTGTCGGCGCACTTCAATCGCGGCAACTTGCGAACCCAAGTCATCGGCGATCCGCATAACTTGAAAGTGCAGATTGCCAGCGTTCGGAACGCGTCCAGCGGAGGCCAGACCGCCGTTACCATCCATCTGCAAACCGTGGAAGATGGCGTTATGATCAGCGTTGGTCAACAAGCCTGGCTGGGCGTTGCCGCCAGTTTGGGGCAATCTGCCATCGCGACCATCATGAATCCCTGGAACCTGCTTAACCGCCTCGACGATATCGCCCAGGATATTGAAAATCTAAACCTGGTCGAAAATGTCTGGGCTGTTATCGCCAAGGTAGCCAAAACCAACGGGGCCAGCCAACAGCTCTCGGCCCGCCTGCGCCGATTAAGCTGCGAATATTGTCACACCGCCAATAAGGCTGGCGAACCATCCTGCGTGGCGTGTGGCGCACCGCTTGGGAAAATGCAGCCGACAACCTGCATCCAATGTGGATTTGTCCTGCTGGCGCGTGAGGCGCAATGTCCACAATGCGGCCGGCCTGTAGTTCGTTAGCTCCCCCAACTTTCTTATTGTAAACATTTACTTATCGTCGTAAAATGTAGGTATCCTGGCCAAAAAATCGCCCCTGGGGAGACCAGATGAGCATAACGTTATCAGACATAGAACAGAGAATAGAAGCGCTGATAGAGGTACATTTAATAAAGTTTCTGCCAGGAGCCATCTGGCAGGATCGTATTGCGCGCCGCCTGACCGAAGCATTGAAGTCAAACCTGGCGACCAGCGGTCTGGAACAACCCTTGCCCCCCAATTTTGTTTTGCTGGTACACCCTTCCATCCTGGCACAATGGCAAAAAGAGCCACGACTGATTGACGGCCTGACCAAAATCTTCCGCCTGGCAACCAGCGAGGCCGGCATCCGTTTTGAGTTTGCGCCAACAATCGCGTTGGCCAGTTCAGAACAGGTTGAACCGGATGATATCGATGTGCGGGTTGGCAACATCAATGTTGCCGAAACCCAAAATTCACCGAGTCAGGAACCGCACTCAGAAGAAAACGGACAACTCAAGGCCGCCTTCCTGATTATCGGGGGCACCAAGGTTTTCACGGTGGATCAAATGGTCGTAAATATTGGACGCCGGCTGGATAACCACGTAGTGATTGATGACCCGCGCGTATCGCGCTACCACGCCCAGATTCGCTATGTGCGTGGAAAGTTTGTTATCTTCGACCTGAATTCGACCGGCGGTACCTATGTCAATGGACAGCGGTCAAGTCAGAGCGTTTTGTATCCGGGCGATGTTATTTCTCTCGCCGGACTCCCGATTATTTTCGGCCAGGATAATCCCCCGAGCGGCCTGCGCCCCAGCAGTGGGGATACCGCTCCGCTTTCAGCCCAAAGCAGCGAACGAAGCACCGCCATCCTAAAAACAATCCCACTGAACGACCCAAAGAACAATTCCTGACATGAGCGCACCCATTTTCCTTGGCCTGCGCCTGCTTGCAGCCATTTTGCTGTATGCTTTTGTGGGCTGGTCTTTTTATTTAATGTGGCGCAGTCTCAAGGCGCAGGCAAACTCGCTCTCTGCCTACAAAACCCCGCCGTTGTCCGTTCATCTGCCCCTGATCAATGGCGAAACAACCACCCTCGTCTTCGATCAGCCGGAGTTGCTAATCGGCAGGGATGTTGACTGCGCCCTGCACCTGGATGACACCGCCGTTTCTGCCCGACATGCCCGGTTATCCTTCCATCACGGACAGTGGTGGCTGGAAGACAACGGCTCCAAAAACGGCACATCGCTGAACGGAAATCGCCTGACCGTGCCGACAATCCTCACCAATGGGGATACAATTGGGTGCGGAAATAGCAGCCTGACCATCATCCTGCCCGAATAAGGAGAGCAAAGTTCCATGAAAGAAACCTTAGCCTTTGCCGTCATTGGCGGTTCCGGCCTGTATCAGATGCAGGGCCTGAGCGATACCCGCGAATATGAAATCGAAACGCCTTTCGGGAAACCCAGTTCGCCCATCATCGTTGGAACGCTGGAGGGCAAACGGATCGCCTTCCTGGCGCGACACGGCATCGGGCACTTCATTTCACCCAGCGAAGTCAATTATCGGGCGAACATCTATGCCCTAAAAAGCCTCGGGGCAACCCAAATCGTCAGCATCAGCGCCTGCGGCTCCCTGCGCGAAGACTATGCCCCCGGACACATCATCATCCCGGATCAGATTTTCGATAATACAAAAGAACGCGCCCGCAGCTTCTTCGGCAAGGGGCTGGTTGCCCATATCGGGGTGGCAGACCCATTTTGCAAGGAACTGTCCGAGGCGGTTTTATCGGCGACAAAATCCAGCGGCGCAACCGTCCATTATGGCGGGACCCTGATCACAATCGAAGGGCCGCGCTTTTCCACCAAGTCCGAATCTCACGCCTATCGCTCCTGGGGCATGTCAATTATCGGCATGACCGCCTCGCCGGAGGCTTTCCTGGCGCGTGAAGCTGAAATTTGTTACGCTACGATGGCGCATGTCACCGATTACGATGTCTGGCACGTCAGCGCAGAACCCGTCACCGTCGAAATGGTCATCCAGACCCTCAACAAAAACACGACCCTGGCCCAAGAATCGCTTAAAGCCTTGGCGCGAAACCTGCAACCTCAACCCGATTGCGCCTGTCAGCACGCCCTGGCGAGCGCACTAATCACCAATCCTGCCGTGGTTCCCGCCGACACACGCGCAAACCTTGGCTTATTGGTCGATAAGTACCTGAAATAAAAGCCCTTTTCAAGCCTTGTCCAACCTTTTAACCCCTGCCCAGATACAAAGCCGGCTATTGGGTATTGCCGCCGGCTTTGTAATCGTCTTGGGCATCAGCCTTTCAATCTCCCCCGCCGTGCGTGAACGCACCTGGCAGGTGGATTTCCTTTTCAGCCACTGGATCGGGATTTCTGCCTGGCTGCTGCTCACCTATCTGACTCACCGTTATATTGTCCGCAGCCTGCCCGACGCAGACCCATACATCCTGCCAATCGCCGCCCTGCTGTCCGGCTGGGGGATGCTCAGTATCTGGAGGCTCACCACAGCCTTTGGTATGCGCCAGGCCATCTGGATCGGCGTATGCTTTTCCGTTTTGCTGATCGGTTTGCGGAAAAATCAAATTCCCGAATTTCTAAAAAAATATAAATATATCTGGCTGACCAGCGGCCTGACGCTGACCGCCCTGACCATCGTATTTGGTTCCAACCCCATCGGTAGCGGGCCGCGTCTGTGGCTGGGCTGCTGCGGGGTTTACCTGCAACCATCTGAACCTTTGAAGCTGCTCCTGATCGTTTTTCTTGCCGCTTACTTTGCGGCAAGGATTCCAATCAGCGGTCGTTTTTTCTCACTGCTTACACCAACCCTGTTCCTGAATGGCATGGCGCTCGCCATCTTGTTGGTGCAGCGCGATTTGGGAACAGCCTCCATTTTTGTTGCCCTCTATGCCATCATGATTTACCTGGCCTCGACCAGGAGGCGGGTACTCATCCTGAGCCTGCTCCTGTTGGGCGGCCTGGGCCTGGCTGGCTACTTCTTCGTGGACATCATCCAGTACCGATTAACGAGCTGGTTCAACCCCTGGCAGGATCCGTCCGGGCGCTCCTACCAAATCATTCAATCGCTGCTGGCAATTGCCAATGGCGGAATTTTTGGGCGCGGACTCGGGATGGGTTCGCCGACCCTTGTCCCTGTCGCTCACTCAGATTTTATCTACGCGGCCATCGCGGAAGAAACGGGATTGGTCGGCAGCCTGATTCTTCTTTTGCTGATTGGCTTTTTTGTTATGCGCTGCTTCATGATCGCCCTGCGCGCCGAGGGATATTTTGAACGTTTATTAAGCGCAGGGCTGGGAGCCTATATCGGCATTCAAAGCATCGTCATCATCGGCGGAAATTTGCGGCTTTTGCCCTTAACAGGAGTCACCCTGCCTTTCGTTTCTTATGGCGGCTCTTCGCTGCTGACCTCCTTCCTGGCCCTGCTGCTACTGTTGCAAATCAGCAACAACACAGAAGGCGATCCCGCCCCGCTGACAAAAACCACTCCCTACCTGCTCGTCCCAGTCACAATCAGCATCGGGTTGCTGGCCCTGGCGTTCAGCAATGGCTGGTGGAGCCTGATCCGCTCGGGAGATTTACTGGCAAGATACGATAATCCGCGGCGCTCCATTGCGGACCTGTATGTCCAGCGCGGCAGCCTGCTCGACCGCAGGAACCAGCCAATTGCTTATACCAGCGGCCAGGCAGGAGAGCTAAAAAGAACCTATTCATATCCCAATTTGTCGCCAGTTATTGGTTATACGCATAATGTTTACGGACAGGCCGGACTTGAAGCCGAGTTGGATGCCTATCTGCGCGGCCTGGCAGGATACCCGACCAGTCAGGTTTGGTGGCAACACCTGCTCTACGGCTATCCCCCTCCGGGGCTGGATGTGCGCCTGAGCATCGACACATCCCTTCAAGAAAAAACCGACAAACTCCTGGGCGAGAGCAAAGGAGCAGCTGTGCTCCTGAACGCCCAAAGTGGAGAAATCCTGGTGATGTCGTCGCACCCAACCTTCGACGCAAATCAACTGGACACAATTGGCGCGGAAACACTGTCCTCGCCCGATGCCCCGCTGCTCAACCGGGCCAGCCAGGGACAATACCGGGTAGGGACAGCCCTGGGGCCTTTCCTGCTGGCGCAACGCCTCGAACAAGGGCTGGCGCTGCCGGATTTCCCCGATTCGCTTCTTATCCAACAGAATGGAAGATTAATCCGCTGCACGCTGAGAAGCAACCTGCCGCCAGCCTGGGAGAATGCCTTACCCGCCGGTTGCCCACAGCCATTACAAACCCTGGCAGAAGCCCTGGGAAGCTCCGAATCGGCCCAATTGATAGAAAAACTCGGTATAGAGCAAGGCAGCGATCTGGCCCTCGGCCAGTCCGCAACCCTGACGCCGCTCCAGATGGGCCTGGCCGCTGCCGCAATCAGCAACGCCGGGATAAGCCCAGCCGCACAAATCGCCCTGGCGGTGAACACACCCGCCCAAGGCTGGGTAATCCTGCCAGCCAAAGAACAGCCGAAAAGCCTGTTTTCCGCCGAAAGCGCCAACGCGGCCGCCCAATTCCTGCAAGCAGGCGAAAAACCCTACTGGGAAAGCATGGGCAGGCTCGACCAGAAAGAAAATCCACTGGCATGGTACCTCGGTGGGACATTGCCCGGCTGGCAGGGAACGCCCCTGGCCATCGTGATTGTCATCGAGTCCGATGACCCTGAGCTTGCCCAAAAGATGGGCAGGGAAATTCTGGAAGCGGCAATCCAGCCGTAAAAAAATCGAAATCAACAAAAATGAGATTCGCATCGTGACCATGAGCGAATCTCATTTTTGTTTTAATTCGCAAAGAATGTTAGACTTCTTGACAAATTAATTGTTTGTGATAATATAAAAAACGCAAGCGACACTCAATCTCCCCAGGATCAGGCACTGTGAGCCACTTTTTTTGGCCAACCCCATTTCAAAACGTTAAGAATATTAACAAACATGCCGTCCTGGATCTGATTCGATTCACGCCAGGGGGTATCTCGCGGGCCGAATTGGCCATGCGCATGGATTTAAGTCGCGCAGCCATGACCGCCATCGTCAACGATCTGCTCGAGGTGGAAATCGTCCGTGAAACCGAATCGCGTAACGGGCAGAGCGGGCGTCCGCCAATCATTCTCGAAATCAACCCCAGCCGCGGGCATGTTATCGGGATCGATATGGGCGCAACCCATTTGACCGTCGCCCTGACCGATTTCTCGGCGCGGCTCGTCGACGAAATCGAAATCCCCTTTGACATTACCCAGGGGCCAAACCCCTGCCTGGCCCAGGCCGAAGCCCTGTTGACCGAACTACTCGAAAAAAACGATATGCGCCTCGAGCACATCATGGCGATTGGCATGGGCGTTCCCGGGCCAATCGTCAGCCAGGCCGGGATGGTGGTCGCGCCACCGATTATGCCGGGCTGGGACGGCTACCCGATTCGCAAAGATATGGAAAGTAAGTGGAACATCCCAGTTTCGCTAAATAACGACGCTGAACTGGGAATGCTGGGAGAGTGGGCCTACGGCGCCGGTCGCGGAGAAGAACACCTGGCCTATATCAAGGTCGGATCCGGCATCGGGGCTGGCTTGCTGCTAAACGGACAGGTTTACCAGGGCGCAACCGGCTCAGCCGGGGAAATTGGACACCTGACCATCGAGGAAAACGGGCCGCTCTGCGATTGCGGCAGCACCGGCTGTCTCGAATCACTGGCGGGGGGCAAAGCCATCGCCCGCCAGGCCCAGGAAATTGTCGCCAGCGGCAAAAGAACGCTGCTCTCCAGCATGGGGCCAGCCGAAGAACTGACCGCCCGCGACGTTGCCGCTGCCGCACGGCGCGGCGACCTGCCTTCGCAACAAATTATTGCGCGCGCCGGAAGCTATCTCGGCATCGCCATCGCAGGTATGGTCAACCTTTTCAACCCACGCGTGGTTGTTGTCGGTGGCGGGGTATCGCAAATCGGCGACCTGCTCTTGCAGCCCATCCGCGACACCGTCCGTCGCAGAAGTCTCGCCGGAGCCGCCCAGGTTGTCAAAATCAATACTGCCGTATTGCGCCGCAGATCATCGATCATGGGTGCAGTTGTTCAGGCATTATCCACTGCATTGCATCAAATCACGGATAAAAAAGGAGGTGATATCCAGGCGTAGGTCAAACGAGCCTGCATCAAAAAAACTCGCCTTTCACAATCAGCAAAATTTTACTCAGTCAAAATTGAAGCGTGCGCTTCAATAACGAAAACAAGGAGAACGAGAAGATGAAGAAGAAAATGTTGACCCTGATCAGCATGCTGCTGATCGCCACGTTCGTGCTGGCTGCTTGCGGCGCGCCGGTGGCCGAAGCCCCGGTGGCTGAAGAGCCTGTCGCCG
>JAEWVF010000067.1 GCA_023459215.1 Chloroflexota bacterium
CAGTCATATCACGCTCAGAAATGGTGCCGGTGATTTGCAGCAGGCGGTCGGCCAGGGTCGATTTCCCGTGGTCTACATGGGCGATAATACAAAAGTTACGAATATAGTCAGACATACTTCTCTTTCATGACAAAATAATCAGAAATTGGATACAAGGCAAAGTATACCCGCCTCGCTCACAATTTGCGCGGTTTTACGGCGGACAGGAAAGCTGGCTGAACAACGCCTGGCTGGTTTGCGGGTCCGGGTCTTCAAAGGAACGCCACAAAGTACAGAGCGCGGCGCGCGTGCGGCGGGTGGATTCAAAGGTTTCGAGGCTGGCCTCCAGCGCAGAGGGCCAGTCGCCGCTGCGGGCGTGAGCTTCAATGAACGGCAGGCGCTCAAAATCGCTGCGCGGGGTCAAACCCAAATCACGGGCTTGTTTTTCGAGCAGCAGGATGCTTTGCCAATCGCCAAACTGACGGGCCAAATCGGCTTTTTGATAAAAATAGCACCAGTTGGCTGCCGGTTCCTGGCCAAAGATGTGCACAGACGGTTGCTGCGAGGCAGTCGGCAAAATCAGAGCCGGGTTGGACAAAGAGGCGACCGGCTGATAGCTTGCCTCGATTTCATACAAGTCCAGGGAATCCGGTTCGAGCAGGCGCAGGCAGGCTTCGCTATCATAATGAATACCCAGCAGGTGCGACGGCCTGAGAGTCACCTCAATATTGGAATGCCGGTCAACCGGTTGCAACTCTCCGTTTTCAAAACTTGCCAGGTTTTCGGGCAAAAGCGTCTTGTAATAATTGACAAACCAGACCTGGGGCTGGTCGTATGCCGCCAGCGAGGGATAGAGAAAATTAAATGCAAAAGCGCCGACATAATTGACGGTTGTGGTTGAAATGGCATTACCACCAACCAATATCGTTCCCGGTTGCAGGGCGGGCGCGCGCCAATAGGTTTGCCAGTAGGTGCGCAACTGACGTTCCCAATCCCAGCGATAGCTGTTCGTTGCCCGAATTTGCAAGCCAACCGCCAGGCCAATCAACAGCGATGCCAGCAAAATATTGCGTTTGCGCGCGGAGTTTCCAAAAAACTCCACCAGGGCCATGAGCAGAATCGTGGCTCCCAACATGCTTGGCAGGGCAAAACGGTCGCCATAATTGCCAGGCATGATGATAAAACGCATGACGTACCAGCCGGGGATAAATCCCAGCAAGACAGCGCCAAACCCTATCAGGGCCGCATCCCGAAAAAAATGGTCTTCGGGTGAGTTGGCCGGCTCATTTGATGGAGACAGGTAACGGGTGAAAGCGAAATACAAGCTCGCAGCCAGCAATAAGGCAACAAAAACGGAGAAGAGGTTGTAGGGCTGTGAAAAATCGATCACCTCCGGCGGAATCGTTTTTCCCCAAACGTTGACGAGCAGGAAAAGCACATCCTGCAACCCGTAACGGAGCAGGTCGACGATTGCGCCGATACCGTCCCGGCCATAAGCAATCGGCAGGGTTTTGTAGCTATAGGTTTCAAACTGCCCGGTTGTAAAAACGCCAAACCGCCAGAGCAGGTAAAAGCCCAGCAGGCTAACATAGAAACCGGAAAACTGGAATGTTTTAAGAAACCGCTTGTGGGCCGGGCCAAGAACCACCCACAAAACCAACGGGCGAATCAGTTCCAAGCCGAAGTAATACTCACCTGAAAAGAGATGCAACGCCTGCGTGGCCAAGGCCCCCAGCGTAAACCACCAAAACCAGCGCGGATATTTGAGCGAGCAAACCATCAGCCCCAGCGAAAGCAGGAACACGCCATATCCCAGGATTTGAACGCTGTAAACAACGGCGATGGAATTCTGGGTAAAAGCCGGGTGTACCGCAAACAACAAGGCCATCAGGTAAGTAAGGTTGCGCCGCGCAGGCCAAATCAGGTGCAGCACCCAGGAAAAAACCGCAGCAACACCCCAGCGCAGGAAAAGCATGTAGATATGCCAACGCAGGGGCGAATCTTCGGCGAACAGGAAACCGGGAGCTTGCAAAAATACGGCCAACTGTCGCGTTGGCCCGTACCAGATCGTGTTCAAGATGCCTATCTTGCTGTACCGGTAAACAAAAACCCAATCGTCCCAGTAAAAGCCCAAACGATGGATTTGCAATCCGTAAGCCAGCCCGGTAACCGCCAACAGTAAAAATAAAAATAGAAAATTGGACCGTTTCAAGGCCAGCTATCCTTGCTTGAAAATTTCGTGCATGTGCTTGAGCGCTTTCCGCCACTCGCTTTCCACTTCCAGCTTGCGGCTCATCTCGCCGGCGCGCTGGCGCATGATTTCCATCACTCGCTCATCCTCGCCCGCATCCAGCCAGAAGCCGTGCCGGCCGTCCGCGCAAAAATCCAGGTTCAGGCTATACAGGCGATACTGGAACTGGGTCAAAGGCTGCCCACAATGCGGGCAAGGTGAAGTGGTCGATTGTTGGCGATGCAGCAAAGAACCCTTGAGGTGATCCTGGTCAAAGGCGATATCTTCCAGGCGGTCGAGTTCATCGAAATCCAGCCACATCCCACGGCAATTGGGGCAACACTCCACTTCCAGCGCGCCTTTATAAAATTTTCGAACCAGTTGTGAAGAACATTTCGGGCAATTCATTGGTTTTCTCTTTCCATTTATAAAGCGAGGCTATTATACTTGTACTCCATGCCTGTACCCTGGCTATCGGGTAAATTTCTAGCGAACGAATGAGCTATCATGACTCACCAACGTGACAAAAAAAGCCTGCTGGCTGTCAACATCGGGCTTGGAACCAATATCTTCCTGGCTGCGCTAAAGACCGGCGTCGGGATTGTGGCGCACAGCCCGGCGCTGTTGGCCGAAGGTATCAACTCAACCTCAGACGTGGCCTATTATGTAGTTGCCAGCGTTTTCTTGCGCCTGGCCAACAAACCCGCCGATGATGAACACCCCTACGGACATCGCCAGCTTGAAAGTATCGCCTCGGTGGTGGTCGGTTCGTTTATCGTTACCACCGCGGTTGCCGTTTTCTGGGATGCGATCGATAAAATTTGGGACCTGTTCGCAAACGCCGCGAACACCTACCAGGGCGCGTCGAGCGTTGCCTTATGGGTGGCCCTGTTCACTGTCCTGATTAAAATCTTTCTCTCCATTTACGTTAACCGCCTGGGAAAGGAAACCAACAATCCGGTGGTGCAGGCCATGGCCTACGATCATCGCAATGACCTTTTCTCGGCCTCCGCGGCTTCGATTGGCATCTTCCTCGGCCAACGCGGACTGCCCTGGGTCGACCCAATGGCCGGGGCGCTGGTTGCCTTGCTGATTCTGCGCACCGGGATTTTCATCCTGAGGGAATCTTCGGTCGAATTGATGGATGCGGTGCCCAGCAAACAATTGGCCGAGCAGATCCGCGAAATCTTGCTGGATATGCCCGGCATCAAACAACTGGAAGAAGTTCAAGCCCATCGCTTCGGGCCGCACATTGTGGTCAACCTGACGGTTGGCGTTGATGGCGATATGACCGTTCGCGAAGGAGACGAAATCGCCAATAAAGTGGAATTCCTGCTCTGCAAGGTGATTCCCAACGTGCGCCGGGTGCATGTTCACTACCACCCCGCGCGCAAATCGCGCAAGGATATGAGCATCGACGAAATCCTGGCCGAATCGCGCCGCCAGGTGACAGAACCGAAAGAACCGGTTTAGTCCGTTTCTTCCATACTTTCCGGGGACGAGTGTCCCAACACCTGAGCCACCAGCGCTGGGATTTCCAGGCTGGTGGTTTGATTTAAGTCGAGCCAGGCCAAAAACTCGACATTGCCTTTCGGCCCCAGCAGCGGCGATTTTGCCAGTCCGCGCAGGCCATAGCCATGATCGAGCGCAAATTGCAGAACATCGTGCAGGATGCGGGCATGGATTTCCGGGTCGCGGATGACGCCCTTGTGTTTGGCCGATTCCTTGCGCCCGGCTTCGAACTGGGGCTTGATCAAAGTTATCAGATTACCCCCCTCTGTCTCTCCCCCCATTTTCTCCGAAGATGGGGGGAGCCGGAGGGGAGCCAGCCATTTCTTCATCACCGGCAGCAAAACTTTCAGCGAAATAAAAGAAGCATCGCAGACCACCAACTGCGCCGGTTCCGGCAGCGACTCGACGAAGCGGGCGTTGGTCTCTTCCATGACCACCACGCGCGGGTCCGAGCGGATTTTCCAGTGCAGGATGCCTTTGCCGACATCGATGGTGTAAACCCTGGCTGCGCCGTGTTGGAGCAGGCAGTCCGTGAACCCGCCCGTCGAAGCGCCAACATCGACACACACCAGCCCGGCAGGATCAACGGCGAAAGTCTCCAGTGCGCCGAGCAGCTTTTCGCCGCCGCGCGAGACAAAGCGCGGCCCAGAATCCACCACCACCTGCACATCCGGCAAGAAGCTGGTCGAGGCCTTATCCACCACCTGGCCGTTGACGCGCACCTGCCCGGCCATGATGATGGCCTGGGCTTTGGCGCGGCTTTCCGCCAGGCCGCGTTCCATCAGCAACAAATCGAGACGAGTTTTTGGCATGGCTGAATTTTATCATCGGCAGCGTTGTTCGATGCTTCGTTCTCCAGACATCTTTGCCGGGCAGATTTCGAATTACCTATTCGCCATTCTGCATCCGTGTAGCGCAGATTTCTCCTCGCTGGCGCTCGTCGAAATGACAATATCGCTATATCCGCGGGCATTATATTTTGCATCAACTTGAAATTAGATGAAATTGCCCTTCATTCATCATTCTGCATTCTGCATTCTGCATTAAAATACCTTTCATGTTAAAAGCCCTGCTCAAAACCATGCGCCCCAAACAATGGGCCAAAAGCGTGTTCCTGCTGGCCGCTCTCGTTTTTGACCGAAAGCTGACCAACCTGGAGGCCATCCTGCACACCCTGGCGGGCGTGGCAATTTTCAGCCTGATTGTCAGCGTGGTGTACATCATCAACGACATTGCCGATGTCGAATCGGATCGTAAACACCCGACCAAGCGCAACCGTCCCATCGCCGCCGGCAAACTGCCGATGTCCACCGCCTGGGGGGTGGCCGCCGCCATCCTGCTGGTTTCCTTCCCGCTGGCTTACCTGCTCTCCCCGGCCTTTGCCGCGATTACAGGCATCTACTTCATCGGCAACCTGATCTATTCCAAATGGGTTAAACATATCCCGCTGCTTGACATCATCGTTCTGGCTTCTTTCTATGTGCTGCGCGTGGCAGCCGGTGTAACCCTGATCGATGTGCAGCGGTTTTCGCCCTGGATTTACCTGTTTACCATCTTCCTGGCGCTGTTGATGGGCACCGGCAAACGCCGCGCCGAACTGGCCGAACTGGCCGGCGGCCCCAACGCCCAGCGCAAAGTCCTTGACGGCTACACGATTAATTTTCTCGACCAGCTCATCAGCCTGGCTTCCGGTACCACCATCATCACCTATAGCCTGTACACCTTCTCCGCGCCCAACCTGCCCGACAATCATGCCATGATGCTGACCATTCCCTTCATTATCTACAGCATCCTGCGCTACCAATACCTGCTGCAAGTCAAGGAAACCGGCGGCGCGCCCGAAGATGTTGTCCTGGCTGACCGGCCTTTGCAGGTTTCCATCCTGCTGTGGGGTCTGGCCGTTCTGGTGGTTTTCTACATCTCCTAATGGCAACCGCTTCCGCGCCCGGCAAAATCATCCTGTTCGGCGAACATGCGGTCGTTTATGGCCGCCCGGCCCTGGCTGTGCCCGTCACTCAGGTGCAAGCCAAGGTCACCGCCGAAAAAACGGGACAAGATGCGGGAAAAAACTGGGCCGATGCGGTGCTGGTGCAAGCTGCCGACATCGGACTTTCTTCGCCCCTCAGCCGCCTGCTCGCGGACTCATCCCCCCATCCACTGGCTACCGTTATCGAAAAAACCCTGCAACGCTTGGGCATCAACCGCCCCGCGGCGTTCCGGGTGACGATTCGCTCGTCCATCCCGGTTGCATCCGGCCTGGGGTCAGGCGCTGCCGTTTCAGTCGCAATCATCCGCGCCCTGACGGAGTTGTTCGAACGGCCCCTGCCCGCTGAACAGGTCAACCAACTGGCCTACGAAATCGAAAAACTGCATCACGGCACGCCTTCCGGCATCGACAATACCGTCATCACTTATGCCAAACCGGTCTATTTCGTGCGCGGACAGCCCATCGAGACCTTCAGCGTGGCGCAACCCTTCAGCCTGGTCATCGCCGACACCGGCATCGCCGCCCCCACCCGGGAATCGGTCGGCGACCTGCGCAAACTCTGGCAGGCCGACCCGAGCCGCTGGGAGGCGGTTTTCGAGCGGGTTGGAGAAATCGTCCGCCAGGCGCGCCAGGCCATCGAAAGCGGCGAAACCGTCCGCCTGGGGCCGCTAATGGACGCCAACCAGGCCCTGCTGCAAGAAATGACCGTCTCCTCACCGGAACTCGACCATCTGGTTTTGGCGGCGAAAACTGCCGGGGCCGAGGGCGCTAAATTAAGCGGCGGCGGGCGCGGGGGCAATATGATCGCCCTGGCCCAGCCCCAAAGCGCCGAATCGGTCGCATCCGCCTTAAAAGCGGCCGGGGCGAAACAAACCATCCTCACAACCATCCGCTAACGCGGCAGGAGGCAGAATGAAAACCATTGGCATGATCGCCGGAATGAGTTGGGAATCGTCGCTGGAGTATTACCGCCTGGTGAACCAGGGTGTAAAAGCGCGCTTGGGCGGGCTGCATTCGGCCAAATGTGTTATGGTCTCGGTCGATTTTGCCGAAATCGAAGTGTTGCAACGCGAAGGCCGCTGGCAGGAAGCCACCCAGGCCATGATTGCCGTAGCCCGCCAGGTTCAAGCCGGTGGGGCCGATTTCCTGTTAATCTGCACCAACACCATGCACAAAATGGCCGAGGAAGTGCAGGCCAGCCTCGACATCCCCTTGCTGCACATCGCGGATGCCACTGCCGATGCGATTAAGGCCCAAAAATTGACCAAAATCGGCCTGCTGGGCACCCGCTTTACGATGGAAGAAATGTTTTATCGCGGGCGGCTGGCCGAAAGACACAACCTGCAAGTGCTGATTCCCAACGAGGCCGACCGCGCCATCGTCCACAGAGTCATTTACGAAGAGCTGGTGCTGGGGAAAATCATTCCCGAATCGAAAGCCGAGTACCTGCGCATTATCGAAAGCCTGGCCGCGCAAGGCGCGCAGGCAATCATCCTGGGCTGCACCGAAATCGGTTTGCTGGTCAAGGATGAAGACTGCCGCCTGCCGCTCTTCGATACCACCCGCATCCACGCCCTGGCCGCGGTCGAAATGGCTTTGCAGTAGGATTTTGGAGGCAACATGAGCACACTTTCCCCCGGCCTGCGGGCCGATTTCGAACTGACTGTCAGTGACGCCGATACCGCCTCGCGCTGGGGCAGCGGACTGGTGCCGGTTTACAGCACCCCGGCCCTGGTCGGCGCGATGGAGAAAACCGCCGTTCTGGCGCTGACCGGCAGCCTGCCCGAGGGCCAAACCACCGTCGGCGGGCGGATCGAGGTGCAACACCTGGCCCCAACCCCGGTCGGGATGAAGGTACGCATCAGCGCCGAGCTGACTGCCAGCGAAGGCCGCAAGCTGACCTTCCAGATCGAGGCCTGGGATGAAGTCGAGAAAATCGGCGAGGCCCGGCATGAGCGTTTTCTGGTGGATGAAGCCAGGTTCATGGCAAAAGTGCAAGCCAAAGGCCAATGAATGCCAGCCCGGAAACACATATAAAGCTCTAATGGATGTTGCTCCGGCAAAATGCTATAATTTTTTCATCATGAACCGCTTTCTAACCCGACCACCCTGCTAACCCAAAATAGTTTGTGTGTTTGATAAGGCCCAACGGGCCTGTTTTGCATTTCCCCTAAATCGTAAAAAACCAACCCCTGACGACCTCGACGGTGCCTGACGCAGCCGTCTGTTTGCGTTTGCCCGAGGGCCTCCATGCCTTTTGTTCGTTCCGTTTCATTTCAACCACGAACAAAAGGAGAAAACATGGAGAGCATTCAGGGCAAAAAGCCCTTTCATTTGACTTCAACCGAATTTACCCGGCGCATCTCCGGCTACGATGGCCTTTGGCTCGACCTGGGCACCGGCGACGGACGTTTTGTGCGCCAGATGGCGCGCGAAAACCCTGACAGTTTCTTTCTCGGTCTGGATGCCTGTCGCGAAAACCTGCGCGAAAACTCGCGCAATTGCCCCGATAACGCCCTGTACTTGATTGCCAGCGCCCAAAACCTGCCGGTCGAGTTGAACGGCCTGCTGGCCCAGATCAGCATTAATTTTCCTTGGGGCAACCTGCTGGCCAGTCTGCTGGATGGCGACCCAGGGCTTTTGGGCGGCCTGGCGAGGACGGCCCGACCAGGGGCCAGCCTATCCCTGCGCCTGAACGCTGGAGCCTTGTCCGAGGCAGGCTGGGAGCCAGAAGCAGGCGTCCGCCAGGTGACGGATACTTTGTGGCAGGCCGGCTTCCTCGTCCAAGAGCCGGTCCGCATGAGCGCCGCCGCGTTACGGGCCTTTCCAAGTACCTGGGCCAGGCGTCTGGCGGTTGGCCGCGACCCGCGCAGTTGGCTGGTCACAGCCAGGAATCCGCTGCAAGCCATCGCCATGCCGGAGGTCAGACTCAACGAACCGGCCTGGATATAAATCGAACAGGCGGCCATTGGGCCGCCTGTTTTGTTATTTCAGCTGTTCTGCCATAAATTCGAGCACGATTTGATTGATTTCTTCCATCGTTGGAACGGTTGGCGAGCCATCCCAGGCTTTTAAGTCATGGCCGCCATTCTGGACAATCACCAGCCGGGCCGGGACGCCCACTTCCAGCAGTTTGTCGTACATGGCCTGGCTTTGCGCAACGGAGACGATTCCGTCCTGGTCGCCGTGAATCAACAGGAAGGGCGGGTCATCCGCTGTGACCTGATTGATCGGGCTGGCCGGGTCAAGGTTTTTGTAAAAGGCCATGCGCACAACAGTGCCCAGGTCGCCGGTAAACTTGGCATTCAAATCCATCGGCCCGGACATGGCAATCACCGCCGTGACCCGGCTGGATTGGTCGGCATATTCGCCAACATCCCATCCAGCCGTTGCGTCCGAGGTGGCCAGCAGCGTGGCCAGATGTCCGCCTGCGCTGGCGCCCATTGCCAGGATGCGTTCAGAGTCAAGGTTGTAATCCTGATGATGCGCGCGCAGGAAGCGCAGCGCACACTTGACATCCTCAATCAAGGCCGGGAAACGAACATACGGATAAAAGCGATAGTTGATCGAGACAACCGCATAGCCCTGCGGATTAAGCCAGGTCGCCAAACCGGCTGCTTCGCTTTTGTCGCCTTCCATCCAACTGCCGCCGTGGATGTAGAAAACCACCGGCCACGGGCCGCCCTGCTCCGGGAAGTAAATGTCCAGCTTTTGGGCTTCGCCCTTTTGGGTGCAATAGGTCAGGTCGAGCAGGGATTGACCATACAGGCCAAACGGCGTCGGGGACGGATCGGGCGTGGACGAAGGGCTGGGAGTCGGGGGCGGCTCTGGGGGCGGAAGCGGCGCACAGGCCAGCAAAAGGCCAGGCAGGAGCATCAGGACGAGGCGCAGCAGGGCTTTCTTCATATCCGAACTATCCCTTGCGCACCGGGTTGCTGAGGGTACCCAGGCCTTCAATCTCAACGGTGACTTCGTCCCCATCGACCAGCGGACCGACCCCAGCCGGGGTACCGGTAAAGATCAGGTCGCCGGGTTCGAGGGTCATCACCGATGAAACAAACGCAATCAGCGTGCCGACGTTGAAAACCATGTCGCGGGTCGAGCCCATCTGACGCGGCTGGCCGCTTACCCGACAGGTAATCAGCGCATCGGAGGGGTCGAACTCGGTATCGATCCACGGGCCAAAGGGACAAAAGGTGTCGAAACCCTTGGCACGCGTCCACTGTCCGTCACTTTTTTGCAGGTCGCGGGCAGTGATGTCGTTACCGATGGTATACCCGAAGATATGGTCGCGGGCCGCTTCGGCAGTGATGTTCCGGCCGCGTGTTCCAATCACAGCCACCAGTTCGGCCTCATGCTCCACCTGCTGGGATTGGGGCGGCAGGATGACCGTCTCGCCCGGGCTGATTACCGATGATTGTGGTTTCATGAAAATCAAGGGGACTTTTGGGACTTCGACCCCGTGTTCTTTGGCATGGTCGGCATAGTTCCGGCCAACACAGATGATTTTTCCGGGCAACACCGGGGCCAGCAAACGGACATCCTCCAATGGGATGTCAGCTTTCAAACGGCGATACTCAGCAAAGAAATCGCCCTCGATTTCGCCAACCTTATCCTCCAGCAGCCAGCCCTGGCGCGCCGGCTGGTCTTTGAGTTGAAAACGGATGAAACGCATTGTGCCTCCTGTTTTCTGCCCGCTGACTTCCAGCCGGCAGGCAAAGTTTAACATAATCGCCGCTCAACGAGCAGGCAATCGTTAAACAAATTTTTACAAAATATTGATTGACTTTGCGCCCAAAAAATTGGACAATAGGTTTGAAAAACACCGCAGATCGAGTGACTCTTTGAGAAAATTCAAAACACACTCAACCCGACTTAAAAATACGTTTTTCCTGCGAACTGCAAGGGTTCGCCTGTCTTTCAATCGCCCTGACGCACTTTTGGAACCGGTTTCCGCGAGTGCGTTTTTCGATTCTGGAGACTTCTATGCTGCGACTCGAGTTTGATGGTTTATTCCGCAACACGGACAATGAACACACTTCGGCTGGGATCATGTGCTATGGCTGGCGCATCTTGCGCGGCAAACAGGTTGTCGCCCACGGACACGGCACCTTCGCCCGCGGCCAAAACGCCAATTCGAACATTGCCGAATACCTGGCGCTGGTCGAAGGCCTGGAAGCCCTGCTCGATATGGGCGTCAATCACGAACGCGTCCTGGTTTGCGGCGACGCCAAAAGCGTCATCAGCCAGATGCAAGGCCAGGCCAGTGTTTCGTCCCCGGCGGTTCGACCACTGTACACCCGCGCCCTGCGCCTGGCGCGCCATTTCAGCAAGCTGCGCTGGCAATGGCTGCCGCGCAAACACAACCGCGGCGCAGACCTGCTCTCACGCCACGCGCTCAAGCATCTGTGGCATGACCCCGACCTTTACCAGTCGATTATCGACCGCCTGCACCAGGCTGCCCGCAGCGGCCTGGCGAACCGCCTGCTGGATATGGGAGGTTTAAGAGTTTACCAGTCAGCCTGAAATTTTCGGGTATAATTCGGCGCACGGGCGCGTAGCTCAGTTGGTTAGAGCGCCTCGCTTACACCGAGGAGGTCAGGGGTTCGAGTCCCTTCGCGCCCACAAAAAACTCCCGCAGCGATGGCTGCGGGAGTTTTTTGCGAATGATTCGCATTTAGAGAGCAAGAAATATTTTTGATTATCTAATCGGTTTATATCGTGAGTACACACAGGATAATATTCCGATAGAACATAACCTACTACGCGAATTATCCGAAATCAACCCTTTCTAGCAGGTTTATTGATTCTTGACCATAAATGTTGTGAATAAGCGGCTTCACCCAGCTCACATTGATTTTTTCTGAAAATTTTTGTTGCAATTTCCAGTTATCTAAAAAATTTATAACATTATTATCAATGTTGGGAATACCTTCGATTATTCGGTTTATAAAATCGCTATTACCACTAAGAACAGCAAATGTTTCATCGGATGGGAACAATGCCCATCTGCCATTAGGAGAAAGCAAAATAAAGTCCAAAATATACATTTCATGATTATCTTTATATGCTTCAACATCATCAAAATGTACGAACCAATGATATGTATATTGAGCAAAACGAGGATCAAAACGAGGATTAGGTAATGGATAAGACAAGTAGAATCCACTATCACCAAATTCCCGGCTCACCTTAACCAGTTGATCGAGCAAGTCATCATTAGGCAGTCCTGCATACTCATAGATTAATAATGATTTTTCAAAAAGTTTTGCAAACGGCACAGTATAGATATCTGGAGTGTCGCTGTGGTATAAGCTTAGCATAATAGGTTGAATACACTTGAAATACTGATCTTTTGATAATTTTTTTATCATAAACTTATCCTTTGCAAATTATCTTGGCAAAGCATTGGGGAATTTTACTTCTATTCTCTTTGGATAGCCTGGTACATTGTGAAAATCTATTGTTACTTGACCCGATGAAGACCATGGACGATAGCCAATATAACCTCCACCCTTATACTCTCCATAATATCCTGGTTTTTGAGATGGGTGTGGCCCATAATCTTTTGCCAATTTTTCAAAAACATCAAAAGCTTCAGTTCGGGTATTGTTATATCCAACAGAAGAACCAGGGTTCTAAGGAATGGATTCAGCTAATAACTCATCAAGAGAATTGGGCAAGGGAGGCGGGGTAATCGGCAAGTCATCCGCCACTTTTGCAACATCATCAAAAGCATTATCAATAACTGATGGACTCGGGCCAGGCAAAGCGGCCATTGAATATAAAACCGGGTCACACCCCGAAGTTAAACATTGTGCAGTTGATACAACAATATCTGCGGCAGGAGATATCATAGCAATACCTAACGCCATAACTTCAGGATCGCCATGCCTCGCTGGGTCAGACTGATACACATCCGATGGAATCTGGCTCAATACTATTGCAACGCCAACCAAACCAATAATAATCGGGATAGGTATAAAATGCCCACTTGGATCCGTATACCTGAGTGGATTGTTCAATCCGTGTTCAATCCGTACGCATAGCGATCCCGTGCCTGGGTGCCTTGTGTCTGTTCCGGGATGAGCGTGTCCGGTTGAATGAACTTACTTATACCAGGACTATTCTTTCTGGGTGATAACCGTCCGCACCGGGAAGGGGATTTCAATCCGGTGCGCATCCAGCGCCTGCTTGATTACCTCGATGGCCGCATCGCGGGCCTTTGGCGGGCTGGTCTGGGCGGTATCGATCCAAACATAAACCGACATATTGACCGCAAAATCAGCAAAATCCTTGAATACCACCAGCGCGGCCGGTTCCGCCAGATAGCCCGGCACCGCGCGGACAGCCTCCAGCGCCACATCACGCGCCAGTTTCAAATCAGCGCCATAGGCCACGCCGACCACCACCTCGATTCGGCGCTGCAAGCTGCGCGTGTAGTTGACGATTGCGTGGTTCAACACCTCCGCATTGGGCAGGATCGCAATCCGCCCGTCAAAAGTCTGGATCTCGGTCGAGCGCAAATCAATCGCCCGCACGGTCCCCTCGTAAGCATCCACCGCGACCGCATCGCCAACGCGGAAAGGCTGCTGCAAAAGCAAAATCACTCCCGATGCAAAATTTTTCATCACATCCTGCAAGGCAAACCCGACCGTAAAACCGATAATCCCCAATCCGGCCAGGAAAGCCGTCACATCCACAAATTGCTGGAAAGCCATCACCGTTCCCAGGGTCAGAATGCCCCAACGGGTAATATCGACAATTAATTTGGCCGCGCCCGGCACCGGCTGGCGCTTCTCGAGTGCGCGCCGCACAAGGCCGCTGACCAGCTTCGAAAGATACAGGCTGGCGACAAAAATCAAGACTGCCAGTCCCAGCTTTGGCAGGAAATCCCACAAACGGTATTCTATTTCAGCCCAAAAATTCATGCTTGTACCTCCAAACGAATTGGCCCTAATCTTACCAGAAACCTCAAATGCACCCCAACTTGTGCATTTATCAGCGGGACGGGTATAATTTCGGCCAACATGAAACGCATCTTGAGCAAATCAGCCCAGCAAACCCGTCAACTTGGCCGCAAACTCGGCCAACTCTTGCAGCCCGGCGACCTGCTCTGCCTGCAAGGCGACCTGGGCGCGGGCAAAACCACGCTGACCCAGGGCATTGCCGAGGGCTGGGGCAGCGCCGATTCCGTATCCAGCCCGACTTTTGTGATGGTCAACCTGTATCGCGCTGCCGATGGCACCCCGCTCTATCACATGGACGCCTACCGCATCGAAAGCCTGCCCGAAGCCGCCCAAATCGGCCTGGACGATATGCTGGCCGAAGGCGCGCTCATTCTTGAATGGCCCGAACGCATCGAAGCCTTACTACCCAAAGAACGCATCTGGATGAACCTGACCCATCAAAGCGAAACCGAACGCGAAATCACCATTGCGGCATCTGGCGAACGCTACGAACTCCTGACCAAACACCTGTCCCCTGACGTCAGCCCCTAACCGCTCTTCGACTACGGCTACGCCTCCGCTCAGAGCCTGATACCTGACACCTGACACCCTATGCTCCTCGCCCTCGACACCTCCACCCCCCAGATTGGCATTGGCCTCTACGATGGCGCGCGCGTGATTGCCGAGCATCTATGGGTCAGCAAAGCCCGCCACACCGTCGAACTCGCTCCGGCGGTGGCGCAAATACTCCAGCAAACCGGCACAGACATCAGCAAAGTAGCGGCAGTCGGAGTGGCGATTGGCCCCGGCTCGTTCACCTCGCTGCGGGTGGGGTTGGCTTTTGCCAAGGGATTGGCGATGAGCCGCGCCCTACCACTGGTCGGGATTCCCACCCTCGATATTCTCGCCGCGCAGGTGGCGCTGAGCGGACTCCCCCTGGCCTGTGTCCTGGCAGCCGGACGCGGACGCCTGGCCCTGGGCTGGTTTAACGCTTCCGCAAACGGCTGGCAGGCTGCGGGGAGCGCGAGCGTGACGACCGCCGAAACGGTCGCCGCCGAGGTCGCCTCCCCGACCCTTTTGACGGGTGAACTGACAGCCGCCGAACGTCAGCTTTTATCCAAAAACGAGAACATTTTGCTCGCCTCCCCGGCTGCCGCTACCCGCCGCCCAGGAATCCTGGCCGAGTTGGCCTTCCGGCGCTGGGAATTGGGCCAAACCGACCCCGCCGCCAGCCTAGCCCCGATTTACCTGCACATCGGCGATCCGATTCCCGGCTAGATTACCATGCTCATCCGTCGCATGACCCCCGCCGACATTGCTACTGTCGTGCAAATCGACACCGCCGCCGGGATTCTCGTCCCCTGGAGCCCGAACGCCTACGCCCGCGAACTGCTCAAACAGACAACGTTCTGTTGGGTGGTCGAAGTGGAGGATCGTCTGGCCGGGTCGCTGACCTTTTGGGATGTGGCCGGCGAAGGCGAAATTGCCAATGTGGCCGTTCATCCTGATTTTTGGCGGCAGGGCATTGGCCGGGCGTTGGTAAAAACTGCGCTGGAAAAGGCCGCCGAACTGGGCATGGAACGGGTTATGCTCGAAGTGCGCGCCAGCAATGAACCGGCCCAAACCCTGTACCGCGCCTTTGGTTTTACAGAAGATGGCCGCCGGAAAGGCTATTATGCCAACGGTGAAGATGCAATCTTGATGTCGGCTATTGTGTGATCCGGTTGAGCGGTTATCCTGTTAGCCGGTTATGCAGCAAAACAAACAACCGAAAAACCGGATAACTGGAAGACCGAAAAACAGTCATTTGAGGAGAAATCCATGTCCCCCGAAGAAACCCTTGCCCAGATTGCCACTGAAGTCTCGGTTTGCACCAACTGCGAACTGCACAAAACCCGCAAGAAGTCGGTTCCGGGGGTTGGCCCGGCGAACGCCGAAATTATGTTGATCGGCGAAGGCCCGGGCTTCAACGAAAACGAACAGGGGCTGCCCTTCGTCGGCCAGGCGGGCAAATTCCTGGGCGAACTGCTGGCCCAGGCCGGGTTGCAGCGCGAAGATGTCTGGATCGGCAATGTGGTCAAGTGCCGCCCGCCCAACAACCGCGATCCGCTGCCCGATGAACTGGCCGCCTGCGACAAATTCCTGGAACGCCAGATTGCGGCCATCAATCCCAAAATCATCATCACCCTGGGGCGCTTCTCGATGGGCAAATTCATGCCCGGCGCGCGCATCAGCGCCGTCCACGGGCAAATGCGCAAGGTGGGTGAGCGTTTCGTGATAGCCATGTTCCACCCGGCAGCCGCCCTGCACCAGCCGCAATTGAAAACCACCATCCTGGCCGACTTTGCCAAACTGCCGCAACTGCTCGAAGTGGTGCGCAAGGAACTCGGCAAATCCCAGGTTGGCGAACAAAAAGCTGCGTACACAGCCACAACGCCCGAGGAAGAAGACCCCAAACAGTTAAAGCTGTTCTAATGAAATTTAACCTGGACTCGCACAGCATCGAACTAATTCCCCATGGCAAGGAATTTACCGTCCGCGTCGACGGGCAAACCCGCCCGGTTGAGATTGTGCGTCGCGGCGATGGCTGGCTCGATATCCGCCTGCCGGGGACGGAATCAGCGCCCGAGACCGGGTTCAGCGCCTATGTCTCCAGCGACGGCGCGAAGCGCTGGGTAACCATCAACGGCCAGACTTTCCAGTTCAACCAGAGCAGTCAGATGGCTCGCAAAGCCGCCCGTGGACAAAGCCACAGCGCCGGTGAACTGCTGGCCCCGATGCCCGGCCAAATCCGCGCGGTGCAGGTGGCCGAGGGCGAAACCGTGGCCCAGGGCCAGACCCTGCTGGTGCTGGAAGCCATGAAAATGGAAATCAAAATTGCCGCGCCTTTTGCCGGCAAAGTCAAAGTGCTGAACGCAAAAACAGGCCAAACGGTCGAAAAAGAACAGACCCTGATTGAAATTGAACCCCTATCCTGAACGCCTGCTCAAGGGAAAACCCTGATGAAAATCGTCGCCATCTCCGCCTCGCAAATCCCATCCAACGTAGCCAATAGCATCCAGGCCATGAAGGCCGTGCACGCGCTGGCGCAATTGGGTCACGAAGTCACCTTGCTGGTACCCAGCCACGAAGCCCGCAACAGCGACTGGGAGCAGCTCGCCCAACTGTACGGGTTGAAAACCCGTTTCAGCCTTGAATATATCGCCGCCCCCTCGCGGCGTCTGTTTTTCCTGACCGCCGTCCGCCGGGCGCGCGCTTTTAAGCCCGACCTGCTCTACGTCTGGCCAGTGCAATCGGCAGTGCTCGGCCTGCTGCACGGATTTCCGGTCATCATGGAAGTCCACGACCTGCCTGCCGGCCGAATTGGCCCGTTCTGGTATCGCTATTTCCGCGATATGCGCGGCAAGAAACGAATCAGCGTCATCACCCAGGCCCTGCACAAAGCGCTGGATGAGCAATTCGGGAGGTTCCTCTCTCCAAAGGATGTGGTCCTGGCCCCGAACGGAGTCGAACTCGAACGGTTTGCCGACCTGCCCGACCCGCAAACGGCCCGCCGCTCCTTGGGCTTGGTCGAAGCCTCGACGGTGGCCTGCACCGGTCACCTTTACACGGGCCGCGGCGTGGAACTGTTCCTGAAACTGGCCAAACGCATGGAAGATGTCCAATTCCTGTGGGCAGGCGGCAAAGCGGAAGATGTCGATAAATGGCGCGAGGCGGCCAAAGACCTGCCGAACGCGCACTTCGCCGGATTTGTCCCCAACCAGCAGTTGACCCTTTACCAGGCTGCCGCCGATGTGCTGCTGATGCCCTATGGGAACAGCATCGCCATCTCCAGCGGCATGGGCAATTCGGCCAAAATCTCCAGCCCGATGAAGATGTTCGAGTACCTGGCCACCGGCCGCGCCATCCTGAGCAGCGACCTGCCCGTTTTCCGCGAAGTGCTCAATACCAATAACGCCGTTTTCTGTCCGCCCGATGACAGCAACTTCTGGCAGGGGGCCTTGCGCGGACTGCTCGACAACCCCTCCCGCCGGGCCGCGCTCGGTGCGCAAGCCCGCAAGGACGCCGAACAATACACCTGGACGGCGCGCGCCGCGCGGCTGCTGGATGGGTTTGTCGAAAAACCATAAAGCATGAAACTCACTTCTCGTCAACTTTTCATCTTATTCCTGATCGCCTTTGCCCTGCGCCTGACCCTGGGCAGTTTTGCCTACTTTGCCCTGCCCCAACTTGGCACCGGCAGCGAAACCCAACAGGCCGGGTATCTCTTCTATGATGCATTCCGGCGCGATGCGCAGGCCTGGGAACTGGCCCAATCGGGGCAGCCCCTCTTCCGGGCCTTCTCCGGGGAGTATGAATCCGACCAGTATGGCGGCCTGCTCTGGTTAAGCGCAGGCGCCTACCGGCTCTTGGGCAGTCACCAGCCACTGGCGATTGTTGCACTGGCAGCGCTGGTCGGTGCCTTGGGCGGGATTTTCGTTTACCGGGCCGCGAGCAAAATACTCGAACCAAAAATCGCTTTTTCGGCCACGTTGATCTTTTTTTTCTACCCTGAAGCGCTTTTGCAGGGCGCTTCGCAAATGCGCGAACCGTTCCTGATGACCTTCCTGGCCATGTTCTTTTATGGCCTGTTCTCCGCCCAGGACACCCAGGCCGACCAGGGTTCACGCCAAAAAATGGCCTGGTTCTGGCGGGTCTTGTCCCTGTTCGGGATGCTGGCCTTTTCACCGGGGATTGCCTTGCTGGCAATTGTCGGCGCTGTGGGCTGGTACTATTTTTCCGGCGAGGGTCACAAAGTTTCCTGGAAAGCCATCCTGGCCGCCCTGGGAGTCTTTGTCGTTGGGATTGTGATTCTGTCCCTTAGTTGGGAGAACCTGGTTTCAGCCAAAAGCGGCCCACTAGGCGTGATTGGCGATTGGGCGCGTGAAACCGCCAAATGGAACAAATACATCCTCGGGCGCAGTTCGGGAATCGTCCAATTGCTCTTCGAGGCGCTGCCGGGCTGGCTGGCAATGCCCTTTGTCGCGGTGTACGGCATCCTCCAGCCGGTGCTGCCGGCGGCGATTGTCGAGCCGTCTGTCCCGTTCTGGCAAACCCTGGGGATTACCCGGGCAGCCGGCTGGTATGCGCTCCTGCCAATTTTGGGCTACGCGCCCTTTGCCGCCTGGAAGCTATCCGACCCGCGCCAGCGCCGCCAATGGCTGTGGATTTCAGCCCTGGTCTGGGTCTGGATTTTGATTGCCGCCATTCGCGGCGGCGGCGACCAGTGGGACAATCCGCGCTACCGCGTGATCCTGCTCTTTTGGATGGCCCTGCTGGCCGCCCAGGCTTGTAGTCAGTTAAAAATTACCCGCGACCGTTGGTTCCTGCGCATCCTGGCGGTGGAATCCATCATCCTGATGGTGTTCGGGCATTGGTATCTCTTCCGCTATATCGGCCTGGGATTCAACCTCGGCATTCGCAACACGCTGATGATCGCCATTGGCCTGTCAGTGCTGGCCGTCGCCGGGGATTGGATGCGGGAGAAAGTGGGGAAGGGAAGAGTGAAAGAGTTGAAAAGGGAAAAAGAAAACCAGTAAACAGGTGAACCGTAAAACAGGTGAACGTGAACCACTACTTTCATTCTGCCTTCCATTCCGGTTATAATTCACCAATTGAATTTTGCCTTTACAAGGAGAACACATGCCTACTGCATTAATTACCGGCATCACCGGTCAGGACGGTTCCTATCTGGCTGAGCTATTGCTCAGCAAAGGATATGAAGTCGTCGGCATGGTGCGCCGCTCGAGCACCGTGACCTTTGAGCGCATCGAACACATCCAGGATGACATCCAGATTGTCCAGGGCGACCTGCACGACCAGAGTTCGCTGGTCAGCATGATCGAAGAATACAAACCGGATGAAATCTACAATCTGGCCGCGCAATCCTTCGTGCCGACCTCCTGGGGTCAGCCAATCCTGACCGGCGAAGTGACCGCCCTGGGCGTGGCGCGCCTGCTCGAAGCCATCCGCCTGATCAACCCCAAAATCCGCTTTTACCAGGCTTCCTCGAGCGAAATGTTCGGCAAAGTTGTCGAAGTTCCCCAGCGCGAATCGACCCCGCTTTATCCGCGCTCGCCGTATGGCGTCGCCAAAGTCTACGGACACTGGATCACCATCAACTACCGCGAATCGTTCGATATCTTCGCCACTTCCGGCATCCTCTTCAACCACGAAAGCCCGCGCCGCGGCCTGGAATTCGTCACCCGCAAAATCTCGAGCACAGTCGCCAAGATCAAACTCGGCCAGGCCAAGGAACTGCGCCTGGGCAACCTCGAATCGCAGCGCGATTGGGGTTTTGCCGGCGATTATGTCGAAGCCATGTGGCTGATGCTCCAGCACCACACCCCCGAAAGTTACGTTATCGGCACCGGCGAAACCCACTCGGTGCGCGAATTCTGCGAACTGGCCTTTGGCTATGTCGGCCTGAATTACCAGGATTATGTTGTGCAAGACCCGCGCTTCTACCGTCCCGCCGAAGTTGACCTGCTCATTTCCGACCCCACCCGCGCCAAAACCGAACTTGGCTGGCAGCCGAAAGTCTCCTTCAAGGGCCTGGTCGAGATGATGGTCGAATCTGACCTGCAACGCTTCGCCAAAAAATAAAACCATTGTCCCTAAAACCATCACCACAAAGACACGAAGCCACAACAGAATTAGGGTGACTTGGTGACTTTGTGGTGACTTTTTTGCCCTCGCGATGAATCTCCTGTCCAGCATCATCAGAAACATTCGCCAAAAACCGCACCTGGCGGATTTTTTGGCATTGATTGGCCTGGCCCTGTTCGCCGCGCAAATGTGGGCATTTGTCCACAGCCAATACTCCGTCCTCGACGAAGGCCTGTATCTCTACAAGGGGCTTTTGCTCGCATCCGGGCAATACACCCCCTTCCAGGACAATGGCGTTTGGATGAACCAGATGCCGCTTTCCTATCTCATCCCCGGCTGGATTCAACTTACCTTCGGCCCCGGCCTCGTTACCGGGCGGATGTTCGCCTTCACCCTCAGCCTGTTCGCCGTTTTGGGACTTTATCTCACCTCCCGGCGACTGGGCGGAGGCTGGGTCGCCGCTTTGCTGGTTTGGGCGCTGGCCTTAAATCCGGCGGCCATGCGTATGACCGCCATGGCCGCCTCGCAGGGACTGGTAGCTGCCCTCCTCGCCTGGACAATGTTCCTGACCCTCGGCCCGGGTCGCAAGAACTGGCAGCTCTTCCTCGGTGGCCTGCTGGCAGGCGCAACCGCCATGGTGCGCATCAACCTGATTCCCCTCCTGCCGCTGCTGGTATTGTATGTTTTTTTTGAAAATCGCTCCTCCCCCAAATTCCCTGGTTTTGGGCATTTGGGGGAGGCCGGGAGGGGGTCGTTCTGGCTGCTCGCCGGAATGCTCCTCAGCTTCGGCGGAGTCCACCTGCTTTACTGGCCCAACATCCTGCGCCTGTGGGCGCGCTGGCTGCCGCTGCCCTTCCTGGTCCCGTACTTTGCCCCCGAACACATCCCCACCTGGAGCCCCGAGCCGCCCATCGGCTTTCGCCTGGCAAGTTTTTTCCTCGCATTCCGCTACCACTTCGCCGCCCTGATCGGCGCGCTGGCTGTTTTTGTTTTCTGGCCCAAAAAGAATCCGCACCAAAAACTCGTCCTCTTTTTATCTTTTCTACTCTTTACTTTTTTCATCCTGCACGCCTGGGCCGCGCTTGGCAACGAATACTGCGTTTTCTGCTTCCCCACTTACACCGCCTTCTACAGCGGAATCGGCCTGCTGCTGGTCGCCGCCACCCTGCCGCACTGGAACCTGACCCCGCCGCCCTGGCGCGCCTGGACGGGATTCGGTCTGCTGCTGCTCCTGCTGGCTGGCATGGCTTACTCCGCTGAAGGCACCGTCCGCGACTTACTGCCGGAATATTTCTACAAGCGTTTGCTGATGCTGCCGATGCCCGGATTCGGCGGCGCTCAAATCTGGCAGGTATTCGCCAACAAATTCAACCTGGAAATGCGCGCCATCACCGACGCAGCCCAGGTTATCTTCCCGGTAATAGTTGCCGTTGGAATTGCCCTCCTCCTTGCAATCATCACCCGTTTCGCCATCCGTTTCAAAATCCGTTCATCCGCTTCCAAATCCGTTCCCGCATCCGCTCTCGCTTCAGCCTTTCTTCTCATCGCTTTTCTCGGCACAGTCTTCTCCCCCTCGCCGCTGCTGGCCGGCGAATATCAGGGCTACGATTGCCCGTCCGATGTGCTGCCCGGCTACGAAGCGGTTGGCGCCCAACTCGCACAACAGATTCCACCCGGTTCCAAACTCTACTGGGACGGCTACTCGCCCGTGACGCTGTTATACTTGCCCGGTATTCAAATCCTGCCCGGCCAACTGCACGGCGGCTACTCCTTCCGCATATCGGACGACGACGCCGGATTGCGCCGTTACGGCTGGACAAACCAATCGCTCAACGAAGAATGGCTGGCCCAGGCCGATTTTGTCCTGCTCGAAGCGCGCAACGCTGACCCGGACAACTGGCTGACCGCCAACCTGTCTGATTTTGAACTGATTCTTGAAACTGCGCCGCAATCTTGCCAGCAAGATTCGGTATTGTTCCTCTATCGGAGAAAATAACCTATGGATTTATCCATCGTCATCCCCGTTTACAACGAAGAAGAAAGCCTGCCGCTCCTGCATGAAGCCGTTCATGCCGCCCTGAAAGGCATGGATCGTACCTGGGAGGTCATCTACGTCGATGACGGCAGCCGCGACGGTTCGATTGCCGTGCTGGAAAAACTCGCCGCTACAGACCCGGAACACGTCTGTGTGGTCGAATTCCGCCGCAATTTCGGCCAGACGACCGCCATCGCCGCCGGAATCGACCATGCCCGCGGCGATGTCATCACCTTCCTGGACGCCGACCTGCAAAACGACCCGGCAGACATCCCGATGATGCTCGAAAAACTGGGTGAAGGCTACGATGTCGTCTCCGGCTGGCGCAAATTCCGCGAAGACAACGCCCTGACCCGCAACCTGCCCTCGCATATGGCCAACTGGCTGATCTCGAACGTGACCGGCGTTCACCTGCACGATTACGGCTGCACCCTCAAGGCCTACCGCCGCGAGGTGATCACCGGCTTCCGCCTGTACGGCGAAATGCACCGCTTTATCCCGGTCTACGCCAACTCGGTGGGCGCGAAAATCCTGGAAGTACCGGTCCGCCACCACGCCCGCAAGTTCGGCAAAAGCAAGTACGGACTGGAACGCACCCTCAAGGTTATCCTCGACCTGATTGCCGTCCAATTTCTGACGCGCTACTCGGCCAAGCCGATTTATTTATTCGGCGGCGGTGGGATTTTGATGTTCCTGGCCGGCTTCTTCGGGATGCTTTTCCTTGCCATCCGCAAACTGCTCATCGAAGTCGATATCCTGACCTCGCCGATCTTCATCATCTCCGTCATGCTGGCCCTGATGGGCTTCCAGTCCATCCTGATGGGTCTGATCGCTGAACTGCTCGTCCGCACCTACCACGAATCCCAGCAAAAACCGACCTATACGGTAAAGAGAGTAATTAGAAACGCCGGAAAATAACCGACATGTCAGATGCAATATTATTCTATCGGCTCGGCTGGCAAGCTATCTGGAAGCAGAAAATCATTTTTCTGTATTATGCAGCATTCTTGTTCGCAATCCAGTTCTCCCCTTACGTCAATTACATCCAAGATAATTTTTTATGGTTACGTTGTCTTCTTACCCCATTCTCTCTACTAGTAATCCCTGTTTCGCTTATCGCTGGTTCAATTGGAGAAGTTTTTATCTCCTATAAAATTACCCAAAGCGAACATCTCTTATTCGATGATATTTTCCAATTAATAAAAAAACATTTTTGGCGGTTTACAAAATTATTTGTCTTAATCGGATTTATCGGAGCTCTATTTTGGATTTCGGGCTCTTTGCTTCAATACCGGATAAAAGGTTTTGGAATAGAACCATTCATCTTTTTGTTTGCATTTGTTAATACCTTATTTACAGGCTTCTGGCTTTTTGCTTTTACAAAATTTTTGATAAAAGATCATGGAGTATTTAAAAGCATTTCTGGTGCGTGGAAATTATTTTGCAAAAACCTTCCAGCACTAATGGCAATGGGAATAATTTGTTATGGAATGTGGTACATCCCCAATCTAATCGTTGTGGTTATCTTTGAAGTTATTCGATCAAATTTTTCGCTAACTGCATTTTCGGCGATAAATTTTCTCGCTCCAGGAATATTGCTACAAGAAAATCTGGCTTATCTTTTGATGATTTACATTATCTCAATATTTTCACAAGCCTTGGCAAACACGAGTTTTATGTATGCCTACCATCAGTATAGCCAAATAGAAAAATACTCCGACAAGAAAATCCCTGGATAGCCTTCCAGGAAACCATAATATTCTCTTACCATTTACCAATTACTCCCTGCTCATGCCCTCCAAACCCAACCGCTCCTTCCTGCTAAAAATCCTCGGCACGATTCTCTCTGCCGGGATGCTGACCGCGCTCATCGCCTGGAACTGGGACGATGTGCGCACTGCCATTGGCCAAATCTCCCTGCTCGAACTGCTGACCGCCTTCGGCTTCATCTTTGCCTCGCGTCTGTTCACCGTCATGCGCTGGCATACCCTTTTACGCGCGGCAGATGTTCCCATCCCCTTAAAAAATACGCTCTCGTTAACCTTCACCGGCCTGTTCGCCACCAACTTCCTGCCCACCACCATCGGTGGCGATGTGGTGCGCCTGGCCGGGACAATCCAACTCGGCTACGACCGCGCCGTTTGCCTGGCCTCGCTGGCCGCCGACCGGCTGGTCAACATGACCGGCATGTCGCTGGCTTCGCCGCTCGGCTTCTACCAGTTGCTGCAAGCCGCGCCAATCGCCGCCCAGGCCGCCTTTTTACCCAACCTGTGGCGCAAAGGGCTCGATTTTGTCCGCCGCACCGTCGCCTCGCTCGGCATCTGGCTCAAAAAACCGCTCTCCCTGCTCACCTCGCTCGGATTTGCCTTCGCCCACATGCTCTGCATGTTCAGCGCCAACTATGTTGTCATCCATGCCCTCGGCGGCGAACTGGATTTCTGGCGCGTGATCGGCCTGTATAGCTTCGCCTACTTCATCGGCAACGTGCCAGTCTCAGTCAACGGCTACGGCTGGCAGGAACTGACCGTCTCGGCCCTGCTCGGCACCCTCGGCGGGCTGGATGTTTCCGTTGCCGCCACCGTGCCGCTCATCACCCGCCTGCTGCACATGCTCGCCAGCCTGCCCGGCGCGCTGACCCTGCCCGGCATCCTGGCCAAAATGGACAAATCCGAGCAATGACCACCCCCAAAACCTTCTGGCAGACCACCTTCGTTTTCACCTTCCTCGCCAATCTGGGCATCCTGGGCTGGTCCATCGCTCGCTGGAACGAGCTGGGCGTCATCCTCTACCGCTCGGTTTGGGGAGCGGTTCTGCTGCTCTATCTGGCCGTCCTGGCGGGCTGCATCTTCCTGTTTTTCTGGATGAGAGACTCAAAAGCTGAAAAATTTATCACGGCCCTTGAGTTGTCTCGCCTGCAAGGCCCCGTCTGGCGCGCGCTCGGCCTGGGCCTGTTTACCGGCATCCTGCTGCTGATTCCATATCTGAAATTCACCTTCCGCGTTGGCGAAGTCGTCAAAAAATCGACCCAGGATCCGGTGCTGACGACGATTCTGTTCTACTGGGCCTGCTGGTGGCTGATTCTTTTGGCCGCTGGCGCGCTGAAAGTGGTTTTCAAGGCATCCTGGCAGGGCGGCTTCGCCTCGGCGCTCACCCTGCTGGGCGTTGCTTACGAAATTTACGTTCACTTCCAGGCGGTGACAACTTATCCGTTTTCGATGGGTTGGTCTGAATCGAGCCGCTACTTTTACGCCTCGCTTTACTTCTCGCAATCGCTCTACGGCGAGACTTTCCCGCTTTCCACCCTACACCCCAGCCGTTACTTTTTGCAATCGCTAGCCTTCATCATCCCCGGCCTTGACCTGACCGGCCACCGCTTCTGGCAGTTCCTGCTCTGGATGCTGATGACCGGCGCAGCGGTTTTTGCGCTTGCCAAACGCGCCCTGATGCCTCATTCGCAATCTTCAACTTCAAAATTAGGAAATCGGGATTGGTTGTTGATGGGCTGGCTCTTCCTCTTCTACCTGCTGGTCGGTGTCTACTACCACCTGATGCCGATGGTGTTCATCCCGCTGTTGTTTGTTTCGCATAAAAATCCGTGGAGGTCGCTGGTTGCAATCGTTGTTGCCTCAGCCTGGGCCGGGGTCAGCCGGGTCAACTGGTTCCCGATGCCGGCCATGATTGCGCTGGCATTGTATTTGCTGGAAGTGCCGTTCTCGAATATTCGAGCATCGAATACGCGAATATTCGAATACCTGAAACTCCCCACCCTCTGGACCATCGCCGGGCTGCTCTCAGCCCTCGGCGCGCAGGCAGCTTACATCTTCCTTTCGGGCAATGCCGACAACGCCAAGGCCTTTACCTCCAGCTTCACCTCCGATTTGATTTGGTCGCGCCTGTGGCCAAATGAGCTTTACCCGCTGGGGGTTGTCTGGGGCATTTTACTCGTCAGCCTGCCGTTATTGGCGATCCTGGCGCTGGCCCTGGAACAATGGAAGCGCCTGCACCCCATCCGCTGGGCCGGGCTTCTCGCGATGCTGCTGGTCCTGTTTGCAGGCGGACTGGTTGTCAGCGTAAAAATCGGCGGGGGCGGAGATTTGCACAACATGGACGGGTTCGCCGTGCTACTCAGCGTGGTAGCCGCCCTGTTTGTCGGCGGAAAGGTGCGAGTTGAGTCCGCACCGGAGGCAGACCAGGTACAGACCGGGCCCGGCTGGCCGGTACAGGCCATCGCCGCACTGACGCCCCTCTTTTTCCTGATCCCGATGCTTTCGCCGCGCCAAACCTACAATGCGGACTGGAACCAGGACCGCTTGGCCGAGTTGAAAACCCTGGCCGAGAGCGCCGATGGCCCGGTACTGTTCATCAACGAGCGCCATTTTGTCACTTTTGGCGATATTAACGTAGCCCTGGTTCCTGAATACGAGAATGTCTCGCTGATGGAAATGGCAATGAGCAACAACCAGCAGGTTTTGGGTCAGTTTTATGCCGACCTGCGCGAAAATCGCTTTGCGATGATTGTAGCGGGCAAGCAAAACCTGTTCATCAAGGAAGAAGGCGCGTTTGTGGAAGAGAACAACGTCTGGAATACGCGCATTTCGCCCTATATTCTGTGTTATTACGAACCGATTGCGCTGATTGAGCCGAGCGACAGCCGCCTGGAAGTTTTTGCGCCGCGCGCCGAGCCGGGAGTTTGCCCATGAGTGAAAAGCGCCGTTCGCTTGCCGCCTGGGTGCGCTGGATTGGGACGATTCTCAGCCTGGGACTTTTCATCTGGCTGATCACGCGCCTGGACTGGAACCTGTTGGCCGGGCAATTGTCCGGTCTCAACCCCTGGATGCTGGCCCTGGCCTTTGGGGTTTACCTGGCCGCCCAGGCCCTTAACACCCTGCGCTGGTGTACCCTGCTCTGGACACACGGCGTCTCGATTACGTTTTGGCAGGCATTTCGCATCGCCTGGAGCGGGATTTTTGCCTCGAACTTCCTGCCATCGACCATCGGCGGCGATGGACTGCGCATGGTGGCGGTCTTACCGTATACCAAAAGCAAAGCGGTGGCGGTCGGTTCGGTGGCGCTCGACCGGGTCATTAACATGGCGGCCATGGCCTGCCTGCTGCCGCTCTCGCTCTGGGTTTTCGGCGCCAAACTGAACACCATTTTTGCCCTGGCCCTGCCCTTCAACCCGCGCAAGCTGGCCGAGAAATACTTTCCCAAAATCATGGACGCCCTGCGCGAATGGGCCTCGCGTCCGGCTGCTTTCGGCTGGGCCTTCCTGGTCGCCTGGCCCTCGAACCTGACCATCATGCTGGCCAACTATATCGTCGCCCGCGAATTGGGCATGGAAATTTCTTTTGTTCAGATTATGGCCATTCAAACCGTGACCTATTTCGTCACCGTGCTGCCCATCTCGGTCAACGGGTATGGCCTGCGCGAAGTGACCTTTGCCACCCTGTTTGCGGCCTTGGGCGCAACCATCGAGCAGGCCTCGGCCTTTGCGGTTTTGACCCGTTTCCTGACCGTCCTGGTGACCGTCCCTGGCGCGCTGTGGGTTTCGGGCGTGGCCTCCGATGTCGCGGAAAAGGCATGAAAATTCTGGTGCTGTGTCATGAATTTCCGCCGGTCGGCGGCGGCGGCGGGCGGGTTGCCCGCGATATTGCCGTGGGCCTGGCCCGGCGCGGACATGAAATCCGCATCCTGACCGACCGGCTGGATGGCTTGCCCGCCACAGAAACCATCGAAGGCGTCCACGTTGAGCGCATCCCCGCCGGGCGGCGGGCAGCCTATCGCGCCGAGTTTGCCGAAATGGCGCGCTACGATCTGGCCGCGTTCCAGGCCGGGCTGCGCATCATCCGTGAATGGAAACCGGATGTGATTCACGCTCATTTCGCCGTCCCAGCCGGGGCGGCAGCATATGCGCTCTCGAAACTGACCAAAATCCCCTACCTGCTGACTGCCCACCTCGGCGATGTGCCCGGCGCCGTGCCGGATAAAACCGACCGCTGGTTCAAACTGATTTACCCGCTGACCCCGCAAATTTGGAAAAGCGCGGCGCGGGTGGTGGCGGTCAGCGAATACACCCGCGGATTGGCTTTGAAGCACTACGATGTGCCAGTGGAGGTCATCCACAACGGCGTCGAGTGCGCTGCCCTGCCCAAGTGGCAGCCCAGCGACGGCAGCGCGCCGCGCATCATCTTTGCCGGGCGCTTTGTCACCCACAAAAACCCGACCGACCTGGTCGAAGCCCTGGCGCGTCTGGCGCATTTCCCCTGGACATGTATCATGGCCGGGGACGGCGAACAACTTGAAACAGTGCGCAACCTGACCGAGCGCCACGGGCTGGACAACCGCATCCACCTGACCGGCTGGGTCACGCCCGAACAGGTTTTGGAACACTTCGCCGCCAGCGACATCCTGGTGCTGCCCTCGCGTTCGGAGGGATTGTCGGTGGTCGGGGTGCAGGGATTGGCCACGGGCCTGGCGCTTGTCCTGAGCGACGCCGGCGGCAACCCGGAGTTGGTTCAGCCCGGCCAAAACGGATTTCTTTTCCCTGCCGGAGATGTTTCCGCGTTGAGCGATGCTCTCGAAACGCTGTTGGCCTCACCCGAAAAAATCGCCGCTTTCCAGGCTCGCAGCCGCGAACTGGCCCAGGATTTTGAACTGGGAAAAATTATCAGCCAGTATGAAGAAAGCCTCGAAGCGGTAATAGGCCTTCCAGGAAGTAAAAAAAGTAAGGAGATAACGAAATGAGCAATCTCGATGAATTTCGCCGTGAAAAAGATGAATTTTTCAAGAACAACCGCCAGTCGCCGCTGGATAAGGAGCAGAAGAGCCAGTTCAACGGGTTAAGTTATTACCCCGAGAACCCGGCCCTGCGCCTGGAACTGACCCTTGAGCGCAATCCCGACCCGGAGATGGTTGCGATTGCCACCTCGACCGGCGACGAGCGCGATTACTGGCACGTCGGCCAGGTGCGTTTCAAGGTCAAGGGACAGGAAGTTGTTTTGCAGGTCTACGAGGCCGAATATGGCTATTTCCTGCCGTTCAGCGATGCCACCGCCCCGGCGGAAACCTATGGCGCGGGCCGCTACCTCGAACCCGAAGACCTGGGCGGCGACAAACTCGTGCTCGATTTCAACCTGGCCTATAACCCCTACTGCGCCTACAACGAGCGCTGGTCTTGCCCGCTGCCGCCGGCAGCCAACCGGCTCAAGGTGCGCATCGAGGCGGGCGAGAAGAAATTCCACGCATAATCACGTAGGGGCGAGCCGATGGCTCGCCCCTACGCAAATGCCATGAAACCATACGTTATCATCAACGCCGCGATGAGCGCGGACGGTAAAATCGACACCTTCGAACGCCGCGGAACGGGGATTTCGTCCGCGGAGGACAAACGCCGGGTGCTGGAACTGCGCGCCAGCGTGGACGCGGTGCTGGTCGGCGGGAACACGCTCAACCGCGAAAACCCCAAGCTGACGGTAAAACTGCCTGAATTGGCCCAACAACGCCTGGCGGCAGGCTTACCCGAGAACCCGGCCAAGGTCGGCATCGTCAGCCGCGCCGAACTCGACCCGCAGGGTGATTTTGTCATGGCTGGCCCGGCCCGGCGGATTGTGTTCACCACGCCCAGAACGGATGCATCCCAACGCGACCTGCTGGAGGCCGCCGGGGTCGAGGTGTTCATCCATGCCGGGGAGCGCGTCGACCTGGGGCTGGCCCTCCAGACGCTGGCAACGCTGGGGATGAAAAGGATCATGCTCGAGGGCGGGGGCACACTCATCGCCGAGTTCATCCGCCTGGGGCTGGCCGACGAGATCCAGGTGTATGTTGCCCCGAAACTCTTCGGCGGGGCAAACGCCCCGACCCTGGTGGACGGCGACGGGTGGACCGCATCCGCCGCGAAAACGCTGGAGCTGGTGGAGGCCCGGGTGCTGGATCCCGCCGGGGGCTTGCTGATCCGCTATCGTTTACAAAAATAAGAAAAGTCGTTAACGCATTGCCTATGTTTTAGCGGTATGATGTATTTTTATAGGAGATAAATCATGGCACTCACTCAATTGAAAATTCAGGAAATTTTGGATGGCGACCGCGAACACGAGTGCGACGGTTGCGGTGATAATCATATTTGCGTCAGCATTGCTTCGATTGCCGAATTGCCCACCCGTTTTGGCAACTTCCATATCGTTGCTTTTTACAATAACAAGGATGGCAAGGAACATGCCGCCATCGTCAAGGGCGATATTACCGATGCCGAGGATGTGCCGGTGCGCATCCATTCCGAGTGTCTGACCGGCGATGCGCTTGGCTCGCTGCGCTGCGATTGCCGCGACCAGCTCGAAGCCGCCCTGACCGCCATCGGCAAAATGGAAAAAGGCATGGTGCTTTACCTGCGCCAGGAAGGCCGCGGAATTGGCTTTATCAACAAAATCCGCGCTTATGGCTTGCAGGATTACGGCATGGACACGGTCGAGGCCAACCTGGCGCTCGGCTTCCGCGATGATGAACGCGATTACGAAGTCGCCGCACATATGCTGATGTCGCTCAAGGTCAAATCGATCCAGTTGATGACCAATAACCCCAAGAAAATCAACGATATGACCAAGTACGGCATCAACGTCACCGGGCGCATCCCGCACGTCCTGCCGCCCAACCCGCATAACGAGTTCTACCTGCGCACCAAGGCCGCCAAATCGGGCCACCTGATCGATTTCAGCGGCAAGGAACACCTGATGGAGCAAATTGACCGGCCAGTGGTCAAAGGGATGACCGAGGAACAGGTCAAGGCGCTGTACGAGTAAATCGCAAAGTCCCTAAAGGTTTTGGATGCCTTTAGGGACTTTTTTTGGATATACCCGTTACGGATGAGAATTGCGCTTTTTTCTAGAGCAGGAATGCGCAATTCTCATCCGCGGGCATTATAGAATCTGATCGGGATTTGACCGTTTAATCGCCGCATCTTTCACTGGAGGTTTTTCATGGATATTTGGGCATATCAAGCCGCCATTACCCGCCGCCTGACCTGGTGGGCCTGGGTTTCGATTACGCTGGGAGCGTTCGGATTCCTGCTGGTGGGCGATTTCTGGCGCGGCATGGCGCTGCAATTCTTCGGCTGGGGCTTTATCAACCAGGGCATTGCCTATTTTGGCAATCTCAGCCTGCAAAAAAAGCTCTCCAAGCTGGACGAGAAAGGCCGCCAGGCCGCCATCCCCGAAGAAACGCGGAAATTATCCCGCCTGCTGTGGACCAACGCCGGGTTGGATGTGCTTTACATGCTGGGTGGGGCCGCCCTGGCGCGCTTTTTCAGCCCGGAGGTCTTCTGGGTCGGCACCGGCATCGGCATTTTCATCCAGGGCCTGTTCCTGTTCCTATTCGACTGGCTGCACGCCAAAAACCTGAAATGATCGAAGCCTATAACGCCATCCGCTACCCGCGCTCGACCCTGGTTCCGCTGGCTTTTTGGGTCTTGACCATGGTTTCCCTGCCCATCCTGGGCTGGATTCTGGGTGAAGGCTACCTGCTGCGCGGCATGTCTTTTGGTGTGCTGATGCAGGCCACCGCCGTTCTGGCAATTCTCTATTCGGCCTGGGGCTGGGCGCAGACGTTGAAAACCTTCGCCATCGTGGCAGTGCTTTCGTATCTGGCAGAATTGATCGGTTCGACAACCGGCTTCCCCTTTGGAAAATATCACTATACCGACCTGCTCCAACCGCAATTGGCCGGGGTGCCCCTGCTCATTCCGCTGGCCTGGATGATGATGCTGCCCCCCGCCTGGGCCATCGCCAAAACCATCCTGGGCGAATCCCGCCCGCGTTGGGCGTTCGTGCTTCTCTCCGCGTTGGCTTTCACCGCCTGGGACCTGTTCCTCGACCCACAGATGGTCGCCTGGGGTTTCTGGGTTTGGGAAATCCCAGGCCAGTATTTTGGCATTCCGCTGGTCAACTATCTGGGCTGGCTGCTGGTTTCAGCCACGCTCACCTTGCTTGCCAACCCCAAAAACCTGCCAGTTGGTCCGCTCTCACTGGTCTATGTGCTGACCTGGCTCCTGCAAACCATCGGCCAGGGTATCTTCTGGGCCCAACCAGGCCCGGCAATCGTCGGCTTTTTGGGCAGCGGATTATTTGTCTGGCTGGCGTGGAGGGCAGCGAGCCGTAAGCAATGACCCGTAAGCAGTTGTCAGTAAATACTGAACACCGGCTTCTGAACACTGAATACCGCCCTTCGACTTCGGCTGCGCCTCCGCTCAGGGCTTATTGACTGGATGCTGATGATTGAACCCTGGATACTGATACTTGCCTTCCTGCTCGGCGCGCTGCCGCTCTCGGTCTGGGTCACGCAACTGGCCGGCAAAGACCCGCGTACGGTCGGCGACCACAACCCCGGCGCGACCAACGCCCTGAAAGCCGGCGGCAAATGGGTCGGCCTGGCCGCGCTGATGCTGGATGTCTCGAAAGCCGCCGCCCCGGTCGGGCTGGCCTACCAACTCCTCGGCATCAGCGGCCCGTGGATGGTCGCCATCGCCCTGGCCCCCAGCCTCGGCCACGCCTACTCACCCTTCCTGCGCTTCAAAGGCGGCAAAGCCCTGGCCACCGTCCTGGGAGCATGGATTGGGTTAACGCTCTGGGATGTGCCGCTGGTGGCCCTGGCCGGAATTACGCTCTGGTTCATCCTGCTCAAGAACTCGGGCCGCGCGGTTGTGCTGACACTCATCGGTATGGCAATTTATCTCTACTTTGCCAGCCCGGAACCGCTCTTTTTCTGGGTGCTCGGATTGCAGGCAGTTTTACTGCTCTGGAAACATCGGTTTGAGTTGCTGACTTGACTTTAGAGTTCGTTTTTACGAGTCTGGCAAAGCAGGAATCTTAGCTCAATGGGCGCTTAAAAACCAAAATCTGAACACGGATTGCGCGGATTGGACGGATTTACGCGGATTTTTTTAAGAAAAATCCGTGAGATTCCGCGTAATCCGTGCAATCCGTGTACCAAAAGGTCTTAACCCAAATTGAACTCTAAACTCAAGTTGCTGAGTAGAAAAGTGAAAAAGTAAACAAGGCGCCATGAACGAATTGTTTTTGCTCATTTCGTTTTCCCCGTTGTTCTACTTCGCCCTGACCGCCATCCTGAACGCCTTCACCTTTCCCCGGCTGCAGCCTCGCTCCCTCGTCATCCGTCCACTTGTTTCTGTATTAATTCCCATGCGCAACGAAGCGGCAGTCATCGCCGAAACGGTGCGCTCCCTGCTCGCGCAGGATTACCCCAATTTTGAAATCATTATTCTGGATGACGGTTCGACAGACGACTCCGCCAAGATCGCGCGCGAGGCGGCTGGAGGCGACTCGCGTTTAACCATCCTCCAGGGGAGCGGACTCCCCTCGGGCTGGCTCGGCAAACCCTGGGCCTGTCAGCAACTGGCAGCCCAGGCCCACGGCGAAAGCCTGCTCTTCACCGATGCCGACGTGCGCTGGGAACCAAGCGCCCTCTCGGCCCTGGCAGCCGAATCCCAGCAAACCGACGCTGACCTGCTGACGGTCTGGCCAACCCAAATCACGCAAACCTGGGGGGAGCGGTTGGTCGTGCCGCTGATGGCGCTCACCATCCAGGCCTATTTGCCAATCCTGGCCGTCCACCACCTGCCCCCGGCAATTTTTGCCCACGCCATGGGCCAAGGCCTGCTCTTCAAGCGCTCGGCCTACGAGCAAATCGGCGGGCACCAGGCGATCAAAGCTGAAATTATCGATGACATGGCTTTTGCGCGGGCGATCAAACGCCACAAATTACGCCTGCGCGCCGCCGATGGCAACGGGCTGATAAAAACACGCATGTACCAAAACTGGAACCAGGCGCGCGAGGGCTTTGCCAAAAACATCCTGGCCGGGCATGGGAATAGCCTGGCGCTTTTAGGTTTTTCAACCATCTTTCACTGGTGGATGTTTGTTCTCCCTTGGATATTGGTTATTAGAGATTCGATATTCGATACTCGAATACTTGAATACTCGATTTTCGAATATTCGAGTATCGAGTTCACAATTTTCGGATTTGCTTTACTAGGGATTTTAATACGCGCGCTGACGGCGGCTATTACCCGCCAGCGGGTGGGGGATGCGGTCTTGATGCCGGTTTCGGTACTATTGATGACGGTGATTGCGGCGCAGGCCATCCGCTGGCATTTTGGAGGCGGGCCGCAGTGGAAGGGGCGCAGGATTGTTACAAAAGCGCCAGCAGCGCAAACAAAACTCCCGCCAGGCCGCAGGCGAAGTTGACCCAGTCGTTATCCAGCCAGGGGAATCCGCGCTTGAGGCTGGTTTTCGTTCCGCAGGTATGCTCGGGGTGGCGTTCGGTCTCTTTCTGGCAGGTCGGGCAAAGGTATATGGCCTGGACCGTCGCGCCGAGGAAACTGTCCACCAGCGAACCGGCCAGCCCGGCGAAAGCGACCCAGAGCGTGAGCGCAAGTCCATTTAACGGCGAACCGGGTACGGGGGAGAGCGTTCCGGCGAGAATGGCGATCAAACCGGACCCGGCCAGGGCGGCGAAGGTGCCGAAAAGCGAGACTCCGCCCGAGGTGCCTTTTTCCACGACTTTGGTTAAATTCGTCATCATACGCGGCGGGTGCGGACTGAGCACCCCCAGTTCGGTGGCCCAGGTGTCGGCGTTGACGGCGGCCAGTGAGGCGGCGAAGGCCAGCCAGGGCCAGGCTTCAGCGGGGAAAAAGACCGACAACCCGGCAAAGAGAGTCGCCAGGCCGCCATTGCCGAAAACCTGCCCGGCGTCACGCTGGCTGCCTTTGGAGAACTTCTCGTTCAGGCCGCGTTTGCGATTTTTGAAGGCGCGCGAAAGGCCGCTGGAGCTGATGAAGAAGGTCAGGAGCAGGATGGCCCACTGCCAGCCGCCCAGGCCAAAAATAACGGTGCCGACCAAAGTCGCGGCAAAGGCCCCGGAGCGCGACAGGCTGCGGGCGCGATAAGCGACATAAGCTATCAGGACGGCCAGGACAAAGCCAAGCGCAAGTTGGATGAGTTTTTCAGGCGGCATTGAGCAGGAAGAAAACAGCAAAGAGGAAAAGAACGGAGGCGAACGTGCCGGAAAGCCAGAGCAGGTTGGCCAGCAGGTGCAGGTCGGCGCGGCGGTAGAAGAACAATCCGGCCAGCCAGCCAGCCGCAAATAAAACGGCGCTCAGCAGCGGCAGGAGAATCAACTGCGCGCCGGGCACGGGTTCGAGCGGCGCGCCAGTCGCATCGAAGGCCAGCGAGACCAGCGGCAAGCCGGGCAGGGCAATACTGACCCACAGGAACAGGCCGATATTGACAAATGCCCCAAACAGCCAGGTGGTGCGCGTGAAGGGGTTCTCCCAGGCGTTGGACATGACAAAAGAGGGATACTGCGAGTGCGCCTGTCCGGGGGCGAGGCTGCCCATTTCCATCGTGCGCTGGAAAGCCAGCACAAAAGCTGCCGGATCGGCAGGAGAAATGGCAAACACCTGACGGGCGGTGGCAACCAGCAGCAAACCGTCTGCCTCGGAAGCCAGGAATTCGACCAAACCAATATCCGGGTGGCGGGTGCTGCCGAGCAATGCGCCCCACAGGCGCAGCCAGGGCAGACCAAGCGAGGTGGGTAGTTGGGCCGCCGGTCGCACCCACTCAATATCCGAAATCGGGATGTCTTCGACGCGCATGCCCCAAACCAGGTGCAGGTTGTCCCGGTCGAGGCTGTATTCGGCCCGAATCAGGGCATACAGACGGTAGGCCAGGACGGGCAGGATAAACAGGCAGGCCAGCAGCAACAGAACAAACCCGGCAAAGGCCAAATTGAAGGCCGCTCCGTACAGGTTAAACGCCGACCAGGCCGCCAGGGCCAGAAAAACAACGACCAGGACGATATGCAAGGTCAGTCCGCGCTGTTTGGGTGGGGGAAAGATGGTCAGGGAGGGCATAGATATATTTTTGGCCACGAATTTCACGAATTGAACGAATTTTTTCGTAGAATTCGTGCAATTCGTGGCCCAGATTTTGCGATATTAAAATGCTCGCAACATTTCTCGCGGAGAGCCTGTAAAACTCCCGCGATTCATATCCAAAAAAGTTTTACATCAACTCGGCGCGGATGGACTGGCAGACGTATTCAACCTGCTCTTCAGTCATCACACCACTGAAAGGCACGGCCAATCCGCGGCGGCCCAGGTCTTCGGTGATCGGGAAATCGCCTTCACGCCAGCCAAAACGCTCGATCATGTAGGGTTGGGTATGGATCGGGACAAAGTAGGGGCGCACCGGCACGCCACGCGCTTCAAGGCGTTTGGCAAAAGCGGCGCGATCGATTTTGGCATCCAGGCGGATGACGTAAACGAACCAACTCATGCGCGTGGTGGCCGCAGCGATATGTGGCAGTTCGAGGCCGGGGATTTCGGACAACCGCTCGGCGTACCACCCGGCAACCTGTTCCCGTTTCGTGAGCAGTTCATCGAGCCGTTTCATCTGCTCCGCGCCCATGGCCGCAGACATTTCGTCGAGGCGATAGTTGTAGCCCAGGTAGGTATGCGAGAGCCAGGTATCGCCGGGAGCGCGGCCCTGGTTGCGCAGGGCGCGCATCAGGTCGGCGGCTTTGTCATCGCTGGTGATGACGACCCCGCCTTCGCCAGTGGTGATTTGCTTGTTGGGGTAAAAGGCAAAGATGCCGTAATCGCCCAGGGTGCCAGCCTGGCGTCCCTTGTAGGTTGCGCCAAGGGCCTCGCACGAATCTTCGATGACAGTCAATCCGTGCTGATGGGCGACAGCGTTGATCACATCCATATCAGCGGGCTGGCCGAAAACATCGACAGGCAGGATGGCTTTCAGGCGAGATTCGATATTAGCGATTCGATATTCGTCATTCGAGTGTCGAGTATCGAATTTTCGAGGTAAATATTTTTCGATGTTTTGGGCGGCATCGGCGACGAGGTCGGGGTCGATGTTACCGGTCAACGGGTCGACATCGACAAAAACGGGGATGGCGTTCTCGAAGAGCAGGGCATTGCTCGAAGCGACGAAGGAGAAGGGCGTGGTAATCACCAGGTCGCCGGGGCCGATACCGGCGGCGCGGACACACAGGTGTAGGCCGGCCGTGCCAGAGTTAACAGCGATGGCATGTTTGGCACCGGTCAGGTCACAGAAGGATTGCTCAAAGCGCGGAATCTGCTGGCCCATACTCAAGATGGGGGTATTGATGACATCGATGACCGCCTGGCGCTCGGCGTCAGTCAGGTCGGGGGAGGACATGGGGATTTTCATGAGGTTAGAGGGTAGAAAGTAGAGAATAACGAACTGAGCGAGTTAGGAGAAGCGGCGTTCAGGCGGCCAGACTGCGAACTTTGTTGGCCTGATTGGATGTTGCCAATTCATAGGATTGAATCAGCACGCTGGCGGGAATATTTAATCCAGCGCTCAGGCGTTGAATCATATTCAGGGTTAATGGGCGTTTGCGGTTCAATATTTCCGAGACCCTGGCACGGCTGCCAATATACGGCTCAATATCAGAGCGCTCCAGGCCGCGGCTTTCCATGAAATAATTCAAGAATTCAATCGGGTCGGGGGTCGGGATAGCATAATGCTCATCTTCATAAACTTTAACCAAAGTTACCAACACTTCGAGCCGGTCAGCATCTTCGCTGTCAGGCTGGGCATCGAAGAGCCGCTCAATCTCCTGCAAAGCGGCCCTGTAATCGGCTTCCGTCTTGATCGGTTTAATATTCATCGTTTTACTCCGTTAAATCGTTTCGGCGTCAATACGGTCATATTCAGCATGTGTGCCGACGAAACGGATATACACAAACCCATAACGATATTGCACAACAATAACAATGCGATACTGATTGCCCTTGATATTGAAAACCAGGCGATTATTGGATAGAAAACTGACGCTGGCATATGTTTTTTTGATATCTGCCGGGCTTTGCCAGCGGGCCTGCTCTACATCCGCATACCAGGATTGCAAAGCCTGCCGGGCATCGGGATGCTTTTCCCAAAAATCGCGCAGCGTTTTTCGTGAAATGATACGCATGAGATTATATCACGCCGATCCCAAAATGGGAGCAAGCTAAATACCAGCCTTGATGACTTCAATAATATCGACCATGGCAACCTGTTCAACTTCAGCCCCGCTTCGTTTTTTAACTTCAACCATGCCATTTTGCAAACCGCGTTCACCGAGGGTGATGCGAACGGGACAGCCGACCAGGTCGGCGTCGTTGAATTTGACCCCGGCGCGGTCATTGCGGTCGTCGAACAAAACAGACAGGCCGGCGGCTTGCAGTTTTTCGTACAAGTCTTCGGCGGCGGGCAGGGTGTCCATCGTTTTGCCGGGGACGTGCATCAAGTACAAGTCAAAGGGCGCAACGGGGATGGGCAGGGTCAGGCCTTTGTCATCGTGATGGGTTTCGGCCAGGGCCAGCAGGGTCTTTTCGGGGTCGAATCCGGCTTCCGAAGCGAGAATCCAGCCGCGGGTAGCGGACAACGGCCCGGCGCAGCGGATGCACGAGTCGCCGGGAACGGCCTGGGCCAGGTCGGCGACGGTTTCGGCGCTGTAATCGCGCCCATAGTTGGTATTGCGCAGGTGATACCCGACTTCGTTGGCCCCGGCAACCAGGTTGGGAGAAACGGGGATCAGTTCATCGACCAGGATGCGGGCGTTGTGGACGCCAATCGGCGAGGCGTAGCCGGGGACAGCACCAATGGCGCGGATTTCGTCTTCCGTCGCCAGACGGAATTTGCCGACCAGGGCTTCGAGTTTGGCTTCGCTGAGGGCGGTATCGCCACGGATGACAACAAAGAGGAAGTTCGGGAGGGCGTTATTTGATATTCGAGTATTCGAGTTATCGCCAAGGCTCACGAACATGAGGGCTTTGGCAGTTTTAGCGGTGGGAATGTTGAGGAAGGCCGCCAGGGATTCGATGGTCGGGCAGTCGGGGGTCAGGACTTTCTCAGGCTCGGCGGGAGATTCAGCCGCCGGGGATGCCTTTCGACATTGGGCGGTTTCGGCGCGCGCAGCGTATCCGCACGAGGGGCAGAAAAGCAGGTCGTGACTGCCGACCGGCGTCGGGTAGTAGTGTTCCGGCGCGCCAGCGAGGGTGGTCAGGCCAATTTGACGGAAATCGGCGGGGGTGTGGAGAAAGTCCCGGATGCGCGCCAGCGCGCGTTCCCCCAACGGCAGGAGCTGCCCGCTATGGGAAAAATATCCGGCGCGGACAAGCCAGGACTGGCCTGCGCTGCGGGCGTTGGCCGGGGCCTCGCGGTGGGTTTGGAGGGGCAGGTCGTTGTAACGCATGGGCAGGATTGTACCATTTTTAAGGTTGAAGGTTGAAAGGGGAAAAGAAAAGCCCTGAAGTTTCCTTCAGGGCTGGGTGGGTCAGGCGGGGGGTTGGAAAAGCAAGGTGTTTTGGGATGGGTCTTGAAGTTGGAGGCCGTTTTCGGTTTTCTGGTAGGGTAGCTGGGCTTCTTCGAGGCGGGACTGGAAATCCTGCCAGCCCTGGACGGTGGCAAAGGTGAAGGCAATATGGTCGAGGCCGACAGCGTCAGGCGGCGCGGGCGGGGCGTTTTGGCCCTGCCAGGTGTTGAAACCGATGTGGTGATGATAGCCGCCTGCTGAAACCATGCCCATGCGGTAACGCTGGCCAACGCCCATATCATCAAAGCCGAGTAGATTGTGGTAATAGCGTCGGGTGGTTTCAAGGTCAGCAACGTGCAGGTGAAAGTGTCCGAGGCGGGTTTCGGGCGGGACGTGGCCTTCGGGAGTGTAGCTGTCGCCAAGTTCGGCAAAGAGAACATCGAGGTCGAGCGCTTCGCGGCCATCGCTGGGAGAGCCATCGCTGCGTTGGGCGATAAATTCGCCATTTTCAACCGCAAAAATTCCATCTTCGGGCGATTCGCAATACAGTTCGATGGTGTTGCCTTCGGGGTCTTCGAGATAGGTGGTCTTGGTCAGGATGTGGTCGGTGGGCGAGTTGGGCCAACGCAGGGCAAACAGGCGAGCCACCGCGCGGGCGAGTTCGTAGCGATTGGGGTAAAGGATGGCGAAATGGTAGAGACCGGTCACACCGCGATACCGGCGCGCGCCCTGGATTTGGGTCAAGCGCAGCAGGTCGGGGCCGCCCGCGCCCAGGGCAGCGCTGTCACCCTCCTGCCAGTGCAGGCGCAGTCCGAGGGCCTGCTGGTAAAAGGCAACCTGATTCGAAAGGCTGGCAACCTTAAGATGAACGTAAGCAGGCAGCAGGCCGGGATCGATCCGCTGGGAGGCAATGGCAATTGGGGCGGGAGTTTGCATGAAATTATTCTACCATTTCTATCTGATTTGGAACACTCGCACAATAACGCAATTAGAAACCGATATTTTCCTTGATCAGGATCAGGGTGGCACGGCCCGGTGTAACTTCGCGGTGGATAATCAACAGTTTGTTGACGCTGCTGTTGACGCCGTAAACCTGCAAGGCGCGCTCGTCCTCGAGGGGCAGGGTGTATTCGTACAGGCGCTTCATGGCTTCATCGAGATTGGGAACGATTTTCTGCGCGCCAACCACCCAGACGACCTTGGCCGCCGCGGAGGCGTATCCCGCCAATTGGCTGCCGGTCGCCGAGGCAATCACCAGCGAGCCGGTTTCGGTAACCGCATGGACGCTGCCAAGGATCACCTCGGGCGTAGCGCCCAGTTTGACCATCTCGCGTCCCTGGGTCTTGGGGTCCAGGCTGGCCAGTTTGACGCGCACCGAGTCATAGCGCTGGTCGATCTCACCCTGCACGCCAAGCGTATCGAGGCTGCGCGAAGTCGAGGTAAATACCTCCGCGCCGGTCGGCAGGACTTCAAACAGTTTGGCGCGCGCTTCTTCAGCGTTGGCAACCACAATGGTGCGGATACCGTTGGCTTCCAGGGCTTTGACGGTTCGCTCGATCTGTTCATCGCTCGCCAGGTTGGCATAAGCGCGGTTGGGGATAAGTTTGGATTGGGTCATGGGAAAGCTCTCCTTGATGTTGGTTTGATGCCCACGGGCATTTTATGTTATACTACGGCTGTTATGTAAACAACAACTGTCGCATATTAAACGCCAGTTGCCGAAAGCCGTCAACCAGCAAAAAACGATTTCTGTTGGAAAAGCAACAAAGGATGGAAAATGTTGATTATTGCCCCCCATGAAGAGAAACTCGACCCACGCGTCAAGCGCACCCGCAACCTGATTGAGCAGGCTTTTAGCGCCCTGCTGGCTGAAAAGGGATTTAATTCGATCAGCGTGCAGGATATTACCGAGCGGGCCGAGGTCAATCGCGCCACGTTCTACGCCCATTTCAGCGACAAATTCGCCCTGCTCGAGCACAGTATCCGCCAGGCATTTAAGCAGGAACTGGACAAACGCACCTTGAGCGTTTGCCATTACAGCGAGGCCAACCTGTACGCCCTGTTGGTGACCGTTTGCGAATTCGTTGCCCAGGCCAATTCCCACTGCCGGGCCGCGGAAAACCAGTTCGAATCGCTGCTTGAGATGCAGGTCAAGAAACAGGTGCAGGAATTGCTTGAAATGTGGCTGCAAAAAACCGGGTCAGAGATCGACCCCAAAATGGCCGCCATCGCCGCCAGTTGGGCCGCCTACGGGTTGGCGCTGCAATGGAGTCACACCAAGAATCGCCCAACCGCCGAAGCATACGCCCGCACAATCCTGCCGATTGTGGCCGGGAATTTGTGGCTGAAAACGAGCATTCCGCTGGCAGCCTGAACCCGCCGCAAAAAAGCGCGCCAGAAATGGCGCGCTTTTCTTTTGGGTAGGGAACAAGCTTATTTGGCTTTAATATTAATCGTGCGCGGTTTGACTGCTTCAGCCTTGGGCAGGCTGACCGTCAGGATACCGTTCTCGAAGTCAGCTTTGGCCTTGTCGGTCTGAACTTCGGTGGGCAGCATGATCGAGCGCTCAAACGAGCCGTAACGCTGTTCGCGCATGTGCCAGGTGGCTTCCTTCTTCTCTTCCTGCTGCTTGAACTCGCCGCGCAGGGTCAGCACTTCGCCGGTGACAGAAATCTGGACTTCGTCCGGTTTCAGGCCGGGCAGGGCCGCCTTGACGACGATCTCATCGACGGTCTGGTACAGGTCAATGGCAGGCATGGCGGAGACTGCACTCATGCTGAGCGGGCGAGTGAACGCATCGTCAAACAGGCGATCCATCGCCTCACGCAGAGTCATCATTTCGCGCACTGGCTCCCAACGAATTAGATTGGACATAGTGAACCTCCTTTTGTGTGTGGATTGGATTTACGCCCTTAATTTAATCCGCCAATATATGAAAAACGTCAAAAGAATTTTAAAAATTTGAAAAAATTTCAAGCCAGGATGACCAATGTCGCCCGTTTCGTTGGCGCAGGTAGGCTATAATTCTGCCGTCCAAGTCTTATTTACAGGTGAATCATGCCCAACCGCTTAGCCCAAGAAAACTCGCCCTACCTGCTGCAACACGCCAACAACCCCGTCGATTGGTTTCCCTGGGGCGAAGAAGCCCTAACCAAAGCCCGCGCTGAGAACAAACCGATCTTCCTGAGCATCGGCTATGCCGCCTGTCACTGGTGTCATGTCATGGAACATGAATCCTTTGAAGACTCGGCCATCGCCGAACTGATGAACCGGCACTTCGTCAACATCAAAGTCGACCGTGAGCAGCGCCCCGACCTCGACAGCATTTACATGGCCGCCACCGTTTCGATGACCGGCCAGGGCGGCTGGCCGATGTCGGTTTTCCTGACCCCCGACCTGCGCCCCTTTTACGCCGGGACCTACTTCCCACCCGCGCCGCGCTACAACATGCCATCTTTCCGCGACCTGCTGACCGGAATCGTCAACGCCTGGGCCAACGAACATGCCGAAGTCGAGCGGGTTGCCGCCAGCGTCAGCGAACATCTCAAACGCCAGCAAGAGCACAAAGAAAGCGGCCTCATCCTCAGCCAGCAACTGCTCGATAACGCCGTCAAATTCCTGCACGATGGCTACGATTGGGGCTTCGGCGGTTGGGGCAGCGCGCCCAAATTCCCGCAGCCGATGACCATCGACTACCTCCTGCGCCGCTCCCTGCGCCCCGGTCAGGAAGACCAGCGCAAACCGGCCCTGCACGCCCTCAACGCCATGGCGCGCGGCGGCATGTACGACGTGGTCGGCGGCGGATTTTCGCGCTACAGCACCGACAATCACTGGCGCGTGCCGCACTTCGAGAAGATGCTCTACGATAACGCCCAACTGGCGCGCGCCTACTTGCACGCCTGGCAGCTCACCGGTGAGCCGTTTTACCGGCGCATCGTCGAGGAAAGCCTCGATTTTGTCCTGCGCGAACTGACCGACCCGCAAGGCGGCTTCTACTCCTCGCTCGACGCCGATTCGGAAGGCGAAGAAGGCAAATTCTACGTTTGGCAGGCTGCCGAAATTGAGCAAACCTTGGGCGGGGACTGGGATTTTTTCAGAGCGGCTTACGGAATCACCGCAGCGGGAAACTGGGAGGGGCGGACGGTACTCCAACGCGCGCTGGATGATGCCACCCTGGCCGCCCGCTTCGCGCTACCCGTCGCCGGGGTCGCCGCCAAACTGGCCGAATGCCACCGAAAACTGCTCACGGTCCGAGAAAAACGCATCCGCCCGGGGCTGGATGACAAAGTCCTGACGGGTTGGAACGGGCTGATGCTTTCGGCCCTGGCCGAGGCCGCCCGCGCCTTCGAGGGAACAGAACCGGGCGAAAACTACCGAAAAGCGGCTACGCGCAATGCAGATTTCCTACTCAGCCAGATGCGCCCGGATGGAAAACTCTGCCGCACCTGGCGGGCGGGCAAAACCTCGCCCGAGGTCTTCCTCGAAGATTATGCCGCGCTCATCCTTGGCCTGCTCGACCTGTACGAAACCGATTTCGATAATCGCTGGTTTGCCGCTGCCCAGGACCTGGCCGATGAGATGATGGCCCGCTTCGACGATCCGGTTGGCGGCTTTTTCGATACGCCATCTGACGGTGAAACCTTGCTTATCCGGCCCAAAGACGTGCAGGACAATGCCACCCCTTCCGGCAACGCACTGGCAGTCGAGGCCCTGCTACACCTATCAGCTTTCACCGACCGCGCCGACTATCGCACCAAAGCCGAAGACGCCTTCCGTCTGGTGGCTGAAGCCGCCATCCGCTACCCGACAACCTTTGCGCGCTGGCTCGGGGCGGTGGATTTCGCCCTTTCAACGGTCAAACAGGTGGCGCTGGTGGGCGATCCCACCCAAAGCGAGACCCAGGCCCTTTTGGCGGAAATCCGCGCCAGTTGGCGGCCAAACCAGGTGACGGCCGCATCCGCCCTGCCCCTGCCACCCAGCGCGCCGCCACTTTTGGCCGAACGCCCGCTGCTCAAAGGAAAACCAGCCGCTTATGTTTGCGAAGGATTTGTTTGCAAACAGCCGGTCAACGATCCCCAGGCGCTAAAAATTTTGCTCGACACCCCATAGACAACCATGCAAATCGAACTGGAACTGCTCGACCTGATGACCACTGCCAAAATTGCGCTGACCAGCATCTTGCTGGCTTTTATCCTTGGCCGGCCCGGAATTTGGCTGGCCCGCCGCCTGGGATTGATCGATGTTCCTGGCAAGTCGGCGCATAAACAGCATCACCAGCCCACGCCACTGGCGGGCGGCATTATCTTGATTCTCTGCCTGCCCCTGGTGATGCTCATTTGGGGTATGTGGGATGAGGCCCTGTGGGATTTGTTCATGGGCGCCGGAATTATTTTTGTCTTTGGCCTGCTCGATGACCGCTACGGATTCAACGCGCAGCTAAAACTGACCGGCCAGGTTTTAGGCGCACTGGTGCTGGTTTTGAACGGTTTCCGGGTTGAATTTTTGTACGGATTGGGCCTGACACTTGATCGAACCCTGCTTGATATATTGATGACCACAGTAACAATACTCTGGTTGGTTGGCATCACCAATGCCCTCAACCTGACCGACAGCATGGATGGCCTGACCGCCGGGTTGGCGGCCATTTCTGCCGGTTTTTTCATGGTGGTTTGCCTGGTTTCCGGGCAGGTTGTGCTGGCGCAATTGAGCGCGCTGCTCTTTGGTGTAGCGCTCAGTTTGTATGCCCTGAACATGACCCCGGCCCTTTCTTTCCTGGGCGATTCTGGCGCGCAAACTTTTGGCTTTTTACTGGCAGGGATTGGCGTTCTATACACCCCGCTGGAAGCGCCACAAGCCAGCACCTGGTTTATTCCAATTCTGTTCCTGACCCTGCCTATTTTCGATACCACCCTGGTTGTGCTTTCGCGCCTGCGTCGCCGCAAACCACTCTTCCAGGCCGACCTGGGGCACACCTACCACCGCCTGGTCAAGTTGGGGCTTTCACCACGCAAGGCGGTTTTCAGTATTCAAATCGCTGCATTGCTTTCATGTATGCTGGCCTTCATCATGACATCCTTTGATCCGCTAACGGCTAATATCGTCTTTTTCTCACTGCTGGCGCTGGGGGGCGTGGCAATCTTCTTCCTGGAAAAAAACGTTCGCGTGGAATAAATTCGGCACTTGACAGGGGCTATTTTCTGCTTATAATAAATTTAGGAAAGACTAAATTTATTATAAGCCATGACTACAGAAACCACATCCATCCAAGATTACCTGAAAACCATTTTTGACCTGACGCAAAAGGCAAAAACAGCCTCGACGACAGCCCTGGCGGCCAGGTTGGGGATTGCACCCGCATCGGTCACGGGCATGGTGCAAAAACTCGCTTCGGCGCAGCCACCGCTGGTGAATTATCGCAAACACCAGGGCGTGACACTGACCCCGGAGGGTGAACGCGCCGCCCTGGAAGTAATCCGCCACCACCGCTTGCTCGAAACCTACCTGGTGACCATGCTCGGCTACACCTGGGATAACGTCCATGAAGAAGCCTGCCGGCTGGAACATGTTATCAGTGAGGAGTTCGAAGCCAAAATTGCGGCGGCCCTGGGCAACCCGGACCGGGACCCGCATGGTGAACCGATTCCGGATATCAACTTGCAGTTGCCGACCGACACAAGCACTCCACTCAGCGCCCTGCGGGCGGGACAACTCGCTACCGTTCTGTGGGTCCGCTCAGAAGACCCGGCCTTCCTGCGGCATGTGGAAGAACTCGGGCTGCTACCAGGAACAAATCTTTCAATCAAACACTATTCCCCTTTCGACCAAAACCTGGAAGTAGCAATTGACAACCAGCCCGCCAGGGTGGTTGGATTGGCTATTTCCGGTCGGATTTTCGTAGAAATTCAATAACTTTAGGAGTACCGTATGAACATCGAAACTTTTTTCCGTTTATCTGTTTTCACCGCTCTTGCCATCAGCGTTGGCATTTCAGGTTATTTTCGCCGCAGAGCCGACCGGGAAACAAACGAGGCCATTTCACGCAAGGTGGATGGCAACGCACTGATGAACATCATCCGCCTGGGCGGACTGGCGCTATGGCTCAGTCCGCTGGTTTACGCGTTCAATCCGGCCTGGATGAACTGGTCGAAGCTTGGCCTGCCAGAAGGCTTGCGCTGGCTGGGAGCCGGATTGGGCCTGCTCTCCGTTTTTTTGGTCTACTGGCTGTTCAGTAACATCGGCAACAACATCACTGCAACCAGCGCCACGCGCAAAGAACACAAGCTGGTTACAAGCGGCCCTTATCGCTGGATACGGCATCCGCTCTACACGTTTGGGCTGATGCTGTTCGTCGCGCTTGGTTTGATGGCCGACAATTGGTTCATCATGATACTTGGCGGGTTGACGTTTCTCGTTATGGTAATTCGCACCCCCAAAGAAGAAGCCGGATTAATTAAAAAGTTTGGCGATGAGTATCTCAACTACATGAGAACCACCGGCGCTTTTTTGCCAAAGCTATTCTAAAGTTTAAAAGCAGGATTCCGTTATGATTGATTTCTCGCTATTCATTACCCACGCACTGATTTATATCGCGCTGGCAACCTTCACCCTAACAGGGATCGTGCTTTACAACCCGCGCCTGATGCTTCAGGATTACCCGGCTGCAATCAAGGCGATTGTGCCGCCCAAAAGTGAAACAGAAAGACGCCAAACCATCCTGTTCGGAATGCCTTTCCTGTTGTCACTGTCGATCCTGCCGTTTATTTTTGTATACAATTCGCAGCAAACCTCCTTTTTGGGCTTATTCCTGTATGCGTTTGGAATTGTTTGGGCGTTCAATATTTGGGATTGGCTGGTGCTGGACTGGTTAATTTTTTGCACAATCACGCCAAAGTTTTTCGTAATCCCTGGCTCGGAGGGCCATTCCGCCTACAAGGATTATGCCTTCCACTTTCGCGGATTCCTGATTGGCACAATCTTCAGCCTGGTCATGGGATTAATTGTCGCCGCAGTAATTTACCTGGCCCTATAAATCTTTGCGCCCGGGGTACCGAACCCTGAAAAATTTTTTTCATCTTTGATGGAAGGTAAAAAATTATTATGGATCAAACCGTTTTATTCGCATTCGGCCTGACGCTTTTTGCCGGGCTATCCACTGGAATTGGAGGCTTGATATCGATTGTCACCAAGCACACATCCAAAAAATTTCTCTCGGCTGCCCTGGGATTTTCCGGCGGGGTGATGATTTACGTCTCCTTTGCCGAGATCATGGTCAAAGCCAACACTTCACTGAGCGAAGCGCTCGGTAAAACCAGCGGAGCCTGGGCCACCGCCCTGGCCTTCTTTGGCGGAATCATGCTCATCCTGATCATCGACCGCCTGATTCCCTCCGCCGAGAACCCGCATGAGCCGCCGATGCTCGATGAAATGGATGAATCGCCCCAGGCAAAGGCAAAGTTCAGCGAGAAAAAATTGATGCGCATGGGCCTGCTGACCGCGCTCGCCATCGCCATCCACAACTTTCCGGAAGGCCTGGCAACGTTCAGCGCCGCGCTATACGACCCGGCGATTGGTATTTCGATTGCTGTCGCCATCGCCATCCACAATATCCCGGAAGGGATTGCCGTAGCCGTGCCAATCAAAGCCGCCACCGGCAGCCGCGGCAAAGCGTTATTGCACTCTTTCCTCTCCGGGCTGGCAGAGCCGATTGGCGCGCTGGTCGGGTATTTCTTGCTGATGCAATTCTTTTCACCGATCACCTTCGGCATCCTCTTCGCAGCCGTAGCGGGAATCATGGTCTTCATCTCGCTCGATGAGTTGATTCCCACCGCTCGCGAATATGACACTGGACATACCAGCATTTACGGCGTGATTGCGGGCATGGCCGTTATGGCGGTCAGCCTGTTACTTTTCCTATAAATTTTGACAACAGAAGGAGTTATTCTTATGCAATTCTCATCGATTTATGAGTGGTTTGTCGGCCTTGGGCCAATCCAACAGGCCCTGATCGCGACCCTGTTTACCTGGCTGATGACTGCGCTGGGCGCTGGAGCTGTCTTCTCGTTCAAATCAATCAATCGCAAACTGCTGGACAGTATGCTCGGCTTCGCCGCCGGCGTGATGATTGCGGCCAGTTTCTGGTCGCTTCTGGCGCCAGCCATTGAGATGGCAGAAGGGTCGGGGGTCCCCAGTTGGGTCCCGGCAGTTGTCGGATTCCTGCTAGGCGGGGTGTTTCTATGGACAGTCGATAAAATCCTGCCGCACCTGCACATGGGCATGCCAACCAGTGAAGCGGAAGGAATTAAAACATCCTGGCAGCGCAGCGTTTTGCTGGTTCTGGCGATCACCCTGCACAATATCCCTGAAGGACTGGCGGTGGGGGTTGCTTTTGGCGCGTTAGGCGCTGACCTGCCCTCCGCCTCGCTGGCGGGAGCGATTGCGCTGGCCATTGGGATTGGCCTGCAAAACTTCCCGGAGGGTGCAGCTGTTTCCATTCCACTGCGCAGGGAAGGCATGTCTCAACTGAAGAGTTTCTGGTACGGACAAGTCTCCGGAATAGTCGAGCCAATTGCCGGGGTGCTGGGCGCAGCAGCCGTCCTGTTAATGCGCCCGATCCTGCCGTATGCGCTGGCCTTCGCGGCGGGAGCGATGATCTATGTTGTTGTCGAGGAGTTAATCCCCGAATCGCAAATGAGCAAGGATACCCACTCGTCCACATCTGGCGCAATGCTCGGGTTTGCCGTAATGATGTTGCTGGATGTCGCCCTGGGATAACCGGCCATATCGATGAAGCCCCTGTTTCCAGGGGCTTTTTGTTGTCTGTAAACGCTTTCAAACATGCCTGAAAAGCGGTAAAATTGCGACACAATTCAATAAACATCTAATAGTACAAGGAGAAAGCGATGGAATACCGACGTTTAGGACGCGCTGGCATTAAAGTCAGTGTTTTATCTTTTGGGTCATGGGTCACGTTCAGCAACCAGGTGGATATCGACGCTGCGGTCGAGATGATGACCGCAGCCTACGATGCCGGCGTGAATTTCTTTGATAACGCCGAAATTTATGCCGGCGGCAAATCGGAACAGGTCATGGGCGCGGCGCTCAAGAAATTGGGCTGGCGGCGCAGCAGCTACCTGGTTTCAACCAAATTTTTCTGGGGACTGAATGACAAGGTCAACGAGCGCAACACGCTCAACCGCAAACGCCTGCTGGAAGCGATGGATGCTTCGCTCAAACGCTTCGAGCTGGATTATGTCGACCTGGTCTTTTGCCACCGCCCCGACCCGGAAACCCCCATCGAGGAAACCGCCCACGCCATGCACGACATCGTCTCTTCGGGCCGCGCCGTCTACTGGGGTGTTTCCGAGTGGAGCGCCGATGAGATCCGCGCAGCCTGGGATGTTTGCGATAAGTACGGCTGGCACAAACCGACCATGGAACAGCCGCAGTACAACCTGTTCTGGCGCAAACGCGTTGAGGATGAGTACAAACGCCTGTATGAAGATATTGGCCTGGGAACGACCACCTGGAGTCCGCTGGCCTCCGGCCTGTTGACCGGCAAATACAACAACGGCATCCCCGCCGATTCACGCGGCGCGCTGCCCGGCTACGAATGGCTCAAAAAAGCCCTGACCGATGAAACTCGCATCGAAAAGGTGCGCAAACTGCAGGAAGTTGCCGACGGCCTGGGCTGCTCGCTGGCCCAACTGGCGATTGCCTGGTGCGCCAAGAATCCCAATGTCAGCACCGTGATCACCGGGGCCAGCAAAACCGCCCAGGTGCATGAAAATATGAAGGCGCTCGAAGTGCTGCCCAAGCTGACCTCCGAAGTAATGACCCAGATTGATGAACTCGTCGGCAAGGATGCGTAAAAATTCCCTAAATCATCCTGACAAAAAGCACAATTGCCGCTATAATCGCGCTCAATTAAGAAGGTAATCTAGACAATGTTCTCAATGTCCATGCGCACTACCACTATGATGACCATGACTCTGCATCAAGAGCCATTGCTTCGTGCTGGTGGTAGGGACTGACGAACCGTATCATGCAAAGAAAACGCGGAGCAACAGCTCCGCGTTTTTTGTTACCCCAAACCCGAGGAGAAATCATCATGCAGAACACCCTGGTACTCAAATTCGGCGGCACATCGGTTGGCAACGCCAAAGCCATCCGCCAGATTATCCAGATAGCCCAAAAAGTCAAAGCCGAATGGCACAATATCGCCATCGTTGTCTCGGCCATGAGCGGCGTAACCGATGCCCTGCTCAACGGGGCAGCAGCCGCCGTGGCTGGCGATGAGCATATCGCCGAGAAAACCGCCGCCGAACTGCTCAGAAAACATTTCGAAACGCTCGATGAACTCGCCCCGGACGCCGCCGATGTGCGCGATTTCATCGAAAGCAGCCTGAACGAGTTTGTCACCCTGGCGCACGCCATCCGCGTCCTGGGCGAGGCTTCGCCGCGCGCGCTGGATGCGATCGCCTCGCTCGGGGAGCGGATGAGCGCCCCGCTCGTTTCGGCTGCCCTGCGGAATGCCGGCATCCGCTCGGAAAGCGTCGACGCGCGCGAGGTGGTGCGCACCGACAGCGTTTTCCAGGCGGCGGTGCCGGATTTCGACGCCACCACCCGCAACGCCCAGCGCATCATCTGGCCTTTGTTCCAGGCCGGAAGCGTCCCCGTAATCACCGGTTTTATCGGCGCGGACGAACGCGGAGCGGTCACCACCCTTGGGCGCGGCGGCAGCGACTTTTCCGGGGCCATCTTTGGCGTTGTACTCGAAGCGGACGAGGTCTGGATTTACACCGACGTGACCGGCGTGATGACCACCGACCCGCGTATCGATCCGCGCGCCCGCACCATCCCCGAACTGTCCTTCCGCGAAATCTCGGAACTGGCCTTTTATGGGGCAAAGGTTTTACATCCCAAATCGATCCGCCCGGTGGTCGAAAAGGGGATTACGCTGTGGGTCAAAAACACGTTCGCGCCCGAAGAAGCCGGAACGCGCATCGTCGCCGATGGCCAGGCGCAGTTGGGCGACCTGCGGGCAGTGACCGCCTTCAAAGGCCAGAGCATCATCACGGTTGAGGGACGCGGCATGATCGGCATCCCCGGCATCGCGGCGCGCACCTTTGGGGCCGTGGCGCGCGAAAATACCAGCATCGTTATGATTTCACAGGCATCCTCCGAACAGAGCATCTGTTTTGTTGTCCCGAACAATACCGCCGGGTCGGTGGTCAAGGCCCTCGAAACCGAATTCCGCCTGGAACTGAACCGGCGCGACATCGACAGCATCCAGAAATCGGGCGAAACGGCCATCATCACCATCGTCGGGGCCGGGATGCGCGCCACGCCAGGGCTGGCGGGCAAAATCTTCACCGCCACTGGCCAGGCCGGGGTAAACGTCATCGCCATCGCCCAGGGATCGTCCGAATGCAGCATCAGCCTGGTGGTCGATTCGGCAGATGCGCAGAGGGCTGTCCTGGCGGTACATGAGTTGATTGTGGGTTAAACCGATGACTGTCATTTCGAACCGCGTAGCGGTGAGAAATCTTTCCTATCGCACACAAGATTTCTCAGTCGCCGCTACGCGGCTCCTTCGAAATGACAGTCTTACAACAAAAAGGAGCCATCATCATGTCATCAAAAATCAAAGTCGCCATTCTCGGCGCAACCGGTGCCGTTGGGCAGCGGTTTGTGCAATTGCTGGAAAACCACCCCTGGTTCGAAGTCGCCGCCCTGACCGGCTCGGATCGCTCGGTCGGTCAGACCTACGGTGAGGCCTGCCGCTGGGTGCTGCCTGGCCTTATCCCAGAATACGCGCGCGGGATGATCGTCGTCCCCTCCGCGCCCGGTTTCGACGCCAAGCTGGCCTTCTCGGCCCTGCCCAGCGACCAGGCCAAAGAGATCGAACCCGCCCTGGCCCACGCCGGCTACGCCATCTGCTCAAACGCCTCCAGCCATCGCATGTGGGAGGATGTGCCGTTGCTCATCCCTGAAGTCAACCCCGAGCACACCGGGCTGATCGAAATCCAGCGGGCGAATCGCGGCTGGGGCGGGCTGATTGTCACCAACCCGAACTGCACCAGCACCGGCCTGACCATCGCCTTCCGCGCCCTGCACGATGCCTTCGGCATCCGGCGCGCCTTCATCGTCTCGATGCAAGCTCTTTCGGGCGCGGGCTACCCCGGCGTGGCCTCGCTCGACATCCTCGACAACGTCATCCCCTACATCGGCGGCGAGGAGGAAAAGGTCGAAGAAGAACCGCGCAAAATGCTCGGCCAGTTCAACGGAGCGGGCATCGATTTCGCCCCCTTCCGGCTCTCCGCGCACACCAACCGCGTAGCGGTCAGCGATGGGCATCTGGTGGTCACTTCAGTGGAATTTGACCGGGATGTTTCCACGCAACAGGCCGCCGAGGCGCTGACGGGATTTTCCGCTCCGCCCATCGTAGCCGGACTGCCCTCCGCGCCCAAACCGGTTATCGTGCTGCGGACGGAGGCCGACCGGCCCCAGCCGCGCCGCGACCGCGATGAGGGCGGCGGCATGGCCAGCATCGTCGGACGCCTGCGCCCCGACCCGCTCTTTCACATCAAGTTCGTCAACCTGTCGCACAACACCATCCGCGGCGCGGCCGGCGGGGCGATCCTGAACGGCGAATTATTGGTGGCGCAGGGATTTGTTGGATAAGAAAAGACCTGACAGGTCTCCACAAAACCATGGCGCAAAAGAACCCATGCCCGCGCAAGGGACACGGAGGCCAGGCGCACGATGAGACCTGTCAGGTCTGCCTGTCAAAGTATTTCCAAAAGCATCGGCGCAATAGCAGGGCAGCCAGTGAAGCCTGTCAGGTTTTCGATTTTTTGGAAAACTCAGCTATGCCCCACAATCCGATGAGGTGTATATAACTCTTCCAGATAAACGACATCTTCCTCGCTCATCTTGAGCGTTAGCGCGCCAACGGCATCCTCCAGGTGCGAGGTTTTGGTCGCGCCGACAATCGGCGCTGTGACCGTTTCCTTTTGCAGCAGCCAGGCCAGGGCAACATGCGCGCGCGGGACTGCATATTTCTGCGCAAGCGCCGCGACCCGCTCCACCACTGGGCGGTCATTTTCCGCAGCAGCATCATATTTCATCTTTTGGATCTGATCGGTCTCGGAACGCAGTGTGCTTTGCACAGACCAATCACGAGTCAACCTGCCGGAGGCCAGCGGGCTGTACGGGATCACGCCAACGCCCTGGTCACGGCAAAGCGGCAGCATTTCACGTTCTTCCTCGCGATAAAGCAAATTCAGATGGTTTTGCATAGAGACAAAGCGCGCCCAGCCGTTTTTCTCGGAAACATGCAGCGCTTTCTGGAATTGCCAGGCCCACATGGCCGATGCGCCGATATAACGGGCTTTGCCAGCCCGGACGACATCGTTCAGGGCTTCGAGCGTCTCCTCGATGGGGGTTTCATAGTCCCAGCGGTGGATTTGGTACAGGTCGACATAATCCGTCCCCAACCGCCGCAGGCTGTTGTCTATTTCATTCAAGATTGCCACCCGCGACAAGCCACCGCCATTTGGCCCCTCGCGCATTTTGCCATGCACCTTGGTTGCAAGGATGACTTCATCGCGCCGGGCAAAATCTTTCAGGGCGCGCCCCAAAATCTCCTCACTAGCCCCAAGCGAATAAACATTCGCCGTATCGAAGAAGTTTATCCCCATTTCCAGGGCCTTTTGGATCACTGGGCGACTGTTTTCTTCATCCAGCACCCACTTATGAATCCAGCGCCCCGCATCGCCAAAACCCATGCAGCCCAGGCAAATGCGTGAGACTTTCAGACCGGTATTCCCTAAACGCTTGTATTCCATAATTTACTCCTTTGCCTTTGCATTTTCACTTGAGTAAAATCAGTGTACCACCTGGAGGCAATGCCAAGTCAAGGGGTTTGTGAAAATGATTTCGCGGAAAGGCTGCAACGCTTCTGCAACGAAAAACGGGAACTCCCCAGCGGGAACAAACATCTAGGGCATGTTCAACAACGTTCTCTTTTTTACCTGGAGGTTTCCCCATGAAAAGCAAATCCTTTATCCAACTGTTTGTGCTGGCCACCCTGTTGCTCAGCGCCTTCGCCCCGATGAGTGCAGCCTTCGCCGCTTCGGCCTGCGGAGCCGGTTACACCGTCGTCAAAGGCGATACGCTCGGCAAAATCGCCGCCCGCTGCGATACAACCGTCTCGGCCCTGCGGCGCGCCAACCCCGAAATCGGCAACGGCAACCTGATCTATCCCGGCCAATACCTGTATCTGCCCGGCGCATTGATCAAAGGTAACAACGGCTACGATACCTACATCATCGCCCGCGGCGATACCCTGCGCAGCCTGGCCAATCGCTTCAACACCAGCGTCGAGGCGCTGATGGGCCTGAACCCGGACATCACGGACGCCAACAAGATTTATGAAGGCCAGCGCCTGGTCGTGCCCGGCTCCGGCGGCGGCAATCCGCCCGCCAACCCCGTTCCGACCGGTAAGTCGTACATCGTTCAGCAAGGCGATACGCTCAAGAAAATCGCCACCTGGACCGGCACCACGGTCGAGGCCATCCTGGCGGTCAACCCGCAAATCAGCAACGCCAACCTGATCTATGTTGGCCAGGTCATCAGCCTGCCGGATGCTGTCACGACCTACACCGTGCAAAGAGGCGATACGCTCAAGAAAATCGCCGTCCGCTTCGGAACCAGCCTTGAAAGCGTGCTGGCCCTCAACCCCGGCATCAGCAACCCCGACAAAATCTATGTTGGACAGGTTGTGCGGGTGTACTAAAACCAGTAGTCATTCCCCCGAACAGACCAGGCGCTAAAAACTTCACCACGACGGGACAACGGCACACAACGGAAAGCAAAAAGCGATTTCCCATCGTGCTCCGTCGTTACCGTTGTGGTGAAGAGAATAGGTCGAGCTTCCCGGCCACTGACTTCCAGACCTGCTCGATCAGCAAGCCCGAGCGCCAAAAGGCAACCGCCGCCATGCCATGCGCGAAGACCGCGAAGGCAGGCGGCGTTTCGCTGGTGTAATAGATCCAACACTCGCGGGTGGTGCCCCACAGTTCGAGGAAATAGCCGAGCGCCGAACCGGCCACGAACACAAGAATCGTCATCCGCTTGGAAGGCGGCGTCAGAATCAGCAACGCCGATAAAACCAGCGCGGCCCAGGTGTAGGGCTTGTCAAAGGTGGGGGCCACGAAAACCAGCATCAGGGCGTAAAATGCGCCCATCAGCGGCCAGTACAAAACCCGGAACAAGGTATCGCCCCATTTGGCGGTCGCCCAGTCCAGGCTGCGTGTGATTCGGTCGATGCTCAGGCTGGCAATCGGCCAGGCGGGGATAATCCACAAAGGCGGGCGCTCGGCGGTGTAATAGTGCCACAGGTTGGTCTGCGTGCCCCAGCTTTCAATCACCAATCCGCCGCACAAACCGACAAAAACAATCAAGGCATCGACGCGCAGGTTGGCGCGGGCAACGATGGTCAGCGACATGAAGGCAAAGATGCCCAACAGCAGCCAATCGACCAGAATGTACCAGGGATAGCCCGCCTCATGGTAGATGCGGATGTAGCCCAGGTATTCCTCAGCCAGCGGCCACCAGATGTAAACAATCAGGAAACAGGTCAGGAAGAATGCGCTTAAAAGCGCGGTGCTGTGACGATTGAAAGCGAAGAGTTGCTTGAGGCGTTTGAACATGCGCGGGTCCCAGGGGTTATTTTTGAGGCCCAATCATATCATCGCTTATCCATCTTTCGGCGGCGGGGCGGCAAAATAACGCTGGAGCGCGCCGCGCAAAATCTCAGCCGGCGAATGGCGTTCAAGCAGCGTACGGGGAATCTGCTTTTCGATGGAAAGCGCCGCCAGGCCGTGGACGGTCGCCCAAATGCTGACGGCAGTCTGCTCCGCCGGCTCGGACGGCAAAACGCCGGCAGCCTGGCATGCCTGGACAATCCCGACCATCAACTCGTAGTTCTTTTTGGAAGCGTCGACAAATTCCGGGTAATCTTTTTCCTGTTCAAGAATGCCGGAGAACATAATCTTGAAATGGGCCGGGTCTTCGGCGGCAAATTCGAGGTAGGCGGCGGCGGTTTCGAGCAGTTGGCGGCGCGGGTCGAGGAGATTCGCGCTGGCCGTTTCAGCCAGTTTTTCGTACAGGCGGCGGAAGCCGTCGGTGGAAATGGCCGCAATCAGGGATTGTTTGTCGGCGAAGTGGGCATACGGGGCGGCATGGCTGACCCCGGCCCGCAGGGCCACCTGGCGCAGGGAAAGCCCGCCCACGCCCTGCTCGGCCAAAATCTCGACCCCGGCCCGAATCAGGGCATTCTTCAGGTCGCCGTGGTGATAGCTTTTCTTAGCGCTCATCCCTTCTCCCCAGGTCGAAACCCTGACGCTTGAGTTCGTCGAGCAGTTCATTCGGCGACTGGAACCACTGGCCCCACTTGCGCGAGATGTGTTCCGTCCAGGAGTAATCATCAAAGGTAAAGGTGTCTTCGCGCCCGCTCTCGATGCGAATCTTGATTTTCTGGTCAGCGTAATAACGCTGGGCCAGGTAGCCGTCATCCATAACCTTCATCGCCTCGGCCACCTGTTCATCGCTGAATTCGGGATATTTATCCTCGAACAGGGTGAACGCCAAGGGGTAGCGCGGCCGGGGCGGGAATTCCTCGTCCGGGTAGCCCATGACCAGTTCGACCAGCGGGAAAACCCGTTTAGGCAGTTTGAATTGCTTGACAATCTGGGTGGTGCGCCTGGGCATCACGCCCAGGTAACACGACCCCATACCCAGGCTTTCGGCAGCGATAACCATGTTCTGGGCGGCATAGGCGGCATCCTGCAAACCAAACAGCAGCATGGTCAGGTCATTGGTAGCCACCTCCCACCCGCGGATTTTCATGAAACGTTCCAGTTTGTACAAATCCATGCAGATGATGAACCAGAGCGGCGCGCCGAAGGGAGCCTTTTTCTTGCGCGTCAGCAGGATGCTGTAAAGCTGGGAGGCAAACGGCGCCTGCTGCCCAGCGCGCACCACCGTTTCGATGACTTCATCGGAAGGCTGGTCTTTTTTGTATTTACGCACCGATTTGCGGTTGAGCATGGAAGTAATCACGGGATTTTCAATCATGGCATCGCTCCTGGCGTTGGGAATCAGTTCAAAATCTGGAGATTTTGAACTACACAGGAGTTTCTTAAAATCCGCTTGAGTGTCACTGCGAGGCGTTCTGCCCTGGCACCGCCGCCAAGGCAGGTTTGCCGAAGCAGTCTCCTGTTTCAAGAGCAAAGCTGACCTCTTGGAGATTGCTTCGTCGCTGAAGAACGCTCCTCGCAATGACAGTTGGCTATTTTAAGAAAGCCCTGTTGAACTGCAAACAAAATCTTGACACTGTAAAGATTGTAGAGGATAATATTTACATCGTCAAGTTAAGTCTACCAGAAAGGCGCGCCGATGAGTGAATTTCTCAGTGAAAAAGAACAGGTGGTAAAAACCTGCCATACCCTGCTCGAACGCGGCTACCTGAAAGCCACCGAGGGCAATATTTCCGTGCGCATCCAAGGACGGGAGGCCTTCGCCATCACCCCCTCCAATTACGATTACGCCAAAATGACAGCGGATGATATTTGTGTGCTCGACTTCGAGCAGAAATCGCTGGCGGGCGCGATGAAACCATCCATCGAGAGCGGGATGCACGCGGCTGTTTACCAAACCCGGCCAGATGTGCATGCCATCATCCACACCCACCAGCCCTATGCCAGCGCACTGGCCATCCTGAAGATGCCCATCCCGGCCCTGTTCGACGAGCAGGTGCGCTTCCTGGGCCGCAGCGTGGAAATCATCCCCTACGCGCCTTCGGGAACCGGCTTTCTGAAAAACAACGTCCAGAAACAGGTCAGGAGCGGGGACAATACCTTTATCCTGCAAAATCACGGGGTGCTGGTATTGGGCGGGGACAGCGAGCGCGCCATCCACAACATGGCCCTGCTCGAAAAATGTGCCCTGACCTACCTGCTGGCGCTGTTGACCGAGAAGAAGGTTTACAAAATCCCCTTCGCCATCCGCGAGATTGCCTTCGCCAAGCTTAAGGCAGACGAGAAGAAATTTGCCAACACGTAGGGGCGCAATATATTGCGTCCACCCGAACCCCGCGAGGAAACCATGCCCCAATACAAGCTCTATCCCTACCGCTGGGTGGTTTTGGCGGTTTTCATGTTCATCAACCTGACCATCCAGATTTTATGGATCACCTACGCGCCCATCACCGGCCCGGCGGCGGCTTTTTACGGGGTCAGCGACCTGCAAATTGGCCTGTTCGCGATGTCTTTCATGCTGGCCTTCCTGCCACTTTCCATTCCGGTCTCATGGGTGATCGACACCTATGGATTCCGCGTGGCAGTCAGCATCGGGGCGGTCTTGATGGGGATTTTCGGGATTGTGCGCGGGCTGGCAGGCGACAACTACACCCTGGCCCTGTGGAGCACCTTTGGGCTGGCCGCCGCGCAACCCTTCCTGCTGAACGCCTGGACAACCGTTCCGGCCAAGTGGTTCGCACTCGAAGAACGCGCCACTGCCGTGGGAATCGTCACCCTGGGCAACCTGCTGGGCACCGCGCTGGGCATGGTGCTGACGCCAATTTTGATCGAAAGCATGTCAATCCCCAGCGTGCAGTTAATCTACGGCGGGGTAGCCACCTTTTCGGCGGTTTTGTTCATCCTCCTGGCGCGCGAAACCCCGCCGACGCCTCCCGGCCCGCCCGGACAGGAAATCCGCGCCCTGATGCTGGATGGCCTGAAACACGCCTTCACCGTCCGCCCGTTCTGGTTCGACCTGGCGGTTTCGTTTATTGGGTTGGCAATCTTCAACGGCATCACCACCTGGATCGAGAGGATCATCCGCCCGCGTGGGTTTACCCCCAACGACGCCGGGACGCTCGGCGCGCTGATGATCCTCGGCGGGGTGATCGGGGCGGTGGTCATCCCGGCCCTTTCGGATAAGCAGCGCAAACGCCAGCGCTACCTGTACGTGGCTTTCGTCGGCGCGCTTCCCGGCCTGATTGGGCTGACTTTTGCGACTGCACCCTGGCTTTTGTTCGCATCCGCCTTCGTGCTGGGATTTTTCCTGGTCAGCGCCATGCCAATCGGGATGCAATACGCCGCTGAAGTGACCCGGCCCACCCCCGAGGGCACCTCCAACGGGTTGATCCAGCTCTTTGGGCAGGCTTCAGTCGTTTTTGTCTACATCATGGAAGCCTTGAAATCAGCCGATGGTTCGTTTACGCCAGCCCTGGTCTTGGCGCTCGGCCTGCTGCTGGTCAGCGCCCTGCTGGTAACACAGATGAAAGACCCGCAATATTCGTAAAGGCGAATCGCGATTCGCCCCAACAACGAGGAAATTATGACCAACCAACAATACGCCATCTCCACATATCCGAACGTCGATGAAATCTACGTCAACCTGAACAAGCTCATCAGCCAGCCAATGCGCCCGGTCAACCGGGAGAAGATGAAAGAGTATCTCGGCTACTTCGAAACCAAGTGCAGCCGCTCGAAAACCCTGACCGACGAAGCCAAGAAGTTCATTCCCGGCGGGGTGCAGCACAACCTGGCCTTCAACTATCCGTTCCCGATTGCCATCGAAAAGGCGGAAGGGGGCCATTTATGGGACGCCGACGGGAACCGCTATATCGACTTTCTCCAGGCGGGCGGCCCAACCGTTTTGGGCAGCAATTACGCCCCGGTGCGCGAAAAAGTGTTCGAGATGCTGCAAACCTGCGGCCCGGTGACCGGCCTGTTCCACGAGTACGAACTCAAACTGGCAGAACTCATCAACCGCCTGATGCCTGCTGTTGAGATGTTCCGCATGTTAGGTTCGGGCACTGAGGGTGTGATGGCTGCCATCCGTGCGGCGCGAGCCTTTACCAAGAAAAAATATGTCATCAAGGTCGGCGGCGCGTATCACGGTTGGAGCGATTCGATGGTCTACGGCCTGCACGTCCCCGGCACAGGCAGATTGGAAGCGACCGGCATCCCGCGCGGGGCCAGCGCTTCAACCGAGGAATTTTTCCCGAACAGCCTGGCGGCGCTGAAACGCCACTTGCTGGTCAACCGGCTGCGGGGCGGGACGGCGGCAGTCATCGTCGAGCCGGTCGGCCCCGAGAGCGGCACGCGGCCCGTTCCGCGCGATTTCAACCAGAAAGTCCGCGAACTGTGCGATGAATTCGGCGCGCTGTTGATTTTCGACGAGGTCGTGACCGGCTTCCGCATCGGACTGGGCGGCGCACAGGGCTATTTCAGCGTCAAACCCGACCTGACCGTCTTCGGCAAGTGCATTACCGGCGGTTACCCGATGGCGGGCGGCGTCGGCGGACGGCGCGAGGTGATCCAGACCTTCGCTGCCGGCATCGGCGGGGTCGGCGAACGCGCCTACGTCGGCGGGACGCTTTCAGCCAACCCGCTCTCGTGCGTGGCTGGCTATCACGCCATCCTTGAAATGGAACGCACCAACGCCCCGGTCATTGCCGGGCGGGCAGGCGACCGGCTTACGAAGGGACTGCAAGCCATCATCGCAAAGTACGGTCTGCCCTTCGTCGCCTTCAACCAGGGTTCGATTGTGCACCTGGAAACATCGGGGGTGATGCTGCTCGACCTGAAGAATCCCGTGCGGCTGCTGAAGGAACTCAAGCCGCGCAAGCACATGATGGAAGAGATGGGCGCGGCTTATATGGCCAACGGACTGATCACCCTGGCCGGCAGCCGCATGTACACCTCCATGGCCGATACGGACGAGGTCATCGACGACGCGCTGGCCCGGTTCGAGGCAGTGCTGAGCGAGTGCGGGTAAAATCAGGGCAATTCACTTTCCCGGCACAAAAAAAAACTCCTCGCCGACGAGCGAGGAGTTTTTAGTTACAAAAAACGCTGCTATCCAATCACGATGCGCTCGTTCTCGTAGAGTTTGATCGCGCCCCAGGTGATGAGCGCTGACAGGAGCAGGGTCAAACCGGTCGAGATGGCAATATTCGAGGCCAGGATTGGCTCGGAGCGCAGGAACTGGTTGATCAGGATTTGCTGGCCAAAAGTCGGGATGAGCATCGTCCACAAATCGGGTTTGACCGGCAGGAAGGCCAGGGCAATGCCCGGCAGGGAGGGAATCAGGCCGATGAAAGGCAGGTAAGTGCCGGCTTCCTTGGTGGTTTTGGTGAACGAGGCAATCAGGGTCTGGATGGCGCAAGCCAGGAAAACAATCGGCAGGCAGACCAGGAAGACGGCAAGCAGCGTGCCCATGTCAAAGCCAATCTGCACACCCAGCAGCTCTTCAACTGGCAGGAGGGTGAAAATGGCAGCAAAACCGGCCAGGGTGATAATCAGGTTGAACGTGGCAAAAGGCATGGCCGCAAGCATCTTGCCAATCGCCACCCAGCCGCGCGGTAAGGGATTAATCAGCAGCGGTTCGAGCGAACCGCGTTCGCGCTCACCGGCGGTGGCATCGGTGATGACCGGCGAAGCGCCGTTAAAGATGGCAAAGATGATGAAATACGGCAGCATCGAAAGGAAAACCAGGGCCTGGCTCTGCGGGGTAGCCGTATCCACTTCCTCGATATGCATCACCCGCATCACTTCCGGGCTGACGCCGCGCAGACTCAAGCGCAGGATGCCGATGTAACTGCTGTAGCCTTCCAACAGGTTTTGCGCCCGGTTGATGTCGTTCATCGCCGACTGGCGGGTGCTGTCAAACACCAACTGCACCTTGGCGGTTTCCCCAGCGGAGAAGTTCTCGCCGTAATCGGGCGGGATGATCAGGGCAACATTGATATCGCCCGCAATGACCGCAGCCTGGGGGTCAGCCGGCGCGGATTCGATGATTACATCCTGCTGTTCGAGAAAGGCGATCAGGGTCGGGGCATTTTCCGCGCCCAGCACCGGCAGGCGCAGGGACTGTTCCACCTTTTCGCGAATGGTGTTGCCGAGCAGCATAATCATGCCGCCCAGGATGAGGGGGCCAAATAGCGCCCAAAACACGCCCGTCACCCAACTGCGGTAATCGCGCAGGTTGTCGAGCATTTCTTTTTCGAAAATAACCCAAATCTTCTTCATCGCTCCAGCCCCTCTTCCGAGCCGATGACGGCTACAAAGGCATCTTCCAGATTCTCCTGGCCGGTCTGACGGCGCAAATCAGCGGGACTGCCAGTGGCAGAAACTTCACCGTGCGAAATGATGACAATCTGGTCGCACAGCGCGGCCACCTCCTGCATGATGTGGCTGGTGAACAAAACGCATTTGCCGTCTTCGCGCAGGCGCTGGATAAACTGGCGCATGGCGCGCGTGCTCATCACATCCAGGCCGTTGGTCGGCTCGTCGAGCAGGATATTCTGCGGATTATGCACCAGCGCCCTGGCGATGGCCACTTTCAGCTTTTCACCGGTCGAGAAGCCCTCCGTCTGACGGTCGGCAATCGACTGCATATCGAGCATCGTGAGCAGCGACTCGATTTGCTTTTCGAGCGTTGCCCCTTCCAGCCCGTGCAAGCGGCCATAATAGCGGATATTTTCGCGGGTGGTCAGGCGCGGGTACAGGCCGCGCGCATCAGCCAGCACGCCGATGCGGCGCTGCACCTCGATTGGGTCGCTGCGCACATCGAACCCATCCACCTGGGCCGAACCGCTTTCGGGCTTGAGCAGGGTATAGAGCATCCGCAGGGTGGTGCTTTTCCCGGCCCCGTTGGGGCCGAGCAGGCCGGTAATTTGTCCATCCGGCGCAGAGAACGAAACATGCTGGACGGCTTTTACCTTGCCAAAGGATTTCGAAAGACCTTGAACTTGAATCATACTCAACCTTTACGGGCGAGGCCCGCTGAAATCAACGAAGAACGGCAGCGGCGCGACTTTGGACACGCAGGCAATATCCAGGCTATCCGGCGAGGCGCTTTCGATGAAGTTTTTGAACAGGGTCACGCCACACTGGCTCATCAAATTGCCGTGGCCCATATTTTTGAAAACCAGGTGGAGGTCGTTACTCAGGCTTTCAGCCGCTTCGTCGGCATGCCAGGGCGGGGTGATAGGATCCGCTTCGCCGGAGAGAATCAGCACCGGGACATCCGACTGCACCGGGGAGCGGAATTCGGCTGAAACCTGTCCCTTCGGCCAGGCGGCGCACACCGCAGCAAAATCCACGGTGCGGTCGACGAAAACCGTATCCCGGCTGTTCCCAGCCGCCTCGTCCGCATCGATCAGCGGGGCGTCTTCGGTGCAGGTCACAGCATAGAACATGCCATCGTACAGCCCGGCGTTGACCAGCAAGGCCTGCGAAATCAGCGGACTATAATTCCCATCTGCCGCCGCAGCATGGATGGACAGGGGCAGGGTGGCGACCAGGTCAGGCACATACAAGGTATTGAACACCATATTGGTCACCAGTTCGGAGGTCACGGTCAACTCGACGGGCTTGTTGGTCAACGGGTGCGGGAGGCTGATTTCAGCGGGAGTCTCATCCAGGCGCGCCAGCAGACCGGCAAACTCGCCCTCCAGGCCTGGGAAAGCCGTTTTACAGGCCTCGTCAGCGGCGCAGCGCGCAAAGAACTTATCGAGAGCCGCCTGCCCATCCTGAGCAGCATCCATAAACATAACGAAGTCGGCATCCACGACCGCATCGAGGGTGACGGTACGCACCCGGTCAGGGAACATGCGCAGGTAGGTCAGCGCGGCGCGGGTCCCGTAGGAAGCGCCGTACAGATTAATAACATCATACCCCAAGGCAGCGCGCACCTCGTCGAGGTCGGTCATGGCGATCTCGGTGGTATAGAAACGCGGATCGGCATCCAGCCGTTCGGGGCAGGTTTTGAGCTGCTCAAGCACCTGCTCATCGGTCAGCGACTCGTCTTCGGGATCGAGGCAGCGCAGCGGGTTGGATTTCCCCGTTCCGCGCTGGTCGACCAGGACAATATCGCGGTCTTCGTGGATGCTAAACAAAAGCGGCAGCATGGCGGGGAAGGTTTCCAGCGCCGATTGGCCGGGGCCGCCGGCCAGCAGGAAGAGCGCATCCGGTTCGGGGCTGCGTTTAATGGCCGGGATGACCGCCACGTTGAGCGCAATCTGCCGCCCGGCAGGGTTGGCGCGGTCTTCGGGCACGCTCAGCGTCCCGCAGCGCGCATCCACCTGTTCGCCAGCCGGCGAGACCAGGGCGCAATCTTCCAGCGTGAGCGGGCTTTCGGGAACGACAACCTGACTCTGCGGGGCGCAGGCAGTCAGGAAAATCCCCACAAAAAGGGAAAGGAGAAGGGTTCGGCGCATATCTTTGACAGTGGGTTCCTTTCAATCCGGGTAAACAGCGGGGAACCTGGCCAAAAACCAAACCCGGCCAGGTTCCCCCAACAATCAAACGTGTGCAAATATCGCAACTTTATACCATACGCGCCGCCAGATGAAAAGTTGGAAGCGTTCGCTGTATGGCAAAAAATCAGTCGCCCAAGGTGAAATAAAAGGTCGCGCCCTTGCCCGGTTCACTCTCGGCCCAGATGCGCCCGCCATGACGGCGGATGATGCGCTGAACGGTAGCCAGGCCGATGCCGGTGCCTTCGAACTCGCTGGCGGAATGCAAACGCTGGAAGGCTCCGAACAATTTCCCGGCATAGTTCATGTCAAAACCGGCGCCATTGTCGCGGACAACGTAGACAACTTCATCTTCCCGAGGCTCAACGCCGAAGCTAACCCAGGCTTCGGGCTGTTTCGAAGTGAATTTCCAGGCGTTGCCCAACAGGTTTTCAAGCACAACTCCCAACAAGCGCACATCGCCATTGGCAAAAATGTTGCCTTCAATGGAAAAATGCACCTCCCGCTCAGGGTTGGCCTGGCGCAAATTCTCGATCACCTTGCGCGCCAGCAGACTCAAGTCAATCGATTCGCGGCGAAGTTCGGCGCGGGTCATGCGCGACAACCAGAGCAGCGCATCGACCAGTTGGCTCATGTTCTCGCCAGCCGAGCGCACCCGTTCGAGCAAGGCTTTGGCGTCAGGCTCCATCCGTTCGGCAAAATCTTCCATCAGGATGCGCGAAAAACCATCGATGGCGCGCAGCGGCGCGCGCAGGTCATGCGAAACGGAGTAGGCAAAAGCCTCCAATTCCTTGTTGGCAACTTCAAGCTGGGAGGTGCGTTCGGCGACCCGCAGTTCAAGTTCGGCATTCAACTGGCGAACCGCCAGCTCACTTTTGCGCAACTCATCCTCCGCGTGTTTGCGCTCGGTAATGTCGCGCACAATTGAAAGCGCCAATCCATCCGGCAGGATGGAGTTCGTTACCTCGACCGGGATGCGGACGCCATCCTTGCGAATGTCGATGCTCTCGAACGGGCGCCGGCCAAATTTCAAAATCTCCTTGCGAATCGCCTGGCGCTGGCGATGCAGTTCCGGCGCAATCAGGTCAGAAACATGCATACCGAGTAATTCCTCGCGGGTATAGCCAAGCATCTGGCAGGCATGTTCGTTAACATCCAAAATCAGGTCATCCTGGGTTTCGACAAAAATCGCATCGTTGGCCTGTTCGAACAGAGTTCGGTAGCGCTGCTCGCTTTCGCGCAAAGCCTGTTCAATGCGCTTCGACTCGGTAATATCGCGCACCAGGGCCAGCACCGAATCGGCGTTCAAAGGGGTCATGCGGCATTCAAAATACCGTTTCTTGTCCTGCATATCCAACGAATACTCATAAATCTGCATCTCGCGGTTTTGCAAAGTCAGGTCGATGCGATGGATGGTCATCTCGCACACCGGCTGCGGCAAAAATTCATCGATCGTATGACCAATCGCCTGTTCGGGCGGAACCAGGAAACGCTCCGTTTCGCTGGCGATACAATCGCGAAAAACATAATTGGAGTCGATCTGGAAGAGCAGGTCGGGCAAAGCGCTGACTACGGCCCGGTTACGCTCCTCGCTCTCGCGCAAAGCCATCTCAGCCTTTTTGCGGTCGGTCACATCCAGGAACAAGACCGCCACACGGTTTGGCCCAACCCGGAAAGCATGAATCTCGAAAGCGCCGCTAATCTTCCCATGCTCATAGTCGACTTGCACCCGCTCCCAGGGAGCGCCATTGAGGGCAACATCGCGATAATGCACCGGCAAATCGGTATTGGCCAGGGGCGGGAAAGCCTCCTCCATCGGCAGGCCGATAAACTGTGCGTTATCGACCCTCAGGATGCGGTCTGCCGCCGGGTTGGCCCCAATGAAAATCAACTGCTCACCTTCAAGCTGGTACATGTGCATCCCCATCGGGGAGGCTTCGACCACCTGGCGGAAACGCTCTTCGCTCTCGCGCAAGGCATCCTCCGCTTCCTTGCGTTTGGTCACATCACGATAATTGACCACAATCGCTTCAACATGGGGTTCGGCCAGCAGGTTGGTGGCGTTGGCCTCCGTCCACCAGATGGTACCATCGCGCTTGACCGAGCGGAATCGGGCAGTGATCATCGTCCCGGTGGTCAGGAGTAAATCATTAAAGGCTTTTTGAACAAGGGCCAGGTCCTTTGGGTAAATACTTTCGAAGCTATTTCGGCCAATGCGTTCATCCGGTTCATAGCCGGTAATGCGACTGACCGTTGGCCCCTCATACAGAATCGTACCATCAGCGGCCAGCAGCGCCAGGGCATCGTTGCTGTTCTCGATCAGGGCGCGGAAACGCTTCTCGTTTTTCTGAACCAATTCCTCGGCGCGTTTGCGCTCGGAGATGTCGTATACCGAACCCAGCAGGCCGGTCGGCTGGTCGGCGTCGTCCCGCAGCAAGACAGCCGAAAGGGAGGCCCAGTACTGCGAACCGTCCTTGCGGAGCAGGAGAATCTCTTTGTTCCTGACAAACCCCTGCCGCCTAATCTGGGCGACAATCTCCTTGCGGTCGGCAACATAGGCATATAGTTTCTGGGCGCGGATATTCAGGAACGAATCGACATCCGCGTAGCCGGACATCTGCGCCAGGGCCGAATTGGCCTGCAAGAATGTGCCATCCAGGGAGGTGACAAAGATGCCGACATTGATGGTTTCGATCAGGTTGCGGTATTTCTGCTCACTGGCCGACAAGGCTTCTTCGGCGCGCTTGCGCTCGGTTATATCCAGGGTGAAACCGGCCAACATCTCGGGGCGGCCATCGACATAAATCGGGAATTTGGTGGTTTCGTAAACCCGGCCATTCAATTCTTCGACCACCAGGGTTCGTTTACCTTCCTGAAGGATGCGCAAATCGTCAGCCACCATGCTTTTGGCCAAATCGGAGGGGAATAACTCATCCATGGTTTTGCCAATCGCCTGCGCAACCGGTATGCCCAACATCTGCTCGTAATTCTTGCTCAAACGCAGGGTGCGAACGTTCTTATCTTTGAAGAAAACATAGACCGGGCTGTGTTCAAGGAAAGACGAGAAAATCGTTTCGCTCTCGCGCAGGGCATCTTCGACTGTTTTGCGCTCGGTAATATCGGTATGAATGCCCACCAGGCCGATGATTTTTCCAGAATCATCCTTGTTGGCATAGGCGCGCAGGAAGATATTCAAGATGCTTTTATCGCGGCCATACATCTGGACTTCGCCCACCCAAACACCGCCGGTCATGATCGTTTCAAGAACTGTATGACCAAGACTGGAATCGACATACAGGCTGTCCGGCGGGTTCTGGCCCACATCGCCAAACAGATGAGTAAATGTCGCATTCTGGTAATAATGCCGGCCATCCGGCGTCGACATGCCGATGGCATCTGTCGAGTTCTCGACCGATTCCTTGAACAAGCGCAGGTTCTTTGCGACCAGGTTACGCTCTGTAACGTTGTTGAAGGTAGCCACCCAGATTTCACCCACCGGACGCAAGACAACCTCGACATCGCACAAACGGCCATCCTTGGCGGTGACTCGATACTCGCGTATCGGGGTGGAGTCGCCGCTGCGCACAGATTGCGCCACGTCCCTTTCCCAGGCGGATAAAGCCGCTTTGCGGTATTCAGGATCAGGGTAAGCACGCAGCGCCCAAATCTCTATCGTCGGGATATCCTCAAGTTCGTATCCATAATTTTCGCTAAACTTCCGGTTGATGAACAAGAGATTGCCGGCAATATCGGCAATTGCTATCGGGATGGGCAGGAACTCCATTGCCGCCCGAAAACGGGCCTGCGATTTTTGCAGGTCGAGCACCGCGGACTGCAATTCCTCCGTGCGCGCTTTGACCCGGCTTTGCAGGGAGCGGTTAAAAACGGACAACGCCAGAATGGTCAGGAAAATCGCTACCGATGCGGCCATGATCCAGGGCAGGTAGCGTTCGCCCAAGCCCTGGTGGGGAATGCCAAACCAGTGCTTATCAATCGCGGCCAATTCGCCCGGTGTGATAGCCGCGAAACCGTCACGCACCAGTTGGAGCAAAGCCGCGTCCCCCTTTTTGACCGCGCGATGGAACGCGCCGCCATACAAGGGCGCGGAATGATTGAACTGTTCTTGCAGGCCGTACTTATACAAAAAATAAAGGCCAGGCGGTTGGTCGACGACAAAAATGGTGACTTCGCGCCGCGCCGCAGCCTGGAGAATCTGCTCATAACTGTCGTAGTAAACCAGGTTTTCAACACCCCGCTGGGCAAGGAATTCCACGTTGGCGTCGCCCTTCTTGACCGCCACCTGGAAGCCCATCAAATCGTCGGCGCTGGCAATGCCCGAAATGTTTTTATGGAAGAAAATGGGCACATCAATCGATGCATACGGCTCGGAAAAATCAAAGAGAAGCGCGCGTTCCTCGGTGTAAAAAATCGTATCAATCACATCGTACTGTCCGGCTTGCATCGCCGCCAGGGCCTCGGCCCAGGGCAAGGCAGTAATCTCCACCCTGACCCCCGTGCGCTGTTCCCACAAATCCCACTGGTCGACCAGGATGCCGCGCAAAGTCCCATCTTCCTCTTCGAAAATGTAGGGCGGGTAATTGTTGTCCATCACCACCCGCAGCACTTCCCGGCCCGGCGCAGCCACGCTCGTTTCAGCCTGCGAACAGGAAGACAACAAACCGGCAAGCGCAATAAACAACAGCGTTATCAACAAGGAGAAATGCCTTTGCCACGTTTTCATAACCATCTCCGCTTCCAAACCCTGGGATTGTGATGGAATACCTTAAATTATTTTACACACTTTGCAGGCCAAAGACACACCCACTATTTTGGGATGGATTGTGCTAAACTTTTGGACATGTCCAACATCACCTTCCCCGAAAAACACAAACTCCTGCTGCTTTCCAAATTTGCAGATGAATATATCACCTACCTGAGCGCGGCGGATTTACCCGGCCTTGAAATCCTGCTGCCGCCCGCAGATTTGGCCGCCCAACCCGTGGACTGTGAGATTGTCTTCGGTGAGCCGGGCCTGATCCGGCCCGCCCTGCCGCACCTGCCCGGCGCGCGCTGGGTGCAATCGACGTTTGCCGGCGTCGATCCGCTGCTGGACCCCACCCTGAGACGGGACTACATCCTGACCAATATGCGCGGCGTCTTTGGCGGATTAATGTCCGAGTTCGTGCTGACCTACCTGCTGCTACACGAGCGCAAAGTTTTGCAGCGCCTGAATGCCCAGAAAAAACAACAATGGGACGCAACCCTGACCGGAACCCTGCGCGGCAAAACCATCGGCTTACTGGGAGTCGGCTCCATCGGCATGGAGGTGGCCCGCGCCGCCAAATTCCTCGGCATGACCGTGCGCGGATACACCCGCGAAAGCGAAAACAGCGAAGATGTCGACCGCTATTTCCACGGGGCGGAATTGTTCGAGTTCGCCAGGGGCCTCGATTACCTGGTCAACATCCTGCCCAACACCAACGCCACCCGCAAAATCGTCAACGCCGACCTGCTGGCCTGCCTGCCGCCCAGCGCCCTGTTCCTGAACGTCGGACGCGGCAGCGCGGTTGAACAGGCAGCCTTGATCCAGGCCCTCGAAACGGGAACCCTGGCCGGGGCCGTGCTGGACGTGTTCGAAGTCGAGCCGCTGCCCGCCGGACATCCATTCTGGACTGCACCCAACACGATTGTAACCAGTCATACCTCCGCGCCGAGTTTCCCGAAAGAAATCTCCAGGGTTTTCTGTGAAAACTATCGCCTGTACGTGAACGGCCAACCGCTCAAGTATCGCGTCGATTTCGAAAAAGGATACTAATCCGCATGAAAGCGCGCAAAATCGCTTTCCTGCTGGCTTTGTCGCTGGGCCTGCTCTGGTTTTCCGAGAATTTCCCGGTTTATCGTTACTTTCAGCCGCGAAGCATCGGCTGGACGTTGTGGATGAGTTATGCCAAAGACCTGATCCAGCCGTTCGCTTTTTACTTTTTCCTGTGTATCGGCGAAAAGTGGCTCAAAACCTGGCGCAGCCGGGCGCTGCTGGCCTTCGGCCTGCCCACCCTGCTGGAATTTGCCCAAGATTTATACTATCGCATTTGGGCCGGATATCAACATACTCTGGTTTATTTCGGCGCCTTCGACCCGCTGGATATTCTCATGTACGCCATCGGTGTTGCGCTGGCGGCGCTGGTGGAGCGCAAGTTATTTGCCAAATTAAGTTTTTGGGGAAATTAACCAGCGAAAATATTGACTTCGCGCTAAAAATATTCCATAATGGAACCAAAACGGAACCGTTTTGGAGTGAAAAATGCCGAATATCACTATTAAAAACCTGCCCCCTGCCATTTATGAGCGTTTAAAAGAAAAAGCCAAAGTTAACCGCCGCAGCCTGAACAATGAAATTATCGTTATGTTGGAACGCGGCGTTGGAATACGCAGCCAGACAGATGTTGCTGAATTGCTGGAAAGTGCGCGCAAAATCCGCGAGTTGACAACAGACTATGCACTGACGGACGAAGAAATCATCAAAACAATCCGCGCAAATTCATCCAACGAACCTGCCCCAGTTGCAGAGCGCACGCTATTGAGCCAGGATGCGTTGTCCAAAGACTGGGATCGTCCCGAGGAGGCTGAAGCATGGGCGCATTTGCAGCCCGGCGCAACAGAAACCGACACACAAAGCAAAGAAAAAAATCAATATCCTTTGCGCGGAAAACCGGTTATTTACCATGAGCCGTTCAAGGGTGTAGCAGAAGACGACTGGGAAGCCTCGGAATGATTATCATCGACACACACATTTGGATTTGGTGGGTGCATGGAGATGAAAAACTCTCCAAAAGTCAATTCGATGCGATTCAAGCCGACGCAAGCGATGGGATTGGCGTCAGCGCAATTTCCTGTTGGGAAATTGCCAAACTGGTTGAACGAAAACGCCTGGAGTTACCCGTTCCACTTGAGAACTGGTTTGAACAAGCTCTGAGTTATCCGGGAGTGCGTTTATTGAGATTGACCCCTAAAATTGCCATCGAATCTACACGTCTGCCAGGTGAATTTCACCGCGATCCTGCCGACCAAATCATTGTTGCTTCAGCGCGGGTGTATGATTGCTCACTGGTGACGTCAGACGAGAGAATTACCAATTATCCACATATCAAAACAATCGCGTGAGTTTTGCAGGAGTAATCATGCTCGAAGAACGCCTCCCGTATCCAACATGCCCGCTTATCTTTCCAAACGGTTTCACCGTCGAGGAATTCATCATTCCTGACGAAGACCGCGAACTGGTACTGGAACAATTGTATCCATTCAGTCCCATCCCAAAACTAACTGACATGATGATTGATATTCACGTTGACCGAGAGTTCATGGTTAAAGACTTTAGTGTCACCTGGGAACATGGCATGAACTATCTTGTCAGTCCGTATTACCCGGAAGGCGGTGGGACGGTTATCGACTGGTGGGACGAAAATGCGGCCACTCCCAATGAAGATGATTGGGATGACAACGAATTTCTCGATGATGATCTGAAGATGGATAACAAAGACGAAAATCCGTAAGGATTTACAAAAAGCTTTAAAAACTTGGCGCTCTTTGCGCGCTTGGCGGTTCAAAAAAACTATGACTCAAGAATCCCTCATTCTCGCCCTCGACCACGGCACCAGCGGCATGAAAGTCGCGCTAATCAGCATCAGCGGCGAGGTGCTCGGCTGGGAAAGCCAGCCCGTCCAACTGCACCTGACCCCCGATGGCGGCGCGGAGCAGGACCCCAACGAATGGTGGGCCGCCTTCCTGGCCTGCGCCGCGCGCCTGCTGCAGCGCTTCCCCGAATCCGCCCGGCGGGTGCGCGCCATCTGCGCCTCGACCCAGGGTGAAGGCACCGTTCCGGTCGATCAGAACGGCCAGGCGTTGATGAACTGCATCCTGTGGATGGATATGCGCGGCGCGCCCCACCTGCGCCAGCACTTCGGCGACAACCCGCTCAACCTGCTGCGCTGGGTGCGCCTGACCGGCGGCATCCCCTCCCCGACCGGCAAAGACCCCGCCGCACATATGCTGCTGGTGCGCGACCGCTTCCCCGAAATCTACACCAAAACGCATAAATTCCTGAACGTTTTGGATTATTTGAACTTAAAGCTGACCGGCAGGTTCGCCGCCACCTTCGACTCGATCCTGACCTCCTGGGTGACCGACAACCGCAACCCGGATGCAGTCCGCTACGACCCCGGCCTGGTGCAACGCTGCGGCATCGCCGCCGACAAACTGCCCGAAATCGTGCCCTGCACCGCCATCCTGGGCAACCTGCTGCCCGAAGTCGCCTCCACCCTCGGGCTTTCCCCGGATGTTAAAGTCGTCGCCGGGGCCATCGACAACACCGCTGCGGCCATCGGCTCGGGCGCAGTCGCAGATTACGCCACCCACGTCTACATCGGCACTTCATCGTGGCTGGCCGCGCATGTCCCGTTCAAGAAAACCGACATTTTCTCCTCGCTGGCCTCCGTCCCCTGTGCGGTGCCGGGCCGCTACCTGCTGACCGCCCTGCAAGCCACCGCCGGCGGCAACCTGACCTTCCTGCGCGACAACATCCTGTATCACAAGGATGAACTGCTCCAGGAAGCCGACGTGCCCGACATCTTCAAAGTGCTCGACCAAATCGCAGCCCGCGTCCCGGCTGGCAGCAATGGCCTGCTCTACACCCCCTGGATCTGGGGCGAGCGCGCCCCGGTCGACGATAAAACCGTGCGGGCCGGGTTGTACAACCTGTCGCTGCACAACACCCGCGAGGACATCATCCGCGCCTTCCTGGAGGGAATCGCCTTCAACACGCGCTGGCTGCTCGAACCGGTGCAAAAATTCCTCGGGCGAAAGGTGGAAACCATCCACCTGGTGGGCGGCGGCGCGCAGTCGGATGTCTGGTGCCAGATTTTCGCCGATGTGATGAATCTCGAAATCCGTCAGGTGGCCGAACCCATCTACGCCAACGCCCGCGGTGCAGCCTGGATCGGCGCAGTCGGCCTGGGCGAAATCTCTTTCAGCGACGTGCCCGGTCTGGTCAAAATCCGCCGTGGCTACACGCCAAACCCAAGCCACCGCAGCATCTACGATCAGCGCTTTGGGGCCTTCAAAGATATTTATCGTCAGATGAAAGGCATTTATCACCGCCTGAACGCCTGAGTTATGTCCTTGACGTAAGGTATACTTGGGATACAATTAACCCACCGGGGCGATGGCGGAATCGGCAGACGCAGCGGACTTAAAATCCGCCGATAGAGATATCGTGAGGGTTCGACCCCCTCTCGCCCCACAATACGGACCACCTAGCGGGGACTCTTTGAGCCCCCGCTGACCGTCTCACAAAGAGAGCAACCATGTACTATGACCGCCTGACGCTGGAACAGTTGGAAAACCAGGCCCTGGCACCTTATGGGATGCGCAGCATGGATACCAAAGGCCGCGCCTACCTGGACGGCGAGCCGGAATACCGCACATCCTTCCAACGCGACCGTGACCGCATCCTGCACACGACCGCCTTCCGCCGGTTGGAATACAAGACCCAGGTATTTATCAACTACGAAGGCGATTACTTCCGCACCCGCCTGACCCACACCCTGGAAGTTGCCCAGATTGGCCGCACCCTGGCGCGGGCGCTGGGCGGAAACGAAGACCTGGTCGAGGCCATTTGCCTGGCACACGATCTCGGCCATTCGCCGTTCGGCCATTCGGGCGAAATCGCCCTGAACCGCTTGATGAAGGATTTTGGCGGATTCGACCACAACAAACAGTCGTTTCGGATCGTAACCAAACTGGAGCAACGCTATCCCGAATTCCCCGGCCTGAATCTGACCTGGGAAGTGCGCGAAGGGATTGTCAAACACGAATCGGAATACGACATTTCAGACGCGCGTGATTTCAGTCCCGAACTGCGCGGCAACCTGGAAACCCAGATCGCCAACGTGGCCGATGAATTGGCTTATACCACCCACGATCTCGATGACGGCCTGCGTTCAGGCATGATCACCCCGACCATGCTCGAAGGGATTGCCCTGTGGGAAATCCTGGCCGAATCGTTCAAGTGGCGCGGCCCGCAACTGGAAGAGATGGAACGCCATCGCATGATCCGCCAACTGGTGGGGATGCTGGTTACCGATATGGTTCAGGCCACCGACCTGCGCATCAAGGAAAGCGGCGCAAAATCGGCGCTGGATGTGCAGAAACTGAACTATAACGTGATCGGTTACAGCGAGGAAATGCGCCGGCGCAACCGTGAGTTAAAAGATTTTCTCTACAGCAAGCTCTATCGCCACTATCGCGTTATGCGTATGGCCGTCAAAGCCGAGCGTATTATCAGCGAAATGTTCGCAGCCTATCTCGAAGAACCCGCGATCCTGCCCGATCACGTCCAGAAGAACATCGCCATCCGCGGGCTGGAGCGCACCGTCTGCGATTATATCGCCGGGATGACCGACCGCTACGCCGTTGAAGAACACAAGCGTTTGTTCGACCCGTCTCTCAAGCCATAACCAAATTGACAGGATGAAAGTTGAAGGTTGCAGGTCAAACTTTCTCCTGCAACCTTCAATGCTTTTCTATAGGAGCCAACCCATGACCCAACCCGGACCCACCTACCTGACCGCCGAAGGCGCAGCCCGCCTGAAAGAAGAACTGATCGACCTGAAAGGCCCGCAGCGTGAAGCCTTGTCGATACGTTTGCGCGAGGCCATTCAGATGGGTGATCTCTCTGAAAATGCGGACTACCACAAAGCCAAGGAAGACCAGGCTTTCCTCGAAGGACGCATCCAGGAGTTGGAATACATCCTGGGGAATGCCATCATCGTTGAGGAAAGCAACGCCAAACGCGAGGTGGTTTTCGTGGGCGCAACCGTCACCATTCAGGAAGATGATTTCGAGCCTGAAATTTTCTATATCGTCGGGGCCAAGGAAGCCGATCCGCGCAACGGGAAAATTTCGCACGAATCGCCCTTTGGTCGGGCCTTGATGGATCACAAAGTTGGCGATGCGGTCGAGGCCGAAACGCCCAGCGGCAAAGTCAAGCTGAAAATCCTTAAAATCGAATAACATCCAGGCAAATACAAAGACCCCGCCGGTTGGCGGGGTCTTTGTATTCCATTCTCGTTTATTCTTACTTTGACCAAATGGCCAGTTCAAGAGTGATGCGGTCGTAGTAGCTGTTGGCCGGCAGCGCACCCTGTCCATACTGGACATCGACCACCGTTACCACCATCTGCAAGGTCTGGGTTTCGAGCATCAACTGCTTGTGCGGCTCAACCAGGAACATCTCGCCTTTCGACTCGAGTTTGGCGCGGAAGCTGGGATCGTTGAAAGCATGAGCGCTCATCAAGACCTTGGTCACGGTTTGGATATCGTTCTTGTCGAACATCCAAACTTCAAACGCGGTGACCTTCTTCGGGTCGCCGACGCCAATCGTTTCGGAAATACCCACGCCGCATTCGCCGAGGAATTCGCCAGCCTGCGAGTCGATGCTGAAAGAGTCATCGAACAGGTCATCGCCGAGCACGTAAGTGGTCACATACTGGGCCACCGGCGGGGTTGAAGCAACCGAAGAATAATCGGTCTTTTCAACGGAGCGACTCATCTCGGCGGCCTGCTGGGCGGCCGTCAAGGGCGCGCCAGGGCGGCGGGAGCCGCGGAAGAGATAGAACCCAAAGCCCAGGGCAACCAGCAGGATGGCCGCTACAGCCCCCCATAGCAAAGCCGTTCCAATCGAAAGGCCCTCAGCCGCATTTTCGGCGGGAGCCTGAGCGGGAACCATCACCCCGGCCTCGGTCATCTGCGCCTCGAAAATCTGGAGCAAAACCGGGTCGACCTTGCCAGGATTGGCCTTCAAGTCTTGGAAAGTCTGGTAAGCAAAGCTGCCAAGATCATTGTAACGCTCGGTCGCCAGGGCAATGTCACCATTGACCCGGAACGAGTCCACAGTCATGCTCATGTATTCCATGCGCAGGTCGGGGCGAAGCAAGTCTGCCGACGCGTCTATAAACTCAACAGGCCAGATGACCCAGGCGAAAACCATGCCTAAGATGACACCAACAATGAGGCCAACCAATGCTGCTATTGCCGGGCGTTCCTTGAAAAAGTTCAAAATGGGTTCCATAACGCTCCTTTCAATTTGGAACGAACATATTATCTATTATACAAGAAAACACCCACAAGTCGACAGATTTGTCAAAAAGTGGGCGTTTTTTCGTTACGATTCGCTCAAAACTGCATCCAGCAGCACGCTTTCCTGGCAATCCAGGCACTGCGCTTCGCGTTTGTTCGCAATCACCAACATGCCAGCGCAGTTTGGACAAGGTTGAGCCAACGGGCGCTTCCAGGAAGTGAAATCACATTCAGGGTAATTGGCACAGCCATAGAAGACCCGGCCTTTGCGCGTTTTGCGCTCAACCATTTCGCCCTTGCATTTGGGGCAGGCCACACCAATCTTCTCGAGCCAGGGTTCGGTGTAGCGGCACTCGGGAAAACCCGAACAGGAAATAAATTTACCAAACCGGCCGTAGCGAATCACCAGCTCCTGGCCGCACTTCGGGCAGTCGCGGCCAACCGGCTCGGGGCCGCTCTTGGTCTGGGGAATCTCAGACTGGGCCTTTTGAACTGTCTCGGCAAACGGACGATAAAACTCGTCCATGATCTTGACCCAATCGGCCTGACCTTCGGCAATCTTGTCGAGGTCTTCCTCCATGTGCGCGGTGAAGTCAGTATCGACAATGTTAGGGAAGTACTTCACCATCAGGTCGGTGACCAGCACGCCGGTTTCGGTCGGCTCGAGGCGCTTGTCGACGCGGGTCACATAACCGCGTTCCTGGATGGTCGAAATGGTCGGGGCGTAGGTCGACGGGCGGCCAATGCCGAACGATTCAAGCGTCTGAACCAGCGAGGCTTCGGAGTAGCGCGGCGGCGGCTGGGTAAAATGCTGTTCGGGCAGCAAGCGGATCAGGGTCTGGCGCTGTCCCTCGGCAATATTACCCGGGATGCGCACATTGTCGGCATCTTCATCCCGCACGTCTTCGTTTTTCGACTCTTCGTAAACCACCAGGAAACCGGGGAATTTCACCGACGAACCCGCAGCGCGCAACAGGTATTGGTGACTTGCCGCACCGGAGATTTCAACCGACAGCGTATCGTAAAGCGCCGCTTCCATCTGGGAGGCCACGAAACGCTGCCAGATCAACTGGTAGAGCTTGAACATGGCCGGGTCGAGATGGGCTTTCATCTTTTCGGGGTCACGCAGCACCGAGGTCGGGCGGATGGCCTCGTGGGCCTCCTGGGCGCCAACGGCGCGGGTTTTGTATTCCGGCGCGCTGGCCGGCAGGAAATCATTGCCATAGCGCCCGGCAATGTACTTGCGCGCCTCATTGCGCGCCAGTTCAGAGACATTGGTCGAATCGGTACGCATGTAGGTAATCAAACCGGTGTTACCACCCTCGCCAACATCCTGGCCTTCGTACAGCCCCTGGGCCAAACCCATGGTGCGCTTGGCCGTAAAACCGAGTTTGCGCGAAGCCTCCTGCTGAAGCGTGGAGGTGGTGAACGGAGCAGCCGGCTTGCGGCGGCGCTCTCCGCGCTTGATTTTGCTGATCTCGTAAGTCGCCTTCTCCATATCTTCCAGGACAGGCTGGACTTCGGCCTGGGCGCTGAATTCGGCATCCTTCTCGTCGATTTTGCTCAATTTGGCGACAAAGGTCTGCCGGCCACCCTCCGGCTTGAGTTCCGCTTCGATGGTCCAATACTCCTGTGGGACAAAGTCATCGATCTCGTGCTCGCGTTCGACAATCAGGCGCAGCGCGACCGATTGCACCCGGCCAGCCGAAAGGCGGCTGCGCACCTTCTCCCACAGGATTGGGCTGATCGAATAACCCACCAGCCGGTCGAGCACGCGCCGGGCCTGCTGGGCATTGACCAAATCCATATCGATGTGGCGGGAGTGGCTGAACGCCTCGGCAATGGCCGGGGCGGTAATTTCGTGGAATGTCACCCGCTTGGCACGCTCCGGGTCGATCTCGGCTGCTTCCATCAAGTGCCAAGAAATCGCCTCGCCTTCGCGGTCAGGGTCGGTCGCCAGGTAGATTTCTTCGGCGCCGCGGGCCAGTTTTTTCAGTTCTTTGACAACATCTTTCTTTTCATTCGGCACACGATACTTGGGCGCAAAGCGATTGTCCACATCCACCGATAATTGTGAACGCAACAAATCGCGGACATGCCCAACCGAGGCGCGAACCGTGTAACCTTTGCCAAGGAAGCGCCCAACCGTTTTGGCCTTGGCCGGTGATTCGACAATCACCAGTTTGCCGGAGCGTTTCTCTTCCTTTTTGGCTTTGGGCTGCTTCTCGGGCGGGGTCAGGCCTGCATGGGCTTCCGTCCGTCCAGTCCGGTACATGGCCGTGCCGCACACCGGGCAAGTCCCGCGCGTAACCGGCGCGCCCGAAGCGTTAAAAGTCGCCAGGGCATCCTTGATATCGCGTTTATCTTTGCACTTCATGCAATAAGCTTGCATTTACTTCTCCTAAATGTACTGGTCTCGCCCTTCGTTTTTCAACTGCTCAACCACCCTGCGAACTTCCTGGGCGCGGTCTTTGTGACAAACCATCAACACATCGCCGGTATCCACCAGGATGATGTTGTCCAGACCGATGGTGACAAACAAACGACCGTCACCGTTACCATACACCAGCGAATTATGAGTATCCACCGGCAATAGTTTACCACTGACAATCACATTGCCATTCGAATCAGGCATAATCACATCGAAAAGCGCATCCCAAGAGCCAATATCGCTCCAATCCAGTCCCGCAGCGGGCAGGACGGCAACTTTTTCAGCGTTTTCCATGATGCCATAATCGATGGTTTCATTCTTTAACCCGAACCAGGTCTCAGCCAGGACAGTCCCGCGCGCAGGCGTATCCCAGGCGGCAGCGATTCGATCCAGCGTAGATTTTAAATCCGGCATCTGGCGGGCAAACTCGGCCAGGATGCGTTCCGTCTTCCAGATGAACATACCCGAATTCCAGGAATGGTCGCCTGAAAGCAGCATCGCGCGTGCAGTGGCTTCATCCGGTTTCTCTTTGAAGCGCAAAACGGAATAAGCGGGATAGCTAAAGTTCTCGGGCAAGGGCTGTCCGCGCTGGATATAACCATAGCCGGTGGCCGCGAAGGTGGGAGCAATGCCCAGGGTGACCAGGTAATCCCTCGCAGCAACCTCGGCGGCAACCTGCAAAATATAGCCAAACAGGTCCCGCTCGCGGATGTAATGGTCAGACGGCAGGATGGCCATCAACGCCTGCGGGTCGCGCTGGTGCAAGACAGCAGCCGCCAGGCCGACCACGGAGGCCGTTCCACGCGGGGCCGGCTCGATCAGGAAATTCTCCGCGGGCAATTCCGGGGTTTGTTTGCGAAGTTCATCGGCCTGTTCGGCGACTGTCACCACAAAAATCCGCTCGGGCAGGAAAATACCTTCCAGACGGCGGACAGTGGTCTGGAACAAGCTCTCGTGGCTGATCAACGGGATGATTTGTTTCGGGCGATTACGGCGTGAAACCGGCCACAGGCGCGTACCGCCGCCTCCGGCCATAATCACAGCATAAGTATGTGCATTTATCGTCATTTTTCTATTGTACGCCCCATGTCAAGGGCAAATTCAGCGCTTCCCGTTCCACCAGGAAGCGCTGAACAATTAAGTTTCGTAAGGAGCAGATTCTTCACGCACGGAAACATACTGCATCCCGCCCACCTGACGCACCATACCCTTCAATTCCATCATCGCCAGGGTCGAGGAAACCCGGTCAATCGGCAGGCCGGTCTGGGCGCGGATTTCATCCACGTGCAGCGGCTCAGCGCCAATTAACTGGAACAGCGCAGCTTCGGTTGGGTCGGCGGGCAGGGCCTTGCGGATTTCGCGGCGCTCGATATTGCGTGTCAGGTCGAGGGCTTCGAGGATGTCATTAACCGCCAGCAGCGGTTTGGCTCCGTTGGCAATCAGGCGGTTGGTGCCCTTGCTCTGCGGGGCAAAAATATTGCCGGGGACAGCGAACACATCCCGGCCCTGCTCGGCGGCAAACGAGGCGGTAATCAAGGAGCCGCTGGTTTCGGCGGCTTCGATGACCACCACGGCCAATGACAGGCCGCTGATGATGCGGTTGCGCGGCGGGAAATTGGCGCTTTCGGGCGGTGTGCCGGGGGCGTAATCGCTGAGCACAGCCCCCTGGAGCATGATTTTTTCGGCCAGGGCGCGGTGTTCCGGCGGATAAATCCGATCCACCCCGGAACCAAGCACCGCCAGGGTGCGTCCGCCCGCTTTGACGGCAGCGCTGTGGGCAACGGCATCCACCCCGCGCGCCAGCCCGCTGACAATGGTCACGCCATTCTGGGCCAGCACAGTGGCAATTTCTTCCGTCACCTGGCGGCCATAAGCGGTTACAGCGCGCGTACCGACAATCGCAACCGCCCAGGCATCTTCAGGGCTGAAAGCTCCCTTGAGATACAGGATGGGCGGCGGTTGGTCGATCTGCTTGAGATGGGCCGGGTAATTCGGGTCATCCCAGGTCAGGATTTGAATCTCCTGGGCCTGGAGGTTGGCCATGTATTGTTCCAAGTCAAGGCTGGCGCGGGTTTCAAGTACCCGTTCAGCCAGCTTTTTGCTCAAGCCAGCCGAAACCAGGTCAAAAGCCGGCGCATTCCAGGCGCTTTCGGCATCGCCAAAGTAATCGAGCAGGGCTTGCAAACGCACCGCCCCAATGCCCTTGACCAGGGTAAAAGCGACCCGGAATTTGGTATCAGCCATGGCAGGTGGAAGCCGATTCCCGTTTATTCGTCCAGGCCGGGCAGCAAGCGCACCCGCACCAGGCCAGCCGCCGGATCGATTTTCAGGATGACCTCTTCGATGGCGGGCAGGAGCAGGTCACGGCCATCCGGGCGCTTGACGATATAGACCTCGTTGGCGCCTGTCTCCAGAATCTCAGCCAGGGTGCCAAGTTCTTCATCCGCTTCGTTGACCACCCGCAAGCCTATCACCTGGTGGTGATAAAACTCACCTTCAGGCAACGGCGGGCGATCTTCGGCGCTGACAAAAACCAGCTTGGCGCGATATTTCCCGGCGGTATCGGGGCTGTCGACGCCGCGAAGGCGCACCAACAAGCCATCGTTATGCCCGCGCACGGCGGCAATCGTCATCGGCGCATGGTTGTCGCCGATAAAAACACGGGCTCCAGCGCGCAAACGCTGCGGAAAATCGGTCAGGACTTCCATCAGCAGTTCGCCGCGCAGGCCATGCGGACGGCGCAACAGGCCAACACTCAAATACACAGGCTCGCCAGAAGCGGGCGAGCCTGTCTGGCCAGGATTGACTGGCGCATGTTCAGCGGTCATCAGGGTTCCACCACATCAAGCGTTACCTGCTGACCGTCGCGTTCCGCGGCCACGCGCAGCAGGATGCGGATGGCATTGGCCACACGCCCGCTTTTGCCAATTACGCGCCCCATGTCATCCTTGGCAACCCGTAACTGCAAGCGTACCCGGTTGCCCTGGCGCGACTGGGTCACTTCGACCCCTTCGGGACTCTCAACCAGGGAACGGGCAATATATTCTGTCAGGGCTTTCATGCAAAGCCTTTCTGCAACCTGTTAGTTGCTGGAGGTTTTGACTCCAGCGCCGCGTTTGGCCTGGGCCTGGTTGGCTTCCGCGACCAGGGTCTCGAGCGATTCGCCCTTCTTCAGGCGGGCAAAGCGGTCGAGGGTGCCGGTGGTCTTGAAAATCTGGGCCACAGAGTCGGTCGGCTGAGCACCCTTGCTCATCCAATCGAAAACGCGGGCTTCATCGATTTCCATGGTGGCCGGCTGGGTGCGGGGGTTGTAGAAGCCGACGATATCGATAAAGCGACCATCGCGCGGGGATTCCTTGTCAGCAACGACGATGCGATAGGAAGGCTGGGCCTTGAGGCCAATGCGGCGAAGACGGATACGAACCATTTTTAACTTACTCCTTGAATCATTCGGTGTGTTATGGACGATAACCGAAGTTATCTTTGTCTTGGCAAGCAAAACACGGGTTTTGCATGTTTTACAGTAGTTTAGCCAAACATCTTTGGCAGGCCTTTCAGGCCGGATTTTTGCAAGGTCTTCATCAACTTCTGGGTTTCGCGGTATTGCTTGATCAACTTGTTGACATCCTGGACTTCCATGCCACAACCTGCCGCAATACGGCGGCGGCGCGAGGCATTCAGGATATCCGGGTCGCGGCGCTCGCCGCGAGTCATCGAGTTGATGATGGCCTCAACATGTTTGAAATTCTTTTCGACATCGCGCGGGTCGACCTGCTTGGCTGCCTGCCCCAACTGGCCGGGCAGCATTTCCAGGATTTGCGAGAGCGGACCCATTTTGCGAATCTGGCGCATCTGGTCGAGCCAGTCTTCCAGGTCGAAATGGCCTTTCATCATCTTATCGGCCTGTTTTTGGGCCGTTTCAGCGTCGAAGGCCGCTTCGGCTTTTTCGATCAGGCCGATGACGTCGCCCATGCCGAGGATGCGCGAGGCCAACCGCGAGGGGTCGTAAACTTCGAGCGCATCCAGCTTTTCGCCGGTACCCAGGAATTTGAGCGGCACCCCGGTTACGCTGCGGATCGAGATGGCCGCGCCACCGCGCGAATCGCCATCCATTTTGGTCAGGATCAAGCCGGTGATGGATACCGTATCACGGAAACCTTCGGCAACGTGCAGGGCTTCCTGGCCGATCATCGAATCGACTACCAACAGGGTTTCGACCGGCGGGACACGCCTGGTGATGGCCTTCAATTCATCCATCAGGGCATCATCGAGTTGGGAACGCCCGGCGGTGTCGATAATCATGACGGTGTAACCGCCCTTTTGGGCCTGATCGAAGGCTTTGGCCGCCAAATCGGGCGGTTTGACTCCGCTCTCGGCCACCACCGGCACGTCGACGCGTTCGCCCAGGCTCTGCAACTGCTGGACAGCCGCCGGGCGATACGGGTCGCCAGCCACAAGCAGGACGCGTTCGCCGCGTCCACGCAGGAGTTTGGCCAGTTTACCGGCAGCGGTGGTTTTACCGGAACCCTGTAAGCCAACCAGCATCAACACACGCGGCTTGGGGCCGCTTAAATTGAGCGGAGCAGGCTCACCGAGGGTGGTAATCAACTCTTCATGGACAATTTTGATGATCTGTTGGCCAGGGTTGAGCGCCTTTGAGACTTCCGCCCCAACCGCGCGGGCGCGGACACGGGCGACAAAATCCTTGACCACGCTGTAGTGGACATCAGCTTCGAGCAGGGCCAGGCGCACTTCGCGCATGGCAGCATCGACGTCAGCCTCGGAGAGTTTGCCGCGGCGGCGTAATCCGTCAAATACCTGGTTTAAGCGATTGGTTAGATTCTCAAACATTGTCAGTATTAAAATTGAAATTTTCGCCCCGCGCCAGAGTCTCCACCTGGGAGACTGGGGTGCGAAGTGAAATGAGGAACAAGGTCGGTATTGTAGCCGAGAAAGAGAGGATGGTCAAGGTAAAGTTTTCAGGCCCGGCTGAGTTTTGGCCCTGCGGGCGTGTCGGTGACAATCCAACCGGCGGCCTGGATTTGCTGACGCAGGGCATCGGCGCGCGCCCAGTCTTTGGCTTTCCGGGCGGCTTCACGCTGCTCGGCCAGCGAGACAAGCTGCGGGTCGGGCGCGTCGGGCGGCGGCTCGGGGAGCGGAGCCAGGCTGGTCGCCGCCTGCCAGGCATCGGGGCGGATATCGTCGCGGGGCGAGACGCCCAATCCCAATTCATCAAAAGAGAAAGAGCTGCCGGATGGGTAGATTTTGGGATCGCAAGCGCGCAGCAGGCTGACAGAACTGACGCCGCTGACCTGGCATTCGCGGCGGGCAAAATCGAAAATGACGCCGGTATGTTCATCGAGGCCGATGGTGGTGTTCTCGGGCGGAAGCTGGCTGCACCACTCACGAAAACGTTCCATACCGAGGAAGCAGCGCGAGGTATCGACATCCGCCCCGCCATCGGTGTTGTTCCAGTGCGGAACACAGGAAAGCGCCAGGCCAAAAGAGCGGAACAGGTCGAGGCCGGGCACGGTATGAACATCCTGGCCGACTTTATAGATTTCGTAGACCGGCACCGCCCAGGCGCCAACAGCAATGGTGGCCGCCGAGGCAAAAACCAGGGCCGCGCCCAGGCGCTGGCGGGCGCGAATCAGTTCCCAGGCCAGGCTATCTTGCAACTGACGGATGGCATAGGTGGGCGAGCCGGGGCCCATGAAAATCAGGTTGGCGCGCAAGAGCGGGGCAAGCAATTCGGGATCATCCGGGCTGTAGGGGCTATTTTTCTTGCGAGCCGGGATGACATCGATCACCGGTTTGTAGTTGCCCAGGCGGGTTTTAAGATAATCGGCAACACGCCCGGCAACTTGCGAGGCATTGAGTTCGAAACCAGCCGGAGTTTCAAGGACAGCGATCCGCAGGGGAGCGGAGATTTGGCTGGCAAGGCTCTCGAAGATGCGTCCGCCAGCGAGAGAAGTTTCGCCGGAGCCGAGCAGAGCAATTGGGCCGAGGGTCATTTTGGGTTCCAGTTTCCAATAAGGTGTTGGGGGTAGGGGCGTAGCAGTGCTACGTTCCTACTTCATGATTGATTTTATCGAGCATTCTCAAAATCAGGCTGTTTTCAGGAATATCTTTCATCGAATCGCCGTAGTGCTGGTAGCGGATTTGTCCGTCTTTGTCGACCAGCATCAGGGCCGGGACACGACCCAGCTTGAAAATGTTCCATTCCTGCCCGTACAGATTGGAAACCTGATGCCGGGGGTCGGGCAGACCAAGATAAGGGAGCTTATTTTCGGCCCAATGGCGCTGGTAGGCCTGGGCAGTATCAGGGCCAATGCAGATGATTTGCGCGTCACGCGCGCTGAAGGCCGCATAATCATCACGCAAGCGTTCGAGATGGGCGCGGCAATGCGGTCACATGAATCCGCGCAGGAAAACCAGAACAATGTTCTGGCGGCCTTTGTAATCAGAGAGTTTTACGGGGCGGCCTTCAAAATCGGGCAGTTCAAAATTGGGGGCGAGGGTAAAGTTGTTCATATCTATTTTTCAGGATCGGTTACGCAGTTATCCGGTTGTCCGATTATTCGGCTTAATATCTGTTCAGGAAATCGCGCACGGCCTGCATGAATTCATCCGGTTTTTCCTCGTGGGGGACATGCCCAGCATTTGGGATGACCACCAGCACCGCGTTGGGGATTTCACCGCCCAGACGGATCGATTCTTCGGTGGGGACGATACGGTCGTCATCTCCCGTCAGCACGAGCACCGGCAAATTGAGTTCATCCAACCTTTCGGCGAGGCCCAGCGGGCGGCTGGAGGCGGTCAACTCCCACAGGGCGCGATCCCAGTTGTGAGCTTTGAGCGGTTTGCGATAACCATCTAGAATTTCGGGCGTGACCAGCGAGGGGTTATGGAAGGCGGTGCGGATGAAGTCATCGCCGCTGGTGGCAATCTGACGCGCCAGCAAGGGGCCGAGATGGCGCATCTGGGGCGTACCGAGCAAGGGACGCGCCCAGGCCGGCGAACCGCCGCCGGTATAGATGGCGGCATCGACCAGAATCAGCCCCGCCACCCGTTCAGGATAGGTCAGGGCAGTATAAACCGAAACCGTCCCGCCCGCCGAGTTGCCCACCAACCAGGCTTTTTCGATGCCGAGGGCATCCATCAGGCCGATCACAATCGCTGCCTGCGATTCGGATGAATAGGGGTTTGCCCCCGTCCACTCGCCGGGCATCGGACGGCTGGTCAGGCCGAAAGCGGGACGGTCGTAAGCGATGACGCGCCCCAATTCAGAAAACGGCTCCATCACCTCGCGCCAGGAGAAAGCCGAAGCGCCAAACCCGTGCAGGAGAATGAAAGCCGTCTGGCCTGCGCCCTGTTCCTTGTAATGAACAGACAGCCCATTGACCTCGATAAACTTGCTGTCCGGGTCGGCCAGTTCGCGCTCCGAGACCGTCCCTGTGAGCGGCGGCACCAGGACAAGGAAGGGGCCAACGGCCAGGGCTAACAAGAGAAAAGCCAGGATGCCAAGCAGAATTTTCAGTAGTTTTTTCATGGTTGCGAATTTTCGGTTTTCCAGTTGTGCGATTATCCAGTTATCCAGTTTTTCAGTTCTCCGGTTCGTTCAAAGAACAGGATGAAACCGGCAAACCGGGCAACCGGATAACGAAACCTTAAGGGGTGAGCGATTGGAGAAAATCCGCCGTTTCGCGGGCAATTTGCGTCCACTGCTCTTCAGGGCTGATCGTTGCGGGCAAATCTCCGGGCTGGGAGCCGTAATCGCCAAACTGGGCATGATTGCCGCCTTCGAGCAGCACAAAACGACTGTCTTGCGGGTAAAAACGATTGGCGGCTTCAACATTTTCAGGAGGAAAGAGGCGGTCGAGCGAAGCGCTGATGGTCAGGACTTGCAGCGAATTGGCGCGCGGACTCTCATCGACGGGCGAGGCCGCCCACAGAACCAATCCGCTGACCCAGGAGTGTTCGCTGGCAAACATGGAAGCCGCCACGCCGCCCAGGGAATGTCCGCCAACCGCCCAGGTCTCGATTTGCGGAAAAGATTGCGGCACGGATGAGCCGGCCTCGACATCGAACAGGGCCATGTTGAGCCGCACCGGAACCATTACCACAAGGTAGCCCTGCTCGGCCAGCTTGCGCATCACCGGCGCATACGCGCGATAATCGACCCGCGCACCGGGGTAGAAAATCAGGCCAATGGAGGCCTCGGTTTGGGTTGGTTGGAACGAAAGATAGCCTGGCGTTTCGTTGACCATCACCGCATCGGTTGTCCGCAAAGCCTCCAGAGCCGGCGCACCAGGGCGCATGGGGATCGAGGCCCAAACCACAAAACCGGCCAGCAGCAGGGCCACAACTGCCAAAACTACCAACAGAAAACGCTTTAAGTACTGCATGGTTTTATCCAAAATCCGGAGACTTTGGACAAAACCCTAGGTCTCCAATAACTGGCGGGCTTGCGCCCAGATTGAGTCGAACATGGCGACCGTCAATTTTCCGGTCAGGGTATTTTGCTGGCTGGGATGGTAGGAACAAAGCAAGGATGAATGCGGAGTGCAGAATGCAGAATTTGGCAATGAGAACAATGCGCCGTGGGCAAACTTCCAGCCGGGGTTACGGATTGAAAATATCCGCAGTACTCTCTCAAATGCTATCCGACCCAGAACAACAATCACTTTGGGCTGGATGAGTTGCAGTTCGCGTTCCAGGTAAGGCTGGCAATTGGCAAGTTCTTCAGGCAGGGGCTTGTTATCGGGCGGGGCGCAGCGCGCGGCAGCAGCCATATACAAATCGGTCAGTTGCAGCCCATCGTCGCGCGAGCGGGATTCGGGTCGATTCGCAAATCCGGCGCGGTAAAGGGCCGGGTAGAGAAAATTGCCCGAGGCGTCCCCGGTGAACTGGCGGCCAGTACGGTTCGATCCGTGCGCGCCAGGGGCCAGACCGACGACAAAAACGCGCGCGGCCGGGTCGCCAAAACCGGGGACCGGTTTGCCCCAGTATTCCTGATCGCGGTAGGCCTTGCGCTTCTCGCGCGCAACCTGCTCACGCCACGCTACCAGGCGCGGACAGGCCCGGCAATGGATGATTTCGGAGTTGAGCGAAGATAAGGATTCCATTTTTTCAGGCTTTGAAGATTGAAGGTTGAAAATCGTTTGATCCGCGACTTTCAACCTTCAATTTTTATCCCTTTCTTTCAAGATAGGCCCGGTACAGTGTTCCCAGGTCATCGTACATCTTGTTTTCGTAAAACGCATCCCCATCCAGGCCGGGGAATTTGGCATATTCGGGAATCGGTTTAACGGTTGGGCGGGTCGCCGCGAATTGGCGGATGACTTCGGCATGCGGTTTGAGCGAGCCATCGGGGCGAATCAGGCCGAAGTGGCGTTCGTGGCGCGACTCGCCGCAGGGCGGCAGGTTCCAGAGTTCTTCGGCGTAATCGGCGAAGCACCAGAGCATCGCCCCGGTTGCGCCGCTATCCTGCAGGTTGGGCAGCACCTGACGGATATAGTCGGCCAGGTCTTCTTCGGAAGCCATGAACTGCGTGCGGTCGAGGCCGTAGGCCTGCCATTCCCAGGTTTCGGAGGCTTTGCCGGGCAGGTTGGTGCAGCCGCCAAACTCCTCCATCAGGGCCGGTTTGCCGGCAAAGTGGGCGGTCAGGGCGGTCATGAACGGGACATGGTCCGGGTCGAGCGGGCCGCGCACCCATTCTGTGTACATCGGATAGGCGTGCATGACAGGCTGGTCGGTTTCGGCGCAGACATCATGCACCCGCAGGCCGCAATCGTATTCCAGGTTGCCGCCATGCAGCCCGACCGTGACCGGCGTCTGCGGATCAATTTCTTTGACCAATGTGGCCATCTCGCGCACCCAGGCGCGGCCCTGGGCGGCATCGGCGGGCCAGGCGAACAGGTCAGGCTCGTTGCCCAGGTTCCACAGCCAGAGGCCCGGATGTCCCTTGAGCGCGCCGACGACGGTTTTGAGCAAAATCCGCTCGGCATCCAGCGCCAGCGGATCGGTGAACATGTTACGGTAATTGCCGTCCGGGACGATTTTGCCCTGGGTCAGCACCTGGCGCATAAAACCAAAATAGGGCGAGGAAAAACCCTCGCGTTCGCCAACCAGCCAGCGCGGGGCCCAGTTTGGGCCGCTCATGTGGCCGGTGAAGAAAGTCACATCCAGGCCGAGCTTGTGCTTTTCGGCCAGGTCGGCCACCTTGAGCAGGTTCGCCAGCGCAGTTTTATCAACGCTGCCCGGATCGGGCTGGAAATCATCCCAGAGCGGAAAGATGCGAACCACGTTCAGGCCGAGATCGTGGATCAGGGCAAAATCGTCATCCACTTCGGCGGCATCGAAATTCGGCCACCAGTACATGGCTTTGCGGCGCGGCCAGTAGTTGACGCCAAGGTTGAAATTATTGGGCATGTGAGTCTCCGGGTGTCAGGTATCAGGTATCAGGTGTCAGGTGTCAGGCGCGGGAGGTTTGGGGTTTACCTGACACCTGACACTTAAAAACCTGACACCTACGAAATAAACATCGCATCGCCAAACGAGAAAAAGCGATAGCCTTCACGCTTGGCGGTTTCATAGGCATTCAAAACGGTCTCGCGCCCGGCAAAAGCGCTGATCATCATAATCAGGGTCGATTTTGGCAGGTGGAAATTGGTGATGATGGCATCGACCACTTTATACTGGTAGCCGGGCAGGATGAAGATGGATGTCGGACCGCTGTAGGACGAGATAATATCTCGTCCCACCATTGCGCTCTCCAGCGTGCGAACGGAAGTCGTCCCAACCCCAATCACCCGCCCGCCGGCCGCTTTGGTCGCGTTGATTTTTTCGGCTACAGCCGGCGTCAGTTCACACCACTCGGTATGGATTTTGTGCTCGCGCGGGTCATCTTCCGTCACCGGGGCAAACGTATCCAGGCCGACGTGCAGGGTCACTTCACCAAACTGGATGCCCTTGGCGCGCAATTCATCCATCAGGCGCGGGGTGAAATGCAAGCCAGCCGTCGGCGCGGCGGCAGAGCCGGGCGTTTTGGCGTACACCGTCTGGTAGCGCTCCGGGTCAGTCAATTTTTCGTGGATGTACGGGGGCAGGGGCATTTGCCCCAACCCGGAAACGAAGTCTTCCACCGGGGCCGTAAACCGCACGAGGCGGCGGGAGCCTTCCAGGCTGGAAACAATCTCCGCTTCGACCTGGACTCCAACGTCTCCTGACGTTGAATGTCCAAAATCGGGAGATTTTGGACTCCATAAAAGGAGCTTTTTACCCTCGCCCAGGCCTTTACCTCCCACCAGGCATTCCCAGACCGTTTCCGATTCGCGCCGCAGGAGCAGGATTTCTGCCTTGCCGCCGGTCGCTTTCCAGGCCTTGAGCCGGGCCGGGATGACGCGCGTCTGGTTGACGATCAGCAAATCGCCGGGGTTGAGATAGGCGCCAATCTCCCTGAAAATACGGTGTTCCAGTTGGCCGGTCGAGCGGTTCAAAACCATTAAACGGGATGAATCGCGCGGCTCAACCGGCGTCTGGGCGATGAAAGATTCGGGCAGGTCGTAATCGAAGTCGGAAGTTTTCATTTGGAATAGATTGTATCCAAAAATTCCAGCGTTGCCAGCCAGAATGGCGATTCCGGCCCCTTTTCGATCTCCAGATCGTGGCCGGTTTCGAAGCGCAGGAACTGGAACTGCGGATGCGCCGCCAGCACCGGCGGGATTTCTTCATCCTGGAGCAGGCCGCCTTTTTCGGGACTGGCCTGGGTCAGCAGCAGCGGACAGCGGATTTTGTCGAAATCAACATCGCCGACATCCGCAAAAAAGCCTTCGACGCGGCCCTCGGCGTGGTAATCCATCACCGCCGGGTCGAGCAACGACATTTCTTCGGCCTGGGCGGGCGGCAGTCCGCGCCGGAGTAGTTCATCGACCGGACGCCCGGCCAGCTTGCGGCGCAGCCCGAACAATTTGGTCTGGCGGCGGCTGTTCATCATCTCGATGTGCGTGGACAAGTCAAAGGAAGTGTCCCCGGTCACTACTGCGCGCACCTGCTCGGGATAATCCTGGGCCAGGTGCAGGGCCAGCGAACCGCCCATCGAATGCCCGACCAGCACCGCCGGGCCAGATGCGGCGAAATGGGCCAGCACCGCTTCGGCGTCGCGATAAAACCCATTGGCCGTATATCCGCCGGGAGCGCGGCCCGACTTGCCATGCCCGCGGAAATCAAAGGCAACGACATGCCATTTTTCGGTCAGAACCGGCAAAATCGAGCGAAAAACCTGCCAGCGGTTGCTAAAACCATGCAGCAACAGCAGCAAAGGGCCGTTCGCGGGGCCTTCGGCCAGGTTCAAAGTCAGATCGGTTGTAGACAGGGAAAACTCACGCATCAACGATTCCAAAACTTTCCCAACAGGTTCAGCAAGAGCGACAAAACAAGCGAAAGCAGGAGCGAAGTAGCCAGCGGAAAATAGAACGAGCCGTTCTCTCCCTCAATGCGAATATCACCAGGCAAACGCCCCAGGGGCAGGCCCAATTTGACAACCAGGAAGAGAATGCCGCCAACCAGGAACAAGCCAATCCCGGCCAGCATCAAAAAACGAGCGATATTTTCCATCGTGTTAATCCAAGCATTGCAACCTCTAGGCCTGTTTTACCATAAAGACCCGCAACATCATAAGGTTTTTGTAATCTCAAATTATGCGGGATTTGAGGCCGAAACAAGTATAATTTATGAAATGAGTTATGAGTTGTCTTATCCAATTTATCCGCATGTTTAAGGGTCGTTTCATGAAGCTGAAATTTATCTCCTTTTCATTAATAATCCTGCTGGCTACGGCGTTGAGCGCCTGCCAACCCCAAACCGCCACTCCCCAGCCGGTCGAGAATACCGCTGCCCCCGCCCCAACCGCCACACCTGCGCCCGTTGTAGAAAACCCGATCGTTCTCGGAGACATCTCTGACGACCCGGCGGAAGTGATCGAGGGCGCCCAGCCGGTTGCGGATTATCTCGCCGAACAGCTCAAAGACTATGGCATCACCAGCGGACAGGTGCGGGTGGCCGCCTCGATTGAAGAAATGACCGAACTGCTCCGCAGCGGCGAAGTGGACCTGTACTTCGACAGCACCTATCCCGCCACGCTGATCAGCGACGAGACCGGCGCAAAAATCATCCTGCGCCGCTGGAAATTCGGGGTCGAAAAGTACAACGCGGTCATCTTTGCCAGCAAGGAAAGCGGCATCACCTCCATCGAACAACTCAAGGGCCAAATCATCGTCATGGATGCGCCCTACTCGACCTCCGGCTACCTGCTCCCGGCCGTCCACCTGATGGAAAACGGCCTGACCCTGAGCGGGAAACAGGATTACAACCAGCCTGTCGCCGAGGATGAAGTTGGCTTTGTTTTCAGCTATGATGACGAAAACACCCTGCAATGGGTTCTGAACGGATTTGCTTCAGCCGGCGTAGTGGATGATTACCGTTTCGATGTGGCTTTCCCGGCGGATGTCATCGCCAACCTGGTGGTGCTGGCGCGCACCGAAACCAGCCCGCGCCAGATTGGCATCGCCAGCGCCACCCTCGATGAACCGCTGATCGAGGCCATCAAAACCGCGCTGATTGGCATGGACGAAACAGAAGCAGGCCAGGCCGCGCTGGAAAATTTCCTGACCAGCAAATTTGATGAATTCCCTGAAGGCATCGATGTTGCGGTCAAGCGTATGCGCGAGATGATGGAAACTGTCCAGAGCATTCAACTTCCCTGAAAACGTGGTGAAAATCGATGCGTTTTAGCAAGTCGCTGAACAATCTTTCGTTGCGCAACAAAATTACCGGCCTGACAAGCCTGCTTGTCATCGGCACGGTTTTGGCGTTAACCGCGCTATCGATTGACCGCGAACAGGATAATTTCAAAAAAGAACTGATGGAACAGGCCAACCTGTTCCTGAAAACCACATCCCTCAGCATCCGCGACTCGCTTTACAACCTCGAACTCGATGAACTGATCGATATTGCCCGCGTGCTGCGCGACGACCCGGATGTAACCTCCTTCGTGGTTTACGATAGCACTGGCCGCATCCTGGTCGATTCGACAACCGAACAAATCGCCACTTTTTCGCGCGAAGTCGATCCGCTCGGCCAAAAGATGATTAGCCTGCCCAGGGACGAGGTCTATAGCGAGTGGCAGACGGGTCAATTGCTTTCCGGCCGCTCGATCTGGCTGGGCAACCAGAGCATCGGCGCCATCGCCACCGGCATGTCAACCCGCGCGCTGGATGAGAAGATTCGCTCGATCACCATCCAGGGCATTGTCCTGGCCCTGATCGCCCTGCTCGCCGGCGGCGGCTTGATCGTGATCCTGTCGCGCGATCTGACCCGACCGCTCCAGGAGCTGTCAGACGCCGCCGAGCAAATGGCCGATGGCAAACTGGACGTGCGCGTCAAACCGCACGCCGAAGATGAAATCGGACGCCTGGGCGAGGCCTTCAACAACATGGCGGTCGGACTGCAAGAGCGCGAGTGGCTGCGCGATATGTTCGGACGCTTTGTCAGCCAGGAAGTGGCGGAGGCCATCCGCACCGGCCAGGTGCAACTCGAAGGCGAGAACCGGGTGGTTTCGGTCCTGTTTTGCGACATCCGCGAATTCACCGATTATTCCGAGCAGCACAGTCCGCAGGAAGTGGTGGCCATGCTGAACGAATTCCTGCCGCTGGTTGTGCAGGCGGCCCAAAAACACGGCGGCATGGTCAACAAGTTCGGCGGCGACAGCACCCTGATCATTTATGGCGCACCGCACGAACTGGACGACAGCGCCTACCATGCCGTCATGACCGCCATCGACATCCAAAGCGGGTTGCAAAAACTGAACCAAAAACTCATCAGCGAAGGCGATAGCCCGCTGCGGGTTGGAGTCGGAATCAATACCGGCAGCGCCCTGGCCGGAGCGGTTGGCCCGCGCGAGCGGCAGGAATATACCGTGGTGGGTAATACCGTCAACCTGGCGGCGCGCATCGACGGGTTGAACAAGCAATTCCCCGAGCACAACATCCTGATCAGTGAGCGCACCCGTTCCGCTCTCGGGCCAAACCTGGATAAGTTCGATATGATCTGTCTTGGCCCCGTTTCGATCCGCGGCAAGAATGAACAGGTTGAAATCTGGGCGGTAAATGGATTCAAAAAATAGCTGCAAACCAAGCCCTGCCAGCGCAAAATAGGGAGAACATTATGGATTTTTTCTTCGCGAAAGATTTCACCGGCAGTCCTTTCATCTTTCTCGGGCCAGCGCACCTGGTCGCCATGGCCTGCATTGTCCTTTTAAACTTTGCCTTGCTGCCGCTCAAAAATGCATCGGCAGAGAGCCGGAAGCGGGCTACCCTGGTCATGGCCTTGATCCTGTGGGGCAACGAAATCGGCTGGCACATCTGGAATGCGGCGGTTGGCACCTGGACCCTGCAAACCATGCTGCCGTTGCATGTGTGCAGTTTCATGGTCTGGTTTGGAGGCTGGATGTTAATCAGCCGCAACAAAACCATCTATGAATTCATGTACTTCCTGGGCATCGGCGGCGCACTCCAGGCAGTCATCACCCCGGACATTGGCGTCTACGGCTATCCGCATTATCGTTTTTTCCAAACGTTCATCTCACACGGATTAATCATCACCGCTGCCATTTATATGACAGTTGTGGAGGGTTTCCGCCCAACCTGGGGATCGCTCAAGCGGGTCATCATCGGCGGCAATATCTATATGCTGATTGTGACCGGCATCAACTGGCTGATTGGCAGCAATTACCTGTGGACGCTCGGCAAGCCCGCAACCGCCAGCCTGTTCGATCTGATGCCCGACTGGCCCTGGTACCTGTTGATTGTCCAGTTGATTGGATTGGTCACTTTCCTGATTTTGTACCTGCCCTTCATCATCAAAGATTGGCGCGCCGGAAAACAGCAAACCGATTGAGCCTGTTTTTGCACAACGAATCAAAATCGCCGGTTCTGAATTCAGACCGGCGATTTTGATTGATTCCCCGCAAAACTATGGATGTGGATAAATAGCGTTATAAGCTGGATTTTCCGGCAGGTATAGCACCGCCGCCGAACTGCCAACCCGCAAGTTCTCGGACGGGGTTTTCAGGGTCGAAACCCGGCCTTCAAAGGAACTGCCCAAAACGCTGAAGCGGTAAACAATTTCCCAGGGACTGCGGCCATTGACGCGCACATTCAGGTTTTGTTCCACGCTGGCGATTTCACCGCGCGCAGACTGGCCCGCCTGCAAAACGCGCACAATGGCGCTGGCCCAGCGATAACGCCAGAACACAGCAGCCAATCCGCCGCCCAGCAAGCCAAGCCCAATCAGCGCAAAAGGCAGGCCAATGAAAAGAGTGACCAGCGCCAGGGTCATGATGATCCCGATAAAGCTGAAAATGCCGCCAATCAGAGTTAAAACCATCCCGGCGATGAACCAGCCGTCGCTATAAAGCAGCTTCCAGGCAAAGGAATCGGCAATCGGACGGGGAGCCGGTGGCGGCATAATGAAAGGCTCCTCGCGCGCCGCTCCAGGCTGAGGAGGCAGCGGCAGTGGGCCGCCGCAATTCTGACAGTTGGGCTTAAATTCCAGGTAATGGGTTCCGCACCAGGGGCAGGTAATCATTTAATAAATCCTTTCTGCCTGTATTATACGAAAAAAGGAGCTTCCGGGTATTGCCCGAAAGTCCCTTTTAGAATCGCCCTTCGATTGCTCTCAAGGCTTGATTACTGAATTCTGGCCCTACCCCGCCTTGGCAACAATATCCTCGAGCATTTTGGTGCTGAGCGATTTGGGCCTTTCGAGCGGCTGGCCGAGTGCGCGCGCCCAAACCAGGTTGGACATAACGCCCAGGGCGCGGCCAACGCCAAACAGGACGGTGTAGAAATCGAACTCGCGCACACCGTAATAGTGCTGGAGCGTGCCCGAAATCGCATCGACGTTCGGGGCCGGGTTCTTGGCCTTGCCCTGCTCCTTCAAGACCGCCGGGACGACATCGAAAACCATGTCAGCCAGGCGCACCAGCTCATCGTTCGGGAAGTGGGCTTTGGCATAGTTCATCTGGGCGGTGAAACGCGGATCCGGGACGCGCAAAACGGCGTGACCGTAACCGGGGATAACCTTGCCGCTGTTGAGCGTATCCCAGGCGAACTGGTAGAGCTGCTCACGGGTCGGCACGCCGCCCAGTTTTTTGTGGACATCGATCAGCCAGCCCAGGCATTCCTGGTTGGCCAGACCATGCAGCGGCCCGGCCAGCCCGTTCAGCCCCGCCGAGAAGGCGTAATAGGCATCCGAAAGCGACGACCCGACCAGGTGGGTGGCGTGAGCCGAAACATTGCCCGATTCGTGATCCGAGTGCAGGATGAAGTACAGGCGCGCCAGGTCGGCGTAACCTTTTTCATCGGCCACACCCATCATGCGGGCAAAATTTGCGCCGTAATCGAGTTTGCGGTCATATTTGGGAATGCCGCCATCCTTGAATTTCAGGCGATAGATGAAGGCAGCGATGACCGGCAATTTGGCGGTCAGGTTGAGCGCGTCTTCGAGGGTCGGCTCCCAGTAGGCATCTTTCTTGATGCCTTCATGATATTGTTTGGCAAACAGGGAATCGTTTTGCAGGGCCAGCACCGCCTGCGAAAGCAGGGTCATCGGATGGGTATCCTTGGGCATGGCCTTGAGCATCTTGAAAACATAGCCCGGCACTTTGGCGCGTTTACCCCATTCCTTTTCGACCGCTTCAGCCTGGCGCTTCTTCGGAACCTCCCCGACCAACAGCAAATAGAACAGGCCGCCAACATAGGGCATCTCGGCCCCGTCCGGCTTGGGCAGGGCGGCCAGCACCTCGGGGATGGACATGCCGCGAAAACGGATGCCCTCCGCCGGGTCGACATACGAAATGTCGGTCACCAGGCTCTTGATGTCGCGCATGCCCCCTACAACCTGTCCGACAGTGACCTGGTCAACGACCACATCTGCATGTTCTTTGGCCAGACTCTTCATCCGGTCACGCCATGCAGGTAGCTGGGCAGAAATCTTATCGTGGAGAATCATCGTTGGCTCCTTTGGCAGGAATTTTGGCTAAGAAACCCGCCAGGGTTAAGCACCCTGGCGGGTTTGGTTTTACAAAGAAACGATTGCTTTGAGCGCTTCGTGCGTTTCGCGCACCGCCGCGGCAGATTTGTCGAAGGCAGCCTTTTCCTCACCATCCAGGCTGTATTCGATGATTTTCTCAAGTCCGTTGCGCCCGAGCATGACCGGCACGCCAAAGAACATATCGTTCAGTCCGTACTCGCCTTGCATGTAAGCCGCGCAGGGCACGATCAGGCGCTTGTCCTTCAAAATCGCCTCGGCCATCTGAGCGCAAGCCGCCGCCGGGGCATAATAGGCCGAACCGGTCTTGAGCAGGTTGACGATTTCGCCGCCACCCTTGCGGGTGCGCTCGACGATAGCCGCCAGCCGCTCGGCGGGCAGGTACTCGCGCAGCGGAACCCCGGCAATGTTCGAGTGGCGGGTCAGCGGAACCATCTCATCGCCATGGCCTCCCAGCACATAGCAATCGATATTTTCCACGCTCACACCCGTTTCCATCGCCACAAAAGCGCGCATACGAGCCGAATCGAGAATGCCCGCCTGGCCAATGACGCGTTCGCGCGGCAGGTTGCCAACTTTCATCGCCAGGTAGGCCATCGTATCGAGCGGGTTGGTCAGGATGATGTAAATCGCATTCGGGGAATACTTCAGCGTTTCAGTGACCGCCTTGCCGACGATTTCCGCGTTGACCTTGAGCAAATCGTCGCGGCTCATGCCCGGTTTACGCGCCAGCCCGGCAGTGATAATGATGATGTCCGAACCAGCGGTATCGGCATAATCATTCGTCCCCAGAACATGGCTATCGCTTCCGATAATCGGCATCGCCTCGAGCATATCGAGACCTTTGCCCTGCGGCATGCCTTCGACGACATCCACCAGGACCAGGTCAGCAATTTCGCGCTCAGAAAGCCAGTGCGCAGTGGTAGCGCCGGTCATCCCGGCGCCAATAATGGAAATCTTGGCTGTCATTACTCCTCCGTGAAACATTTGGCGTTGATTTTTGGGAATTTGGAACTCAAATTCCCTTTCATTGTAACAAAAAAGGGAGACTTGTCGCAAGTTTTTGCGCAAGTCTTCAGCGGAACGAACTACCCTACGGCTGACTGGCCGTTAAACATTGCGTTCAAACCCGTTGGTTACTCCGCCGCCGAGACTTTTTCCAAAAAATGAGTGGCCTGGATCGCCGCCGCAGCGCCCATCCCCGCCGAGGTGATGACCTGGCGGAAGTGGTTGTCAGCCACCTCGCCGGCCACGAAAACGCCCGGCACGCTGGTTTCCATCAGGTGGTTCGCAACGATATAACCGCCATCGCGCATCTCAAGCTGGCCTTCAAACATCTGCGTGTTGGGGGTATGGCCGATAAAAATGAACAGGCCGTCGGTTTCGAGGGTCGATTCTTCGCCGGTGACAACGTTCTTCAGTTTGAGATGCGTCAGTTTTTCAGGGCCAACCGCCTCGGTCACAACCGAATTCCAGACAAAATTGACCTTCGGATTGTCGAAAGCGCGTTTTTGCAGCACCTTCCCGGCCCGCAGGCTGTCGCGGCGATGAACAATGGTCACGGACGAGGCAAAACGGGTCAGGAAGAGACCTTCCTCCAGCGCCGAATCGCCGCCGCCAACCACGACCACCTTCTTGTCCTTGAAGAACCAGCCGTCGCAGGTGGCGCAGTACGAAACGCCTTTGCCGGTAAACTCGTACTCACCGGGGATTTCGAGGTGGTTGGGCCGCGCCCCGGTGCCGATGATTAACGTCTCGGCCAGGTATTCGCCGTTCTCGGTCTTGACGTGGAAGGGTCGCGCAGAAAGGTCAACCGAAACAGCCGTATCAAACTCGACTTTCGCACCGAAGCGCTCTGCCTGCTTCTGGAACAGCTCGCCCAACTCCGGGCCGCCAACACCCTCTGGGAAACCGGGATAATTCTCAATGGTATGGGTCAAACCCGCCTGGCCGCCCAATTCCATCCCGGTCAATACCACCGGTTCCAGTTCAGCGCGGGCAGCATACAGCGCCGCCGATAAACCCGCCGGGCCGGAACCCAGCACAAGGACTTTCACCTGGCGCTTTTCCCCCGCAGGAGAGGAGGACGGCACGGAAACATTACCCAAATTAAACATAAATCACCTCAAGGGAACGGATTCAAGATTGAACTATTTTAACGTATCAGATGCGCCAGCCCCCCGAAAAGTTACGTTAATCCTTTGTATGAAAAAAGCCGGGACAAGCCCGACTCATCCATCATTACAATTTGGCTCCACCGTTTTTACTTTGAAAACTTTAGCAAAAGTAAAAACCCAGGCATAACTGTTTTCCTGCTTGCTAACCACATTGTCATTTCGAGCCGCAAAGCGGCGAGAAATCTGGCGATAAACTATCAAGATTTCTCCTCGCTATCGCTCGTCGAAATGACAAACTTACCTATGGACTGGGTAGAGTTAATCGATGCGAAAATTAGTTTTCCAGAATCTTCACACCAGAAACGGTAGAGCCTAAAATTTTATCGGTGTTCAGGAAGGCATATCGAGGTACTTCAGTCCGGAGCCGGTATTGAACAGGACAATCCGCTCATCGGGCTGGAGCCAGCGCTGTTGCTTCAGGTGAATCAAGGCCGCCAGGGTCGCGGCTCCCTCCGGTGCGGCAAAAATACCTTCTTCCTCGCCCAACTGGTGCTGCGCCGCGCGAATGGCCTCGTCCGTGACCGCAACGGCCGTCCCCTGGCTCTCGTACAGATCGCGCAAAATCAGGTGGTCGGCAAAGCTCTTGGGCACACGCAACCCGGAGGCTATCGTGCTGGCATTCGTCCAGAAATCGCAGAAAGAGGCCTTGGCCTCGAAAGCTTTGACCACCGGCGCGCAACCCTTGGCCTGGACCACCACCATGCGCGGCCGCTTGGGGTTATCGAGCCAGCCCAGGGCCTCCAATTCGGCAAAGGCTTTCCACATCCCTACCAGGCCTGTGCCGCCGCCGGTGGGATAAATGATTACATCCGGCAGGCTCCAGTTGAATGATTCGGCCAGTTCATAGCCCATGATCTTCTTGCCCTCGACCCGGTACGGTTCCTTAAACGTGGACAGGTCGAACCAACCCTCGGCGCGGGCCTTTTCACCGGCCATGCCGGCCGCTTCGTTGATCAGCCCATCGACCAGAACCACCTCCGCCCCGGCCATACGGCTTTCCTGGATGTTGGCTTCGGGTGTGTCCTTTGGCATGAAAATGTGGGCCTTCATCCCGGCCCGGGCGGCGTAAGCAGCCATCGCGCCACCCGCGTTCCCGGCAGTCGGGATAATCACCTTTCGGACGCCCAATTCGCGTGCTTTCGAAATGGCAGCAGCGATACCGCGCGCCTTGAAAGAGCCGGTCGGGTTGCTGCTCTCATCCTTGATGAACAGGTTGGCAAATCCGAGTTGTTCGCCCAGGCGCGGGAGGCGCAGCAACGGCGCATCGCCCTCGCCCAGGGTAACACAGTGAGCAGGGGATTGGACCGGCAGGAATTCATGCCAGCGCCACATCCCCCAGGGGCGGGCTGAAAAATCTTCGCGGCGCAAGTGCTGGCGGGCCAAATCCAGATCGTACTCGGCCAGTAACGGCGAGTTGCAATCGGCGCAAAAGGTGTTTACCTCGCTCGCCGAATAAATTTTGCCGCAGCCTGAACAGTTCAGGCGGGTGATGTAGGAAAAACTGGTATGGGATTTTTGTGAGTTAAACATGGCCGCAGAAACCCGCTCTTGATTCCTGAATGGATGTTTTCTACTTTGGCGAGGGCAAAAATGCCTCGACCCGCGCCCACAACTCACGAATATTGATGGGCTTGGACATGTAAACATCGCAACCAGCAGAGAGGGCGCGCTCGGCATCCCCCTTCAAGGCGTTGGCCGTTACCGCAATAATGGGAATATGCGCCAACTGGCGTTTTGCGCTCGAGCGCAGGCGGCGGGCGACTTCATAGCCGTCGATATCGGGCAGGTTGATGTCGAGCAAAATCAGGTGAACTTCCTCGCTCTCGGCAACATGAACACCATCGATGCCATTTACAGCCGACAAAAGAACATAGCCGCGCGATTCGAGCGCGCGTTTGACAAGGATCATGTTATCCGGATTGTCTTCGATATACAGGACTTTGTTATCCATGGCTAACCTCTTTTGTCTTTTTCTTCGGCTTTCTCTTCTTCAATCGTATGCACTACTTGTTCAACAAATTTGCGAGGCGGCAGGGAGCCTTTCTGATAAACCGCCTGGATATGGCCGTTCAAGCGCTTGCGTTCGTCGTTGGTAATATCCTTGGCGCTGACAACCACAATCGGGATATTGCGGGTGCGCGGGTCCAGCTTCAACTCTTCGACCAGGCCAAAACCGTCGATGCCGGGCATGGTCAGGTCGGTCACAATCAGGTCAGGCAATTTCTGGCGGGCTTGCGAAAGGCCCTCCCAACCATCCTTGGCATGATAGACACGATAGGCCTTGCGCGCCTCGAGCAAACGCCGGATGAGCAGGGCATCGTCATCGTTGTCGTCGATCAACAGCACGGTCGTCGCTTTTTCGTCGAGGTTCTCGAGAGCGGCCTGCAAGCCTTCGTGCGGAGCGGGAGCCTGGCCTTCGCTCAGGTGAACATCGACCGCCCACTGGTCGCCGAGGACATGCTTCTCGACCGGGAAGGTATGGCCGGTGCAATTCACCACCACGGTTTCATCCGGGGTAATCGTCCCTTCGCGAAGCATTTTTTCCAGACCGGCAAAGGCAACTGCCGTCGCCGGTTCGACCGCCATGCCCTCGCTCTTGGCCAGGGAACGCATGGCGGAGAAGGCATCGGCATCGCTGACCGCTTCCATTGTACCGCCAAACTGACTGGTCAGATTCCACAGATAGGTATAGGCCTTGCCAGGGTCGCCGGTCGAGAGGATGATGATGCAGGTATCGGGAATGACCGGTTCGGCAACATCCTTGCCAGCCTTGAAGGCCTTCACCATCGGCGAACAACCCTCCGCCTGGATGATGGCCAGTTTGGGCACGCGGTCGATCAGGCCCATCGCGAACAATTCCTTGAAGCCCTGGTAAACGCCCAGCGGGCCGAGTCCGCCGCTGACCGCCTGGATGTACCAGTCCGGCGCGCGCCAGCCCAACTGCTCGACCATTTCGTAGGCAATCGTCTTCATCGATTCGCGGGCAGGGACCGACCCAGCCCCGCGGTCGAGCAGCAGGTGACGCCGCTGGGCAAACTGGGCCGCAATCTGCTTGGTCTGGTCATAGTTGCCGCTGACGCGAATCACCTCTGCGCCAAACAGGGCCGCTTCGCGCAATTTTTCCTGGGGAACCAGGCTGGTCATGAATACCCACAGCTTGATCCCCGCCCGGGCACAGGCTGCCGCATAAGCGACCGCCGCATTGCCGGTCGAGGCAATCACCGCTTCCTTAACTCCGCCTTCGAGCATGGCCGCCACCGCCACCGCCGCCTGACGATCCTTAAAGGAACTGGTCGGGCCATAGCGTTCATCTTTGATGTAAACATTTTTGTTGCCGAGCGGGGGCGCAAAACGCTGCGAAAGCCAAAGCGGTGTCCCGCCGGCGGGGTATAAATCGAGGCTGGCCGGGTTTTCGAGCGGCAAAATGTCCTGGTAGCGCCAAAGGTTGAACTGCCGACCCGGCAAACCGCGCAAAATCTCGCGCTTAAAAGCGGCATAATCGTACTGGGCTTCGAGCCATTGCGAGCCGCAGGACTTACAAATCGCAGGCACAAAAGGCTCATACTCCTGTTGATTGCCGCAAACGGCGCATGCTAGAAATTTTGGAAGTGACATATCAGGCCTTTGTCGTTTTTTCTACTTCAACCTGGGCTTCCAGGGGCAGTTCGACATAGAAACTCGAGCCTTCGCCGGAAATACCGCTGCTTTCGGCCCACATTCGACCGCCATGCATTTCGACCAGGCGGCGGCTGATCGGCAATCCCAGGCCGGTGCCGCCCGCTTTGCGCGTGGTGGAAGTGTCGACCTGCGAGAATTCCTGGAAGATGGATTCGAGGTGATCCGCCGGGATGCCAAGGCCGGTGTCTTTGACCCGGATCATGACCTTGTCGTCGCCCAAACGGTCGACGCGCAGGCTGATCTGGCCTTTTTCAGTAAATTTGATCGAGTTGTTGACCAGGTTAATCACCACCTGGCGCATACGCGTTACATCCGCAGAAATTTCCACTTCGGCATCTGAATCAGGTTCAACCACCAAGGCCAATTTCTTGTCGTTGGCCAGGCTCGAAGTAATGCTGGCCACTTCATCGAAGATTTCGTGTACTTTGAATCTCTCTGGGTGCAAATTCATGCGCCCGGATTCGATCTTGGCCATGTCGAGCACATCGTTGATCAGGTGCAGCAGGTGCTGGCCATTCTTCTGGATGAGTTTCAGGTCATTTTCCATGTAATCAGTCAGCGGGCCGTCGATGCCTTCGAGCATCACATCCGAGAAACCGAGAATGGAGTTGAGCGGGGTGCGCAGTTCATGCGACATATTGGCCAGGAAGGAGGATTTCAAACGATCCAACTCCTGCAACTCGGCGGCGCGTTTTTGCAACTCTTCGGTCAGGCGCAGGGCTTCGAGATGGACACTGGCCTGGGCTGCGACCGCAGCCAGCAGATCGTTCACTTCCGGGGAAACATGCTCAAGCCCGGCAACGGCCAACAGGCCAATCGGTTCGCCGCGCACCACCAGCGGCTGCGATAGGCTAAGGTCAGCGGGGGCTTCCTCCAGGGGAGCCACCCGATTGGAGTCATAGATAAAACCCAGGTTGGCGTTCTCGCGGCCTTCGGCGTAGGTTTTCCAGCTATCGCGGGCCATCCGGCGGGTGGCTTCTTCGGCTTCGGCGCGGGCGCGCGAGGCGTCAGCCAGCAGGCGCAGGTTCTCGACCTGCTGGCCCAACTGGCGCGCAACCGCCGCAACCAGGGTTCGATCTTCATCGGACAAAGGTCTGTCCGGGTCGGACTTCAGGTACAGGCGTCCAATCTGTTCATCGAGCACCGAAACGGTCTCGTGAAAATCGGCGTCTTCTGCGCCGGGCGCGGTATACGGCTCGACACCGGCCTGGTCATAAACGTACCCGATGCGCTCATCCTGATGGATCGCATCCAGGTAGGATTGCCAGCTTTCATGGGTGAAGCGGCGGGTGGCGGCCTGGGCCTCGGCGCGGGCGCGTTCGGCGGCAGCCAACAGGCGCAGGTTTTGGATTTGCAGCGACACCTGACGGGCAACCGACTCGGTCAATTCGGCTTCGTCCGAACTCCACGGGCGGTCGGGAGCAGGCTCGACCAGCACCGCTCCGACCGGTTTGCCGGTATCGACCAGCGGGGCCACCAGGGCCTGTTCCACATCCAGATCCGGTGCAACCCCGGCAGGCAACGGCTCAATGCGCTCACCGGTAAAGGCATAGGCCACCTTCTGCTTTTCATACAGGAGCGGCGGCGCAACCTTGCTCCGGGCAGCGCCCTGCTCAGGCTGCGAATCGGCGGAAAGTTGTTCCCGCTCTTCCTGCGCGTGAGCAGACTCGACCCGGTTTTGCTGGAACTGCTCTTCCAGGTCGACCAGCCGGGCCTTGAGCAGTTCCAACTCGCGGCGCATCACGGCAGTATCAAGCTGCGGATGGGTCGAAAGGTGCTCGATATCCGCGAACAGCGATTGAATCCGTTGCTGCAATTTATCATTGGGCATGGGACAAAATTCTCCTGGCCTGGGAACGCTACTTGTTATCTTTCATGCTCAATTGGGCAATCGTGCGCGGCGCGCCCAGGGCATGGCCCAGTTCGCGCGCGGCAATCTGCAAAACCGCTTCGACCGAGGTTGCGCTTTGGATTTTCTGGCTGATGGCATTGAGCATGGACTCGCGCTCGGCCTGGCGTTGGGCGCGGGCAAACGAACGGGCATTCTGTAAGGCGGTCGCCACCTGGGCGGCCAGGGTCGCCTGGATGCTGACATCTTCATCGCTGAAGGCGTTCAGGCGTTCAGACTGGACATCGAGCACGCCCAGGACATCGTCACCGATAACCAGGGGCACAGCCAGCTCGGAGGCCGTATCCGGCAGGAGCGGGTTGGGCAACCAACCAGATTCGCTCCGAACATCATTAATAAGAATAGGTTGGCGGGTTCGTGCGGCACGGGCTACCAGCGATTGCTCCTGGTCGATGGGGATAGCCGTGGTTTCATGGGTGCCTTCGTGCTCGTCGCCTTCCTTATATCCGCAGGCCACAATTTCAAGCATTTTTGCGGCATCGTTGTAAGTGAAGATATGGGCATGGTACAAACCAAAGCGGCGCTGGGTCAGGTGTACCACTGTTGCCAACATTTTTTGAACATCCAGTTCGCGGGATGAAATCGTGCTGATCTCGGAGACCGCTGCCAACTGCTCAGCGCGCCGGTTCAATTCCAACTGGCCGAGTTGGGTTTCTTCAAGCAGGCGCAATCCTTCGATATGCTCGCTGAGGCGGTCAGAAACCGTGTTAATCAATTCCATCGTTTCCGCATCGGCGCTCTCGAGGCCAAATACAGCCAACTTGCCAATGGTTTCATCACGAACCTTAATGGGAATGGCCAGGGCCGAATCTTCGGGCAGTGCGCCCTGATCCGAGGCGCGGACTTCCTGCAAGTCATACAGGTAGCTCAACGATTGGTTGGCCTTGGCGCTGAAATATTCTTGCCAGCCTTCGCGAGTCAGGCGGCGGGCCGATTCTTCCGCCTCGAAACGGTAGCGTTCCGCCGATTCGAGCAGGCGCAGGTTTTCAATCTGTTGGGCCACTTGGCGGGCAACAATGTTGACCAGTTCAATCGTCTGCGGGGTCTGGCGCGTTTCATCCACTTCGACCACCAGGGAACCGATTGGCTGCCCGGTAACCGAGATAGGCGCGGCCAGACTGTCCTCCTGATGCCCGGTAGGAGGTTCGGCAGCGGCTTCAAGCACCTTCACCTGGTTGCGCTCGAAGACAAATCCGGTCTGTTCCGGGCGATGCAGGGCATCCAGGTGTTCCTGCCAGTTGCTGCGCACGAGGCGGCGAGCTTGAGCTTCCACCTCAGCGCGGGCCTCTTGGGCCTGTTCGAGCAAGCTGGCATTTTGCACGGCCACCGCAAGCTGACCGGCCAGGGCCTCGAAAGCCGATAGATTATCGTTGTTGAGGGCATTGGCATTGGCGCTTTGCAGGTCGAGCACTCCAACCACCCGGTCGCCGAGCAGGAGCGGGATCGCCATCTCAGAGCGCGTATCCGGCAGCAGCGGATTCGGGCGGAAGGTTGGGCTGGCCGCCGTATCGGAAACGACGATGGAGCGCTTCTCAATCGCCGCGCGGCCATTGATCGAGGCGGTGTTCATCGTTAGGCGGTGCCCGCGGTTGACCAATTGCTCACCGACGGCTCCCGTACCGGATTGCAGCACCAGGTTGGCCTGGCCGGCATCGAGCAGGTAAACCTGAACGTAATACAGGTCAAATTGGGTGCGGATAATTTCGGCGGCGTCGCGCAGCATCTCATCCAGCGCGCGCACCCGTGAAACCGAACGTCCCACTTCAGCGGCCAATTCCAGGCCGCGGGTACGGTCTGCCACGCGCTGTTCAAGGACACGCAGGATTTCCTGCAACTGGGAGGTCATGCTGTTGAAAGTTGAGGCCAGGATACCAATTTCGTCTGTGCTGGTTACGCTGGCCCGGCTGTCCAGGTTGCCAGCCGCGATTTCCTCCGCAGATTGGGTAAGCTGGACAATGGGTCTGACCAGGTATAAGGACAAACCAATTGCCCCCAACACCACGAACACTGTCACAATTGCAATAACAAGAAATGCGCCACGGACCTGGGCATTGAGTGGCGCAAAAGCCTCATCCTCGTGCTGATGGAATGCAATTATCCAACCCAACTCATCAACAGCTTGATTGCCTTCCTCGGTTTTTACAGGGGTTTGGATGACAACACTAAAAGTGTCCTGGTAATTGATCTCTGCCATACCCTGGTCAGCAACTGCCTGCAAGTTGGCATATTCCCCGGGGTCGACAACATCAAGCTGCCCTTCATGGAAATAAGAAACCACCTCACCAGGAATAAAGAGATCCGCCTGCCCCGTTTCTCCAATTTTCTCGCCTAGAATCGTATTAAGGGCGGAGGCCAGGTAAGTTGTGCGCAAAATGCCGATAACTTCGCCTGTTACGCGGCTGCGAATAGGCAGGACAATCAAAACTGCCAGCGCGTTTGAACTTTCATCATACTCAGGCTCGCCGATGTAGACCGCCCCTTGACCATTGTTATAAGCAGCCTGCCACCAGTCTTCATCTGCCTGGTAGTAGTCCGATGTGCGGTTGGTAGCGCCAGCCAAACCACCATACTTATCGGTAACAAAAACTTCAATATTATTTGGAAACGTCTGTTGATATTCGAGTAAATCTAGCGCCACAACATTGGTCAGATGCTCTCGCACAAGGGGATCCTTGTTGTTATTGGCGGCATCCGCCGCCTGCCATTGAGCATCCTTGGCATTCAACTCCGCCCGAATTTCAGCAGCGTCGCTCGGATAGGCTAGATTCGAAGTTTCCACTGACTGTTGCAAGGCTTCATTCAGTGACAAGGTTGTCAATAAATTGATTTGCTCAGTTAGCAGTTTACCGATTCGAGTTGCAACATTGTTGGTGTGCGTTGTAAGTTCACGTTCCAGGTTTTGACGGAGAATGTTATTGGTCGAGATGAACAAGTACACTGAAAGTGCCCCGGTTGCAATCAATGTAACGACAATGAACCCAACCAACAATTTATTGCGCATGCTGCCGCCCCAGACCTGGCGGACAACAAAATAGCCAAAAACGATCAACAAAACTACAGTGATAACTGGGATAAAAACCTGGATTTCGGGAACAAACAGGCGATAATCCAGGCCCAGATAATCGAGAATGGTCGCCAAAAAGCCAAAAGCGACACTCGCGATAATTGCAATACGGGCCTGATTGGCAGGCAGGGTTTGGCTGGCAACCAGGGTGGTCAGCAAGAAGAGCGCGCCGCCGAAGATGAAGCCAATATCTGCAATCAAAGCGCTGGCCGCCGGGAAGATTAGCAACATCCCGGCCACCATTAGCCAACTGCCTGCTTCGAGATGGCCCCTTCGAATCACGGGCAATGCAATAATGTTCAGGATACAGAAAAATGCGATCACGCCTGCCAGGGCATACATTTGCCAGGCGCCCATCTGAAAGGCCAGGAACAGGTAAAAAGCCTCAACAGAAAATGCCGCTGCCAGCATGATGACCGCAACGCGGAAAGTCTTGGCCATTTTTTCCTGGGGCGCTTCAGTGATTTTTTCAGGTGAAAGTAGATTGGATTGGGTCATTTTGAAACTCCCATTCTCTCGGCTGGATTAATTTTCACGGGATTCGGCTGGTGAAACAACATCATCCAGACCAATTTTGGCGTGTACGCGATTGGCCGCCAGCGCCAGGCCAACTTCGCGGACGGCTGTTTGCAGGGCTTCCTCGATGCTGCCGGTGCGCTGAATTTTCTGGCCGATCACATTGGCCAGGGATTCCAGGTCGGCCTGGGCGCGGGATTTTTCATAGGATTGGGCGTTCTGCAAAGAAATCGCGATCTGGCCGGAAACAGCTTCCAGCAACGCCTCGTCATTCTCGCCCAACCCATCGACAATGTTGTGCTGCACATCCAAAACACCCAATACATCTTCCCCAATCATGATCGGCACCGCCAATTCAGCTTTTGTATCCGGGAGCAAGGGATTGGGCAGCCAACCGATGGACTGGGACACATCCGGCACCAGGATCGGGGCTTTCGTTTCAGCTGCGCGGCCAACCAAACCACGCCCTTTGGGGATCTTATGACCGCTGGCAAGCATGGCGGCCCCGGCTTCACCCGTACCGCCAGTCATAACCAGGTATTCCTTGGCGTCATCAAAAAAGTAGACGTGCGCATGGTAATACTGGAATGCAGCCTGGACTTCATCAACCACATCCAGGGCAAGCTGCCGAACGTTGGTTGCAGCCGATAATTTGCGGCTGACTTCCAAAGAAGCCTGCAAAGCCCTCGTGCGCTCTTCAACGCGCTGCTCCAAAGAAACAATCGATTCGCGCAGGCGGGCAGTCATCGAGTTGAATGTGCCAGCCAACAGACCAAATTCATCTTCGCTATCGATATTTGCCCGGCGCTCAAAATCTCCAGCAGAAATGGCCGAGGCCGTCTCGGTTAGGATTGCAATCGGGCGCAAAGAGCGCCGAATGGTAAACCAGGCCAAAGCCAACATGGCCAGCGCGCCGGCAATGATTAATACGGTGGCTGTGGTTTGGAAGCGCTGCACAGGCGCAAGCAAAACATCCTGGGGACTCTGCACAACAATCCCCCAGCCGTTCTCAAGCTGCCTGGTATAAGCGCTCCATGCCCTGCCCGTCTCGTCCGTAAACTCGATCTGGCCGTCTTCCCCGTTGCGCATGGCGACAATCGGCGGATAGTTGCTCATGTCATAAAGTTCAGCCCCAGTGGTAAATTCCGGGTTGGGGTGAGCAACAACAAAATTATCTTCATTGACGATAAAAGATATTTGTTCTTCCGCCGTCTGCTTGACAACCTCCGCCGCAATCTCATCCAGTTCACGGGCCGTCGAGACAACGCTAACGACCCTGCCGGATGCGCCATAAATAGGGGCCGCCATGACAAGCGCCGGGCGGCCAGATGTGCGGCCAATAAGCAATTCATAAACAAATGGAGCGCCCGACTTCGCCTGGATAAAATAGGAACGATCCGCATAGCTGCGGAGAATGTCCCCATCGTTTCGGCCTATGTCCATCCCATTCAAATCGATTGTATGCGCAAGATACAAGCCCGGATGAACATTCGAAAACGCCGCCAACACAGGCTCCTGGCGCTCACGTTCCATGCTGAGAATATCAGGCATAGCAGCCAGTTCCTGCAAAATCCGGTAGTTGTATTCGAGCCAGGTGTTAACCGTGGTGGACAACGATTCATTGCTGACTTGAAGCTGCAACAAAGCCTGGGATTCAATTTGATTCCTGGCCTGGTTGCTCAGGTACAAGGTTACGCCAATCAATAGGGGCACAGTAACCAACAGAATAAGCACCACCAGGCGGGTCTGAACCCCAAACCGGTATCGGCCTTTTTCGGTAACAGAGTTAGGATGTGCTGTCTCAATCATTTTTCACGCTCCATGATGATAATGGTCTTCTGGTGAGAGACAATTCTCATGACAGCCTCCCTGATGCGCTTCCATCATCCTTTTGACCGGCCACAGGTTCCAGATCAACAAACGTTTTTGCCTTCAAGGCATGGCCCAACTCCCGCGCAGTGATTTTCAGGGCGTCTTCAATCGAAGTGGTGCCCTGGATTTTTTGCGAAATCGTGTTCAAGGTTTCCTGGCGCTCGGCGCGCTGCCTGTTCGATTCTTCCGCCCGGCGGCGCTCAGTTACATCCTGATTGGCGCCATACCAGCGAACAACCTTGCCGTTCTCATCCCGTTCCACATTAATATTCACGGTCATATAACCTGTATCGCCGTTGGCAAAAATTGTGCGGTGTTCCAGCCCAACGCGATAATAGCGTTCCTTTGATTCGAGCGTTTTTTGGATTTCGATTCCCACCAAAGGCGCATCTTCGGGGTGAACAAACCTGCGCGCATATTCAGCGGAGGATATGGTATAGCTGCCCACTTCATCCACCGAAGTGCGGAAAATCGCATAGAACTGATCGTTGAAGGTAAAAAGATCCTTCTCCAGGTTATATTCCCAGTTGCCGAGCTTGGCGATGCGCAACGCGTCTGACAACAATTCCTGGTTATTCTGAACTTCGGTATAGGAACGCGCATTTTGAACCGCCGAAGCAATCTGTGACGCCAGGGTGGTTTGAACGCTAATGTCCGCCTCCGTGAAACGCCCAACGATCTCGGATTGCACATCGAACACACCGATCACTCTTTCGCCGACCATCATCGGCACGGCCAGTTCCGAGTGGGTGTCCGGCAGCAGGGGATTCGGCAGGAAGTCCGGCTCAAGGGTAACGTCGTTGACGGTAACGCCCTGGCGTTCACGGGCGGCGCGCGCGACCAGCGATCTTTCACGATCAAGCGGGATGAAACGCCCTTCAGCAACCATCTGGCGGCCAATGTCGCCCGCGCCGGAGGCCAGCACCAGGTTTTCGCCGGCATCATCCAGCAGGTAAATATGGGCGTGGTACAGTCCGAACCGCTCCTTGGAAAGGTCGACCACTTCCTGCAAAAGAATGTCAATATCCAGAATGGTTGAAGAGGCGGTACTGATTTGGGCAACCGTGGATAGCGCCCTGGTGCGTTCTTCCACGCGCTGCTCAAGCGTCGTCTGGAAACTCTGCAGTTCCTGGTTGCTGCGGGCCAGTTCCCGTTGGGCAAGCCGGCGCTGGTTGTTGTTGATTACCAGGAAAACAATGATGATCATCAGAAGGATGAAACCAATCACAATACTCCAGACCAGGGTCGGGTTTTGCTCGTAGAAAGAAATAGGCCGATCAAGGATAAAACTGCCTTCAGGCAAACGTGAACTATCGATACCCCACTTCTCCATCGCCTTGTAATCGAACATGTACTGCGCCTGGGATTTCTTCTCAACCGGGATGGAAACCGGGGCTTCCCCGCCCAAAACGCGGACCGCCAATTGGGCCGCCCGCACCCCTTCGGTGTAGCCGCTGGTGAGCTTGCCGCCGACAATCCCGTAACCCAGGCTGAAATCCCAGGTTCCGTAGACCGGGACCGCGCTGCTCTGGGCGATCAGGCTGGTGTACTGGTCGTATTCGAAGAAGGCCCCGGCCCCGTCACGGCTGAAAATCGTCAAAAGGACGATTGTATCCGGCGTCAGCGAACCAAGCCGGCGCTGCAAGTCCTGCATGGCAATATCTTCGAGAAACTCGAAGCTAATCTGCGGGTATTTCGGGGTGACTTCATCAATAAGTTCACGGACAATCTGCCCGGTAACGGTCGTATCGTTAACGACGACCACCTTGCTGACCTCCGGGTGCATCCCCAGGGCAACATCCAGCGTTCCGGCAATATCGGCTTCTTCGCTGATCCCGGTAAAGCGTTCATAGCCATCGAGACGGGAAACATCGAAAAAATTCGCGCCGACGAATACCACCGGCACGCCTGGGAACAAGCTATCGGCATTTTTGAACAGAAAATTCAAAGCGGCATCGTCGGAGGACATGACCAGGTCAAGATCGGCGTTTTTATATTTTTCCTGGAGCAACTGCCGCACCTGCTCCAAATATTCAGCGCTATCGACCCGCTTGGTATCCAAATACTCGATGCGCAGGTCGATGTTGCCTTGCTGGTTAAAGGTTTCGAACAAGGCGCGCGTAATATCATCCGAGAACTTATAACCCTGATGATATGAGTTGATAAACAAAACCTGTTTACGCGCCGTTTGAGCGGCAGCCGGCGTAGGATGGCTGGCAGACAGAATCAACGCCGCCAACATCAGAGCCAGAAACGTAAAATGAAGCCAGTTTAGATTTCTGAATGCTTTTTTTAGGTTCATTTTATTATCCTCTGGACGAAATATCGTGTGAAACAACAACGCAAACGCGAGCAGGAAAATTCATACTGTTTATGGTCTCTGGGCAGGCAAAACAGCAAATGAAGCCAGTTCCCGTTTTGCCGAAACAAGGAGTTTGTTCACCTGTTCATCAATCGAATTGATAGACGAAACAATCCCCTTGAGATACATTTTCTGGTTGTCATTCAGCGGCCCAACCTGTTCAATAAGCCGGCCCAGGTTCTTGATCGATGCAACCGGCTCGGCCATATCGTGCGAAACGCCCATCACCAGTTCGGCCTGGAGTTTTTCCAGGCGGGCGAACATGCGCGCATTTTCCATCGCAATCGCGGCCTGGCTGGCCAGCGCCTGGAGCAAGAGCGTATGCTCCAGCGAAAAATAGCCCGGGGTTTCGTGCGCCAGGATGAGCAGCCCCAAGACACCGGAGCGGCCCAACATCGGCACAATCACAACCGAGCGGGTCATGTCATTGGGCGCAGCCGACCAGCGCGCATCTTTTTGGGTGTCGTTGATCACAAAGCCCTGGGAAGAATCCTTGATCTGGGCCAAAATCGGCTTGAGGTCGGGCAGCTCGACTTCGCTGCCGGTTTGTCTCTTCTCGCTGGCGACATGGTGCGTCCGGCGCACAGCGCCTTGCTCCTCAAACAGGATAAAATGCCCAATCAGGGCGCCCAGCGTTTCCACCGTGCGGCGCAGGACGAGATCGGTCAGGGCGGCGACATCGAGACGGGCACTCAGTTCCCGGCCAATCTCGGGCAGCAGGTTGAGTTCCTTGTTGCGGCGGCGGATGACATCCTCTGCTTCCTTGACCCGCAAACGGGTGCGGATGCGCGCCAAAAGTTCGCGGCGGTCAAAGGGCTTGGTCACGTAATCGTCCGCGCCCATGTTCAGCGCCGATTGCATATCCATCGGCTCGAGGCGGGCCGCGGTCAGGATGATGACCGGGATGTGCCCAATGGCCGGGTCGGAGCGAATCTCCTGCAAGGTTTCAAAACCATCCTTGACCGGCATGTTCATATCGAGCAAAACCATATCCGGCAGTTCGGCGCGCGCCTTGGCCAGCGCTTCAGCGCCATCTGCGGCGGTGATGCAGAGGTAGCCCTCGTTTGTCAGGTAACGGGTCAACAGCGATACGTTATCGGGCAGGTCATCGGCTACCAGGATTTTCAGGGCGTTTTTGGATTCAGGAACCTGCGTTGGCGATTCGCCGCCCAGGTCTTCCATCGCCTTGGCAATGATCTGGCAAACACGCTCAGGACGGGCGGGCTTGATGACGATTTCATTGACATGCAAACGCCTGGCGGTGATTTTCAGCCCGGGAATGTCGTAAGCAGTCACCAACATGACGTAGGAAGGCCGTCCTGCCGGGTGCGAACGCAATTTCTCGATCAACTCAAGCCCGTTCATGCCGGTCATCATCATGTCGGTGATCAGGAAATCTATCGCCTTGTCCTGAACCATCGCCAGCGCGCTCTCGGCGCTCAAAGCGGACAGGACTTCCAGCCGGGGGCTGAGCTGCGAAATGGCGCGCGCAAGTGTGTTGGCCGTGTTGGGATGGTCGTCAACCACCAGAACGCGCAAAGCGGAAGGGTTGGGGAGAATTTGAGTTTCCATCAGGTCTATTTTGAACCCATTCGGTCAAGAGGAACGATAGGGATTGGCTGAAAAAGTTGGTAAAAGTTGGCTGGGACAAAAAAACCGCTCTCAAGAAGAAAGCGGTTTTCAAGCACTCAGTCTGCAACCAGGCGATACCCAATTCCACGCACATTGAACAGGTAAACCGGGTTGCGCGGGTCAGGCTCAATCGCCTGACGAATATTATGGATGTGCCACTTGGTCAACTCCTGGGCCTCGCGGGCATCGGCCTGATAGCCCTGGGCCTCCGCCACCAGGGTGCGGTAGTCGACCACCTCCGAGGCATGGCGCGCCAGCACAAGCAGGAAATCGAACGAAGTCGCCACCAGGCTGACCGCGCGCTCATTGACAACGACCCGGCGGGTATACGTATCCAACAGGATGGCCCCGCGCTTGAGATAACGATCCGGTAACGGGATGGTCTTGGGCGAAACCGTTGCTGTTTCCGCGCTTTCGGCGTCCAACGCCTTTAGCTCGGCCTGAAGTTGTTCGATCTGGGTTTGGATTTCGCGGCGGCGGCGTTCCTTTTGCTGGGCAAAAAGGATGGTGCGGGCGCGCTCGATGATGACATCCGGCTTGAGCGGCTTGAGCAGGTAATCGGTTGCCCCGCGCCGCAGCGCTTCAACCGCAGAGTTCAAATCAGGCTGGGCGGTAAAGAGAACCACCGGCAGTCCGGGGTGCGAGGCGCGGATCCGTTCCAAAACTTCCAGTCCGGCCAGGCCCGGCATACGAATATCCATAAAGATTAAATCAAACGGGTTCTGCTGCAAAAAGGCCAGCCCTTGCTCGCCATTTTCAGCCGAGGTTACCTCGAAGCCAGCCTGTTGCAGGATGCGCGCCAACGTCTGGCGCAACGAGGCTTCATCGTCAATAATCAGGATGCTGCCATTGACCTTCATCAGGCATTCCTCGCATGGTTCGGTAGCCAGATGCTGAATGTAGCGCCTTTGTCGGGGTTGTTGCGCGCCTCGATGCGGCCATGATGCTTGTGGATGATTTCGCGCGAAATCGTCAGTCCCAGCCCGGTGCCGCCGCTCTTGTTGGTAATAAAAGCATCAAAAATGTTGGGGAAAATCGAAACTTCGATGCCAGGCCCGGTATCCGCAACGGTGATCAGCGCTTCGTTCTCTTCGGGCAAATAGCGGGTGGCAATAACAAGATGTCCGCCCTGCGGCATGGCGTCGACCGCGTTCAAAAACAGGTTGAGTACCACCTGGCGCAACTGATCCTGGATGCCGAGCACCACCGGCAGGGCGGGGTCGGCATGGAACTCAAAGGCGATCTGATTGTGGCGCAGGTGGGTGCTGACCAGGGCGCACACATCTTCAATCAGGCCGTTCATCTGAACAGGCTGGAAATCTTCGAGTTCGAGCGGCTGGTAAGTGGCGCGCAACCGCTGCAACAAGGAGGCCATGCGGTCTGTTTCGGCCAGCACAATCTCGAGGTCTTGCCGGCCCTGCGAGGAAATCCCCTTCTCTTCCTTGAGCAGGAAGAGCGCATTTTGAATCGCCTGGATCGGGTTGTTCAATTCGTGCGAGACGGAGGCCAGCAAACGCCCGGCAACGGTCAGTTTTTCGCTGTGAACCAGTTGGGAACGAACCGTTTTTTCCTGCTCGAGCGCCTCCTGCAAATCGCGATAGAGCTGCGCTTTTTGCAAAGCGATTGCCAACTGATCGGCAACCGCCGAAACCAGTTGCAAGTCGCGTTCTGAAAGGTAGGCGGGCGCGACCTGGTACACATCGATCAACCCCAAGAACTGCTCGCCGATTCTAATCGGCACAGCCAGTTCCGATTTGGTTTCAGGCAGGAACGGAGCGCGCACGAACGAGATAACATCATCAACATCGTTCGTGAAAAACGGCTTGCCAGTTTCGGCAGTAAACCCGACAATGCCTTCACCGGCAGCCAGGCGATAGCCTTGACTCTTGATCTGACGGCCCAAGCTGCCACTGCCAGCGCGCACTACAAAATCACCGCTGGCCGATTCGGCCACAAAAATCTGGACATAAAAATAGCCAAAACTGGTCTGCAACAAATCCGCGACTGTTTGCATCAGTTCATCAGAATCAACCGTGGCGATCAATTCCTGGTTGATGCGGTACAGCGCGTTTGTTTCTTTCAGGCTTTGCCGGGTTGTTTCCAACAGACGGGCATTATCGATTGAGATCGCAGCCTGGTGTCCGAGGGTTTCGAGGAAAATCAGCCAATCCGGATCGGGGCTAAGTTCGGAACGATGGAAAATCTCAATGACCCCGTGCAGGTGTTCGTTGGCAATCAGGGGAATGCCGTAGTAGGTGACAAATTTCTCATCCGCAATCGCTTTGGACAGCACCGGGATTTCGGCCAGGTTGGTGGTATGCACAACCCTGCGTTCCAGCGCCGCCTGACCGGCCAGCCCCTTGCCTACCGGTAAGTTGGTAAACTGCAACGCCTTGGTCGAAAAGCCTTTTTTGGCGGCAAAATCCAAAGATTGGGTGTGCGGATTGAGCAATAAGACCGCGGCTGCATCCACCTGGAGTTGCTCGACAATTTCCTGAACCAGGAGGTCGAGAATTGTGTTCAACTCGACGCTGCTCACCACCGCCTGCTCGATTTTATACAGGGTGTGCAAGCGCGCCAACTGGCGCGAGAGCTTCTCCTCGGCCTGTTTTCGTTCCGTAATATCGGTGAAAATGGTTGCAAACTGCCCTTTTACCGCGCTGAAGACCCAAACATCGAAATACTTTTGCAAATCGCTGGCAAAATTCTGGTATGCGACCGGTTCGCCGGTTTGAGCCACTTTGCCGTAGGTATCAATCCAATATTGTTCGGCGCCGGGCATGATTTCGCGAATGGTTTTTCCGAGCACATTTTGGGCGGACATGCCGGTCAAGCGCTCAAAAGATGGGTTGATTTCCAGAAAACGATAATCCAACGGTTTCGATTGCTCGTCATAAATCATCTCATGCAGGGCAAATCCGCTGGTCATGTTCTCGAACAATAAACGATATCTTTCCTCGCTGGTAGAACGCGCTTTTTCCGCCTGCGTGCGGCGGGTGATATTCACCAGGGAAATCAGGGAGGCCGGTTTGCCATCACAAGTGAAGGGTCGTGAGGAGAATAAAACCCAAATCGAGTCACCCGAGGAAGTGCGGATGCAAACCTCGTGATCGTTAAGCTCGCCCTGGCGGTTCATCGCCCCAAAAACTTCCTCACGCTCAGCCTTATTCTCGTCCAGTGTCAGGAAGTCATCCCTGACACTGGAGCCATATTGTTCGTAAAACATACGATTGGCGTAAATCAATTCCCCATCAGGACGGGTCAACATGGCCGCGACTGGAAAAGCATCCAAAATGGAATACTCATCGCGCACAAGTTCCTTATACTTGGGGTCTTTCCTGGTTTTTTCCATATCCAACCTTTATCTTCCCAAAATGAACCTGTCCATATCCGATTATCTTATTTTACTCATGAGCAGGGTTGCCCCAAAACATTAACATGCATCCACAATCATTGCATCAATTCTTCGAAACCAGGCTGGTTGGCACAGCGCCGCGCCACATTTCGATGCGCCGGAACGATTCGACATAGCCCAATTCATAAAACGCAGGCAAATGCGGGTCGCTGACCTGGATGTTTTCAAGCTGGGTGTCGAGACGCGGATACTGGGAGTGCAAATGGGACAAAAACGCGCGGGCCATCTTGACCGGGTCGCCTTTTTCGGTTTTGTAGGCAAAACGGGTGAGCGTGAATTTCTGGCGCTGGTAGACCAGCCAGCCTTCGCTGCCATCCGGGAGCATCAGGCGCAGCCCGGAGACATCCTGGGCATTGAACAAGGTTTCCGACTGATTGGTCCAGGGCTGGGTGCCGCGGTCGCGTCCAACCAGGTCGAGCGCTTCGGTGCGCTCCAAACGGCGCGCCTCGGCCACAAGCGGGTCAGGGGGCGGCATGGTCGGCGAGCGCCGCAAAACCAGCAATTCTCCCACCTCGTAGAAACCCAATTTCAAGAACAGGCGATGGGCCGGTTCGTTGTTTTTAATCACTTCCAGCATGGTAAAACCGATGCCCAGGCTGTTGGCCTGGTCAAGCAGTCCGGCGGTCAGGGCCTGGCCGGTGCCGCGCCGGCGCGTATCGGGGATAACCCCCAAACGAGTTACCCAGGCGCGTTCTGCGCGCACACCCAGCATGGCAACTCCCAGGGTTTCACCGTCCTGGGTGGCGACCAGGGAATGCTCCAGGTCGACATCGTAGGTGTTGATATATTCCTCGAGCCGGGCGGCATTCATCGGCATGGGAATCAGGTAATCAACGCGGGTGCGGTTATAGATATCGGTCAAGTCCTGAATGGTGTATTCACTGGCGGGATTAAGCAGGATGGTATTTTCCATATCGGTGGATTGTCTATTTCAGGTATGAAGCGATTTGGCTCAAGAAAATGTTGACTTTAAGGACCGGTTTGCTGATAAAACCGTCGCAGCCATAGCTTTCAGCCATCTTGCGGGCGGTCTCTTCGGGCCAGGCGGTAAAAGCGACAATCGGGATGTGCGCAAGCGCCTCTTCGGCCCGCAGCCAGCCAGCCAGGGTCTGGCCGTCGTAATCGGGCAAGCCCAGGTCGAGCAGAATCAAATCCGGGTGCAGGTCTTGCGCCATCTGAAAGCCCGTTTCGGCATCCAGGGCGTGGTGAACATCGTAACCAGCCGAAGTTAACATTTTGCGGGTCAACTCGGCATTGTCCGGCATGTCTTCAACCATCAAAATTTTCTTCATAAAACTTCCTTTTTGAAACCACTACCTCAAGCCAGCGGCCATAAAACCCCGAAAATCAACCAGGCAACCAGCAGGGCCAACACCGTATTGAAAACCGTGACCAGGAAAAAGACCAGCACTGGCGCCCAACCCATGGCGCGCACCTGTTTGGTGGAAATCTCAAGCCCCATGCACACAAAAGCCAGCAGGAAAGACCAGTTCTTGATGGCTTCAATGACTGTGCCCTTGCCGCCATCGATCCAGCCCAGGGTGTAAAGCACGGAAGCAAGAACAAAACCAAGCACGAACTTTGGGAAACGCTGCCAGACCATACTGACGCTGGGGCGTTCATCCGGTTTGCGTTCGACAACGACCACAAAATACAAAGCCAGCAGGAATGTCACCAACCCGATGAAGGCGTTTTGGGTCGCTTTGACAATTGAGGCCACAGTTTGGGCTTCTTCGCCGTAAATCGTCCCGGCGCCGACCACTGCGGCAGTGGTATCGATATTGCCCCCGAACCAGGCCCCGGCCACATCCTGCGGCAGCCCGAGCCAGGTTGCCAGCAGCGGGGCTATCACCATCAGCGGCAGGGCAAACAAAATCACCAGGGTGGTGACGTAGGCAACCTGCTCCTTGCGGGCCACAACCGAGCCAGCCGCCGCTATCGCCGCCGAAACGCCACAGACCGCCAGGGCGGTTGCCATCACCGCGCGCAGCTTCTCGTCCAGCTTGAATTTACCGGCCAGCCACCAGGCGAAGAAAAAGACGCTGGTAATCATCACCATGCCTTGCAGAACTGCCCCGCCGGCAGCAGAAATCAACGTGCTGAAACTGATGCTGGCTCCCAACAGGATCAGGCCAACCTTCAAAAACAGTTCGGTGCGCAGGCCGGGGCGCACAAATTCATGCAGTTTGAACAGCTTCAGCAGGAAATTCCCAGCCATGCCCAGCAGCGCCCCCCAAAGCGGATATTCCAACGCCTTGCCGGGAATGCCCCAGGGCAGTTGCATCTCATACACCTGACGCGTCAACAACCAGGCCAGCCAGGCCAGGACAAGGACAAGCGCCATGCCGGCAAAAAAACCGGGGAGTTGGTTGATGTTTTGAGCTGTTTCGCTTTTCTTGGACATACCCACCCCCGTTTAAAAAGGAATATTAAGACCGTTTTGGCCCAGCAGGCCCAAGCCGGCCAAAAGGATGATCAGGAACGCCAGGAGCACAGCCAGCCAATCTTCATTTATCGAACGTTTTTCGTTCTTCTTGGGGTGATGATGTTTCCGCATGAGCTATCCTTTCCCTGGAAAACCAAACTACATTCGATATAAAAAGTATACAACAAAGCGCAATAGGCGTAAAAAAATGCGCCAGGGTTTCACCACAGGCGCATTGGAAGTACAAAAGTCATATCATTAGAAAATGAAGGGAATCATGTTCTTGCGTTCGGCGGGGTAATCCGGGAAGCGTTTTTGATACCACTGGCGGGTCTTGATGCTGCGACCAGACAGGTAGCCAAACATGGCAATAAAGGCCAGCAGGGTAAACAAATGGCGCGAGACCAGGACAATTCCCAGCCAGGCCAGCAGTTCGAAGAAATAATGCGGGCAGGTGGCCTTTTCAAACCAGCCGCCGCGCGGAATATGATAGCCATCGCCGTCTTTGCGCAGGTCAGCCAGCAATTTGTGGTGGTAAAAATTGCCAATTTGACCAACGACGAAGAGAACCAGCCCGAGGACAAAGAGCGCATCGATGCTGGCTACCGCCTGGACATTGAGGGCGCTAATCATCCCGGCAATCAGGGCATAGGTTGCAACAATGACCACAAAAGTCAGCGGCTGCATCGACCCGGAATATTTATGCACAAAAAGAACTTCATAGGTGCGCTTGAGGAAGTGAACCAATACCGTTCCATACACCAGCCATTGGGTCAGGCTGGCCGAACCGAGGTAAGGCAACGCAAAAACGGTAGCCGTGATCACCGGCAGGAAGT
>JAEWVF010000068.1 GCA_023459215.1 Chloroflexota bacterium
CCAACATTCGCGCTTTTTTGCAAAAAATGGCCGCTGGCGCTTAAGCTTTGCCAGGGCTTTGGGCGAATTGGGTTTCGTAAAGCTGGGCGTACAGACCACCCAGGGCCAGCAGTTCCTCGTGCCGGCCACGCTCGACAATTTTCCCCCTATCCATCACCAGAATTAGATCCGCAGCCAGGACGGTGCTCAAGCGGTGGGCGATGACGATGCTCGTCCGCCCGGCCATGACCCGTTTCAGCGCTTCCTGAATCAGCGCCTCGGATTCGCTGTCAAGGTGGCTGGTGGCTTCGTCCAGCACCAGGATGTGCGGGTCTTTCAGGATGACCCGCGCCAGGGCAATGCGCTGTTTTTCGCCGCCCGAAAGCCGGTAGCCGCGTTCGCCGACCACGGTATCGTAGCCCTGGGGCAGCCCGCTGATGAAGTTGTGGATGTTGGCGGCGCGCGCGGCGGACTCGATCTCGGCCTGGGTCGCGTTCGGTTTGGCGTAGATCAGGTTGGTGCGGATGGTGTCGTGGAACAGGTAGTTCTCTTGGGTGACCATGCCGACCACCCTGGAGAGCGAGTCGAGACTCAGGTCGCGCAAGTCGTGGCCGTCGATGCGGATCACGCCCTCGCTCGGGTCATACAGGCGCGGAATGAGATAGGTGGTGGTGGTCTTGCCTGCACCGGAAGGGCCAACCAGCGCCAGCAACTGTCCGGGGGCGGCGCGGAAGGAGATTCCGCTCAAGGCGGTGATACGCGCCTGTGAAGCGGATTCAGGCTGCGGGTCGGACGCATCCGGCGTTTCATCCTTTTTGGCCTCCTCCGTTTTCCCGCTCAGGACGGTTTTGACGTTATCCATACTGCCATAGCGTTTTACCTCGCTCAACAGCCGGGATTCGTCGACCTGGTAGTTGAAGGAAACGTTATCGAATTCGATTTCGCTGCCGCCTTCGAGCGCAATGGCGTTCGGTTTTTCTTCGATGTCGAGCGGCAGATCGATGACCTCGAAGACGCGCTCGAAGCTGACCATGCTGGTGCTGAAATCGACCGGGGCGGTGGCCAGCCCTTGCAGGGAACCGTAGAGCGTGCCGAGGTACGAGCCAAAGGCGACGATGGTGCCGACGGTGAAATCGCCCTGGATGACGTAGTAGCCGCCCAGGCCGTAAACCAGGGCCGTGCCGACTGCGCTGACCAGACCGATGATGATGAAAAAGGCCGAACCGAGCAGGGCGCGCTCAACGCCCAGGTCGCGGACTTCACCGGCGCGTTCGCGGAAGCGGGTTTCCTCCTCGTGGGTGCGGCCAAAGAGTTTGACCAGCAGCGCGCCGCCGATGTTGAGGGTTTCGTTCATGTGGGCGTTCATGGCCGCGTTGGCGTCCATGGCGCGCCGGGCGATTTCGCGCAGGCGCGTTCCCAGCAGGCGCGCTGCAAGCAGGAAGAGCGGCAGGATGAGCACGCTGACCAGGGTCAATTGCCATTGCAGGCTGAGCATGACCGCCAGGATTGCCACAGTCTGCACCAGGTTGGTGATGATGTTGACGATGGTGTTGCTGATGGCGTTTTGCGCGCCGACCACGTCGCTGTTCAGACGGCTCATCAACTCGCCGATGCGCGTGTTGGTGAAGAAGCGCAGACTCATCCGCTGCAGTTTGCTGAAAAGCGCCACGCGCAGATCGTAGATGACGCCTTCGCCGACCATCGAATTCAAGCGCCGCTGGATGACGCCCACTCCGCCGTTGAGCATGGGCAGCGCCAGCAGGGCCAACGCGAAAATCCACAGGCCGCTCATGTCTTTCTGCGGCAGGATTTCATCGATCAGGTTGCGGAAGATGAGCGGCGAAACCAGCGATAGGCCGCTGCTGAGCAGAATCGTGAGCAGCATCCCGGCCAGGTGACTCCAATACGGACGGGCATAGGCCAATACGCGCAAAAGAAGTTCGCGGGTAATCTTGGGCGGATTGTTGTCGCCAGAGCGGATATAGTTGAAAAGGCCGAAACCGTGCATGTTTTCTCTCCCGTTTGCTCGCCCCCGGCTTTCTGGCGCGGGAACCTTGTCACTATAAGTCCATTTGGCGAATTATGCAAATGGAGAAGCGGGAGTGTTAATAAAGGTCAAACGGGCAAAGCTGGCTATAATGGAAAGATATGAACATTATCAACCTTTCCCAAAAATTTGACCTGTTCCACGAACACTGGCGCCCGCGGATTGTGGGTGAATTGAACGATTCGTATGTCAAGCTGGCCAAACTCAAGGGCGAATTTGTCTGGCATCGGCACGAGAATGAAGATGAACTCTTCCTGGTGGTCAAAGGTAAATTGCAGATTAAGCTGCGCGACCGTGACCTGTGGATTGGCGAAGGCGAGTTTGTCATCATCCCCAAAGGCGTGGAACATTGCCCGGTAGCGGATGAAGAAGCGCAGGTGCTGCTGCTCGAGCCAAAATCGACGGTCAATACCGGCGATGTGCAGAACGAGAGAACGGTCGCCGCAGCCTGGATTTGATTTACGGAAAAAATGTGCTTACAACCTTTGTTATCCTTTAAAAAAGGAGATTTCCCATGACTGAAGAAACCTCAAGCCCTGCCGTGAGCAAAGACTCCCTGGTCAGCCTGCGTGAAGTGACCCGCGAAAACCTGGACGCAGTGCTGCGCCTGAAAGTCGCGCCTGATCAGGAAAAATTTGTAGCCAACAACGCTGTTTCGATTGCCCAGGCCCATTTCTACCCGGAGACGGCCTGGTTTCGCGCCATTTACGCGGATGAGACCCCGGTCGGCTTTATGATGCTTTCGGATGACGCCGCCAAACCCGAATACTTCCTGTGGCGGCTGATGCTGGATGCCCGTTACCAGAAATTTGGTTTTGCGGCCCGGGCGATGGAATTGCTCCTTGACTACGTCCGTACCCGGCCAGGGGCGAAAGAGATTCTGTTAAGCTGTGTTCCGGGCGAGGGCAGTCCGTTTGGATTTTACGAAAGGCTGGGTTTCAGCGATACTGGCGAAATGGAAGAAGACGAAGTGGTCATGCGCCGCGACCTGTAGCATTTGCTTCCAAGCCTGAAGCGAGCGCGGAGATCAACTCCGCGCTTTTTTCTTATGTAACTCCAATCATGGACTCTTCGGCAAATCTCGTATAATGGGGGTGTAGAACGAAAGAAAGCAGGTACTTCGAAATGATCCTGATGAACGCCTAACCTCCTTAAATTTTGCAGGACAATGGGTCAAATTGTCCCAAGATCGTTAAAAACCTGGCCGGGTATCGCCTTGAAATCGCCCTTCGATAGCGGGTCTCGATACGGACTACGTTCTACTCGACCATCAGCCCAGGGCTTGATACCTGACACCTTAAAACCTGGAACCTACTATGAAACCCCAACGCCGAATTACCGACGACCTCGATGCACTCTTAAATGTCTTGCCTGAAAGCATCGTCGAGGCCGTTCACAAAGCCAACCATTACGATAAACTGCTTGAAATCATCCTGGATCTGGGGCGCATCCCGACTGCCCGCTTCACCGATGGCGAAATTATCCTGCGCGAAAGCGAAATCAGCGCCGAGGAAATTGCCAAAACCGTAGCGGGCCTGGGCGATTTCGATGCCGACAACCGCGCCGGCATCGAGCGCACCCTGCACCGCATCTCCGCCATCCGCAACCGGCGCGGGGCCATCGTCGGTCTGACGCTGCGGGTCGGGCGCGCTGTGTACGGCACCATTGACATCATCCAGGATGTCATCGAAAGTGGTAAATCTGTCCTGATTCTGGGCCGCCCTGGGGTGGGCAAGACCACCCTGTTGCGCGAAGCGGCCCGCATCCTGGCCGAGACCCGCCGCGTGGTCATCGTCGATACCTCCAACGAAATCGGCGGCGACGGCGACGTGCCGCACCCGGCCGTCGGACGCGCGCGCCGTATGCAGGTCAAAGTCCCAACCTTGCAGCACGAAGTGATGATCGAAGCGGTCGAAAACCACAACCCCGAAGTCATCGTCATCGACGAAATCGGGCGTGAACTCGAAGCCCTGGCCGCCCGCACCATCGCCGAGCGCGGTGTGCAGCTCATCGGCACCGCCCACGGCCAGACCCTCGACAACCTGCTGCAAAACCCGACTCTCTCCGACCTGGTCGGCGGCATCGAGGCGGTCACGCTCTCAGACGAGGAAGCCCGCCGGCGCGGCACGCAGAAAACTGTCCTCGAACGGCGCGCCCCGCCCACCTTCGACGTGCTGATCGAGATCCAGAGCCGCGACCAGTTCGCCATCCATGCCGATGTGACCGAAGCGGTCGATTCCTTCCTGCGCGGCTATCCGCTGCCAGCCGAGAATCGGATTCGGGATGAAGACGGCAAGATTCGGGTGGAGAAAGCGCCCGCCGCGCCCCTCGGCGCGAATCAGCGGCCCCAGCGCGGTACCCGGCTCGAAAACGGATCCATCCCCGGAAACGGGCGCGGAACGTTCCCCTCGCAGCCTGCCTCGCCGTCAAACCCGCCGAATCTACCCGAAAGCGCCCCGCGCACCCCGCTCCAGACGGTCAAGATTTACCCGTATGGGGTGGCGCGCAACCGCCTGATGCAGGCGGCCAAACGCCTGGGCGTGCCGGCCATCGTGGTGCGTGAACCCGCCGAAGCCGATGCGCTGATCACCCTGCGGGCTTACTACCGCAACCGCCAGCAGCCGATCATGGAAGCCGAAAGCCGCGGGATGCCGATCTATGTGCTGCGCGCCAACACCGTCAGCCAGATGGAACAGTTCCTGAGCGACCTGTACAACCTGAACATTCCAATTGAGAGCGGCGGCGAGAGCGATGACGCCCGCAGCGCCACCCAGCAGGCCATTGTCGCGGTGCTGAACGGTGAGCGCTATGTCGATATGCCGCCTGCCAGCCCGGTCATCCGCCGCATCCAGCACGAGATGGCCCGCGCCGCCGACCTGGTCAGCCATTCATATGGCAAAGAGCCGCGCCGTTATGTGCGCATCTTCCGCGATTGACCCTTGCGGCACCCATCCAGCAAGCAAAAACCGCCACACAGCCTGAACGCGTGTGGCGGTTTGATTTCAGGTCTTAAAGCTGGGAGCCTGGCTCAAAAGGCGCTTAAAAACCAAAACTTGAACACGGATTTCGCGGATTCTTTAAGGAATATCTGTGAGATTCCGCGAAATCCATGTAAAAAAAGGTGGCTCTACCGTAATTAACAGGAATTTCACCACTGAGACACGGAGTCCGCTGAGAAAACAGCATTAAAAACTCCGTGCTCTCGGTGTCTTCGTGGTTATCCTTTACTAATTCAAAATTCTTTCCCGTTAGAAACGGGAGAGCCAAAAAGGTTTGACTTAAAATTGAACTCTAAACTCGAGACAATGGAAAGCCCCCGTTTTATGTTCGGCGCGCACGTACCTGGACGAGTACAAACAATGCGCCGAGCAGGGCTGCGCCCAGCGCGAGCAGGAACCAGGGCGCTCCGCTGTTTTGCAGGGCTGGCGGCGAAAGGGGCATTGCTGTGGCGCTGGCTGCAAAAAGTGTAAAGGTTGGCGCGGGGGTGTTCGAAGCGGGCGGGGTTGGGGTTGCGCTTGGCTGCTCCTGGCTGCGCTGGTTCATCGCAAAAACGTAGACAGCGATCGCGTGGTATTCCTGGTCTTCGAGCAGGCCGGGGTGCTGCGGCGGATGGGTATCCTTGAGATAGGCGTACAGCTCATCGAGGCTGGCGAAACCGGGCAACCCGTTGGCGATGGCCGGCACAACAGTCGGGATCGGGAAACCGGTGTCGCCCGGACGACCGGCATGGCAGCCGCGGCCCCAGCAGTTCTGGTGGTCTTCCTCCCAGACCGAACGCCACTCGTCGGTCAGACCCTGGCCGAAATCGCCGTGACAGGTCATGCACCAGTGCCAGTACAGGTTGCCGCCGGTGTCCAGTTCTCTCGGGTTGGGCGGCAGGGTCGGTTCGACCAGCGGATCGTAGCCGGGAGTGGCTTCCTGGGCCTGAACGCTGGCAAGTGTCAGCGGCCAGAGCAGCCCGATGGCCAGCAGGCTGAAAATGAAAGGCAGCAGTGCCAGGCTTTTGCGCATGTGATTTCCTTCACGAGCAAGTATACCCGCCCTGAGTGCGAATCCGCAATTTGGGCTGTATCAACCGGCCGGAAACGCGATAAAATCTTGTCAGCGGTATTTTTTTATCCATTCCATGAAGCGGACGGAAACCAGAAAACCTTATGTTCATCACCCTCGAAGGCCCAGAAGGCTCCGGCAAGACCTCCCATATCCCCCATCTGGTGGCGTTCCTGCGCGAGCAGGGACATACCGTCTTCCCGACCCGCGAACCGGGCGGAACCTCGATTGGCGAGCAGATTCGCGAGGTGATTCACGACCTGAAGAACGCCGAGATGCATCCGCGATGATGAACAGGTTTGTCACTTGTATGGCAAGGCGCCAGAATACGTTTGCAAATTTTAGGGCCGGATACATGTTGAAAAATATTATTTTCAGTGCCCAAGTAATTCTTAAGAGTATAATAGGTTTGTGAACACGGAAATTCAAACACCCCCTGGCAAGTTCATCGTTATTGAAGGTCTGGATGGTTCGGGTATTACGGAACAGACCGAATTGATCCGGGAATGGCTGCGTCATGAAGATTTCGATCTAAATCGCGTTTCCTTCACTCACGAACCCAGTGATGGCCCGGTTGGCCTCATGCTCGACTTGGTAATGCAGGGTCGCATGGATATGGATGAAGAGACTATTGCTTTGCTGTTTGCCGCAGACCGCCGCGACCACCTGACCCGTTTTGTGTTGCCGCGCATGGAAAAAGGAATTCACGTGGTCAGTGAACGGTATTATTTATCTTTTTATGCCTACCAGGCTGGGCAAGGGTTGAGTATGGAATGGCTGCGTACCATTGGAAAAACCTGGCGACGCCCGGATTTGGTGATTGTGCTTGATACCCCGCTTGAACAATGCCTGACGAATATTAACAAACGGTTTTCAATATCTCGATACGAAAAAGAAAAAACGTTGCAAAAAACCTGGGACGAATTCCGACGTTTGATTGCAGCGTTGCGCCACGATGGAGAAAAAATCCATTTAGTAGATGGTCGTGATGGCGGGCAGCCAGTGCATGCCCGAATTTTGCCTTTAGTGCAAGAACTCCTTTTTCTGGAAGGTGCATAATGCCAGGCCGTTTTATCGTGCTTGAAGGGATCGATAGTAGTATTTTAGCGGATGAAGCCGAACAACTTGCGCGCTGGGTGCGTACTGAGGGACAGAGTTTTGTCATTACACGCGAACCAACCGATGGCCCGTTGGGGGCCCAGTTGAGAGCCTTACTTAACGGGCGATTATCGGTGCCCGAATATGCCAAGGCGCTCTTGTTTGCAGCCGATCGTCTTGACCATTACGAAGGCTTGCCAAGCGAGGAAATTGGTTTTGAAAACAAATCTAAACCTGATGCTGGGCTTGATCCTGAGAATAAGCCAAAACCGAGTAAGACACCTTCGGTCAAATATGGCATTAAGTATGATTTGGAAGCAGGTAGATTCGTTATCTCTGTGCGGTATTTATTGTCTGCTTATGCTCAGTTTAGCGAACAGGTTAGCCTGGATTGGTTAATGAAAATCAATGCCCTATCTACCTGGCCTGACCTGACGATATTCATCGATGTGCCCGTGGATGTTGTTTTGACAAGGCAAATCAAAGAGCATGGGTATGATAAAGATAAAGTGGAAGATGCCCGAGAAGACTTGGTTCGCCAACGCAAAAATTATCTCGATGCGATTGCATCCCTGAAAGAGAAAGACTTTCCTGTGGAAGTGATTGAGAGTGACAGTTTGACCGTCATTCACAGGAATTGTATCCGCCTGCTGACCCAACGCTTTGGGATGGAATAGCGATGATTCTTAACGACAACCCAGGAAAATTGATTGTGTTGGAAGGCTTGGATGGCGCTGGGACAACCACCCAGACCCGCATTCTGGCGGAGGCTTTACGCGCCCGTAACATCCGGGTCTGGACAACACGTGAACCCAGTGAGGGGCCGATTGGCGCTCAGATACGCTCCGTTCTGACGCGCCGGCTTTCGATGGGAAAAAATGCGCTAACGGCCCTCTTTACCGCTGACCGTTTGGATCATCTCTACGCTGAAGGTGGCGTCCAGGAACGCCTGGCGCGTAACGAGTGGGTCATCATGGATCGCTATTATTTATCCTCGTTTGCTTACCAGGCCTTAGGTATGGATGATGATCATAAGCGCTGGTTATTTGATATGCACCAGTATTGTATCCAACCGGATTTGACCATATTTGTGGATGTTGAAGCAAAAATCAGTATGGAACGCATTGCGGTGAATCGCGGTTTCCACTTTGAGCTTTTCGAAACCCAGGATAAATTGCAGGCCATTCGGGAACAATATCTGAAAGCAATAACAGGCTTGCACAAACGGGGGGAGGTCATTCATATCATTCCTGGCAATCAGACCCTGGATGAAGTCCAAAAAAATATTTGGAAACGTGTTAAAACCCGTTTTATCGATCAAGACTTATTAAATTCTGACGGAGAAAAAAAGGTCTTCCAGGATTTTCCTTTATTAAAAAATGTTCGTTTTATGGCGGAAGAAGAATTTTCTCTTGAATATCAGGGTATGAAAGATGTTCCGCCATCTCAAAATGTTGAAAATCCAACCAAAGGAAATAGTGGAGCCTATCAGCTTGAGTTTCTCGATGAAAAGGGGACTGGGTATCATTTTGCAGCTTATCTAAATTCGAACCGTGCTCGTATTAAGTCAATTCGCGTTCTTGCCAAAGCTGGAGCCAGGGATATACAGCAGCGCATACAACAAAAATGTGATGAAATGCTACATAAAAATACCGCGCAACAGCGATTGATAGGAGTGGAGCCATGAGTGAACGACAGGGCGATCAAACATTGCTGGATTTCGATATTATTTATCAAGCTAGACGGAATGGCTTGTTGTCTCCTTTTGACGAAAAAAGGCTCAAAGGGGCTTCATATGATTTGCGCGCTGGCGATTGGGTCTGGGTGGTACGTTCTCAGCAGGATGGAGGCTATGATAAGCTCTCCCTGAAAGATATTGGAGAGATTATCATCAATCCGGGGCAAACTGTCACCATTTACAGCCTTGAACGGATCAACCTGTCTAACGATATGAAAGCGCGCATCAGCTTGCGTTCGCACTGGGCCATCAAGGGACTATATTTCAACGGCGGGATCGTTGATCCGGGCTATACCGGCATACTATTTTTCAATGTGACCAATTTAGGCACCTCGCCGATTACCATCGAATATGGGGCCGGGCTGGTGACGATTGAGTTTGTGCGCATGGATCAACCCTCCCAGCGCCTGTACAACGATGGCGAAATTATTACTGATGTGCCAACGGAAAAATTACCCCCTCTACCTGAAAAACCACCTGTTGATTTGCAGGCTTTGCAGTCCCATCTGCTTGAATTGGAGAATAAACTGTTATTGTACGAAAAGAAACTCGCGCAAGAAGGTAAATAAACCTATGAACGATGACCAAGATTTGAATGCTTTCTGGAGTCCGCTAGTAGATGCTTTTCCTCTTGAGAGTATCACTCAGCATGATCCAATGGGAGGGGTAAACCTGTCCACATATCTATCTCGCCCGGACATGGAGCGTGATTTACGTAAACTTCGTAATAGCCTATCCCCAAAGAGAGGTATTCAAAAGGCGGTTCTGGTTGGGCAACGTGGTAGTGGGAAAAGTTCTGTTTTGAGATATTTGTCGGATGAACTAAAAAAGACTCACCAGGTATTGTGGTTGGACGCTATCAATGAACGCGCAGAAGTTCTGAAAGACCCGCTGGCCTATTATGTGACGATTGGTTTGTGTGCATTGCAATCGATGCAGCAAAATAACATTGAACCAGATCGCAAGTTGTTTGAAGTTTTTCTCAGCGCTTGCCTGGATACTAGTGTACAGCAGTCGGAGACAAAAAATCAGGATACTTTTCGTTTTGATACAGTTGCTGGAATTGCTGTGGAAATTTTGGCAACTGGCGCCAAGGCGGCCAGCTTGGTAGACCCTTCCTTGTTGGTGGCGACGATTGCGGTGGATTGGGCGCGTAAACTATTGCAACCCTTCAAAATGGAAGACCAGCAAAACGATACCTTGCTCAATACACGTACCACACCACCCCAACTAGATAGGGCGGCTGGAAGGCTGACAACCTTTATTCAGAACTGCGAGTATCGTCTTGGAAAGCCTTTTGTTGTTATTTTGGATGGCTTAGATAAAGTGAATGAGGTAGAAGCCAGATCTTTTTATGAGAAAGCCCGGGAAATTGTTCGCCCGGATATTCGGATGATATTGACGGGACCGGAAACGCTTTACACTTCAATGAACTTTGCCGATATCGAAGAATTTCTCTCGCCTTTTGTTGTTTTCAACATTCGCCTTGATGAGGCTGCCAGGAGTGGGGAAAAATTTCTTGAAAGTTTGGTGCGTAAACGCATCGAATTGTGTGGCTGGCAGTTGGAACAAATCTGTGCGGCTGATGTTCTTGAGCGATTGATTGCGCAATCTGGAGGCAATATTCGCACTCTGATTAATTTGGTCTATGAGGTTTTTTCTGCTGCAGAAACTGCAGAAAAAACCTTTGTTGACATGCAAGATGCTCAAATGGCAATCAATCATGTTCAAAGAGCGTTTTTGGGAAAAGTCGATCAGGAAAACAGAGAAATTTTGCGGAAATTTCTGGCCCAGCCCGGCCCGCGTCGTTATCCTCCTAACGGACAAATTGCTGACCAGTTTTTGCGGAATAAATACATCCTAATGTATCCTATGGAAGGTGGAGTGCAGTATATGCTTCACCCGTTAGTCCAGAAGCATCTTCAGGAGACCAGCTAATGATTCGCGATTGGACACCCATTTATAATATTTTTGATCCGCTTTTGCCATTGGTTGGAAAACAGGAAAGCCTGTATGTGGAGCGTGAAGATAGCCCGCTGGCACGGTTACGGTTGGCCCTGCAACCAGGGCGGCGCTCTCAAAAGGTATTATTGGTGGGGCAGCGCGGCAGTGGTAAGTCTTCCCTCTTGGCGCAATTGTCCCATCGTCTGGCAGAAGATTATTTTCTAATCTGGATTGATTTGAATCAGTCCTTAGATGTTTATTCGCTGACCATCGTGGACCTCCTGTTGGGCTTTGCGGGGGGTATTTATAAAGTAGCGCGTTCCAGCGGAATTCGCGCAGGAGAAGGAGATTTTGTCGAACTGGTTGGTGCCATCAATACTTTGTTGGGTAAAAACTTGGCGCCGGAAGAATTTTTGGATAAGTTGGTGTGTGCTAAAGGCGATCCATCAGCACCGTTGGATATTGTGCGTCGCGATCCGGATAGCAAGGAAAATTTTTCATTAAAAATTAACGAGAATCAGTTTGGGCAGATGAAATCGGGGATATTCCTTCGTGAAATCTTGAAACGCACCAACCAAATTAGCCACTCGGTTCAGCAGGAACTTGGCACTCCTTTGATGGTGATTGTGGATGGGTTGGACAAGATTCGGCCAACAGAGGCTCAGCAAATTTTTGAATTTAGCGAATTGTTGGGGCAATTGAATTTCCCATTTATTGCTACCTTGCCTCATAGTTTATACTTAACTGAATCCGAGCAGGTCAGTGAGTATTTCGATCTGATTAATTTCCCCAATATTCGCATTTCGTATCGCGGTAAACCGAACAAAAAACACCAACCCGGTTACCAGCTAATGCGGACGGTATGCCAGAGGCGTTTGGCTGTTCTGGGGCTGCAAAACCCCGATGATGTAATCGAACCAGCAGCGCTTGACCTGCTGATCAAGGCCAGCGGCGGTATTCTGCGCGGGGTGATTCGAGCTTTCCGAAATGCAATATTATATGCTGAGGCGCGTGGCAGCGATAAGATTTTGCTGGCTGATGCAGAAAAAACTTTTGCTGAAGAAAAGCAAGCCCGAATGGCTTTTCTTCAGCCTGGTGAAAGCATGGAATTTCTCAAGAGGTTCAGAGAAAATGGTAGTTGGAAAAAGGAAGAGCTATCATTTTTTTTGGAGTTGTTTCAGCAAGGGGCAATTGTGGGATATGCCAATGAGGGTCAAATCTGGTATGAAGTTAATCCGGTGCTTCTGCCACTTGAATAGCGTTCTTTCTTCGTTAGCGCGGTGATTATGAAAATTCAGGAATTGGCTCTCCGGCTCTGGCGCGCAATTGGGCGTAACAGTGGTGTTTATATTGCAGTCTTTGAACCCAGCGAGCCCGTGGATATGGGCGTCGAAACGCTTCTTAGAGAGCTGCTCGAGCGAGAAGTTCCGGTTTGGGCCTGTGATTTGAACAATGGCAGAGATCCTCGTCAACGCATGAACGAAATTTTTCAACAGGCGCGAGAAAAGGATTTTGGTTCCGTCTTGATGGTTTGGAGTATGGAACATCAAGATGAAAACGATTTGCGAGATTTTCTACGCTGGCTGAACGTCAATCGGGAACGCTGGAGCCGAATTGTTGGGCCTGCCCAATTTAACACCCCGATTGTTTTTGCAGTCAACACAGTCACTTATCAGAAATATATAGGTCATCATGCCAATGATCTGTGGGATTGTGCCCATCCTTATATAATCGATTAAGAACATGGAAGGAGCTTTCCAGATGGAAAATCGGAATCAGCACACATGGAAAGACACGGTCTACAATTGCTTTAATCCTTTTGAGCCTGTGTCGGGTGATAAGATTACTGCTTGGTTTGTGGAGCGGCAAGATAGTCCTCTTGAACAACTGGAAAACGCCTTTGGATATGGTCGTCTTGCGCCCAAAATCCTGCTGCTGGGTCAGCGTGGTTGTGGAAAGACTTCGGAACTATTTAAATTAATTTCTAAGTTAAAAGAAAAATATTTTACCGTATATGTGGATGCTTATGCTTCTCTCGAGTTAGATTCAACCTCGCGCACTGAGTTACTGTTTTTCTTGGGAGCTGGGGTTTACTCTGCCGCAAAAGAAGCTGGCCTCAAAATAGAAGATCATTTATGGAAAGAGCTAGTATCGAGTTTAAGCACCGTGGTTCGGGAAGATACCAGACAAACTGATATTTCCCTAGATCCCATGGGGTTACTGCGTGGGGTTGTTGCCACCGCAGGAACAGCTTACCCGCCTTTTTCGGTAATAGCCGCGGCAACAGATGGAATACGATTCAGCTTAGGTCTAACCAAAAAGCAGGTGGAGCGGTTGGAGATAGGGCCTTATTTGAAGGAAATTTCCCATCGCGTTAATGCAATTATTCAGGCAACCGAGGGGGCCAGTGGAAAGAAAGTTTTATTAATTGCCGATGGGCTTGAACGAATCACATCGGAAGAACAGTCCAGACAGCTATTTGACAAGAGTCGTTATCTGACAAGTTTGCGCTGTGATGCAATTTTCACAGTTCCTGTTGCGTTATATGCCAACCCCGGTTTTCGTGAAGCAGACAATGAATTTGAACATGCTCAATTGCCCAATATTCGAATCTATGAAAAAGGCAATCGTCAGCAAGCCTATCAACCCGGGTATGTTACATTGCGGGAAGTTGTTACTCGACGGCTTGATTCATTAGGACTTAGCATTGAGATAATTTTTGAAACAGGGGTTGTAGATTATCTTATCCAAATGAGCGGCGGGGTCTTGCGCGATTTGGTTCATCTTGTGCGTCGCGCTGTTATCCTTGTAGAAAATAACGAATCACGTATTGGCATGTTCCATGCGCAAGAAGCTGTTCGGTCTCTTCAAATGGAGTTGGCTCAGGTTCTGTATGAAGAAGATTATATCGCTTTACGTAAAATACTGAAGTCCGGTTCAGTTGAGAGAAATGATCCGGCTCAGTTGCAGCTCTTATGGAGTCGTTATATTGTTAATTACCATAATGGTGGTTTTTGGCGTGATGTTCACCCGTTGATTCTTTCCATTGTCGAAAAACACTTTGAGGGAAAATCGGAAGAAGATAAGATGTAGGCTATGGAGAATTCAATATCTGAATTTCAGCCCCATTGGGCGGATAACATACACAGGATAGCTGTTTTGCTTCAAAAAGCTAATACGGAGTCGCCGGTTATTATTGTGATTGGCGCAGAAGACCGTCTGATTGAGAAGGATGTCTTGCATTTGCTTTCTGATGAACTAGGAAAATTGCATAAAATTGGTCGGTTTGTATTCCAGCCTGAAGGGTTAGCTATCACCGATCATTTGCGTCAGTTTGCTAGTGGGTATTTTAAGGCCGTTTTGGTTAGTGGCTTGGGAGAATTATCGGATATCGAACGACATAAAGCCATTATGACTTTAAACCGTGCCCGCGATGTGCTCAAACAATTTGGTTGTTCGGTAATTGTTTCAACGCCCCGCCAATTTCTTCCGGAACTTGCTAGAACTGCGGGGGATTTCTATGATGTGCGCAGCGGGGTTTTTCAATTTTCGGATTCTGGTCGACAATCAATCAACGAACGGATTAATGAATTACGCCCAAGTTATTTGAAAAGTATTATTAATCTGTTTTCCATCGTAGGGTTGGGGCAAATTTTTACCGGGCCAAAGGCTCCTAAAATTGACCTTGAAACGATTTTTGTTACGCCTGCGATTACCGCTTTATCTGTGTCGGAAGAAACTCTGGAAGAATCTCCAGAATTGGAAACGGAACGGCTGCTTTATCGGCAGTTGTTGCGCCCAGGTCAAAAAGCCGTTCTGGTGGGTACACCTGGCGCAGGCAAGAGTATGCTGCTCAAATACTTGGCTGTAATTTTGGCCAAGGGGCCGGCCTCGGTTTCGCAAAACCTGAAAATCGAAGCGGTGATTGACCGTTTGCCAATCTTGGTGCCGCTCTCGGCCATCTCAACTGCTTTGCAAGGTGAGCCAAAAGCCCCCCTTGCTGATTATTTCCCGGAATATTTTAGCAGCCGCGAGTTTGGGACTCAGGCTGATCTGTCCAATTTGTTTGAACAGGAACTGGAAGCAGGGAATGCCGTGGTCATGTTGGACGGGTTGGATGAGATTGCCACGCTTGAGCAGCGGCAATTGATGGTCCAACGCATTCATGAACTGGTTCTCCGTTATCCCAAAAACGTTTACCTGGTGACCAGCCGAATTGCCGGGTATGAAAAAAATCCCCTGCCCTCAGATTTCCAACGCCTGACCTTGGCGCCTCTGGATAAGAAACAACGCCGCAGTATTATTGACGGTTGGATCAAAACCGCCATTGAAAACACGCGTGAGGCCGAACAATCCGCCCGCGACCTGATGGATATTCTTGAAAATGATGAGAATATTGGCCCGGTGGCCTCCAATCCGCTTTTGTTGACAGTGTTGATCCAGATTTACTTGCGCGGGCGTTACCTGCCCAGCCGGCGGGGTGACCTGTATCGCCAGGCCACCCTGGCCCTGGCCGAAACCTGGAATATGGGGCGCAGCGTTTCTGGTCGACCTTTGGTGAACCAATCGGATTCATTTTTCCTGGATGAACGCAAATTGACCGAGCTGCTTGGGCCGGTGGCCTATTGGCTGCATACCCATTCTGAAGAGAACCAGATTGCGCAGGATAGGCTGGCCGATATGCTGGCCAGCGTGTTGAAAGATACACAGCGTCTTTCTGAAATGGAAGCCCAAAAAGAGGCCAGGGATTTTCTCGAGACCGTCGAAGAGCGCAGCGGGTTGATTGTTCAACAGCAAAAAGGCTATTATGCCTTTATCCACCGCAGTTTCCAGGAATATCTGGCCGCCTGTTATCTGGCTGTGCGCAGGAATATCAATGAAATTGCCCTGGGATTGCTCAACGACCCAAAATGGGAAGAAGTCTTGGTTATGGTGGCAGATATTTTGCAGGGCGAATATCTCGAAGATTACATCAAGGCCCTCTATACCCATTCTTTATCAGCGCCACAGGGCATGTCAGGCATTCTGATTGCCGCGCGCTGCGTTAATGCTGCTGGTGGCCATATCCTAAATTCCACTTTGGGGACAGATGTTATCAAAGCCCTAATAAAAAGAATAGAAGATGTGGAAACCCCGCTAGAGAAAAGACTTCATGGGGGTGAACTGCTGGGCGAATTGGGTGATCCTCGTCTTGGAAAGTCAGTCAAGATACCGGCAGGAATTTTTACGATGGGGGAAAACTTGCTTGCTGATAACGCTACTGCGCAGGGCGAGTTGCAGAGGCAACTGGAAAGAAGTGCACCTGCACATGAAGTTTTTGTGGCTGAGTTTTATATCGATATGTACCCGGTCACACATCAGCAGTATGATAAGTTTATCCGTGCTGGTGGTTATGATCGCCAGGAGTTTTGGGTTGAGGCAGGCTGGGAATGGTTACAGCGCCAGGAGAATCGCCTGCCGGCTTATTGGGATGTTTACCTCTGGAATCGACCCAATTACCCGGTAATTGGGGTAAGCTGGTATGAGGCAGATGCCTATGCAAAATGGGTAGGAGGCCGCTTGCCTACCGAAGCAGAGTGGGAAAAAGCTGCGCGAGGCACGGATTGCCGTTTGTGGCCCTGGGGAAATCAGCCCAAAGAAGATGTCGCTAATCTGGAGGCCGGAATAGGCCATCTCACACCTGTGGGTATTTATCCGCGAGGAAAAAGCCCTTACGGGGTATTCGATATGGCTGGCAATGTGTGGGAGTGGACGGCGGACTGGTATGCCCCTTACGATAGGCCGACTGAAAAAAACAATTCTCTTAGAGTGATTCGTGGTGGAGCCTGGAACGTAACCTATCAACAGGCCTATTGCACGAACCGCGTTCTCAATGAGCCTGGCGCACGAGTTGGCGCGGTGGGTTTCCGGTGTGTCAAGGACAAAGTGTAATGTTTATATCTATGGAAGGCCCCGAAGGCTCCGGCAAGACCTCCCATATTCCCCATCTGGTGGCGTTCCTGCGCGAGCAGGGACATACTGTCTTCCCAACCCGCGAACCGAGCGGAACCTCGATTGGCGAGCAAATCCGCGAGGTGATTCACGACCTGAAGAACGCCGAGATGCATCCGCGTACCGAAACGCTGCTCTACCAGGCCGCCCGCGCCCAGATTGTCGAGCAGGTGCTGCGTCCGCGCCTGGCGGATGGTGAGATTGTGCTCTCGGACCGCTATGCCGATTCGGCGATTGCCTACCAGGGCTACGGACACGGCCAGCCGCTGGAGCAGATTCGCCAACTGGTGACGTACGCCACCGGCGGCCTGATCCCCGACCTGACGATCCTGCTCGACCTGGATGTGGAAGTTGGCCTAAAACGTAAATCCAAACAGGAAGAGTGGAACCGCATGGACGCCTACACGGTTGATTTTCACCGCCGCGTGCGGGCCGGCTACCTGGAGATGGTCGCCGCCGAACCGGCCCGTTGGCGGGTGGTTGATTCGAGCCAGAAGTGGGATGCGGTGCAGGAAGAATTGCGGAAAGTGATTTTGGAAAAGTTATCCAGCCAGGTTCATCCTTAACATTTGACTGTTTTTTTACCACGATGGCAACAAAGGAACACGACGGAAACCCATTTCTTTGGTTTTGCCCCCTTAAGGTAGCGCAAGATATTATCTTGCGCTAACGGGCATCGTCTATTGGGCTGGTGTTGATTTTTTGAAGGAGTGTTGCGATGAAACGAGACTACATCCATAGCATGTTGGGCCAGAACGAGCACATCCTGCTGGTCACGCGCCAGCACGCTTTTGTGCTGACCAGCGCCATCATCGCTGAAATTGTGGTCGCCCTGGCCGTGATTGTGCTTGGCACGGTTGCGGCGCTCAACTTTCCGCTGGCGGCGCTTGCGTACCTGCTGGTGCTGATTCCGCTGGGCAGCATGACCCACGACATCCTGGTCTGGTACAACCGCCAGTACATCGTCACCAACCGGCGGGTGATTCAGATCAACGGCGTGGTCAACAAAAATGTGGTTGATTCCTCGCTCGAGAAGGTCAACGATGTCAAGATGACCCAGTCCTTCTTCGGACGCATGTTCGACTACGGCGATATCGAAATCATGACCGCCAGCGAGTTGGGCGTCAACCTGTTCAAACGCATCGGCGACCCGGTCAAGTTCAAGACCGCCATGCTGGATGCCAAGGAAAAGATGGGCTTCGACGAAGTTGGCGAACATCCCCGCCGGGCTGAGAACATCCCGGCCTTGATCGCCGAACTGGATGGCCTGCGCCAGAAGGGCATCCTGAGCGAGACCGAATTCCAGCAGAAGAAGACTGAACTGCTGGCCAAGCTGTAACCCAATTCTCCGCAATGAAAAAGGCGCTTCCCGTAATGAGAAGCGCCTTTTGGCTTTAAGGGATGAAAGCTATTCTTCACCTTCGTCTGCTGGATCGTTATTTTCGAGCATGTGTTTGTACAGCGCGCGCAGGTTGCGGCGATGCAGCGGTTCGGCCAGCCCGCCCAGGTGGACGCGGCTCTTGCCGCACTCTTCAATCGCCAACTCATCGAGATATTCGAGCGGATTCTTGCGCTTGAGCGCGGTGCGCACGGCTTTGCGCACTGCCGAGAGATAAGCCAGGTTTTCCTTGACGGCAGCTTCGATTTCGCCGCGCAGGATGATGTCGCCGTGGCCCTGGACGATGTTCTCGAGGCCCATTTTGCCGATTTTCTTGATCGAGCCGGCCAGTTCATCGATGTTGCCGTCGACCAGGTAGGGCAGGGGCATGAAGGCGTCGCCGGCAAACAGGATGCGGTCTTCCTCGACCAGCACCGAAATGCCATCGTTGCTGTGTCCCATGGCCGCCGAGAGAATCAGGTTCTTCTTGCCGACGCGCAGGTTCAGTTCACCCTGGTCAAAGGTCAGGTGTGGCAGGACGATTTTGACCTGTTTGAGGGCTGCATTCTGCTTTTTGGCGGCTTCGAGCGAGGCCGCGCCTTTTTCGGCCAGCAGGTCGCGGCAGAGTGAATGCGCCAGGATGGTCGCCCCTGGAAAGAAGCAGTTACCCCAGGTATGGTCGGCGTGATAGTGGGTATTAATCACGTAGCGTACCTGCAGGTTAAGCTCATGCTCGACAAATTCGCGCATGTTCAGGGTTTCTTCAGGGGTGGCCAGGGTATCGATCACCACGGCCCATTGCGGCCCGGCAATTACCCCGGCGGTTACCTGAGCGTAAACTTCAGATTGGAACCAAAAAACATTTTCGGAAACGCGTTCGCGGTGCATACAAGCCCTCAAAAGGAGATTGGCTTAAGATAGCATAAATGAGAATCAAAATCAAGATTGTCAGACAACTTT
>JAEWVF010000069.1 GCA_023459215.1 Chloroflexota bacterium
AATCCGCGCGCCCGCAGGGCAGTCCGTCCAATCCGCGTAATCCGTGTCCAGATTTTGGTTTTTAAGCGCCCATTGAGCCAAGATTCCTGCTTTGCCAGACTCGTAAAAACGAACTCTAAAGTCAAGTTTATAAAAATATAGGGCGAAAACAGCGAATTTCAGCCGTTTTCGCCCTACAAAATTGGGGAAAGTTCCAGTATTAGTTGCGGTCTGTGACCTCGAGCAGGATTCCGCTGAGATGGGCGGAACTGCCGCCAACCAGCAGTTCAAACTGGCCGGGTTCGATCTCTTTTCGCATGGTTTCATTTAAAAATTCAAGTTGTTCCTTCCCGACTGCGAAACTCACCGTGCGGGTTTCACCCGGCTGCAGGCTGATGCGCTGGAAACCCTTGAGTTGTTTTACCGGGCGGGTGACATAGTTGCTCAACAGGTCGCGAACATAGAATTGAACCACTTCATCGCCCGCCCGCTCTCCGCTGTTGGTGACATCGACGCTCAGTGTGGTAGCTTCACCAACCCGGATCGAATCCGCGCCCAGGCGCAGGTTGCTGTAGGCAAACGTAGTGTATGAAAGCCCGTGCCCAAAGGGAAAGAGCGGGCTTTTATCGCTGAACAGGTAGCCACGCCGGGCCGAGGGCTTGTGATAGTAATAGGCCGGGAGTTGCCCAACCGAGCGCGGGAAGGTGATTGGCAGTTTCCCGCCGGGATTGACCTCCCCGAACAGCACCTCGGCAACCGCCGTCCCAGCCTCCTGGCCCAGGTACCAACCTTCGAGGATGGCCGGGACCTGTTCGGCGGCAAAGTTGATGCTGGCCGGGCGGCCATTGAGCAGCAGCAACACGACCGGCTTGCCGGTGGCAACCACCGCTCGCAGCAAGTCTTCCTGGCGACCGGGCAGGTCGAGACTGTCGCGGTCGCCCAGGTGGGTCTGCGACCAGCCTTCGCGGCAGGTTTGTTCATTGTCGCCCAGCACCAGCAGGCTGACATCCGCTTTTTGGGCGGTTTTCACCGCTTCGGCAATCGCCGCCGCATCGGCTTCAGCGCTGGGCAGGCTGATTTCCTCCAGCGACCAGAGCCGGCTGGCGCTGCCGGGCGAAAGGGTCAGGCCGCAGCCTTCGGCGTGCAGGATTTCGAGGGAGTTGCCAGCCTTTTGGCGGATTCCGTCCAGCACCGAAACCGGTTCGAGCGGATCGCCGCTATAGCCGCCGAGTCTCACTTTGGCGGCGTTTGGCCCGATCACGGCCAGCGAGCGCAACCCGGCGCGCTCGAGCGGCAACAAACCGGCCTCGTTTTTGAGCAGCACGATCGATTTGCGCGCCGCTTCGAGAGCCAGGGCGCGGTGTTCGGCGCAGTTGGTGATGGCGACCGCTGCATCTTCATCGACGAAGGGATTCTCGAACAGCCCGAGCAGGAACTTGACCCGCAGGATTTTTGCCACTGCGGCATCCAGCGCGGCTGCGGGGATGCGCCCCTCCGTAACGGCCTGTTCCAGGTGGCGGAAGCAGCGCCCCAGTTCGATCTCCACCCCGTTTTGGAAGGCTTTTTCGGCGGCGTCGGCTTCGCCCGCGGCGACTTGATGGAGCCGGTACAGGTCATCCACGCCCCAGCCGTCGGAAATGACAAAGCCCTCGAAGCCCCATTCGCCGCACAGGACATCTTTCAGCAGCCAGGAATTAATGTGCACCGGGATGCCGTTGATTTCATTGTAGGATGCCATCACCGAGCCGATTTTGGCCTCACGTACAACCGCTTCGAAGGGCGCAAAAAGCTCCTCGCGCAGGGTTCGTTCGGCGTAGTTGGCCGGGGCGCAGTTGGTGCCGCCCTCCGGTTGGCCGTGGGCCGAGAAATGCTTGGCGGTTGCCAGGACTTTGTCCGGGTTGCCCTCGAAAGCTGCTCCCTGCAAGCCGCGCACGGCGGCTACGCCCAGGCGCGAGATCAGGTAGGGGTCTTCGCCGTAGGTTTCCTCGGTGCGCCCCCAGCGCGGATCGCGGGCCACATCCAATACCGGCGAGAGCACGTACTGCGCCCCGCGCGCGCGCATTTCTTTGGCCACCACGCTGAAGATGCGTTCGTGCAGTTGCGGGTCCCAGGCGCTGGCCAGGCCAATCGCCTGTGGAAAGCTGGTTGCTTCGTGGGCCATGTATCCGTGCAAGCCTTCGCCCAGGGCCAGGGCCGGGATGCCCAGGCGGGTTTCTTCGCGTAGAAATTTTTGCAGGGCGTTCAGGTAGGCGGCTGTATCGCGGGTTTTGCGGTTTTTGTGATGGCTGTTAACGTAAGAGATGCCGTTGGTGAAGTTCTTGCGGCAGAATTCGAGCGAAAATTGGCCGTCGCTTTCATCCAGGCCCAGCGAGCCGATTAACTGGGCGCACTTTTCGGCCAGGGTCATGCGGGGTAGCAGGTCGGCGAGGCGGGTTTCAACCGGCAGGGCTGGGTCGCGGTAAGCGGGAGTATCTGTCATCAGGTTTTCCTATGCAAACGAGTTGTAGAGCGAACGCGCCTCGATCTTGCTGGTTTCGCTCCAGCCGGCGGGCAGGGCGCAGGTCACGGTCATGGCGGCCCCGGCTGGCAGATCGAAGTAGTTGTCGCTGAAAACGGGATCCGCCCCATCCAGCGAAAGCTCGACGAAACGGGCGAGGCTTGTGGTCGAGACATCCACAAAAAGAACCTGGCCTTCGATGCGGGTTTTTACGTTCAAACCCGGCTCGCGCAGCTCGAGGTGTTTATTGGCAACAAACGGGGTCACGCTGCGGGCGCTGAGTTGACCCTCCTGCCACATTTCAGCCACGAAGACAACTTTTTTCTGGTTTTCGGCATTGACCAGCGCTGCGAAATCGTGCGATCCGACCAGGGTGTCGGCCAGCGCCAGCGCGCGGACGAATTGTTCGCCTTTTTGCAGAATCTGTCCGTCAAGCGTTTCCAGCCGCCAGCGGACAACGACATCGACTGGCTCGACCCGGTCACTGGTGACATGGACTTTCATCGTTTTGCCATAATCGGCGACCGAGAGCAGCAGCGGGGCGTAAAAGCGTTTGGCGGCATAATGGAGCGCCTTCCAACGGCCAAAATAATCGAGACTGGCCCAGGATGCGACCGGCCAGCAGTCGTTGAGCTGCCAGATGAGCGTGCCGCTGACCCGGTTACGGTTGCGCCGCCAGTGTTCGACCCCGTAGCGGATGCCTTCGGCTTGCAGCAGCAGGCTCAGGTAAACCAGCGCCGGGAAATCCTTGGGCATGCGGAAGGTATCGGTCATCTGGGCAATCATCAGGCCGTTGCCCGAACCGCTGCGCTGGTGATGTTCCATGATGTAGGAAGTCATGTTCCAGTCGGCAGGCTCGGCATAGGTGGCGATGGTTTTCAGTGGCGGCAGGGCCTGGAAGCCGAACTCGCTCATGAAGCGCGGGAACTGCGTGCGGTAAGCCGTGAACGGCTTGCGCCCGTGCCAGACATCCCAATAATGGCAGTCGCCCTGCACCTGATTGTTCGCGCCGGTGAAGGGCGTGTTGGCCGAAGCCGAACTGGGCCAGTAGGGGGTGTCGGGGTCTTCGGTTTCGAGCAATTCGGGCAGCATCTGGTGGAACATGCGGTCGTAGCCATCCTTGAGCCGCTGGTTGAGCGGGTCATCGGGCTTGTTCCAGCCCCAGTCGCACCAGCCCTGTTCCATTTCATTGTTGCCGCACCACAGCGCCAGGCTGGCGCGATGGCGCAGGCGGCGGATGTTTTCAATCGCTTCAATGCGCACGTTTTCGAAGAAATCGGCGTCCGCCGGGTAAATGCCGCAGGCGAACATGAAATCCTGCCAGACCAAAATGCCATACTGGTCGCACAGATCGTAGAACATCTCTTCGGGGTAATAGCCGCCGCCCCAAACGCGCAGCATGTTCATGTTGGCGTCCACCGCCGATTTCAGTAGCATTTCCAGATAATCTTTGGTAATGCGCGTGGGCAGCGAATCGGCGGGAATCCAGTCGGCGCCTTTGGCGAACAGGCGCACGCCGTTGATGTAGAAGGTGAATTCCTTGCCCCACTGGTCGGGTTCCTGGCGCAGTTCGATCTCGCGCAGGCCGATTTTGTAACTGCGCCGGTCCAGAACGGTCTTCCCATCTTTCAGGGTTACTTCGACCTCGTAGAGCGGTTGTTCGCCGTAGCCGGCAGGCCACCACAACTGCGGATTTTCGATTTTTGATTGCAGATTGGCGATTTGTTCAGGATCGTTGGTATAGATGGAAAAAAGCGACTCTTCCACCGACTGCCGGCTGCCGTCCGGGTGGACGATTTCCAGGCTGGCGGTTAATTCCGCGCTCACCGCGGACTCGGCGGTCACATCCACCGTTACCGACACGCTGCCATCCTGCTCGAACTGCTGGCGCAGGTGGACATCTTCAAAGCGCGCCGAGAAGCCCTCCAGGCGGATGTCTTTCCAGACGCCGATGGGCGGCAGCTTGGGACCCCAATCCCAGCCCCAGTGGCAGGGCGCTTTGCGCAGGTGTGGCCCGCCGGGGATGTCGCCGCCGCCTTGCAGGGGCAGTTGGGCCTGTTTAGCGGTAATGAAGCGCACTGGCGAGCCAAAGAAAATGCGGATTTCGTTCTCGCCCGCTTTGAGCAGGTCTTTCACATCCCATTCCCATTGGCGGAACATGTTTTCGGCATGGCCGACGTATTGGCCATTTATATAAACATCGGCCAGCGTGTCGAGGCCGTCGCAGACCAGGGTCAGGTTGGGTTCGGCCAGCAGGGCTTTTTCGAGGCTGAAAACGCGGCGGTATTCCCAGTCGCTTTCGGCCACCCACATCACTTTCAGTTCGTTATCGGCCACAAACGGATCGGGGATTTGGCCGAGGGCCAACAGGTCGGTATGCACCCCGCCTGGGACGGTGGCGGGCTGCCAGGTTTCGCTTCCAGCCTGGCGGAACTGCCAGGCGCCATTCAGGGATAGTTGTTTCATTCAAAAATCTCCATGCCAGTGAAAGGTGGTTATTCGATAACAAAAAGCGTGGCCGATTCGGCCGGCAGGCTGACCGTTCCATCGGCTGGGAAAGGTTGACTGCCCAGGTTCTCGGCGTTGTGTTCCACATCCAGCAGCCAGACCTCGGCTGCGGCGGGTTTCATCCCCGCAATTTGCAGCGGAACCGTCTGCTCGGAATCCGACAGGTTGATGACCATCAGGGTCAGCGTCCCGTCCGCGCGTTTGGCGGCGAAGATGTCCACATCCGGCACGCCCGAAGCGGCGTAAATCTGTTCGCTGCCGAAATTTTTATACAAAGGGAACACGTAAAAGGTCGGGCGGATGGTGCTGCCGCTGAACAGTCCCAGGCCGCCGCTGCGTTGTGAAATCACCCATTGGTTGACCATGAAAACATCCGCATTCATCATCTGGCCGAGCACATCGGCGTACCAGATGGCATTGTAGAAGGCATCGGGCGAAGCCTCTTGCAAGATAGTGCTGGATGGGTCGGAATTGACCTCGGTGAAGGCGATAGGCAGTTCGCGCCCGAGGGTTTCGCGCATCACCTGGCGCAGGTAATCGATTTCACCGGCCCAGCGGCGGGTGTTCTCGCGCAGGGCCTGGTCGGTGACGGGATTATTGGGCGAATACATTGGGTAGCGGTGGACTGCGATGATGTCCAGCAGGTCGCCGTTGACTTTCAGGAATTCGATCATCCAATCGCGCCCGGCTGAATCTTTGGGTGTGGAGGCCAGGTCCAGGTTCCACTGGTGGATATCCGGCCCAATCAGTTGGATGGTTGGGTCAACGGCCTTCATCGCTTCGGCAATCGGCCGCCAATCGGCGTTCAGGTTCTCGACGGTATAGTCATAATCGGCTTGCTTGAGTTGGGTGTAAATCGAAGCCTCGTTGCCGATGCTCCAGTAAACCACGCCGTATTTTTTCTGGATGTTGGTATAGCGCACCAATTCGGCGGCTTTTTCTGCCGAGCCGCCCAGCAGCCGCACGCTGATGTGCGGTTCGGCCCCAACCTGTTTGCAAAAATCGATGAACTGGTCGATCTGGAAAGGTTTGATGTCAACCGAATCGGTCCAGGCCCCGCCGGGGAAGCGCAGGATGCTGAACCCAGCCTGCTCGACCAGCGGCATCACATCCAGGGTAACGGCGTGCATCGGGCCGTAGTTGGTGCCGAACAGGTAAGGGCTGATCGGGCCAAGCGGAACGGCCGGGTCGACGCTCAGGATGTTGGGCGTGGTGGTCGGGGTGATGAGCGCGGTGGCGGTTGGCGCACCGGTCGGTTCGGGGGTTGCTTCCGGCAGCGGCGTCGCAACCGGCGCGCAAGCGGCCAGAAGCAGGGTCAGGGCGCAGGCAAGCAGGATTGAACGTTTCATGATGACTCCTTTGTAACGAAGGCTGGACAAGGCTTTTGATTTATTTTCAGGCAGGCTGTAATCTGAACACCGCGCAGCCGTGCGGGGCAACCTCGGCTTTGAGTTCAGCGGCGGCAATCCCCTGGTCAGTGTGCGCCCAAAGATCGCGGAGGGAGTACGAGCCGCTGATTTCCAGGTCGGACCAGTGCGCGCGCACCGTTTGCTTTTTCTCTCCACGATTGAAGAGCGCCACCCCCAAGGCCCCATCCGCCAGCGGTTTTTTCCAGATTTCGGTTTGGCCGTGTCGGGCGGCGCGCCAGCCCTGTTTGCCGAGTGGATCCTGGTTGAGCGCAATCACTTCCCGGTTGGTCAAAATCTCACGGGTGGCGGCATCCATGTTGGCGATATCGCAGCCAATCATCAGCGGGGCGGCCAGGAGACACCACAGGCTGAAGTGGGTGCGGTATTCCGTATCGGTGCAGCCCGCGCCGTGGATTTCGCGGCTGGTCCCGCGCAGGCCGACCACGAGCATGTCGGGATCGTTCCAGTGGCCGGGACCGGCAAAGCGTTCCAGGCCGCGCTGCTGCTCAAACCCGATTGATTCGATGCCGTACAGGATGCCCCAGTTATTGTGAACATCCTTCCACGAATCGCCGATGTCGCCGGTGGTGCGCCACAGGTTCCCGCCGACTTTTTCGCCCCACAGCCAGGGGCTGTGATGACCCCATTCGCAAATGGAGAAAACAATTGCGCGGCCGCTGGCGCGCAGGGCGTTGGCCATGCGTTGATAGCGATATTCGGCATTGGCGCGGGTATCTTCGGCATGACACCAATCGTATTTCAGGTAATCGATTTCCCATTCGGCAAAAGTGCGCGCATCGATTTCTTCATGATCCTGGCTGGCCGGGCGTCCACCGCAGGTCAGCGGCCCGGCATCGGAATACAGCCCAAACTTCAGCCCGCGGGCGTGGATGTAGTCGGCAACCGCCTTGATCCCCTCTGGAAACTTCTGCGGATCGGGGAAGAGTTTGCCATCCGGCCCGCGTCCACCCTGCCAGATATCGTCGATGACAATGTACTCGTAACCGGCCTCTTTCAGCCCGGACGAGATGAACGTGTCCGCGGTTTGCTTGATGACTTCGGCGTTGACGGTTGCGCCGAACATGTTCCAACTGTTCCAGCCCATTGGCGGTGTGGGGGCAAGTCTCATGGGAGAATCCTTTCGGGGAGTGATGTTTGGGTTTTGGCGAACCTGAACTGGCTGGGTGACAGGCCATATTTGGCATGGAAAGCCCGGCCAAAATGGGCCATATTGCCAAATCCGCTGGCAAAACAGATTTCGGTGATGGGCAGGTCACAGGCCAGTAGCAGCGCGGCGGCAAAACGCAGGCGCAGGTCTGAAAGGTATTTTTGGAACTGCCAGCCGGTGACTTTGTGAAAGGTCTGGCTGAAATAATTGGGAACCAGGCCGGCCTGTTTGGCGACGATTTCCAGAGTTAGCGGGGTGCGGAACTGATGGTGAATAAACAACAAGGCATCGTGAATGGCCGGATGCCCGACCGGCTGCAAGGGCAGGTCGCCGCGCGTTTGCCGCGCCACCTCGAGCAGGATTTTTTCCAGTGAAAAGCGCATAATGCGGCTGCGGCCCAGGCTGTTGCCCTGTTTCTCGGCCCATATCCGCTCAAATTCCGGGCGGATGTTTTGGGCCAATGCTTCTGCCAGTTTAAAGTGATGATAATCCCGCCCTGTAAAAAGCCATTGACGCAGTTCCCCGTCCAGGAATTCGCCGCCGAATACAATATTGTAAATTTCCAGGGTTTGTCCGGGGGTTGGGGTCAGGCTGTGGAAATCGACCGGTGTTAAAAGGAAGAGCGTATCTGCCTGCAAAGGGTGCGCGCGGCCATTGACCGTATGCAGGCCTGTTCCATTCAACACGATAGCCAATTCATAGAAATCATGCCAGTGAAGCGGGTATGGTTCCGCCAGTTTGGTGTGCTGAATCTGGAAGGGTGTCCCGGCCGCGATCAGTTCGGAAGCGCTCAATCGTTCTGGATGCAAATCATCACCTCGAACAAAGTGTAGCCAGTTTTGAGACAAACCACACTGCAAATCTTAAGATTAAATCACGCTCAGATGCTCAGGCCATTCTATCCCGGTTTTGGTAGAGATAAAAACCTTGTTTAGACGAGTTGGTTCATTTTTTTTATTAATTCATTTTAAACCTTGATTTTTTGGCTCTCGTGGTAAGATTAGCGCGCTATTTTCAAGGAAGGAAAATAAAGATGAAATTTCAATCGAAAATCCCTAACCATTTTGACCTGCCGCGCCGGATTGGCCGCTTGAGCGAAATGGCTTATAACCTGTGGTGGGTTTGGAATCCCGTTGCCCAGCGTTTGTTCAATCGCATTGACAATGCGCTCTGGGAACGTGTCAACCATAACCCAATCCTTTTCCTGCGCCAGATCGAGCGCAGCGTACTCAATGCCGCCGCACAGGATACCAATTACCTCGAGCTGTATGATCGTGTTTTCAAAGATTTTGATGCCTATCTGAACAGCGAAGACACCTGGTATGCCAGTGAGCATTCCAAACAAGGGGCGCAGCAGGGCATCGCCTACTTCTCGATGGAATTTGGCCTGCACGAAACCCTGCCGATTTATTCGGGCGGCCTGGGTGTGCTGGCCGGCGACCACCTCAAGGAATCTTCCGATCTTGGCCTGCCGCTGGCGGGCGTCGGCTTGCTCTACACGGAGGGTTATTTCTCCCAGCGCATTACCGAAGATGGTTGGCAGGAAGCCGTCAATAACCCGCTCGATTTCGATGCCCTGCCGCTGCTGCCGGTCCTGCGCGAGGACGGTTCTCCGCTGACCTTCAGCGTGGAATTCCCCGATGGGCCGGCTGTGGGCCGCATCTGGGAAGTGCGCGTTGGGCGGACTCCCCTTTACCTGCTCGACACCAATATCGATATCAACCCGCCGATGACGCGCCAGTTGACCACCCGCCTGTACTGGTCGGACATCAATTTGCGCATCATGCAGGAAATCCTGCTCGGCGTCGGCGGCGTTCGCGCGCTGCGCAGCCTGGGTATCACTCCGACGGTTTGGCACATGAATGAAGGTCATGCCGCATTCCTGACCCTCGAACGCGCCCGCGAACAGGTTTTGCTGGGCCAGTCTTTCGAGGTTGCCCTGGCCGAAACCCGCAAGAATAATATTTTCACCACCCATACCCCGGTTCCGGCGGGCAATGATGAATTCCCGCTCTGGCTGGTCGATAAGTACCTTTCGTTCTTCTGGCCGGAATTGGGCTTGAGCCGCGACCAGTTTGTCGACTTGGCCCGCCATCAGCAGAGCTGGGGCGAGACCTTCAGCGTCGGCGTGCTGGCTTTGCGCCATTCCGCCATGCACAATGCTGTTTCCGAACTGCATGGTCATGTCTCGCGCCGCATGTGGCATCCGCTCTGGCCCGACCGCAATGTGGATGATGTCCCGATCACTTATGTCACCAACGGCGTTCACACCGGCACCTGGATGGCACGCCGCATCCGCGTGCTGTATGACAAATATTTCGGGCCGAATTGGTACGAGCACATCGACGATCTCGAAATGTGGGAAAAGATGGATATGATTCCGCCTCAGGAACTCTGGGCGGTGCGCAACCATCTCAAGCGCAAGCTGACCTTCTATATGCAGGAACGCGCCCGCAAGCGCTGGATGAAGGGTGGTTTCCACCCCGTCCAGGTGATTGCTGGCGGCGCCATTCTCGATCCGTATGTTCTGACCATCGGCTTTGCCCGCCGTTTTGCGACCTACAAGCGCGCCGGGTTGGCCCTCAGCCAGTTTGACCGCCTGCTTGAGATGATTAACCAGCCCAACCGGCCGGTTCAAATCCTGTTTGCGGGTAAATCCCACCCTGCCGACGAGCCTGGCAAGGCACTTATTCAGGAAGTGTATCGCAAGGTTAAGCTGGCCGAGAATGGCGGACGCATCGTTTTCCTCGAAGATTACGATATGAACCTGGCCCGTTACCTGGTGCAGGGCGTCGACGTTTGGATGAATACGCCTCGCCGTCCCAACGAAGCCAGCGGTACCTCCGGCATGAAAGCGGCCATCAATGGCGGTATCAATTTCTCCATCCTGGATGGCTGGTGGCGTGAGGCTTATAATGGCGATAACGGCTGGGCGATTGGCCGCGATGCCGAGTTGGACGAACAGGTTCAGGATGAATCGGATGCCGAAAGCCTGTACACCACGCTCGAAAAAGAGATTATCCCGCTTTACTATGAGCATCGCGATGCGAACGATGTCCCCGTCAAGTGGGTGGAGCGCTCCAAAGAATCGATGCGCACCATTACGCCTCAGTTCAGTACCCGGCGCATGGTCAAGGAATACACCGAGAAGTTATACATTCCGTGTATGCCACAACCTGCCAAAAGCAAAAAGTAAGAAGTCCGGGGCGCAGAAAACCTGCGCCCCGTTGATTTAACCAACAGGAGTAAAAATGTTTGAAGTTTTTCTTTCCCCGGCTGCTTGGCTGGGCGCTTTATCCATCTTTGGTTTGCGCGTTGTCGATATGAGTCTCGATACCCTGCGCATGTTGTTCGTTGTGCGCGGGCGCAAGTTGATTGCCTGGTTCCTGGGATTTTTCCAGTCGGTTGTTTTCGTGATTGCGATTACTTCGGTGTTGAACAACCTCGACAATCCGCTCAATGTGATTGGTTATGCGGCGGGGTTTGCCAGTGGCAATGTGATTGGTATGCTCATCGAGGAGAAACTGGCGATTGGCCACATTCACCTGCGTATCATCAGCCCGCGCCTGGGGGTTGCCCTCTCCCAGATTTTGCGTGATGCCGGTTACGGTGTGACCGAGATTGCTGCACGCGGCAAGGATGGCATGGTCAGTATGTTGAGCGTTTCTGTTCTGCGCAAGGATGTCAGCCATGTGCAGAAGATTGTTTATGAAAAAGACCCCGAAGCCTTTGTTACCTCCGAAGATGTTCGCCCCCTGCGGCGCGGATTCTGGCGGTCTTAGCCTATGCTCGGTCCTGACGATTATCCCGAAATCAGCCCCCAGACGTTGGCCGAGAAATTGGCGGCCAACGCCGATTTTCACATTATTGATGTTCGTGAACGCTGGGAGTTGGATTATGCCCAACTCCGTCATCCGCGTGTGCTTGCGATTCCGATGAGTCAGATGGCGCGCGAGCGCGAACAGGCCTTCCCTGCCGAGCTACGCGCCCAGGAAACGGAGTTTGTGGTCATGTGCCATCACGGGGTGCGCTCGATGCAGGTAACGCAATGGATGCGCAACCTGGGCTGGAAGAATGTCTTCAGCCTGGCTGGCGGCATCGATGCCTACTATCAAATTGATCCTTCGGTGGGAAGATATTAGCGGAACGGAACCCGGCCAGCTTTACCGAGGCGGTGCAAATCGCGGTAGTTCCAACGCACCTGCCAGACCCGGAAGGCGGCTTCCAACTGGATTTTGAGCGACATCTTTGATTTGCCCCAGCGTCGGTCGGCAAAATAAATCGGCACCTGGGCGAACTGGTATCCCAGGCAGTAGGCCATGTAGGCCATTTCTACCAGGAAAATGTACCCACTCGATTGAATCCGTTCAAGCGGCATGCCGCGCAGGGTTTCAACCCGCCAAAAACGATAACCGGTGGTTACATCGCGCAGCGGGAATCCCAGGATGGTGCGCGCGTAGAAATTTCCAAACGCGGAAAGCCACTTGCGCCAAATCGGCCAGCGTTCATCGACGCTGCCGCCTTGGACGTAACGCGAACCGAGGGCTACATCGGCCCCGGCCTGTATGGCAGCGGTCATCTCGACCAGGCGCTGGGGATCGTGGGAAAAGTCTGCATCCATCTGAACGATGGCTTCCCCACCTTCGTCGATAACCTGGCGGATGCCATCCAAGTAGGCAGTGCGCAGGCCCATCTTGCCGGGCCGGTGCAAGACTTTGATTTTCCCAGGGTGTTCCGTTGCCAGTTTTTCGGCAATCTGTCCAGTCCCATCCGGGCTGTTATCGTCAACGACCAGCAAGCGCAAATCGAGCGGAAGCGCAAATAAAGCGGAGACCAGCTCAGGCAGGTTCTCCGCTTCGTTATAAGTTGGCAGAATGATGGTGGTGCGCAAAATATTCCTACTTGCTTGCGGCGGATAAAGCTTTCTTTAAATCATCCACAGTCGCAAATTTCTTGTTTGAGATATTCAGGGCGCCGATCTTCACCGCGAGCCGGTCTTTGCGCGAGGCAACCTGGTCGCGATCCTTGATCGGGTAGAAGTAGTCGAGCGATTGTTCGAGCCGGGTACGGATGCGCTCTTCCATCATCGTTAGCAGGCCGGGGTCCAGAATCAGCACGAAATCGGTAGCGGACAGGTGGCCCAAGAAATCTTCGGCTGCGCCCGCCTCGCGCATGGCGTTTTGCAGCATCAGGCTGACAGCGCGCATAACATCGTCGGATGCGACGAAGCCGTAATGGTCGCGGAAAGTATCCAGGTTTTCGAGCGAAACAACCATCAGGCCGTTGTGCCGGCCAGCGATGCACTGCGAAAACTTCTCGCCAACCAAATCGCCTTCAGGCAGGCCGGTCACGGGGTTGGTCAGGGTATCCTGCTGGGTGCGGCGCAGGGAGTTCCTGACGCGCAAACGCAGTTCCTGAACATCGAACGGTTTGGTGATGTAATCATCTGCGCCGAGTTCGAGACCATGCAAGCGGTCAGAACGGTCGCGCTTTTCGGTCAGGAAGATGATCGGGATGGCGTTGGTTTTGCGGTCAGAGCGCAGGCGGCGGGCAACTTCATAGCCGTCAATATCCGGCAAGCGAATATCGAGGATAATCAGGTCGGGCCGGGCGGTTAAGGCAGCGCGGACGCCATCTTCTCCCCAGTTGACGGTAAATACCTCGTACCCTTGCACGCGGAAATACGCGTTGAGCATATCGGCGACATCGAGGTCGTCCTCAACAATCAGGATTTTGGATTTTTCTTCTGCCACAGCGGCCTCACCAAAGGCTAGGGATAGGGTTTTTACAGATAAAAATGGCTCACAACTGGGCCATTTTTATCTGGTGTGATTAATTGTAGGTTAGGCAATCGGTTCTTTTTGGATGATAAACTCGCAAACATCATCACCCAGAGCAATACAGCGTGATTCGTTTACGCGGAATTCGTTGCCGCCCGAAACCCACTTCAGGCCTTCCTGCAACAAGCCCACAGCAATGAAGCAGACCGGTTTGTCGACTCCGCTGCGGCCCTGGCAAACCGGGCACTTATGGATGGTGTAAACGAACTCGTTTTCGCGTTCTTCAACGGTGCTGTGCTGGTCAGAAACCTGGCTGAAAATCTTGGCCATGGCCGGAATGCCGATGCGCATTTTAGCCTGTAAGGGCAAAACCTTGAAAGCCAGATCGCCTGCGCCTGCCAGTGCGCCGAAGTTGCGCAGGGCATCAGCAAAGGTCGCGCGACCGGCGCGCAGAGCCAAGCCACGCCCACCGCGCGGCCCGTACATCTCTTCTAGCGCGACATTGATGGAAGAAACATCGGCGAAATCGAATTGCTTTTCGAGGTTATCCGGGGGATAACTGTCAATGTATTCGTTTAGGCCTGCCAGATTAAGAATGGCATTCAACCCATTCTTGCCCATCACTTCTTCAAGGGCTTTTATGATAATCAGGCCAAACTTATTGGGGTAGTAAAGTCCTGCTTTTTCAATCGGGCTCATAACAGTCTCCGCCTTAGATGAGTTTTTCCAGGTCTTCGGTAGCCCGGCGCATATCCAGGAAAATCAAGCCAAGCCTGGCTTGTTCGCGAGCAAGGGCTGTCAACACAGCCTCTTCGCCTACAGACACTAGAATAACATAACCTTTTTCGCCTTTGATATAGACCTGCTCGAGCGAACCACGTCCTAATTCAGATGCAATTCGTTCACCCAGTGAAAGCATTGCCGCTGACATCGCGGAAACACGGTCTTCTTCAACACCTTGAGGGAGAGCGGATGCAATGATCAAGCCATCTACGCTTACGATCGCCGATGCTTCAATGTCTGGGGACGACGCTTGCAATTGTCGCAGTCGGTCCACCATTTGTTGAGTACGAGACTTGGACAAGACGACCCTCCTAACAAGAGTATTTTCTTTTCAAAAGTGGATTATCTAAACAATTCAATACCCGTTACTTTAGCACAGCGAGTATGGTGTGTCAAGTTGCAACGACTTTTTAATTATAGCATGATACTTACAAAGAGTTTACATTTTCAGCAAAAAAGGAATGTATAATTTGCCCACCCTGATAATGGTATGAACTATGAAAATAACCCATCTTTTTTTCCTGACTGCCAGCTTACTTTTTAGCCTTTTGTCTTTCCAGCCGGCGGCTGCCCAAAATCCAGTGAGCGTTGAAGAGGATGATGGCGGTGTTCTGTGCGCGGCGGATGTGTACCTGATTGATCCCGGCGATTGTTTGCCGCTCGGCCCATCCCAGACTCTGACCGAACTGGCCCGCCAGGGATTCCCGCGCCAGTCCATGCCGCTGGCGGCACTCAAACGCGATGATACCCTGGCCCAAGTGCCTTTCCTTTACTACAAGATCACAGAATACACCACCAACACCTATTCCAGCCTGGATGGGGCCATCAACAAAGCCGGCCCCCTGCGCCAGATTGGGCCGGGTGATCTGATTTACCTGACCTACATCGATGTCGAAGAGACCGACCGCGGAACTTACTTCCTGCTGCCCTCGGGGGAGTGGATGCCCGGTGACGGAACGCGCGTTTCGACCCCCAACCTGTTCCAGGGCCTGGAATTTGTCAGCACGCCGCGCACGGCCTTCGGCTGGCTGGTTTTTGGCACCGATGTGCTCGCCAGCCCCGGTTACGCCTACGGTATCCCGGTGGTCAAGACGCTGCCCAAGCACGCCCTGGTGCAGGTTTATAACGCGATTAATGTCGAAGGCGAAGAATGGCTGCTGATTGGCCCGGATGAGTGGGTTCCTGCCCGTCAGGTTGGCGTGGTTTTCCCAAACACCACCCCGCCGCCGGGTGTGACCAATGGCCGCTGGATCGATGTCGATTTGGCCGAGCAAACCCTGGCCGTGTACGAGAACCACCAGTTGGTTTTTGCCAGCCTGATTGCAACCGGGATGGAACCTTATTGGACGCGGCCCGGCCTGTTCCAGATTTACCAGATGAAAGAAACAGAAAATATGAGCGGCGCTTTCGAAGCCGACCGCTCAGATTATTATTACCTGGAAAATGTGCCCTATACCCTCTATTTTGACAAGGCTCGCGCCATTCACGGGGCTTACTGGCGCACTTCGCTTGGCTTTGAACAATCCCACGGTTGTGTTAACATGTCGATTGGCGACGCAGCCTGGGTTTTCCGCTGGGCCAAGGAAGGCGACTGGGTCTACGTCCATGATCGAACTGGAAAAACACCCAGCGACCCTGAAATCTACGGCGATGGCGGCGCGTGACGCCTATCCCTGTTGTGTGACGAGTTCCTTCATCTGCTCCACATAAGCCAGGCTTTGATGCCTGAAATAAGTGTTATATAGTTCGGCATAATGACCGCCTTGCGCAAGCAAGGCGTCATGATTCCCCTGTTCGATGATTGCGCCCTGCTTCATCACAACAATCCGGTCGGCGGCCTTAACGGTGGAAAGGCGATGGGCGATCAGGATGCTGGTCGAATTTTGCAGGATGAGATTCAAGGCCTGCTGGATCTGCCACTCGGTAAATGGGTCGATGCTGGCGGTGGCTTCGTCCAGGATGAAGATGGCAGGCTTCTGGACGAGAACCCGCATCAGCGCGACAAGCTGGCGCTGGCCCATGCTTAATCGCCCGCCGCGCTCCCCGACTTCTGTATCCAGGCCATTGGGCAGGGTCTCCAGCCATTCGCCGTCGCCGATGCGGCGCGCCATGGCGATGATTTCCTCGCGTCCGGTGCAATCCGGGCAGGCGTAGCGGATGTTGTCCTCGACCGTGCCGGAGAACAGGAACGGAACCTGCGAAACGATGCCCAATTGACGGCGGTATTGCTGTAAATCAAAGGTGCGGATATCCTGCCCGTCGATCCATAAGTTGCCGGATTGAAATTCGTAAAAGCGGGCAATCAGCTTGGCAATTGAAGATTTCCCTGCGCCGGTATGACCCACCAGGGCCAGATTCTCTCCGGGTTTGATGTGCAGGTCGAAGCCGGTCAGGATCGGCTCTTTGTCGGTATAGCGGAAATTCAGCTTCTCGAAATGGATTTCCCCTTTAAGCGGCGGAACGTCGCTTTTATCCAACTGATTGACATTGGGGTCGGCATCGATCAGCGCGAAGGCGCGTTCAGCCGCCGAAAGCCCGGACTGAATCTGGGCCCAGAAGGAGGTCAGGTTCAGCAGCGGGAACATGAAGTAATCGAGCGAATTGATGAACAGGTACCAGGCTCCAACGGTAACGACTCCCTGGGCGGCGCTCAAGCCGCCGGCGTAAACCAGGATGCCGACAAAAATGCCGCTGGTAGCGTTTAGAACGGGGAAAACAAGCGCAAGCACGAATCCGCGCCGGACATTGACGCGATAGGCCTGCTGGTTGGCGATTTCGAAGGTATCAAAAATGCTGTGTTCCTGGCGGAAATTCTTGGCAACGGCAATTCCGCTGACGGTTTCCTTGATGGTGGCGTTGACATCGGCCATGGCCTGCATCCCGCGTTTGGTGACGATGCGCGCCAGTTTGCGGAAGCCCATTGCGATGGCAAAAACAACCGGCATGAAGGCCAGCATGACCATGAACAGGCGCCATTCGGTGTTGAACAGGATAATGCCCAGGATCAAGGTTTGGACAAGCTGTGAGCCAACATCGGTGATGATGACCACCAGTTGACCGAAATCGTTGGTGTCGCTGGTTATGCGGCTGACGATGCGCCCGCTGGAGAATTGGTCGTAAAAAGACAGATCGTGTTCGGCGGCGGCGCGGAAAGCGCGGGTGCGGATGTCGAGCACGACATCGCCCACGGCGCGAACGGTCAGGGCGCGTCGCAACCAGTTCAAGCCCCAGTTGAGAAAAGCAATCAGGGACATGCCCCCGCCGACCAGCAGGATCGCTTCAACGGTCGGGCGCGCCTCCAGCAAATCCATGATGGCGCTGACAATGACCGGCAGGGCCGCGCCCAGTCCGGCCATCAGCAGCACCAGCCCGAGGATGCCCGCCATGCGCGACTTTTGCGGGGTGAAATAACTTAACATGCGCTTCGCCAGATCGCTGTCTTTGTACTGGCGGTCGTATTTTTCTTCGTTCAGTCCGGCAAAGAAACCCATAGAACCTCGTTGGACGATGTGGGAATTTGGCTGCCTGGCAGTTGGAAATGAAAATCGCCAGGCAGCGCAACCGTCCGCTTACAAATTATTCTGAATCGCTGACATCGTAGATTTCGTCCGGCTCGCCATCGCCGTCGAGGTCGACATCGATGTACAAACCCTCGGGGTTGGCATCGGTCCATTCAGCATAATTGACATAGATGGTCGCCCCAGCCTGGAGCATGATGCCCTCGGCATAGAACTCTTCTTCAAGCTCTTCGGTAATGCGTGAAAGGTACAGGGCGAAATCGCCCGCATTTTGGAGTTTTTCGGTGCCAATCAACAGGTCGCCGGTTTTGGTGTCGAGCAAAACATCGATTTCACCGCCGCCCTGCATGTCCATACCCTGAACTTCGAAATAGTAATCGGCCCCGCTGGGGTCTTCGATGGCGACAACGATGAAGGGCGATTCATCCTGGTCGGTTGAGTAGATGATCATTTGATCGTTGGGCAGGAATTCAACCGTATCGACTTGGCCTGGCTCGAGGAGTATTTCTTCGACGCCGATGCTGAAACCGGGGCCGATCAGGACAAGGTCGGTTTCGGAGGTGGCATCCAGAGTGCTGCCGTCGATGGTAACGGTCACTTCCAGCCCAGCCGGGATGGAGTAGATTGGGTCAGGCGCTTCCTGTTGAAAGCCCATGCGGTAGGCATTAAAGCTCGCGCCGGGGATTTCGTTGACGATTTTGCCATCCACGTAGCCGAGGCGGTTGCCCTGGTCATCGGTGATCAGGATATGGCCTTTGCCATCCAGGAAAATCTGGTTTTGGGCTTGAGCCGGAGCGGCCAGCTTTGCGCCGGACGCCGAGCCGTAGCCTTCCTCGCAGAAGGGGCAGTATTGTTCACCCAGGCGGGCCGAGGTGGGGGTCAGGTCGAGGGTCTGGGTATCGGCGTTGCCTGTGTAGAGTTCCGATTCAACATCCGGGTTGATGGCGGCTTCGTAAGCCCACGAATTATCGCGTTCGTCGATCAGCAGTTCGCGCACTTCGCCGGGATAGTTGTTATCGTAAACCAGGATGGTGTACAGACCGTCTTCAACACTTTTGATGCCAAAGGGGGTGATGGCGTGCCCGCCGCTGAAGTCTTCCTTGTAAATGCCGATGGTATAGGTTTCGCCGTTGGCATCCATTTGCTGGATGGTTTCCAGAATTTCCATTGGCGTGCCGCGGATAACGCTTTCGGCGGTTGGGGCGGTCGATTGGGTGGCCCACCAATAGGCGATTTCGCGTTGCAGGAATTCATCGTTGATGTCCAGTTCGCTGGCCAGGTTCCCGCCGAACTGGTCGGGGCTGATTTGCCCGGTGTACATCATCAGGCTGAGTACGGCCATGCCTTCGCAGTGGCCGCCAGCCATGGCGTCGTTGATCTGTTCCATCCATTGTTTTGCGGGAGGAGTCAGGGTGCAGGTATCGTCCTCGATCCGCGAGCAGGCTTGGTCGCCAAACATCCGGCGCATTTCATCGGCAGTCAGGTTGGTTACTTCGCGGTCGTCGCCGTAGTTTTCGAAGCTGAAACCGTGTTCGCCAGGCCGGAATCCGAAATCGTAGACAACCGTACCGGGGCGTCCGCCTTCGATCTCTGCGCCGCTTTCGCTATCGGGCGCTTGCGATTCTTGCTCGGGTTCTTCGGCGGGCTGTTCGTAGGTTTCTTCTGTTTCTTCCGAATAATCATCGTAGCCTTCTTCTTCGGCAAGGATGTCACAGGATGCCAGGAAAAAGCTGAACAGAACCAGCAGGGTCAATAGAATGTGGAATTGTTTTTTCATTTTTCTCTCCGGGATGTATTTCTATGGTTAGTCGCGCTTGGACGTGAAAAAGGGTTGCTATTCTCGAAAGATGCGCGAATAGGCATCGGAACTTTGCATAAGCTCTTCGTGGCTTCCCTGGGCCGCCACCCGCCCTTTGCGCAGAACGATAATCAGGTCGGCCCAGCGGATCTGGCTCAAACGGTGGGTGATGATGAAGGTCGTCCGGCCTTTGGCTGCCGCAGAAATGGCGCGCTGGATTTTGTCCTCGGTGGCGGAATCGATTGCGCTGGTCGAGTCGTCCAGGATCAGGATGTGCGGGTTGGTCAGGAAGGCCCGTCCCAGGGCCAGACGCTGGCGCTGCCCGCCGGAGAGGGTCACGCCGCGTTCGCCGATGACCGTCTGGTAGCTTTTTTCGAAGGTTTCGATAAATTCGTGGGCCTGGGCGGCGCGGGCAGCCGATTCGACTTCATCCTGGGTTGCGCCGGGTTTGCCGAAGGCCAGATTGTCGCTGATCGAGCGTGAGAACAGGAAAATATCCTGTTCGATCATCGAGATTTGCGAACGCAGGGAGGCCAGGTTCCACTCGCGCACCTCGATGCCATCAACCAGAACTTGTCCGGCTGTAATATCGTAGGTGCGGTTAATCAGTTTGACCAGCGAGGTTTTGCCTGCCCCGGTCTGGCCGACGATGGCAACTGTTTGGCCGGGTTTAACTCGAAAGGATACATCTTCGAGAACGGGTGAGCCATCCGGGTAGGAAAAGGTAACATTGCGGAACTCGACCGCGCCTTTCATCTCGCCTTTGTGCCCGGCGGTGTTCTGGTCGAGATTGGTTTCACGGTTGATCAGTTCAAGGATGCGGCGCGCCCCGGCCAGTCCCATCGAAACCTGTGTGTAGGCCCAGGTCGAAGTGAAGGTCGGGAAGTCGAGCATGCGCAGCAGGCCAAAGTAGGCGATAACCTGCCCGGTGTTGAGCAAACCTTCCCGGAACAGGAACAAGGAGTGGGTGAGTCCGAGCGCGATGGCGATCCCATACAGCAGGAAGGCGACAAAGCGGGCCTCGGTATCGCCCTGTTGGACGAAGGCGTTCCGCACCCGCTTGGCGTTCAGCACGAAGCGCTCGACTTCGGAATCCTCCTGGGCCGCGCCTTTGACGGTTTCGACCCCATCCAGTGATTCGGACAGGTGGGTGTTCATGTTGCCAAAAGAGGCGCGGACTTCGTCTGAGATGGGTTGCAGGTTCTTCAGGTATTGGGCCAGGGCGATGAAGTAGGCGATGGCGAAGAGAACCGGCGTTACCAGCAGGGACGGGTGGTAGCGCGGCGCGGCCAGGATGGGCATGACCAGGAAAAAGAATGAGCCGATAACCAGGTTGATGCCGGGGTTGAACATCAGGTTGATTTCGCGCACATCGTTGGTGGCACGGGCCATGGTGTCGCCGACCGGTTGCAGGCTGTGGAAGGTCATGCTTTTGCCCAACAGGGAAATGTACAATTCGTCGCGGATTTCGGCTTCGAGACGCTGCCCGAGCAGCTCTGCGCCGAAGTTCCGCCCCAATTGCAGCACACCGCGCACCACCTGGGTGCCGCCAATCAGCAGCGCCAGCGGGATCAACACGCTGGTATCGGGGATTGGCTTGAGCATGGCGTTGAAGGCGTCCCCAACCAGCACCGGAACCAGGGCGGCCAGGGCGGCATTGCCGAAAGCGCCCAGGAACACCATCAGGATGATCCAGTTGTGACGGATGGCGTGTGAAAATACCCAGCGGATGGCGCTGCCGCGGGCGAAAGTTGGGCGATGGATGGTGAATTCAGCGGGGGAGGTGAGTAGGCTCATAGGGTTTTCTTCGAATTAGATAAGCGTCTAATTTACCATAGAATCGTCAAATTTGACCTTTCAGGTCGCTTTGGTTAAGCGTAGGGATATCAACGATTGACCTGGACATTTTTTCCTCTTACAATACTTCTATGACTTGCCCAATCAAGCCATTCCCACGGGTACACCCCTATACCTGCGGCTTCTTTCGACCCGACCACGACCCTCCGCTTTGAGAATGCCTGTGTATTTATTCGTATTTTCACTTCCTGTAACTATTTAACCAACCACAAAACGGAGAAAAGCCATGCCTGAGCAGTTTATTTCCAAACGCGCGCCGATTTACAAGGATGTTCCCGATGAAAAGTGGAACGATTGGCGCTGGCAACTGAGCAACCGCCTGAACAGCGTTGAAGATATTGAGAAGGTATTACCGCTGAGCGACAGTGAGCGCAAAGCGTTACAGACCCAGGGGATTTTTCGGGTCGATGTCACCCCTTATTTTATCTCGTTGATCGATCCGAACGACCCGGATGACCCGACCCGCTTGCAGATTATCCCGCGCGCCGAGGAGATGCAGGCCTTTACGGCCATGATGGAAGATTCGCTGGCCGAAGACCGCCATTCGCCCGTTCCCGGCCTGGTTCACCGCTACCCGGATCGCGTGCTGATGCTCGTCACCACCCAGTGCGCTTCCTATTGCCGTTACTGTACCCGCTCACGCATCGTTGGCGACCCCGGCCAAACGTTCAAGCGCGAAGAGTTCGAGATGCAGATCGACTACCTGAAGCGCACTCCGCAGGTGCGCGATGTGCTGCTTTCGGGCGGCGATCCGCTGGTGCTGGCTCCCAAGATTCTCGAAGAACTGCTCAGCCGCCTGCGCGAGATCCCGCACATCGAGATCATCCGCATCGGTTCACGCGTTCCGGTTTTTATGCCCATGCGCATCACCCAGGAATTGTGTGATATGCTTGAAAAGTACCATCCGCTGTGGATGAACATCCACGTCAACCACCCGAATGAGATTTCCGCCGAACTGGCTGCTGCTACCGACCGCCTGACCCGCGCCGGCATCCAACTCGGCAACCAGTCGGTGTTGCTGGCGGGTGTCAACGACAATGTCCACATCCAGCGTGACCTGGTTCACAAATTGGTGCGCATTCGCGTTCGCCCGTATTACCTTTATCAGTGTGACCTGGTCGAAGGGGCTGGGCACTTTCGCACCCCGGTGGCCAAGGGCATTGAAATTATGGAAGGTTTGCGTGGACACACCTCCGGTTATGCGGTGCCGCAGTATATCGTCGATGCGCCCGGCGGTGGTGGTAAAATTCCGCTCATGCCCAATTACCTGATGAGCATGTCTGACCACAAGGTGGTTTTGCGCAATTTCGAAGGTTTCATCACCACCTACGAGGAGCCAACCGACTACACCCCGGCCATGGCCGCCAAGTTCAAAGGGCTGAAACGTCCCGAACCCGGCCAAAAGGGCCTGACCAGTCTGCTCGACGGTGAAGACCTGTTCATCAAACCGGAAGGTTTTGAAGAGACCCATCACCGCGATGGCATTCAACATCGTTTGAAAGATGAAAATAAATGGAAGCCGCTCGGCATAGGTTCTGGCGAAACAGAATAAATCATTAGTGTTACGATCAGAACGCATACGGTTCCGGGATATAGGAATGATTTCGGATTCCGTGTGCGTTCTGATTGTGTATAATGAAACAAGTAAGATGCAACACCTATTATCAAGGAGAAAAAAAGTAATGAAAATTTCCCGCTACTTTCCGCTTGTTATTGCTGGTATCTTGCTCCTGAGCATGTTTGGAGCAATGACGCCCTCGGCCCAGGTTGCGGCGGTTTCTGAAGATACCGTTTCGGCCCGCCTGTTTGCCGAAGGGGATGTGCTTGTCAATTCTGAATCGCCTTTTGTTTTCTCGTTCGATTTGCCTGGTGTAAACGTTGCGGCCAAGAAGGAATATGCCTGCTCGGTTGTTTCGCAAAGCCCGAAAGATTGGATCAAGATGAAGCCACGCCAGGATTTCGATATGCGTTGGACTGTTTTGAACACGGGCAGTAAAACCTGGACCACCAACGGCACCGATTACAAATATATCCGTGGAGCGCAACTCCACACCAAGAACAGCACTTACGATATGCCCAAGAACGTGGCCACTGACGGGAAAATCGCGTTGTACATCGATATGATGGCTCCCAAGAACAAGGGCACTTACACCACCTATTGGGGTCTGGCCAACGGTTCTTCGCACTTTTGCCAGTTCTATTTGATTATCACTGTAAAGTAACCTGGATGAGCGGGGAAGGCTGCTTGGCCTTCCCCGCTTTTAATAACAGAGTATGAAACTTTTTCGTTTGGCTGTTTTAGCAATTATTATTTTGCTTTCATTGGCTTGTGCGATGCCCGCTGTTCAAGAAAATCAAGATACTCAATCTGTTTTGGAGACCATGGTGGCGGCAACGATCCAATCCATGCCAACCATGACGATGGCGCCAACGTTCACTGCAACGTTGGTATTATCCCCAACCCTGGATGCCACGCCGACAGAAATCTCCACGGAAACCCCTTTGCCCACGATTCCTCCTTTGCCCACGCTGACGCCAGTGCCAACTAATACGGTTGCGCCGACTCAAAAGCCTTTGGGCGGGCCTGAAACTGGCAGGAAACAGGGCAATGATAATTTTGCCTGTGTGGTTTTATCCCGCATCCCGCCAGAAGCAGTTGAAGCCAGCGCCGGGCAGGATATTCCGGTAGCCTGGCGCGTCAAGAACCTTGGCAAGCGCGATTGGGAGAAGGAAAACATCGACTTCGGTTATGTTTCGGGCCAGAAGATGTCCATCGGCGGTGAGCGTTTCGATCTTTCCGCCAATATTTCCTCTGGCCAGGCCGGAGATATTCTTGTCACGTTTGAAGCGCCTCACAAAGCAGGCAGCTATACAACTACCTGGGCTTTGTATCGAGGCAGTACACCCTTTTGTGAATTTACCTTTGCTATTGTCGTAAAATAAGGTTGGGAGGTATCGCCCTGATGTTCGCACTTCGAAAATTTCTTCATGCCGCTTTCCCGGTTGGTTTATTGCTTCTGACTGCCTGCGCCCCTGTAGCTACCCCGCTGCCGGAGGGAATGCTTGAGACCATGGTTGCGGCCACCGTTCAGGCTTTGCCGACCAACACACCCTTGCCCACCGCTACGATAACGCCTCGCTCAACGCGTATTCCACCGACCGAGATATTTACGCCTACCCCAGGTGTTTCCATTACTCCGTTCCCAACATTTACGCTTACGCCAACTTTAACTGAAACTCCAACCGAAGTGGGTGTTGCCGCCCGGCAGGGTGTCTATCAGGGTAGCGGCAACTTTGCCTGTATGGTGATGAACCAGAAGCCTACCAACTGGAGTAAATTCGAACCAGGTACCCTGATTTACGCTGTCTGGACGGTCAAGAATGTTGGCGCAAAAGAGTGGAACAAGGGCGGCCTGGATGTTGTATATGTGGATGGTACTAAAACTTATGAATATGGCCCCAAACAGGAATTAGCAATCACCGTAAAACCCGGTGAAACGCGCGACATCGTGGTTGTTGTGCGGGCCCCATCCGAAGGCGGGGATTATTTGACCACGTATGGTCTCGCACGCAGCGGGAATGTGTTTTGCCAACTCATCATGGGTGTATCGGTTCGCTAAGGAAAACTTGAAGATGCGACGATTTTTTCAGGCTTTGGTTTTATTCTTTTTCCTCTTGGGTGGTTGCGCACCTTCGCCTGCCCAGCCTGCGGATAATCCGCAGGATTTAATTGCAACCATTGCGGCAGCCACAATTGCGGCCCTGCCCACCAATACACCGCAACCCACTTGGACTGCCTCCGCAACCCGCGCACGCGGCACTCCCACCGAGTTGCCATCCAACACACCGGCGCCGACGATTGCACTCCCGGTAACTGCTACGTCTGAGTTTGTCCTGCCTGGCCCGGGCACTCCTTTGGCAGGCACCACCCGCATCCCGATTGGATTGTGGTCGCCTACCCCGGAACCTTTTAAGTGCTTTCTCAGGAGAATCAAGCCTGAACCGTTTACAAAAATGAAGCCGGGCAAAGATTTCCGTATGGAATGGCAGCTCGTAAACATCGGCACAACGATTTGGAAAGCAGACGGTGTGCTGTACTACTTTATTGCTGGCGACAAGTTGTATAACGATGCCGATCGGGCAAAAGGCACGCAAATTTCCTATAATGTATATCCACAAGACAAAATTTTGATATTCCTTGCGATGACCGCCCCTAAAGCGCCTGGCACTTATTCATCTACCTGGGGATTGCGCCGCGAGAATCGGGATACACCTTTCTGCACATTTGACATGGTAATTCGGATTGAGTAAAAGCAAAGGTGATATGGAGAAAATGTAAGTATGGCGAAGAAAACGGTTGGCTATGTCGAATTGGAATGGGCCTGCCCCAATTGTGGCGGCAGGAATCCGGGCACCAGCAAAACCTGCAAGGCTTGTGGCGGGCCTCAACCTGAAAATGTGCAGTTCGAGCAGGCGCAGGAAGCGAATCTTTTAGCGGACGAAGCCAAAATCGCTGCCGCTAAAAAAGGCGCGGATATCCACTGCCCTTACTGCGGGACACGCAACCTCGCTGATGCAACTATATGCGTTCAATGCGGCGGCGATCTCGTTGACGGAACTCGCCGCGCATCAGGCAAGGTGGTGGGGGCGTTTGCTTCCCAGTCTGCGCCTCTTGCGCCGGTGAAATGCCCCAGTTGCGGCACAGAAAACCCGGGTGCCAATAAAACCTGTTCGGCCTGTGGAGCCAATCTCAAGCGGGATGTAGCCCCGCCCGCTCCGCCGGCGCAAGCGGGCACGAATCCGCTGGATGGGAAGAAAAAGCTCTGGCTGCTCATCCCCCTGATTCTTTTTTTCCTGTTGTGTTGTGGAGTCGCCGCAGCTTTTCTTTTCCGCACCAGTGAAACAACCGGCGTGGTGCGCGATGTTGCCTGGGAACGTTCGATTGTCATTCAAGAACTTGGCGATGTAACCCGCGAGGCCTGGCGCGATGAATTGCCCCAGGGGGTTGAGCCGCTTTCCTGCTCTGAAGAAATACGCGAAACGCGTGACGAGCCGGTTTCCGGATCCAGGGAAGTGTGCGGCACACCCTACTCCAAAGACCTTGGTAACGGGGTCGCTGAAGTGGTTCAGGATTGCGTTTACGAAGTGTATGATGATTATTGCCAGTATACAGCCAAAGATTGGAAGGATATTGACTCGGCTGTGGCCCAGGGCAATGATTTTGAACCGTATTGGCCGCAGGTTCAGACTGGCGCGGAACGGCGCGAAGGTGAGCGGACGGAGGAATATCGCGTTTTCTTCGAGACCGAAGATGGGATAAAAGAGTTCAGCACAACGAATGAGAGTCTTTTCATGCAGTTACAGCCTGGCACCGAATGGACTCTTGAATTTAACGTTTTTGGAGCGATTGTTTCTGTTCGGCGATAATTTATCGAAGGAGGTATTTCATGCATTACCGACGCTTGGGTCATTCCGGGTTGAAAGTTAGCGAAATTGCTCTCGGTTCTTGGGTGACTTTTGGCAGCCAGGTGGATGAAGAAGTCGCTTCTGATTTGCTTCATGCCGCCTACGATGCCGGAATCAATTTCTTTGATAATGCCGATATGTATGCAGATGGCCTCTCTGAGAAGGTGATGGGCAAAGCCATCAAGGATTTGCCGCGCGAGGCGCTGGTTCTCTCCTCAAAGGTTTTTTGGCCAACCATGCCCGGCCCCAACGGCCGCGGACTTTCGCGGAAGCACATCTTTGAGTCGATCCACGCTTCTTTGAAGCGCATGGATACGGATTACCTGGATTTGTATTTTTGCCATCGCTTCGATCCCGATACGCCAATCGAAGAAGTGGTTTACACAATGGATACCCTGATTCGCCAGGGAAAGATTTTATATTGGGGCACCTCGGAATGGCGCGCCTGGCAGATTGCAGAAGCGGTTAATATTGCCCGCATCCACCACCTCGCTCCGCCCGCCATGGAACAGCCTCAGTACAACATGTTCCATCGTCGCCGGGTGGAGATGGAACTATCCCCGATTTGCCGCGAACATGGGATTGGCCTGACCACCTGGAGTCCGTTGTATTACGGGATTTTGACCGGGAAATACAACGAGGGCATCCCCGAAGGATCGCGCGCCTCGCTCGACAGCATGGCCTGGATCCGTGACCGAATCACCCCTGAGCGGGTGGCGATTGTCCGTCAGTTGAGCCAGGTGGCCGATGGTTTACATGTCAGCATGGCCCAACTCGCCCTGGCCTGGCTGCTGCGCCGCAAGGAAGTCAGCAGCATCATCACCGGGGCGACCAATATCCGTCAATTGCAAGATAACCTCGATTCGGCGGAAGCGGTCGAGAAACTGTCCGATGATGTTTTGGAGCAAATCGAACAGATTCTGGGAAACTATCCGGACGAAGATTAATGTTATCTCGAATCAAAAAGGCCGCCATACAGGCGGCCTTTTTGATTACTGGAGCGTTTATCCCGCGGGCGGGAGTGGTTCGTCGCTGATGGGAGCGGCCACCGGGGCGGGTTTCTTGCGCAGGGTGAAGAAACCGACCGCGACCGGGACGGCAATGAAAATCACCGAAAGGCACAACAGGCCGAGGGCCAAAGGCATCGGCATGCTTTCCAGCGATTCCACGCCATTGACGGTGGTCGTGATCGGTTGCCCGCTGATGCCGATGACGCCCCAGATACAGGATGTCAGGGCCAGGCAGCCGCAGCACAAAGCGGTGACAACGGTTATTGCAATTGCGACAGTTCGATTTTCCATATCTTCCTCCGTTTGGGTTTGTGTTAATCAGTGTACAACAAAAAACAAGCGGGTGTCCATTCTTTTTTGGGAATTCCGCTTGCTTTTATCGTTTATTGCCGGGTCAGCCGGTAAATGACGCCGCTGTAATCGGCCAGGTAGATTTCACCGGCATCATCCAGCCCGAAGGCGCTGATGCTGAAATTGGTTTTGAAGAGCAGGCTGTTGCTAAATCCGTTCCCGGTTTTGAGCAGGCCCCAGATATTGCCTGAGCAAAAATCGCCGTAGAGATAGACACCCCGCCACTCGGACAGGGACTCGCCGCGGTAAAACTGGCCGCCGCTGACGGAGCAACCCTCCGCATGACTGTATTCCGCTGCGGGTAGGCTCAGTGTCGAAGCATCGTAGAGTGTGCCGCTGTAATCCTGGCTGGCTTCCATCAGCCGCCAGCCGAAGTTTAGCCCGCCCGCCGAACCAGCCGGGACAAAATTGACTTCCTCCCACTGGTTTTGGCCGACATCGGCAATGTACAGGTCGCCGCTGGCGCGGTCGAAGGCGATTTTCCAGGGGTTGCGCAGGCCATAAGCCCAGATTTCAGCCTGGCCGCCACCCGCCGCAAACGGGTTATCTGCCGGAATGGCGTAAGGCTGGCCGCCATCCACATCGAAGCGCAGGATTTTGCCGAGCAGGGTGTTCAGCGATTGGCCGGCATCCAGCGGATCGCCCGCCGAGCCGCCGTCGCCGAGACCGGCGTACAGATAGCCATCCGGGCCAAAGGCCAGCGAGCCGCCGTTGTGGTTGGCGTAAGGCTGCTCGATGCGGATCAACTCCAACCGGCTGGCCGGGTCGGCCTGATTCGGGTCGGCAGTCGAAACGTTGAAACGGGCGATGCGCGTGTGACCGTCTTTGTCGGTGTAGTTGACGAAGAAAAACCCATTTTCAGCGTAATTGGGATGAAACGCGAGTCCCAACAGGCCGCGCTCGGATGCATCCGAGCCGACCAGGTTGGCGATGTCGAGATAGGAATCGGGAAGCAGTTCCCCATTTTGGATAATGCGGATTCTGCCGACCTGCTCAAGCACGAAAACGCGCCCCGACCCGTCGCCGGGCGAGGTGATGTCGGTCGGTTTTTCCAACCCGCTGGCGACAGCCTGCCAGATGGTATTGGCCGGGTCGGGCAGGTTTTGGGCTGCCGGGACAATGGTTTCCGCCGGGACGGTTTCGGTTGCGCTTGGGGAGGTTGGTTCAACGGCGGGGGCTGACGTGGCCGAGGCCACGGCTCGCAGCGTAGGGGCCGGGGAGACAGGTTCCTGCCTGGAAGCAGCGGGTTGGCAGGCAGCCAACAGCGTGGCAAATACCAGTAAAACGGCGAACAGACGCCGGGTGGGCATGTGGTTTCCTCCTGATAACGATAAAGAAAAAACGAGTAAGTTACTCTTTGATGTCAGTGGCTTCTCCATCAATGATGTCCCCGGCGGGGGGCTGGCCTTGCCGGGCGTCATCGACGATGGTGTTATTGTTGGTCATCTCGCGCACATGCTCCTGGATGACATTGGTCGGGCAGAGTTCGATAAAGAAATACGAAGTCAGCCAGACCAGCATGGCATCGTCGATAACGGGAATCATGTTATCGATTGGCAGCGGAATCAACCAGTAAGCCAGGCCGGCAAAGGGCAATATTTTAACCAGGGGGCTGACGCGCCGGTCGCCGAGCAGGCGAAAAATGAGTTTTACCCGAAAAGTCAGTTCTTCCAGGGCGTTGCCCTGGCTGGGGATGATACTACGCGGGGTCTTGTCCATACTTCCTCCAATCTGTAAATGTATTATACGGGATACGCACCGCCAAACAAGCGCGAAGGATGTGCCATTTGTACTACGAAAAGATGACATTTTTGTTGCAGCCCGGCTTGACGCGCGCCAGCAGTTAGATGATAATCTAATATATGGCTAAAAATATCCTTTCCACCTATTGGGCGCGGGTTAGCGCCTTTCATCCGAATGCCCGGCTTTACCTGGTCAGCGCGGTTTTGACCGGCGCGGCGTTTGGTGTTTATCGGTTACTGTTCAATTTCTACGTTCTCAGCCTGGGGTTTGACGAAGGCCTGCTCGGACAGTTGATTACCATCACCAGCCTCTCGGCTTTGTTGACCGCCCTGCCGATGGGCTACCTGGCCGATATGTTGGGCCGTAAAAATTCGCTTTTGTTGGGCGGTGCGGTAGTGGCCGCGGCGGTGGCTGCGATGCTTTGTTGGCCCTCGGTGCCCATGTTTTACGCCATGAACATTCTGATGGGTACTGCCCAGGGGTTGCAAACCGTTACCATGTCGCCTTTCCTGCTCGAAAACTCGGGCGAAGAGGAACGCACCTACCTGTTCAGTCTGAGTTCGGGCTTGCAGATGGCGGCGGCATTTGTTGGTAATTCGATTGGCGGCTACCTGCCCGGCTGGATTGCCACTCAGCAGGATGTTTCGGCCACCAGCAGTGTGGCTTACGCCGGCGCGCTGGGCATTATCAGCATCCTTGCCTTACTGGGGCTTGTGCCGCTTTTCTGGCTGCGCACCCCGCTCTTGAAGAAATCGGAGCGCGCTCTGTTTGCGCCGTTCGCCTATGCCCGCCAGCATCCCGTCACCCTGACCAAGTTGATTGCCCCCATGCTGGTTACTTCGATTGGCGCGGGCCTGTTCATGCCCTTCATGAATGTATTTTTCCGGGTTGTTCATCAACAGCCGGACCCCATCATCGGTAACGTGCTGGCCTGGGGCGCGCTGGCGATGGGCATCGGCCTGATGATTGCCCCGCCGCTGGCCGACCGGCTTGGCAAGGCCGAACTGGTGGTCATCACCCAGGGCATCTCGATTCCTTTCCTGATCATGCTCGGTTACGCGCCCTGGTTTTGGATGAGCGCCCTCGGACATTATGCGCGCCTGTCGCTGATGAACATGAGCGGCCCTATCTACACCACTTTCGTTATGGAACATGTCGAACCCGATTCGCGCGCCACAGTCGCCAGCCTGGTCAGCATGGCCAACAGCTTTGGCTGGGCCTTCAGTCCCTCGATCAGCGGCTATTTGCAAGTCCATTATGGATTTGGGCCGGTCTTTGCGCTGGTGATTGTGTTATATTCGCTGTCTGTGTTCATGTACTGGAAATTTTTTTGGAAGGTGACCCCGCCGGTTCAGCCTGTTCCGCAATCGGCCTGAGAAGTTTTTTATGGATGTTTTGCACGCAGACTCTGCCCTGCTCATCGTTAACAAACCTGCCGGGATGCCGGTCCTGCCCGATGGCTGGGATGCGGACGCCCCTTATCTTGTCAAATTGCTCGAGCAGCAGTTTGCGAAGCTGTGGGTGGTTCACCGCCTGGATAAAGTAACCTCCGGGGTGCTGGTCTTCGCCCGGACGGCGGAAGCGCACCGCGAGCTGAATCGCCAGTTCGAGCGCCACGAAACCGAAAAGGTGTATCACGCCCTGGTCAACGGCTCACCCTTATGGACGGAACACACCGCCCGCCACAAACTGCGCGTCAACGTTGGCCACAGTCACCGCACCGTGGTGGATCATGCCAAAGGCAAGACCGCCGAAACGGCGTTCAAGGTTCTTCAACGCTACCCTGGTTGCGGGCTGCTTGAATGCCGCCCTGCGACCGGCAAAACGCACCAGATCCGCGTCCACGCCTATGCGTTGGGCCATCCCTTGCTGGGCGACCTTCTCTACAGCGCCCCGCCGACCGAACTGATTGCCCGCCCGGCCCTGCACGCGCTCAGCCTGATCATTACCCACCCCGAAAGCGGCCAGCGCATGACCTTCGAAGCGCCTTATGCCGACGATTTTGCGCTGGCCTTGCGCCAATTGGGTCAAAAGAACCAAAATGAAAATCCAAATCTGTGAAACTGAAGAGCAGGTTCAATTTCGCGTCATCGAGCGCGAGGGTCTGAGCGACGAGACCTTGCAGGCTATGTTCTATGGCTTGCAGGCTGGCGTCTGGTTGAAGAGCTATCCGCGCGCGGCGCTGATGTTCCCGCAAGACCTGGCCTGCATGGAAGCCAATTTCAACGCCTACATCGAGAGCGAACTGTACCAGGAACGTCGCTCCCTGGCCGATCTGGACGCGGCCCTCGAGTGGTTGTGCGCCGAATTCGAGCGGCGTGGTGTGCGTTGGTGGCTGGCCGGCAGCGGAGCGTTGTACGCGCGCGGGCTGGCCGTCAAACCGCACGACCTGGATGTAATGCTCGAAAAGGGCGAAATCGAAAAAATCCGCGCGATGGTTGCGCCGTATATCGTTGAGCCATTTCACCATGTTAAGGGTTGGGTGGTCAAGGGTTTTGGCGTGGTCGATTATCGTTATCGCATCGATTTTGCCTTTGAACCGGAAGAATGGGTCGATGGCCAGGGACCGGTCGATTTTGGGCCGTATGCGCGGGAACGTGTCGAGCCGGTGACATGGCGCGGCCACGAAATCCTCGTCCCGCCAATCGAATTGCAGATCGCGCCCAACGAGGCCCGTGGGCGCAGCGAACGGGTGGAAATAATTCGCCAATACCTTGCCAGCCGGGCAAGCTGACGTGTTCCATGCTGACCAAAAACCGCCCAAACGGGCGGTTTTGATTTCGGCTGGCTTTATTCCTTTTTTCTATCGCCAGCCATAAAAAAAGCGAGGGGCGCTGATGACCTTCATTACTGGAAACTCTGCCCACTCTGGGATATGCTGAAAAGGGGAAGACTGGCTGGTTCGCAGTCGGTTTACCCTTCATATCATAGAAAGGAGAGCGCCATGGCGATCACACTCATGTTCGGAACCCTGCTCGGAGCGCTCATCGGGGCCATCTCTCAGAGCACAGGCACGCCGGTTTGCAGGTATTTACAAGCCCATCCAACCTTGTTCAAGATGGTGGGGCTGGTTTTGGCGACTGTTGCCATTGTTATCCCGGCGGCAGCCCTGACCGGAGCGTTAACACTTGACCTGACCCCATTCTTCTGGGGCGGGTGCCTGGTTTGCAGCTTCGTCTTTGGCTTTTTCTGCCAGTGCTTCGTATCCAGCCGGATGCAGGAAGCCTCGTAGAATCACGCCTCGTACAGGTCGGCATTTTCCGGGGCGTGGATAAAGCCCCAGAAAACATCGCGCGGACGGTGGGGTGGGATAATGCGCTTGCGCACCAGGTAATTGGCGCGGCGCATGGTTATCCCCTCCACTTTCACGCGCTTTATTTTTCCGAGTAGCATGGCGTTGCGGCTGATCAGGTTGGCAACAAATGAGATGCCATAGCTTGCCGCTACCAGTTCCACAATCCCTTCTGCTGTGCCAACTTCCATGAAAATTTTCAGGTCATCCAGGCTGATGTCGAAGCGGGCCAGTTCGGCCTGCATAATTCGCCGGGTGCCGGATGTTTCCTCGCGCAGGATGATGTTTTCTCCGAGCAGTTCGGACACTTCCACTGACTCACGCCGCGCCCAGGGGTGTTCTGCTGGCACGATCAGGTTGATGTAATCGCGGAAGAAAAACTGCGATTCGATAGTTGGTTCATTAGACTCTGTGCTCATAATCCCCAGTTGAGCGTTTCCTTCAAGCAGATCGGCAATGGCGTGTTTGGGGCTGCAAGCCAGCAGCGAAATGTTTACATCCGGGTAATGTTGTCGGAAGCGGGCGGCCAGGTGCGGCAGGATATATCTACCGCTGGAGGCGCTGCACGCAATGCGCAATTTGCCAACCGAACTCGTTTCCATCGCGGACATCATCTCTTTGATGTCCTGGGTCTCGTGCAGGATGCGGCGCGCCCAGGGCAGCAACAATTCCCCGGCATCGGTCAGTTTCAGCCCGGTGTTGGTGCGGATGAAGAGCTGGGTATCAAGTTCACTCTCCAGCGATTTGATTTGATGGCTGACCGCCGGTTGGCTGAGATGTAGCAATTTGGCCGCCTCCGAAAGGCTGGCTTGTTCTGCTGCGCACAAAAAAGCCTCCAGCTTGCGCATGTCCATTGGTCTTTCTCCCTTTGAGTGAAAAACTATACTATCAATATACCCCAGAACGACGCTACCGCGTCCGTGACTTTTGTCATGAAAAACCCCGCCCAAACCAGGCGGGGTTTCGGCTGCATTCTTTACTGGATTTTTCGCGCTTCCATGTAGAAGCGTTTTTCGCGCGCCTCGCCCATTGAGAAAGTTTTGCGCGGCAAGGCCCCATCAAGGATAACGGTTTTGAACAGGTCGCCCTTTTCCATGCCGGGAACGTAGATGCCAACGTTGCCGGGCTGTTGGCCGAGTCGCACGGTCACATCGGCTCCGTGGACATAGTCGATTTTTTCGGCGCTGCCCTGCTTCAGGAACGGGTCGAGGAAAGTCTGGATGGTGCCGACCGCCAGGTTGGTGCTGGGGTTGTTGATGGCAACCACCCCGAAGCCGCGTCCGCCGCCGACAAAGCCGATCAACTGTTTGTGCGGATCGCCCGCATTGACGCGCGCGACCATTTCATCTGCGCTGGCGGTTGCGGTGTAAGCATAGTTTTCAGCGAAGGCGGTTTCAAGCGCGGTGTAAATATCGGTTTTCAGGCCGAACAGCACCCGGTGGATTGGCTCGAATTCCAGCCCCTCGTCGTGGACATTTTCGAGTTCAATCAGCGCGTAGCGGGCCGGGTGATTCATGCCCACGTTGGGTTTCATCTGTTCCCAGACAGCTTTGGCGGTGGCCAGCGAGTGGTTGCCATCCCCCATGGCAAAGAGCAGGACCGGTTTGTCGCTGCCGATGCCGTATTTGGCGCTGAAGGTTTCCGGCCTGGCGAGTCCACGCAGGGCCTCGATCACGCCGGCTTCAACGGCGGAATCATCGACCGCATACCCGACCAGGTGGCCGCTATCGAGCATCAATTCGATGTCATAGAGCTTTTCGAGTTTTCCCTTGGCCGCGCCCACTGGTTCGATCACGGTCCGCTTGGGATCGTCGATCAAAACCAGGATGTGGGGCAGTTCGAGCGGTGCGCCGTTGCGGATTTTCATGCGCGGCGGCAGGCGGTCGACAATCGTGCCCTCGGTGGCGCGAATCAGGCTGCTGGAGCCTTTGGTGTAATCGTAACATTCCAGGTCGAGGGCCATCACCAAGCCCTTGCGGGTTTTCCCGGCGACTGTGCGTTCGACGTAGATCAGCCCCTCGCGTGGTTCGAGAATGCCCGCATCCATATATTCGCGCATGGTTTTCTGGATCGACTGGATGCGTTCCGCTTCGCCCGGTTTTTCGAGGTAGATTTCGGGCAGGGTGATGTGGAAAGTGGAGGGCGCGCCGCCGGTGATTTTCTCGACCTGCTCCCAGTATTCAGGCTGGGAGGTAAACTGGTCGACCGCGATCACGGCCCACTTGTGCAGGTCAACGCCTTTCTTGGGCAGGAGCACTTCGGGGATCAGAACACCGATATCATCAAAAATTTTCATTGGTTATTCTCCAAGTCCTGAGCGGAGGCCTGAGTGAAACGAAGGGCCGTAGTCGAAGGACGATTTTGGAAAGTCGCCCTTCGACTGCGCTCCGCTCCGCTCAGGGCTTGATTTTATTTCTTGGCAAAATCGATCACAATTTGGGCGACTTCCGCGCCGACACGGCCCTGACCTTCTTTGGTCGCAGCGCCGATGTGCGGGGAGCCGATGACGTTATCGAGCTTGAGCAGCTTCCAATCGGTAGGCGGTTCCTCGACGAAGACATCCAGGGCAGCCGCGGCGACTTTTCCGCTGGTCAGGGCTTCGTAGAGCGCATCTTCGTTGATGATGCCGCCGCGGGCGCAGTTGATGATGCGCACACCGGTCTTCATCTTGGCGAATTGTTCCGCGCCGACCATGTTGGCGGATTCTTTGGTCTTGGGCAGGTGCAGGCTGATGTAATCGGCCTGGGCGAACAGTTCATCGAGCGAAACCAGGGTTGCGCCCGCAACTTCCTTCACGTAAGGGTCATAAGCGACGACGGTCATTCCCAGGGCAACAGCGCGTTTGATAACTGCTTTGCCGATGTTGCCAACGCCGATCAGGCCGAGAGTCTTGCCGCCGATTTCATCGCCTTCGAAGGCTTTCTTTTCCCATTTTTCGGCTTTCATCGTGGCCGAGGCTTTGTAGAGCGAGCGGGCCAGCATGAACATGTAGCCGATGGCCAGTTCCGCGACCGAATCGGAGGAGGCCAGCGGTGTATTCTTGACGGTGATGCCCTTGCCGCGCGCATATTCGACATCGATGGTGTCGAGGCCAACGCCGCCGCGCACGATCAGCTTCAGATTGGGGCAAACATCGATCAACGGCTGGCGGATTTTGGTGCGGGAACGTACCACCGCGACATCGTAAGCCGGGAGAACGGTCATCAAATCTTCGGGGGTGATTTCGAAATTCGTATCCACCGTCAGACCGGCTGCGCGCATCTGTTCGATGCACTCTTTTTCAGTTTTGTCGCATACTAGGACTTTCATGGGTTCCTCCTGGATGGAATGGGTGTGCCTGGATATGAATAGAGCCAGCCCCGGGCAAACCGGCTGGCCCCTCGTCAGTTAAAAGTATTTTTCATCACAAAAATCATTCTAACAACCCGAAAAGGCTTTGTCAACGGACAACCATCAGGCGATAAACATGCCAAATGTACTTGGTGATTGTTCCATCTGACACTATAATGTTAGGGAAGTAAACTGCTAATCTTGATAAAGGATTGCTTCCCCAGTTTACAATTTCATGTCTTTCACCCCCACAGGAGAGATAAAATGTCTGAAAATCTAAATCGCGCCCACAACTTCAATGCCGGCCCGGCAGGGTTGCCATTGGAAGTCATGCAGCAGGCTCAGGCTGAATTGTTGGATTACAAAGGCACGGGCATGTCCATTATCGAAATGAGCCATCGCTCCAAAGAATTCGAAGCGATGATTAATGAGGCTGAAGCGGACCTGCGTGAACTGCTCGGCGTTCCCGCCAATTACAAGGTCATCTTTATGCAAGGCGGCGCCAGTTTGCAGTTTGCCATGATCCCAATGAACCTGCGCGCGGCTGGCGCTTCGGCAGATTACATCGTGACCGGGGCCTGGAGCAAGAAAGCCGTCCAGGAAGCCCAGAAGTTGGGCGCGGTGCATGTTGCGGCGGATATGAAAGCCAGCAACTACAACGCTGTCCCCGAAAAGCTCGATCTCGGCCCCAAAGCTGCCTATCTTTACTATTGCTCGAATGAAACCATTCACGGCGTTGAATTCTTCAAGGAACCCGTCCCCCCGGCGGGCGTCGAACTGATTTGTGACACCTCGTCCGATTTTATGAGCCGCCCGATTGATGTCAGCAAATACGCTTACCTGTACGCCGGCGCGCAGAAGAACGTCGGCCCGGCGGGTGTGGTCGTCGGTATCCTGCGCGAAGATATGCTCGAGCGCGTCCCCGAGAACCTGCCGGTCATGCTCGATTACAAGGTCCAGGCGACCGAGAAATCGCTCTACAATACTCCGCCCTGCTTCTCCATTTATATGGTCGGCCTGGTGATGAAGTGGATCAAGAAAAACGGCGGTCTGGCTGGCATTGAAGCCCGCAACAAGGCCAAAGCCGATTTGCTCTACAGCGCCATCGACGCCAGCGGCGGTTTCTACAAGGGCCATGCCCAGCCTGAAAGCCGCTCGCGGATGAATGTCACCTTCCGCCTGCCCAGCGAAGAACTCGAAGATACCTTTGCCAAGGAAGCCAAGAAGCTGAACATGATCGGTTTGAAAGGTCACCGCTCTGTGGGCGGCATGCGCGCTTCCATCTACAATGCCGTCGAGTTGTCGGATGTGAAAGTCCTGGTGCAGTTCATGCAGGAATTCCAGCGCAAGAACGGCTAGTTCAGTTTTCAGTCATCAGTAAAGAGAGTGCGCCTTCCAAACCTGGAAGGCGCACTCTCTTTTGTAACCATTGCCGCTGGTTACTGGATACCGCCCAGCGGATACTGTATAATCCCCGCCATGAGCGACGACCTGAACATGGATTTCTTCTTTCCCGAGCTTTCCGAAAACGGCGAGAACATTCCCGTTCCGCCGGCTGAGATGCGTTTCCTCGAATTGCGCGCCGAACCGGTCATCGACGATGGCCCGCTGCGCATCCGCGTCTATGTTGAAGTAACCCCCTTCCAGAAGCGGCCCTTCATTGAAGTGGTCCTGACCGGCGAAAAAGGCCAGGAGATTGCCACCGCCAGCGTGATCGAGCCGCTCCAACGCAAGAATGTCTTTACCATGCACATCCGCGGCGGGCAGCAACGGGGCAAGTTCAACCTGTATGCGCGCATGTACTACCCCTCGAATACTGAAAACCCAACCGACCAGGAAAACATGACCATCCTGGAAGCGGATCAAGCCCGGACGGAGTTTACCGTAGCCTGATGCCCGCCCGACTCCTGCGGCAGATAGGCGGATTGGGGCTTGGTCTGGCTCTGGGACTGGCGGCCTGCCAACCGGTTCAGCTTGCCACGCCCACGCCAGAACCCACCAAAACGGCTGGGACAGCTTCCCCAACCCCTGAATCCCTGCCTGTGGCCACGGCAACGCCCAGCCTTACTCCCGAACCATCCCCAACCGTCCCGGCCCTGGCGCTTTGCTCCCCGCTGGCGGTCCAGCCGCTTGAAACCATCTCCGAAATCATCACCCAGCCCTTTAGCGCCCCGCGCCAGTTGGACGATGGCACTTACAAGGATGACGCCCATCACGGCCTGGATTTGGGCTATTACACCCGCGATGGCGTCAATTTCACCGGTACGCCCGTTCTCTCTGCCACCCACGGGCGTGTGGCGATGCTGATTCGCAACCGGCCCCCGTATGGCGATGCGGTTTTAATCGAAACGCCCCACGCCCAAATTCCCGGTTTTCTGATCGCAGCCCAATCCATTCCGCCCGGCGATTCGCTCTACATCCTGTACGCGCACCTGCAAAACCTGCAAACGCTGGAGGTCGGCCAGGAAATTACCTGCGGGCAGCCGCTGGCCGAAACCGGCCTGACCGGCTTCACCGGCGGCCCGCACCTGCATTTTGAGACGCGCTGGGGGCCGGCTGGGCAATCCTTCGCCTCCATGGCTTATTATCATGTCGAGACTACTGAAGAAGAACGCGCCAACTATGCCGCCTGGCGCATGAGCGGTACTTTTCGGCTATTCGATCCAATGATTTTGTTATCCCCGCCGGGTGAAAACTAGGGTATATAATGCCAGGGATGGCTTCCAGGTGGGAGCCGGAAAATAACCGGGTTTATGAACAATAAAAGACGCAATTTTATCCTTCTCCTGATCGTGCTTGCCGTGGCCGCCTTTGCTTTCTGGATGTACCGCAGCGGCGGTTTCGCTTCTGCGCCCTCCGCTGAGCTGACCCTGACCCCGGACGGCTCCGCGACGCTTGCCAGCCCGCCGCCGGATACCGTTGAAGCTGCAACGCCCACCCCAGGCCTGCCGACCGCCACCCCGACCCGTACCCCCCTCCCGCCGGATGCCGTCTCAACCTTTTTCCTGGCCCTCGACGAAGACGGATACAGCCGTCTGTATGCCTACGCCCCGAATGCTCTCTCCTTCCTGCGCCTGAGCAACGGCCCCTGGAACGACAAATCCCCGGCCCTCAGCCCGGATGGGCGCATCCTGGCTTTTGCCTCCGACCGCAACGAATATTGGGACATCTACTTGCTCGACCTGGCCAGCGGACAGGTCAGCCGCCTGACCGACACGCCCGCCTACGATTCATCCCCGCGCTGGTCGCCGGACAGCCAATGGATTGTCTTCGACTCCTACCTGGATGACAATCTCGAAATTGTAATCGCCTCGACCGTCAACATTGGCGAAACCATTCGCCTGACCAGCGACGCGGCCTCCGACCAGCGCCCGGCCTGGTCGCCCAGCGGACGTCAGATTGCTTTTGCCTCCGACCGTTCCGGCGATTTCGAAATCTGGATCGCCAACCTAGACACCCCCGGCGAAAACCGCTTCCAGAACGTCAGCCAAAACCCCAACAGCCGCGAAACCAATCCGGTCTGGTCGCCGGATGGCGCCCTGCTCGCCTGGGAATCGCTCAAACTGGCCGAGCAGCCCGAAGTCCAGGTCTGGGATTCGGCTCATCCGCAGGCCCCGGGCCGCCCGCTTGGCCCCGGCAGCCAGCCGGCCTGGAACCAGTTTGGCGATCAAATCGCCGCCACCATCCGCGAACCCAACCAGGATTACCTGCTGGCCTACTCGTTGGACGGTTTTACCGCCCAGCCGCCAATCACCATTCCCCAGGCGCATGGAATTGCCTGGCGCAGCCTGCCAATCTCGAAACTCCCTGCTACCTTCGAACGCAGCGCCAACCTGACCCCCGCTGCGCTTTTCGAAACCCTGGCCCCGGCAGAGAACCGCGCCGATTTGCTGCCCCTGGGCAACGTTTCTGCCCCGCAGCCTTTCCTGCACCAGAGCGTTGTCCCGGCCTTTGTTGCTTTGCGTGCGCGCGCCATCCTTGAAACCGGCTGGGATGTGCTCGCTAACCTCGAAAATGCCCATACGCCGCTGACAGCCAGCCTCGACCCCGGCCGCGGCGATTCGTGGCTGTATACCGGGCGCGCCTTTGGCCTTAACCCGTTGCCGCTCAACGCCGGCTGGATGGTTGTTACACGCGAGGATTACAACGGCCAGACCTACTGGCGCATTTTCCTGCGCCCGCAGGCCCAGGACGGTTCCCAGGGAGAACCGCTTCGCGCCCACCCCTGGGATTTGAATGCCCGCTACAGTCTCAACCCGACCGCCTACGAACAGGGCGGACAGTTGGACCAGTCGGTGCCCTCCGGCTACTGGATCGATTTCACCCGTCTGGCGCGCGCCTATGGCTGGCAGCGTCATCCGGCCCAGACCAACTGGCGCACCTATTTCAAGGGCGCGCTTTTCAACGAATTTGTCATCCACGGTGGCCTGTCGTGGCGCGAAGCCATGCTCGAACTGTACCCGCCCGACATTTTGATTACTCCCACGGTTGTCATTCCGCCCACGCGCACCCCCAGCCCAACCCCGACCGGCTATCGTTACAAGACGCCAACTCCCACCCCCTCCTTTACACCCACCATGCGCCCGACCTTTACGCCTGAGTCATGAGAAAAAAAACATTTTCAAGCCCTGCGCGAAACACAACGAAGATGCGCCGTCCTGGGTTGTTCACAGGGCCGCTGGGTTGGTTATTTATTTTATCGGTGCTGCTCTCTGCCTGTAACCTGCCCGGCGCATCCCCAGCCGAATCGACCCCGGTCGTTTTCGGGGCCGGATCAGACTCCCCGCAACTGGCTCCCGTTTTATCGGCCACACCCCAACCGACGCCGGTCTGCCCCAACCTCGACTGCCTCGTTGTTACCCCGGCTCCGGCCCCCGCCGAAGCGCTGCGCTTCGATTTCCCGACTCCCGGCGCCGAGCCGGTTTCAGCCTGGCGTCCGCCGCTATATTCCGTGCCCTGGGCGTTGAACGCCTACGACCACTTTTACTTCACCCGCCCCATCGCTGCGGACGAGGTAAACTGGCCGCTGGCCAATTACCGTTATGGCGGCGTTTTCTTCGAAGACATCACCCACACCGGCGTCGACATCCCGGCTAAACCCGGCACCCCGGTCCTGTCCGCCGGCCCTGGAACAGTTATCTGGGCCGGTTGGGGCCTGTTCAGCGGCGATCCCAAAAACGAGAACGATGCCTATGGCCAGGCGGTTGCTATCCGCCACGATTTTGGCTATAACGGCGAAACTCTTTACACCCTGTATGCCCACATGCGCCAGGTTGATGTGGCGGTCGGCCAATGGGTCGATACCGGCCAATACTTGGGCGAAGTTGGCGATACCGGCTATACCACCGGGCCGCACCTGCATTTCGAAGTCCGGGTGGGCGAGAACACTTATTTCCAGACGCGCAACCCCGAATTGTGGATTGCTCCGCCGCAGGGCTGGGGCGTTTTGGCGGGCCGGGTGATGGATAGCAACCGCGACTTGTTCAAGAAAAAATCGATCCTGATCGAATCCCTGCAAACCGGCCGCCAGTGGACGGTCATCACCTACGGCCCGGACGCTATCCGCCCTGACCCCTACTACAACGAAAACTTTGTCATCAGCGACCTGCCTGCCGGACGCTACAACGTTTACATCGTTTTCGACGGCAAGAGCCGCCGCCAGGAACTCGAAATCCGCCCTGGGCAGGTAACGTTCTTTACCTTTCGTGGCGAATACGGCTATAATCTCGACCCGCCGCCGGTGCCTGGTATGGAGCGCATCTTTACTCCCACCCCGACCCTAAAACCCACCCGCCAACCCTAATTTCCAGTGAGGCCCGATATGAATGAAATTATCCAAAAATTAAACGCCTATATTGCCAAAGAAATCCTGCGCCAACCCAAGCGCGTTATTACCCCAGATGAGAAACTCATCTCCAGCGGGTTGGT
>JAEWVF010000070.1 GCA_023459215.1 Chloroflexota bacterium
ATATGGCGGTCTTTTTATTGCCGATTTTGAAGACTTCCCAACCGTCAGATTGAACCGTAATCAGTCATTGACTGGTTACGGTTTTTTTACACCAAAACGTATCCGGTCCTGACTGGCCCAACCCTCAGTATAGTATTGTTTTGTTCGTAAAAAGATAGGCGCAATTTTGAAAGCCAGCCCGGAATCGAATGATTCTGTATCATTGCCAGAATCGGAACTGCCCCGCGAGCGGGGCAGTTCGTTTAACCAGCTGATAATTTGAGGAGAAGGAAATATTCTATTCAGCCGGGAGCAGGACCGTGTCGATGACATGGATCACGCCATTCGAGGCTTCGATATCGGTGATGATGACTTCGACGGTGTCATTCAGGAAAACCTTGCCATCGCGGATGGTGATGGTGAAATCCTGCCCGAGGACGGTGGTGGCGCTGGTCAGGCCGGTCACATCGGCAGCCATGACTTTTCCAGCAACGACATGGTAGAGCAGGATGTCGGTCAGGGCTTGCTTGTTCTCAGGCAGCAACAGGCTGTCGAGGGTGCCAGCGGGAAGTTTGGCAAACGCATCGTCGGTCGGGGCAAAGACAGTGAAGGGACCTTCCCCGCTCAGGGTTTCAACCAATTCGGCAGCCTGGACAGCGGCAACCAGGGTGGTGAAGCGGCCGTCGGCGACAGCGATGTCAACAATCGTGCCGGGGGTTTCAGCAGCTTCCTCCGCGGGCGGCAGGATGACGGCGTCGATGACATGGATCACGCCATTGCTAGTTTCGATGTCGGTGATGATAACTTTGGCTTCGTTGATATAGACATTGCCCATATCGACTTTGACGGTCACATCTTCACCCAGAACGGTGGTGGCGCTGCTCAGACCGGTCACATCGGCGGCCATGACTTTGCCGGCAACAACATGATAGAGCAGGATGTCAGTCAGGGTTTGTTTGTTTTCGGGCAGCAGCAGACTTTCGAGGGTGCCTTCGGGCAGGGCGGCGAAAGCGTCATCGGTTGGGGCAAAAACGGTGAAGGGGCCTTCGCCTTTCAGGGTTTCAACCAGTTCGGCCGCCTGGACAGCCGCAACCAGGGTGGTGAAGCGGCCATCAGCGATGGCGGTGTCGACAATGTCCATTGGGGCCGGGGTGGGTTCGGCAGTCGGTTCCGGCGCTGTGGTCGGTTCGGGAACGGCGGTCGGTTCAGGGGTGGCCGCGGGAGCGCAGGCAGCCAGGACAAACAAAGCGACGAGCATTAACGATAAAGTGGTGGTGAAGCGTTTCATTTTATTCTCTCCTTGTTTTATTTTGCACAGATTTTGTATATATTTTTGTTTCTAAATCTAGACAAATTATATACAAATTATCCGCTATGCCAACTGCCTACGATTCAACTCATACAGAGTTCATACAAAAATTGGACAAAATTTATCCGAATTTAATTTTAACGCCCCTTTTCTCCCGTTTTTATGGCTTCCAACACCAAAAAACCTGTGACAAATGGAGCTGGCAAAAAAAGAGTTCTAATGTCCTATTTTATTTCGCCGGGATACGATGTATAAATTGTTCACTTTTATTCCATTCATGTCATGAGGAGACTGTATGAAAAACCGATTTAAGATTGTTATGGCTCTTGTGTTGCTTGCCGTCGCGGCCCTGGCTTGCGGCCTTCCGGCAATTCCCGGCCTGAACGGCCCGCTGCTGGATGAAAATTTCGATGGTTTCAGCCAGACCTGGGGCACCGGCACTGATGAGCAGAGTTCGGTGGAATATACCGATGGCGGCCTGCGTTTCGTGGTCAATGAAACGCTTTTTTATGTTTGGAGCAACCCAAACGAGGAAGATTATTCCAACGTTCATATCGAGGTAACGGCCAAGAACAACAGTTCAGACCCCAATACGGCTTTCGGGATCATGTGCAACCAGGGTGTGCCCGATAGCAACATGTATTACTTTGCCATCACCGCCAATGGCGAATATGCGATTGCCAAAGGCGCGGTCGGTGTGGATGATGTTTTCCTGACCAATGACGATTTGTGGGGCGAATCGGAGCTGATTGCCAAGAACGCCGACTCCTATCGTATTGGCGCGGATTGCGGCGATGGCACGCTGACGCTCTACGTCGATGGGCAGAAAATCGACAGCGTTCAGGATTCATCCTATTCGAGCGGCATGGTTGCGCTGTTCGCCTGGAGCCATGAAGTCGAAGATGGCACTGATGTTACTTTTGACGATTTTGTTGTGACCAAGTTGCCTACCCCATAACCCCTGCATATCCGAATCAAAAGGACTGCCCGTTCTGGACAGTCCTTTTTTAATTGTTGAATGACTTTGAAAAGCAATCTGCTCATCGGCAGTTAAGACGCCGGGGTTTCTTCTGTTGCTGTAGCCGGAACCGCCGCCTGGACTGATTTCATCCCGGCTTTTTTGCCCTGCTGGTAGGCGAAATATCCCACCCCGGCCAGAACGGCCAGCGGAATCACCAGGCGCAAGAATCCGCCAAACAGCATGAATCCGCCGAAAAAGGGCGCGGGCATAAAACCCCGGCCAGAGTGCATGCCCATCCCTGGTTGGCCCTGAAAGCGCTCGAAACTTCGTCCGGCGCGCATCGACATGCCAGGATGTTGCCAGCCATCGGGGGCGTCCAGCACGCGCCAGCTTTGCGGCGCGACGTTTTGGGTCATCAAATAGCCGCGAATGGCCAGGGGCGCAGTGACCAGCGCGGCCAGAAGCACCACAAACAATGCAATACCCAGCGCCCATTTCCAATTAAATTTCATAATTTTCTCCTTGGTTGGTTTCTTATCGCAGTATAGCCAGCGATTGTGAAGAAATTATGAAGAATTGGTAACGTTTTCTTGAAGCTTAGACCCAATCAAACGTGCGCGTGACGGCTTTCTTCCAGCCGGCGTACAGGCTGGCGCGCTGTTTGGATTCCATTTGCGGCGACCAGGCCTTATCCAGGCCCCAATTGGCGCGTAATTCGTCAAAATCTTTCCAGAAACCGACCGCCAGCCCGGCGGCGTAGGCCGCGCCCAGGGCGGTCGTTTCGGCCACCTTCGGGCGGATGACTGGCACACCCAATAGGTCAGATTGGAACTGCATCAGCGTTTCGTTGAAAACCATGCCGCCATCCACTTTGAGCGCGGTCAGTTTGACGCCCGAATCCTTCTCCATCGCGTCCAGCACTTCGCGGGTCTGGTAGGCGGTCGCTTCGAGCGCGGCGCGGGCGATGTGGCCCTTGTTGACGAAGCGTGTCAGCCCGACGATGGCCCCGCGCGCATCGGAACGCCAGTAAGGGGCAAAAAGTCCACTAAAGGCCGGGACAAAGTAGATGCCGCCGTTGTCGCTGACGGTGCGGGCGAGCGTCTCCACATCCGCCGATTTTTCAATCAGGCCCAGGTTGTCGCGCAGCCATTGCACCAGCGCGCCGCTGATGGCTATCGAGCCTTCGAGGGCGTAAACCGCCGGAGCATCCCCGATTTTGTAGCCCATGGTGGTCAGCAATCCGTTTTTCGATTCGACCGGTTTCTGGCCGGTATTGAGCAGCATAAAACAGCCGGTGCCGTAGGTATTTTTTGCTTCGCCGGGCTGGAAGCAGGTTTGCCCGAACAGGGCGGCATGCTGGTCGCCCAGGTCGCCGGCTACGGGCACGCCGCCGAGCGGGGCGCGGGCGCTGCCATATACCTCGGACGAGGAGCGGATTTGCGGCAGCATGACGCGCGGAATATCGAGCAGGGCCAGGATTTCATCATCCCAATCGAGCGTTGCCAGGTTCATCAGCAGGGTGCGCCCGGCGTTGGTCACGTCAGTCACATGGACACCGGTCAGGTTCCAGATCAGCCAGGTGTCGATGTTGCCGAAGATGAGCTCACCCTTTTCGGCGCGGACGCGGGCGCCGGGAACGTTATCCAAAATCCACTTGATTTTCGGGCCGGAGAAATATGTTGCCAGCGGCAGGCCGGTTTTGGGCCGCAATAAGTTCTGGCTAGTGCTGAGCGTAGCCGTCGGCGTAGTCGAAGCATTGCCAAGCGCGTTGCAAATCTCATCGGTGCGGGTATCCTGCCAGACGATGGCATTATAGACCGGCTGGCCGCTGACCCGATCCCAGACGATGGTGGTTTCGCGCTGGTTGGTGATGCCCAGTGCAGCAATCTCGCTGGCGTTTACCCCGGCTTTGGCCAGCCCGGCGCTGATGACTTCCTGGGTGCGCATCCAGATTTCGAGCGGGTCATGTTCGACCCAACCTGGTTTGGGATAAATCTGGGTATGCTCACGCTGTTCGACCGCCACAATCGCTCCGGCATGGTCAAACAGAATGAAACGGGTGCTGGTGGTGCCCTGGTCAATGGAGGCGATGTATTTGCTCATAAGCGATTCCTTTTGGTTGGATTTTGCTTACCAATCCCGCGCGCCGGCCAGGAAAGCTTTCCCCGGCATGGATTTCTTCCCGGCGGGCTGGAGTTC
>JAEWVF010000071.1 GCA_023459215.1 Chloroflexota bacterium
TCAGCACTTTCAAAACTTTTGTGTATACTTTGTAGCGGTCAGTCATTTGTCTCCACTTTTTTGGTTTGGTCGCCGCAAAAGTGTACCTTATGACTGACCCTTTATTTCAAATGTACGGTAGCAAAAAAATTATCCAAAAAGGAAGCCACCCATGAAAATCCGCCCATCCAAAGGACTGACTTTTGAAGATGTTTTACTGGTCCCGCGCCGTTCGCCGATCAAATCGCGGCGCGATGTCAGCACCCAGACTCGCCTGACCGACCGCATCCGGCTCAACATCCCGGTCATCAGCGCCAACATGGATACCGTCACCGAAGCGCGCATGGCCATCGCCATGGCCAAAAATGGCGGCATCGGCATCCTGCACCGCTTCATGACCATCGAGCAGCAGGTCAACCAGGTGCGGCGGGTCAAGCGCGCCCAGGGTTTTATCGTCGAAGCGCCCTATTCGATCCCGCTTTCAGCTTCGCTCGAAGATGCCCGGCGGATGATGGAACGGCACGGGGTGGGCGGATTGGCTGTGCTGGAAGATGGCAGCGCCAAACTGGCTGGCTTGATTACCCGGCGGGATATCCTGCTGGCTCCCGAAAGCCTGACCACCGTCAAAGCAGCGATGACGCCCTTTGAACGGCTTGTCACCGCCCAGCCGGGCGTGACAGTGCAGGAGGCGCGCGAGTCCCTGTACCGTCATCGCGTCGAAAAGCTGCCGGTGGTCGATTCGACCGGCGTCCTGCAGGGCCTGATCACCGCCCAGGATGTTTCCCGCCCGCACGAAAATCCCTCGGCCAGCCTGGACGAAAAAGGCCGGCTGATGGTCGGGGCGGCGATTGGCGTGACCGCCAACGAGATGGAACGCGCGGCGGCCCTGCTTGAAGCCGGGGCCGACGCACTCGTGTTGGATATTGCCCACGGCCACGCCGACCACTGCATCAAAATGGTGGGCGACATCCGCTCCCAATTCGCCCAGGCCCAAATCATCGCCGGGAACGTTGCCTCGCGTGACGGGGCGCGCGAATTGGCCGAAGCCGGGGCCAGCGCCATCAAAGTGGGCATTGGCCCAGGGTCGATCTGCACCACGCGCATCGTGACCGGCTTTGGCGTCCCTCAGTTAACGGCCATCATCGATTCGGTCGAGGGTGTGCGCGAATCCGGCATCGATATCCCGGTCATCGCCGATGGCGGCATCCAGAAAGCCGGCGACCTGGTCAAGGCCCTGGCAGCTGGCGCGGAAACGGTCATGGTTGGCAGCCTGTTCGCCGGCACAGAAGAAGCGCCCGGCTCACCGGTCATCCGCGACGGGCAGAAAGTCAAGGTGGTGCGCGGCATGGCTTCGCTGGGCGCGACCATGGGCCGCCGGGCTGCCGAACGCGGCCAGGATGAGAGCGCCGAAGATGCCGAGGATTGGGACAAGGTTGTGCCGGAGGGTGTCGAGGCGGTTGTGCCGTATCGTGGCCTGGTCTCGGAAGTGCTGACCCAACTGGTCGGCGGACTGCGCTCGGGCCTGAGCTATGGCGGGGCGCACAACATCAAGGAATTGCAGGAAAACGCCGAATTCATCGAAATCACCCCGGCTGGCGTTAAAGAATCCGGCTCGCACGATGTGAGGAAGATTTAGAACTTACAAAACTGGTCAGGTCTGCGCGAATCCGTCCCTGGCGGGGCCCGTGTCCATACAATCTTGCTGGAAATGCAAGGTTTAGGTGAGACCTGATGACAAATATCAGTTGACCCGCGCGGCGGATTTTTGCTATATTATGGAAGTTGGTTTTGCAGTGTATTGGGGTTTTAACAAACATCCTGCGGCAGAATCCATGGTTGGTTGGCAAACCTGCTAAAGTAAAAAAAGATTGTAGAGAAATTATTTACGCGTATGAAAACGGTTCAGGATAAACTTCTTAGACGATTTGTGTGGGGTATTGGGTTAGTATTCCTTATACTAGGCTTCGTGACACCATTGACTGGCATACCATTATTTTCAATTTCGATAATACTTGCGTTGGAGCTTGTAGCAGTCTACATCTTAGAAAGACGTTTTATTGGAGTCATTGGGCATATAGGATTCTTTTTGTCTTTGCTTGGCGCGTTACTTGCATTTAACTTACAAGGATACCTGGCACACTTTAGATTGAACGATATTCTATCCATTATCACTTTTGGGATTCTCATCATTGTCTTTATAGTTGGTCTTGTTATATTTAGCGTTTCAACAATAAGAACTAACTTCTTGCCTAATGAGATTCCTTATTTATTGCTAGCCACTCCCATATTTATTTTTTTACCGATTGGGATAAATAGATTCGCTTTCGCTGCAAGTATTCTTGCAATCGGTTACTTTCTTATGATGTTTGTCAGCCGCGTGGGAGAGTATGATAAAAAAATTGCCACCCAACAACGCATTCTCAGAAACCCGCCGCGACGAGATCCCACCGGAACGCATAAACGGGTCGGAACCTGAGTAAATCGCGGAATTAATGCCAAAAATGATAAAAGTCGGTCTGGGCTTTAATCTGAAACAAGGCGTAGAAACTATCGAAAAAGTTCTTTTTCAAAACGGAGTGCTTGGAAGTGGGACAACATCATCAAAAAGCACAATTTTTCGCGCTAAAGTATCGCTTTCGTGACTTTTACTCCCGTTTTTGAGTGTCCCGTGGGAAATTGTTGCGAAGATTTTTCGTTCAAAGGTTTTTTCGGCAGTCTCGCTAGGTGGCTACTTACTTTAAAAACGATACCTTCATTGGAGTTTTTCATGCAAAAGTTGACAGTTTGGCTAGTAACGATCGGTGGATTTGTGGCGATTGTTTCTTGTGTTCCCATGGGTACTAGCCCTACTTTACCATCTTCGACAGTAACTGCAATTCCAGAAAGCACACCAACCTATGTGCCGACTGTCAACGCAGAATTACCAGCCTACACCAGCACATCTTTAGAAATAATCCGCGACGGGAAAAAATATAATATTTTGCTGGGCTATGATATAGGCGAAGCATTTTGGTATGTAACGCCGCATCCTGAAGTCAATATAGATCAATGGTATGGCAATGTTCGAAATATTACTTCTGCGAATATTCAGCGTTATGGAGATTTTGACCATGATGGAGAAACGGAATATTTGCTTTCTACTTATGGGCGCGCTGCAATAGGCTATATCTTGATACTTGCTATTGATTACGATCAATTCAAAGATGAATATCGAGTTTTTGATGAATTGGGATTTCGTGTATCTTGCTTTGAAAGGTGGGATGACATCGAAAAAGATGGTATTCCCGAAATTGTTGGGAAGGATGAGAATTTTCATTATGAGAGCGGCGGTGGTGGTGCAGACAGTGTATTTTCGCCAATTAAGATTTTTCGTTACAATGGTCAGAAATTTATTGGTGTTACCCAAGAATACCCCGATTTAATAGTACAAGATGCCGAACGTTGGTTAGAAGCGATAGACAATGATGCATGGGGGCAGGGTCAATTTGAAAGTATATATGCCTCATATCTGGCAGATATGTATCTGTTGGGTAAGCAAGATGAAGGGATTCTGGTTTTCTCAGAACTCTGTACAAATCGTTTGACCCCATATATTAAATCTCACAATCCGGACTCGACATGGAGTTGCGATGAATATTTAGTGAGAGTGAAAGATGCGCTCAAAAAATCAGGTTATGATTAACAAAACGCCATCTACCGATTAACAGCAGTGTGTGCGACACGAGGTCACCTAAGCAATTGTCTTGCTGGTAAATCCTGAAAAGACCTCCTGCCCCATTAGCAGCGCCCTATGTGGTCATGCGAGATGGCAACGCCTTCAGCTTACCTGACCAAGGGATGAGCAAAAAGTGAATGAATAAGCATCGCCTTGAAAAAGATGCCTGGCTTTTTTCTTGGCAGGTGTTTGCAGCCGCTTTTTATCAGATTCCCCGGTTTGTGGTAGTATCGCGGCAGGTCAGTGGGCGGGGAATCCGCGTTTTTTGGGATTCTCCGCCCAAAAACGCTCCGCGCCGCCAACGCAAAGTCGTTGGGCGCTTTCTTGTTCATGCAGATACAGATAAGCAATGAATTTCCACGATGCTCTTACTTCAATCTATTGCAAAAATCCATGCCAGGTGCTGCCTAATGCCCTGTGGAAAACTTTAACTCGCCTTGAAAATTTGCAAACATCCGCTGTTGTGGAAAATGGCAAGATTGTCAGCATACAGGCTTGGAATGAAACAAACCTGATCGTTCATTGGACATCCCACAGAGAAAGACCCTTTGAGTTTCATTCATATCAAACCCTGAACTTGGCCCTGATTCATCAGGATTATTTACATTCCTTCCCGGCTGAAAAATTCATTGTTCGAGAACCCTATTTTCGACTCATACACAAACAGGATGGTTTTCAGCCGAAAACCTCTACTCCGAATGGATTCAGCTTTATTGAAGCAAATGTTCAACGAGAAATCGAAAAGATTTCGCTTTTTATTGGGCAGTGCTACCCAGATTTACAGCCATCTATTGAATCTGTGGCAGGTTGGGTTGAGCATCCAACCTTTGACCCCACTTTATGGGTTTGGGTTCTTGATAATGCCAAAAAAATTCCTGTAGGACTTGGAATAGCTGAAATTGACAATAATATACAGGAAGGTTCATTAGAATGGATACAGGTTCTGCCCAATTATCGGGGCCTGGGCATAGGCAAGAGTATTGTTCAGGAACTGCTATTTCGGCTGGAGAAACGAGTAAACTTTACTACTGTGTCAGGTGAAGTAAACAACGCCACAAATCCTGATGCTTTGTACAGAAGTTGTGGTTTCAAAGGTAGCGATATTTGGTGGATGTTTCGCGCCTGACAAAGTCAAAACGCTATCGATTAACAGATGTTTTACAGGATGAGCCAGAAAACGAATGAGAAAGGCCTCGCATTGAAAAAGATGCCCGGCCTTTTTTCCTGGCGGATGTTTTGACGCCGCTCTTTATCAGATTCCCCGGTTTGTGGTAGTATCGCGGCATTCCGCGCTTGGGGGCGCGCTGCAACACAAATTGTGCTGCAAGAAAGAAGCAACTCTTATCGGAGGCAAGATATGGACAGGCATCGAATTTTCACGATGAAATTTGCAAATGTGTACCCACTTTACATCCAGAAAGCGGAGCGTAAAAACCGCACCAGGGAAGAAGTCGACCGAATCATTTGCTGGCTAACCGGTTATGACCAGTCCGGGTTGCAGGAGCAGATCGACCGTGGCAACGATTTCGAAACCTTTTTTGCCCAGGCGCCGGCGCTGAACCCCAAGCGTTCGTTGGTCAAAGGGGTTATATGCGGGGTGCGGATCGAAGAAATCGAAGACCCGCTGATGCAAAACATCCGCTATTTGGATAAGTTGGTTGACGAACTCGCCAAAGGAAAGGCGCTCGAAAAGATTCTGCGCTGATTTCGCCCTGCCGATTGGCGCACGCAGCAAACAAAAAGACCTCGCGCGAAAAACGCCAGGTCTTTTTGTTCCGGGCCGAGCGGCCTGGCTGGTTTCCCTATTTGTTCGGTTTCAGGCGCGAGGCGATATCGCGCAGTTGGCCGAAGGAGATCGGTTTTTGCAGGATGATATCGGCCTTGTCGCGCAGCAGTTCCGCGGTGACGGTATCGGCGGTGGTCACGATCACCCTGGTTTTGGCAAATTTTTCGGTGGCGTTGATCTTGGTCAGGATGGTCTCGCCGGAAACATTCGGTAAGTGCAGGTCCAGGACGATGACCACTGGATCGACCGAATCCAGGGTGTCGTAAGCGACTTTTCCATCCTGGATTACCCGGGTTTCATAGCCTGCAACTGACAAGGCTTCTGAGAAAATATCGGAAAGATCGGGGTCATCTTCAATAATCAGTGCGAAAGGTGGGTTCATGGTTTCACTCCTTATGCTGGATTTTTAACGCGAACAGGCATTGTGACTGTAAATGTGCTACCAACACCCACGCTGCTTTTTACTTTTACGTTCCCGCCCATCAGTTCTGCCAGGCGTTTTACAATCGAAAGTCCAAGTCCTGCGCCGCCGTGGTGGCGGGTGGTTACCCCGTCCACCTGGCGGAAGGTGTCGAAGATGAAGGGCAGCGCATCTTCCGGGATGCCGGGGCCGGTATCCTGCACTTCAAGCGTCCAGCGATTCTCGTCCAACCGGGCAATCTGAACGGAGATTGTACCCTTTTCAGTAAATTTTACTGCGTTGTTGACCAAATTGATCAGGATTTGCTGGTAGCGGTGGGCATCTCCCCAGACAGTGGCCGGGGCGTCCGCCTCGATCTGGATATTCAACTCAAGACCTTTGTCCCTGGCCGGTTTCTCCATCACGCCGCGCACCGCATCTGCAATTTCGGAAACTGAGAATTCGGCTACTTCTATTCTCATTTCCCCCGCTTCGAGGCGGGCCTGGTCGAGCAGGTCGCTTACCAGACCGATCAGCCGTTGGGTGTTGGAGAAGATGCGATTGGTGGCGTTGGCCTGTTTGGGGTTGATTGGGCCGTAAATCTCATCCTGGAGCATTTCGGCGTAAGCCAGGATGGCGTTGAGCGGTGTGCGCAGTTCATGCGAAACCATGGCGACGAAGGTGTTTTTCATCTGCTCGACTTCGGCTTCGCGGGTGAAATCGCGGAAAACGGCCACCGTCCCGATTAATTTGCCGACCGGGGTGGCGACCGAGGCGGTTGTGACCGAGATGGTTTTCTTGCCCCAGACGAAGCGGTTGCCGAGAACTTCCTTGTCGGGAGCGGTGAGCATGCCGCCCAGGCTTTTGCGGTCGGCTTCGGACAGCGCGCCCATCGCCAGGAACTGTTCGATGGTTTTATCGAGCAGGTTGGCCCGTGTCAGGCTCAACAGGCGGCAGACGGCCGGGTTGGCGACGATCATCTTTCCTTCCGCGTCAAACACAATGACGCCATCGGCGATGCCCTCCAGGATGGCCTGGTTTTTACCGGTTTCGGCAAATTCGCGGGTTAAAGCCTCGGCCAGTTCGCGGGTGCGTTCTTCAACGCGCTTGTCCAGATCGCGGTTGAGTTGGCGCAAATCCTTGATAGCCTGTTCAACCGCGCGCGAGGACAACCAGGAAATCAACGCAATCAGGAAGAAGGTGACGTAGGCCAGTTGGTTGGGTTCGACATTACCCAATTGGCCCAGCAGGAAGATTTCGAGTGAGACCAGGCCAAAGAAAACGAAGCTGAAGACCGGCGGCAGCAGGATGCCTGCCATAACGACCGGCAGGATGAAGGTGAACAGGCTGCGTCCGGCGGCCAACTCTTCGGGGCTGTCGCTAAAGCCTAAAATCGTCATCAGGAAAAGCAGGAAGATGGTGCTCGCCACCGAGCCGGGTATTTTTTTGTTCCGGTTGAGCCAGTAACAAAAAACAACAACCAGGACGATACTGACCCCTGAAGCCAGCACAATCAGAATATCGGACGGTGTTGTTTGGGTCAGGTTGAGGCTGGCCGCCACCCCGACCGCGATAACGGTCAGGATGCCCAGGATACCGGTGCCGGCCAGCAGGATGTTGAGCAGCCGTCTGCGGCGGGTGTCGTCCGGGTCTGTGGTTGGCACATCGAACCAGGATGAGATTTTTTCAGACAAGGTTTTTTGCTGCATCGTCAACTCCGTTTGTTGTGCGGTTTGTTGCGCTCGAAAACGATCTTGCCAGGAGAAATACTATAAAACACTCAGGATTGCTGACTGCACGACATACTCAGGCGAGTATAAACCCTTCCCGATCCAAAGTGGAGGATACGGAGGCGATTTGTGCTCGGACAACCAGTTTTGGCCCTTTTCGATCACCTGGTGTGGGACTTCCCCGCCCATTTTTTGCCAATAAAGCAGGGCTTGCAGGCAGTAGGCGCTTTCTTCCCCGGTCGAGGCTTCGTAATAGCCCCAGGAGCCATCGTGTGTTTGGGTTTCAACCAGCCAGGCGATGGCGTGTTGGCTAAGGGTATCGTCGAGGCCGTGGGCGGCGATGATCGCATGAGTGGTGGGGTAGTAGGGGGATGCGTGCCACTTGTCGAACCAGAAGCGCTGATCGATGCTGGTTTTTTTTAGGAAGCCCAGGATTTTCTGCACCGAGGGGTGTTTCCGGTCGAACCCGGCGGCTTTGAGCGCGCCGAGCACGTGGATGTTGGCGCTGGTTGACGGGTTGGCCTCCAGGGCGAAGCAACGGAAGTGGGTTTGTTCCTCGTAGGAGAGAACCGCTTCGATATCGACCGGGTAGTCAAAGCGTTTGAGCAGTTCATAGACCAGGGCCGTATCGTCGCTGTCCTTGGGCGTAAACTCGGAGGCGTGCCCGATGCCTTTTCCCGGAATCCACTGACGCGCCAACTCGTCCAGGTGCGGCTTGAAGAGTTCAAGCCGGCTTTCGTCCGGCATTTCGAGCAGGCTCAGGTTCCACAGCGTCCAGGCGGGTTCAAAGATGTCGAACGGGGCGACATTTGGTGCGCCGCCGCCCGGATCGATGTGGCGTTTGATGTAATCCAGCGCTCTGGCCTCGCCTGGTTTGATGTGAACTGCATAATAGGCGGTTGCAGAGGGGCTGTTGCCGATGGAACCGTTCACTTCCTGCAAGTTTTCGATATCGAGGATGTGTTGCCCGTCCAGGCCGGCCATTTCGGAGGAAAAGGCGTGGGTCAGGCTGCGGTTGATTTTTAGCCCTTTGAGCATTTCGAGCTTTTTGGCGCGCATGCGCGAGTGCCGCCCCAGGATGCGATCCTTCTGCTGGCGGATGATGCCCAGCGCTTCGGCTTCTTCGACCAGGGTTGGGGCGATCATCTCGAAGCCGACGGTTGCGCCATTCGGATCCGCCTGCAAACCGCGCGTGGCGCCCTTGGTGATTCTGTCCAGCGCAATCAGGCCGGCTTCAATCTGTTCACGGTCATGGCTGCGCCGCCCACGCCGGGTCAGGGCGACCATGGCGGCCAGGGTGCTGATGACCCGGTCGTGGTAATAGTAGGGCATGGCCGCGCCCCAGGAACCATCGGGGAGCTGGTTTTCCGAGAGCCAGGCCAGGGCGCGGCTGCCCAGGCCCCAGTCGATTTCGCCCAGGCGCGCGATCCAGGCCGTGTCATACGCCAGGTTCGACATTTTCCCCTGTCCGATGGTTTGTAACAATGATTGTATGTTTTGATTGGCATCCATGAGTTTATCCGGGCATAGAGAGTGTGCTGGCGGGAATCCAAATCCCTGCCTTGGTGATTCCTATTCCAAGGGCTTCGTCGATGTTTTGGGCGTAGAACTGCTTGATCCAGCCCAGTTCTGCGGGGCTCATTTTTTCGTAATCGAGTTCCACCTCGCGTCGGGTATAAAGGTGATCGTAAAGGATGGCCCGCAACTGGCCCAGTGACATGTAGGGGGAGGGGGCAACGCTAAAGTACAGGTCTTCCTCTCCGCTGGAGAGCAGGGGATAGTCGAAGGCGCTGAATTTGTCGAACCCTATGAAAAAATCCACCTTCTCGATATTTTCGCCGTAATATTTTGCTACGATGTCGCTCTTGTCGGGCAGCCTGCCCGTGCTTTGGTGGAATTCAACCGCGAATTCGCTCACGGTTTGGGTGGCGTCCGCGCCAAAAACGCCGATAAACAGGCGGTGTTTGTTATTCTGACGGGTTTGCTCGCTGGCCTGGTCGAACAGGTCGGACAGGTAGGCGTAGGGGGTTGGCCCCAGGAAGCGCCGGTGTTCGCCGTAGAAATGGACCCGCACTCCATACTCCATGTAGAAATCGACAAAGAGTGGGTGACTGGCCAGGCGGGCCAGTCCGTCTGCGCCGATGCGCTGTACATATTCATCGCCGCGCAGCAGCAGGTCGGGGCCGAATTCGGGCGTGAGCAAGGTATCGACTCCGTGGGCAAAGAAGAGCTTGTAGAGTTCGATATGGTTGCGGCTGGAAATATCCATATACGCCTGGATCGGGTCGCCCTGGACGCTGGCTGCGTGTTCCAGCACAAACCAGCGCCGGGTGCCGTTGATCGGGAAAACGCAGACCTTTGGCCCAGTCTGGCGCACCAGACTGGCAATCTCTGCGCTGCTAAGACGGAGAAACGCTTCTTTGGAAATCATGCTTGGTTTTGTCCGGGGCGAACCAGGAGTAGTTTTTTCGTCAGGATGAAATAATAGACCAGGATGACCAGCATGACGATTGGGATGTAAATGCTGTAATCCCACAGCAGGTAATAGTCATCAAGCATGGGCGCGCCAATCAGATAAAGGATAAGCCGCCATAAATCCAAAATGGCATACAGAATCGTGACAATCAGGACTGCCATCCGGCTAAAACGCTCTTCCAGGATGGACATCAGGTAGCCGAAAATGGCAATCGCCAGGAAGGCCTCCCATAGAATATCGAGCCAGAGAAAAACGCCCAGGTAGAGCGCCATGAACATCTCAAAGGCAACCACGGTGTGCTGGCGGGGCTGGAGTTCGGGGCCGAAGATGAAGCGCAGCGCGTTCCAGGCCAGGGGCAGGAGCAGCAGCCCTTTGACCAGGGTGGCAATCAACAGCGTAGTCGGCGATGCGCCCAGGATGAAGGCGAAAATCTGTTTGAGGGAGTGGTTGTACCCCATAAACCCGGAAGCAGCCTCCCGCCAGGGGAAATCCTGCCCGAGGCGGCCAAGCAGGGCGAAATAGTCGAGGTACTGCCCGCCGACATAATCAAAGCCGCCCGCCAGGAAGGTGACCAGCGCCAGGAACAGGTAGCCGGCCACGGTTCCCAGAATTAGTTTTGCGAAAAATGCATAGCGCCTGAAGAATAACGGGATAATCGCAGCGAACGCCCAGTGCGGCTTGCTGATCAGAATCAGGGCCAGCCAGAGCGCCGACAGGGGCAGGTTTTCTTTCAGAATGGCCCTGAACAGCAATGTGCCGAGCAGGGCCATGAGAGTGTAAATGTTCAAATACAACAGGTCGTCCCAAAACGGCGAAAAGAGCAGCCAGACTGGCGCGGATAACACCAGGTACTTCGAGGCTTTTTCCAGTCCCCATTCGCGGAAAAGTTGACTCCATTGCGCAAACAACAGGTAAAAAGCAAAAATGTGCAGCGCCAGTTGAATGACGACGGTGATCTGTTTGGGTAAATAATAGAAAGGAACAAACAGCAGGGCAAAGATGGGCGGATAGGGGAAGTGGTACTCCAGGATTTCCAACGATTTCGGGTACAGGTCGGCTCGGCGGACAAAGTTTTGGGCGGCGTCCAGGTAAACTTGCAGGTCGATGCTGATCGAACTGGAAGATGGGTCAAAAGTCAGCGCCAACTGCATCAGCAGCCGCAAAACCGCCCAGACCAGCGCTGTCGAGAGCGCAACCCGGAACCATTTCAGGCTCTGCCAGCATTCCTTGAACAAGGCCAGGTTGATCGAGAATACATTCATCGCGGCTAATCCCTTTTACGCAGTCCGGGCAAAAACTTGGGCACTCGCCGCATGTAATCGCGGTAGCCGGGCAAGCTGGCCCCCAGCAGGGCTTCCTCCTGGTTGGCGGCGCGGCTGAAGTCCCAATAAACGTAGACCATTGCTATCAGCGTGGTCAGGGCTGGAGCCAGCAAAAAGATGCCTGTGCCCAGCATGAAAAAGGAAGTCACCAGCGGGTGTCGCACCAGCCCGTAGGGACCAGTGTCGATTACCTGGTGGTCAGCCTGCATTTCCACCCGTTCGGCGTAGAATTTTTTCAGGTGCAGGCGCGACCAGATGTGAATGACAAACGAGAGCAGGGTCACCACCAGCCCGATGATTTGCACACCCAATCCCCAGGCCTGGGCGGTGCTGAAGCCGATCATGGGTAAAAAAACGGGCTGAAGCACAACCATCAGCCCCAGCCCGGCAACCAGCAGCGTATAATCCCATGCCCAGCCTTTTCCTGCCGCGCGCTCGCGGTCGTAACGCAACATGAAAAAGAAGTCCATGAAGAAAAAGGCAATCACCACAAGTCCCAGCACAATCGCTAACGGTATTCCTGAAATCATTTTGCCATCCTGTCGACCAGTTTTTGCAGCCAGGGATTTGCCGAAGCCGCCATTACATAGTTGTTGTCTTCGGTTTGAAAACCCAGGCGTCTTTTGACATCATATGCGCCGCTGCCCAGGCGGGCAATGCGAACTTTGTGCTCAAAAGCCACGCGCAGGCTTTCGTAGAGCAGCGCAAAATACACATAGGGAACTTCTTCGGCCAAACCCAGGGCGGTATTGATTTGGGCGCCGTTATCGCGCAGCGAAAGTCCGCAGCCGACCAGGCGTTGTCCAATCCGGGCTTCCAGCCAGGTGCCATCGGCCAGGGTCAGGTGTTCGAGCATGGCCTGCGTCCAGGGAACGGGGCTGGCGCTGTGCTTGCGCTCCACATTGCGGATTAACGCCAGGGCTTCCTCGACCGCCGCCACCCGGTTGCAGCGGCTGACGGTGATGCCCAACTCCTGCGCCTTGCGCTGGATGCGGCGGTAGTGGTAACGTTCCTCCTTGCCCAAGGCGGCCAGGTAGCTGTCAAAATCAGGCCACTCCAGCGCCAGGAAGGTGCCGGGTTCGTTGATCTGCATTGCGCGGAATTGCGACGGCCAGCCGGGGGTGTTCCTCAGCGCTTCTTCAACGAAATCGAAGAACACAAAGGAGGTTTGCCGGGCATTTGCCTCGGCCAGGGCCGCTGCGCCAATCAAATTCAGCGCGGCTGGCCGGATTGCTTCATTGCCCAGCGCCAGCCCGGAGAGTCCGGCCAGCGGCGTGCGGCAGATGAAGAGCGGCCAGCGCCGAAAAGCAGCCTGGGTGATCGCGCGGATAAATTCAGGCTCGATGGGCAGCGGCTCGGAGCGAACTAGGTAAAACGCGGCCCGGGCAACCAATTCGTTGTTATTAAAGATCAGGATGTAGTGCGGAGCACAATCCGCCATGACTTTTTCGGCATAGGCGTACCAGCGATAACTTTGGAATCCCTGGTCGCTGCCAAGCTGATCCCAAAGACCTGCCTCAATAGCGCCTATTTGGGAATAGGTTTTTAGGTGTAATTCGGCAAGGGTTGGCGCTGTCATCAGAAAAAATTCACTGATTGTATTTTATAACCATACCTTCTCATTTTTGATGCCGAAAACCCAACAAAATTGTTATGACTCATTCTGAATTTCGAAAACCAGAACATTGTTTTCGCGGCGGGCATATTTTGCGCCGCAGGCCTGGCAATGCGCTTCGCCGGGATGGATTTGCCAATCGGTTTTTCCGCAGGCCTTACAGCGTAGCAGCCCGAACAGTTCATGCTGCGCTGCGGGCGGAGCGCTGCCGGGCTTTTGGGCGAAGACCCGGTCGAAATACTTCCACCAGACTGAGATTTGCACCTGCTCGAACCCGGAATTTTTAAGCAGGCTGCTGAAATCTGCGCTGCTGCGGATTTTATCCTTTCGGCCCGATGCCTCTGTCCCGCGCGAGGTGACCAGCAACCCGCCCGGCCGCAGAACGCGCCACAGTTCGGCCAGCGGGCTTTCCATTTCGGGCATGACTTCGAGCGCTTCCAGGCAGCAGACCGCATCAAAACTCTCATCGGGAAAAGGCAGCGGCAGGGTCAGGTATTGCACCAGGTCGACCCGTTCGCGGTGCGTGGCCAGTTTTTGCGCGGCCAAATCGAGCATTTTTGGCGAAATATCCATGGCGATGATTCGGCCTGCAAACCCTGGCTGACGGAAGAGTACCGACCCCAGGCGTCCGGTGCCGGTGGCCAGATCAAGGAGAAATGGCTCGGGGATGTCTGTCAGCCGCTCCAGGATGGGCCGGGCCAGCATGGTTTCGTCTTCGGCCTGGCTGGCTTGTTTGCCTTTGTCGTAATCTGCCGCCCAGCGGTCGTACAGCCAGCGTTGCAGGCGCGGCCCGAGGCGCATGCCTTCATAGAAATAGATTTCCCGGTCGATGAAGTAATACAAAGCGCCCAGCAGCAGGAGGAATGCGACAACGATGACGATTTCCATGGACATGGTTTATGCTCCCAATTCTGGATGCAGCACCTCGACCTCGCGCGTGGAGCGAAATGCGTATCCTGAAAGAAAAATAAAACTTCCCGCCAGCCCGGCCAGGATCAGCAGCGGGGCGATTCCGCTGATGGATTCCGCCAACGGCCCGGAAACCAAAATCCCCAGCAGGTACGGGATTTGCACCAGGAGCTGGCGCGCCGAAAACACCCGCCCCTGCACATCGGCCTCGACCCGCGCTTGCCAGATGGCCAGGTTGTTGCCTTCGACCATCGGCTCAAAAAAAGCGAAAAAAAAGCTCCCCGCCGCCCAGAGCAGGAAACTTGTCCCCAGCCCGAGCCAGGTGATACCCAGCAGGCAGGCCCCGGCCCCGCCCAGAAAGACAGCGTGGACGCGGCGCTGCGGGCCGCCCCAAACGCTGAGCACGATTCCGCCGCTGATGCCGCCCACCGCCCCCAGCGATTGAACCGCAGCCAGGACGCCCTCATCGTTGCCGGTCTGGCTCAAAATCAGCGGCGCGACCAGGGTCGCGCCAATCGCCAGGAAGAAATTGGCCAAAATGAACAGCGCTGCCAGGCTGCGTAAGCCGGTTTTGGCGTAAATGTATTGGAAGCCGAACTGCATTTCCCGCCATAGGCTGCCGCGGCTGGCCTGACCTGCCGGGCTTGTTTCCGGCTGGGGGATGCGCGCCCAGGCCAGGGTCGCCAGCGCCAGGCCGAAGGTTGCCAGGTCGATCAGCATAATGCCCTGCATCCCGATCCGATCCAGCAGCGCCGCGGCAAACACCGGGGCGAGGATGCCGGAAAGGGCCGGGGATAATCCCAACATGCCCTGGGCGCGGCCAAACTGTTCCTTGGGCAGGAGAGTGGTCACGGCTGCCATGTAGGCCGGATACTGGAAGGCGGTAAAGAAGCCCGCCAGCGCGCTGATAATGTAAATATGCCAGAGTTGTAATTGCCCGGCGCTAAAAAGGATTAAGATGAAAAGGGTACCAACGGCTGTTGCCGAATCGCTCAGGGCCATCACTGTTTTGCGGTTCCAGCGATCCACAAAAACCCCGGCCAGCGGCGTGAAAAGCACGGTCGGCAGGAACGCAAAAAAACTGACCGTTGAGAGCGCCGAAGGTTGTCCGCTGGCCTGCCAGGCCCAGATGGTCAACGCAAACCAGGTCATCCCGCTGCCGAGAATCGACACGGTTTGTCCCAGCCATACGGCAACGAAGGATTTGGACATGCCTGGATTGTATCACCAAGGGATTCTTTGCCGCGTTAAGTCCATGAATTTTGCCTTTTTAATCGAATTCTCATTGTGTTTTCGCTATTGTCAAGCCCGCAATATACATTTATAATCAGCCCCAATCTCTTTGTACTGGAGCAATTTCTTTATGATGGAACAATACAATGCCCCTATGGGCAACGGGGGCAGTGAAGAACTGATTCCCGATAGCAATGGCGCGATGGAAAGCATGGAAGCTTTGATGCAGTCCGATACCGGGCTTGAGTTTCCCAGCCAGGGCGAAATTCGGACAGGCGTCATTGCCAGCATTTCTCCTTCCCAGATCCTTGTCAGCGTTGGCGCAAAGTCTGAAGGCGTCATCACTGGCCGCGAACTGGACCAGATCCCTTCATTGGAACGCGATGCGTTCAAAGTAGGCCAGGAAATTCCTGTCTACGTCATCAATCCTGAAGACCAGTATGGCAATGTGGTCTTGTCCTATGTCCGCGCTCGCGAAGCCATGGGCTGGGAAGTTGTCGAAAAGATGCAGGAGAGCGGCGAAACCTTTGAAGGTCTCGTGGAGGGATACAACAAGGGTGGCTTGATTGTTCTCGTGCATGGCCTGCGTGGTTTTGTGCCCGCCTCCCAGATTGGCATGGCACGCCGCACCCACGTTCAGGGCGATACCCCCGACCGCTGGGCCAAGCAGATTGGCGAAACCATCAGCGTTCGCATCATCGAAGTTGACCGGGCCCGCCGCCGTTTGATCCTTTCGGAGCGCTCGGCCAATCCCGAAACCCGCCAGTCGATCAAAGAGCGCGTTATTGACGAACTCGAAGAAGGCAAGGTTTACACCGGTCGTGTTACCAGCGTTGCCGATTTCGGCGCGTTTGTTAACATCAATGGCGCGGATGGCCTCGTTCACCTTTCCGAGGTTTCCTGGGAACGCGTCCAGCACCCTGGCGAAGTTCTCAAGGTTGGCGACGAAGTTAAGGTCAAGATTATCAGCATCGACCGCGAGAAGAAGCGCATCGGTCTGTCGATCAAGGCCCTGCAAGAAGACCCCTGGCAGGACAAGGTTGGCGGCTTCAAGGTTGGTCAGTTGACCGAGGGTGTCATCACCCGCCTGACCAAGTTTGGCGCTTTTGCCCGCCTCGAAGGCGATATCGAAGGCTTGATCCACATTTCCGAGCTTTCCGAAAACCGCATCAACCATCCCAAGGAAGCCGTCAAGGAAGGCGACAGCCTGACCTTGCGCGTCATCCGCATCGACTCTGACCAGCGCCGCATCGGTCTGAGCCTTCGCAAAGTAGATTCAGCCGCTTACACCGACCTCGATATGAAGTCGTTGACCGCCGAACTCGATGAAGAATTTGGCGACGAAGAGGCTGAAGGCTAAACCGGAGCCAAATAGCAGGAGCGCACCCCCGGGTGCGCTCTTTCTTTATTGAGATGAAACCACTTATTATCGATGCCCACCAGGACCTGGCCTGGAACATGCTCACCTTCGGGCGGGATTACAGCCTGTCCGCGCTGGAGACACGCCGGCGCGAGATGGGCACGCCGACGGTTCAGCGCAATGACGATACCCTGCTCGGCTGGCCAGAATACCAGCAGGGCCGGGTTGCGGTCATTTTTGCCACTCTTTTTGCGGCCCCGACCAGGGCCAGCGAGGGCGAATGGGACCTGTCAACTTACGCCAACGTTGAGCAGGCCCACCTCCTTTATAAAAAGCAGGTGGATATCTATCGCCAGCTTTTTGAGCGTCATCCGGATAAATTTGTTCCACTGCGCTCGGCCCGTAACCTGGCCGCCGTACTCGCGGATTGGGACAACCCTGAAAAGCCTGCCCCCACCGGACTGGTGACTCTGATGGAGGGCGCGGACGGCATCCGCAGCCTCGACGAATTGGATGAGTGGTGGGAGGCCGGGGTACGCATCATCGGCCCGGCCTGGAAAGCTACCCGCTTTTGCGGCGGCACGGGCGAACCTGGCCCGCTGACGCCGGAAGGCTACTCCTTGCTGGCGGCCATGGCCGAGCGAGGCTTCAGCCTCGATATTAGTCACATGGCCTGGGAATCTGCCTTACAGGCTCTCGACTCTTATGAAGGCCACCTGATTGCCAGCCATGCCAACCCGTTGAAAATGGTCAGGAACGGTTCCGGCAACCGTTTCCTGAGCGATGAAATTATCGACCGTTTGCTTGAACGTGATGGTATTATTGGGATTGTTCCGTTCAATCGTTTTCTCGACCAAACCTGGCAGCGCTCGGATTCGCGCAGCGCCTGCCCGCTAGACAGGATTGTTGCCCATATCGATTACATTTGCCAGCGCGCTGGCGATGCTTTTCATGTGGGCTTTGGCACCGATTTCGATGGCGGCTTTGGTTTGCAGCGCGTTCCAGATGGCATCGACACAATCGCCGACCTGCAAAAGCTAACGCCTTTACTGGGCGATCGCGGTTATTCAGAGAAAGACATTCGCTCGATCTTCGGCCTTAACTGGCAAAATTTCTTGCAAAAGAGCTTACCTGCATGAGTGAAGAAGTAAATTCAAAATCTGCATCCAATACGCCCCGTTATTCTGACCGCGTCAGGCTGGGGCTGCTCATCACCATTATTGGTTTTTTTGTTTTCATCCTGGGTGCCAAACCGGAATGGCTGGGCCTGGATCGCAGCCCGGTTGTTGGCTTTGTGCAAATCACCGTGTTTATCTTTGGCCTGGGTTTCCTGTGCATGGGGGGCTACATCAGCTTGACGAGCTTGTGGAAGAATGAAGAGCGCAGCATCCTGGCGGATATTGGCGCCCGTCTCATCGGGACGGGTTATGTTATTGCCGTTTTCGCCGGTATGGCCGATATTTTCGGCATGGGCACCCAGCCTTTGCCGGAAGTGCCGTTTTTTGGCCCCTGGCAGGCGGTCGGCGTACAGATTGGCCAGGGAATGATTGCTGCGGGTATGTTGATGATGATTCCCTACCAGCGCAATAAACCTGCATAGATGCGGATTTGGGAAAGAAAAATGTGAAAGTCCTTCGTTGTTGGTCGACGAAGGACTTTTTGTTGCAGCAGAAGAGTTGTGCTTGTTATTTCGAGCCGCTGATGATCGAGCCTGTCGATGCCCAGCGAGGAGAAACTCTTGGCTCTTTGGGAATCTCCGTGGTCAAGCCCTTTGTACACGGATTACACGGAAAAACACGGATTTTAAGAGCATTAAAAGCATTTTTGGTCTTTTCCGTGCAAATCCGTGAAACCTGTGTAATCCGTGTTACTGGCTTTCTCGGTAAACCCCAGAGAGCCAAACTCTTTGCATGGGGACAAGAAAAAATCCCTGTCAAAATAACGGGGATTTTGGCAGAGAGGGTGGGATTCGAATACCATCCCCTGAATGGGGGCGCATGGGGACAAAAAATCCCCATCGAAAAGACGGGGATTTTTGGCGGAGAGGGTGGGATTCGAACCCACGGTAGACCGGAGCCTACAACGGTTTTCGAGACCGTCCCATTCAACCACTCTGGCACCTCTCCAGTGTGCTCGCGGCGCGAAATTATACCTTAAATTTCCAAGCTTTGGTGTAATTCGGGGTAGAAAACTTTATGATGTCCGTTTTCCTGGAGTTTGGCTTTGAGCGGCAAGGCTCCGCGCTCTTCGCCGTGAACCAGGAAAATGCCATGTTTGTGGGCCTGGGCCGCCTGGGCATACTCGACCAGCATATCCTGGCCCGCGTGCGCGGAAAGCCCACCGATAGTCACCACATCGGCCTGGCGGTAGAAAACTTCGCCGAAAATTTTGATGCGTTCTTCCTGTTCAGCTAGGCGGCGCCCGAGCGTATGCGGGGCCTGCCAGGAAACAATCACGATTGTGGAGCGTTTATCTTCAATGTTGTTTTTGAGATGGTGCAGGATGCGCCCGGCTTCGGCCATCCCGGAGGCCGAGATAATCACCATCGGATCCTTGCGGGTGTTGAGTTGTTTTGATTCTTCCAGGTTGCGAATATAGGTCAACCCGTTGAAATCCAGGGCGGGATGTGTGCCGTTGTTCATGAACTCCCAGGTTTCATCGTCGAAACATTCACGGTGTTTTTTGAAGATGTCTGAAGCATTGACGGCCAGCGGGCTGTCGACAAAAACCGGGACGCGCGGAATGTCGCGGGCATCGATCATGCGATGCAGGTTGTAGACAATTTCCTGGGTGCGGCCAACCGCAAAGGAGGGGATAATCAGCTTGCCGCCGCGCTGCAACGTGCGGCTGGCGACATCCCGCAGTTCGCTAAAAGCAATTTCGGGGTCGCGGTGGGGTTTATCGCCATAAGTTGATTCGCTGATCAGCAAATCAACCGCTTCCGGCAGGATTGGGTCGCGCAGCAGCGGCAATTTGCGCCGGCCAACATCGCCTGAGAACCAGATGCGGGTCTTTTTCCCTTTTTCTTCCACTTCAAGGAAAATTGCTGCCGAGCCGAGGATATGTCCGGCTTCGGCCAGGCGGGCGACCACGCCGGGAACAACTTCGAAATCGATGCCAAGATCGACCGGTTTTATCAGTGGCCGAACAGCTTCGGCATCTTCCTGGGTGTAAAGCGGTTCGATCAGGTTTGCCCCGCGGCGTTCCTCGCGATAGTTGAGATAAGCGGCATCCGATTCCTGGATATGGGCCGAGTCGAGCATCATGATTTCAGCCAGTTCTGCGCTGGCAGGCGTGGTGTAGATATTGCCTGAAAATCCCTGTTTGACCAGGTTGGGCAGGTTCCCGCAGTGGTCGATGTGGGCGTGGGAAAGGATGACCGCATCCAGGCTGGCAGGGTCAAAGGGGAAGTTCAGGTTTCGTTTGTAGGTTTCCCTGCGCGGGCCTTGGAACAGGCCGCAGTCGAGCAGGATTTTGGAGCCGTTGACTTCGAGCAGGTGCATCGAGCCGGTGACGGTTTGGGCTGCGCCGTGAAACTGGATTTTCATCAGGCTTCCTCCTGAACCTTTTTTGGGGCGGCTTTGGGGTGGAGTGCATCGAGGATATCCGGGCCATATTGGGCCAGCCGCCAGGGAAATTCACGCATAAGACTGGCAAGTTCGTCAAGCGTGCGCGGGTTTTTCTCGGCAATGGTTTGCATAACGTTGCGCGAGAGAATCACATCCGATTCGACTTCCATTTTTTGCGCGGTTTCTTTGCGCCAGGTTTTTAATTTTTGCAGCCGGTTGACCACCGCTTCAGGCGCGCGGTCGACTTCTGTAGCGCGTACCAGGGGCGCTGTTTGCCCGCGCTGGATGGCTTCGAGCAGGAATTTGCCCAGCCGATGAATCTGGCGCTCCGACAGGCCGAGTTCGTTCAGTTCGCTGATTTTTTGAGGGGATTTTTGGGCGAGTTGCAGCAGATGGGCATCGCTGACCACTTTGAAGAGCGGACGGTCGAGTTTTTCGGCAACCCGTTCGCGTACCAGGCAAAGCTCATGCAGGATGGTCTGCTGGCGGCGGTCCAGGTCTTGCTGGCCGCTGATGCGCTGCCAGCGTTCGCGCGGATCGCCGTTATGCCCGTTGACCTGGCTGGCGCGGGTAAAATCCTCGTGGGCCAGTTGCCAGCGTCCCTTTTCGTGCAGTTCCTGTTCGAGCGTATCGCGCAGGGCGAGCAGATAGTGGGTGTCCAGCCGGGCATAATCGATCAAATCTTCGGGCAGGGGGCGTTGGCCCCAATCCGCCTTTTGAAAACGCTTGTTAAGCTCGATTTCGAATTTTTCGAAGAGCAGATTGCCCAATCCCAGGGATTTGTAGCCCAGGGTGCGGGCGGCGATCATGGTGTCAAACAAATTGTTGATGCTGAACCCGTAATCGCGATTTAGGCCGTATACATCGTAATCGACCGCATGGAAAACCTTTTCGATTCTGGGGTTCGAGAAAATCTCTTCCAGCGCCGAAAGGTCGGTGATTGAAAGCGGGTCAACCAGGTAATCTTTTGTTGGGGTGGAGAACTGGATCAGGCAGACGCGCTCATGGTATGCGTGTAATGAATTGGCTTCCGTGTCGACGGCCACACGCGGCTGGTTTTGCAGGTCTTCAATGAGACTTTTCAGCCCCTGGTGGGTTGAAACCCAAATCGGTTGAGCGAGAGTTGTTTCTGCGAGCATGGATAGATTATAGTTCACTTTCGTTCATATATTTTTCCATGACCAGGGCATCTTCGCCATCGTTATAGTAGCGCAGCCAGTGATCCACGGCGCGATACCCGCTTCTTTCATACATGCGGATGGCTGCGCGGTTGCTCTGACGCACACTGAGCCGAATCCTGGGCTGCGACATTTGGCGTTCACAGGCTTCGAGCAAGGCCTGCCCAATCCCCTGGCCACGTTTTTCCGGCAAGACACCAATGGTAGCGATCCAGCCTATTTTTTCATTGGGGCGTGGGTCTCCAGCAACAAACCCGACCATTTTGCCGTGTTCAATGGCTTTCAGGCGAATTACGCCTGGAAAACTGAGTACTGCAATCAGGTCAAGCATGGGCCAGGCATCCAACGGAAAACAAACCTGTTCCAGGTGTCGCAAAGCGCCCAGGTCAAGGATGGAGGCGGGGATGATTTCTGTCACGTTATTCGGGTCCAAAATAAAACCTCCCGCAGCGGGGAGGCTTTATTTTACCTTAGGATGGAATGGTTTTACGATTTGTTCTTGCCGAGGAAGTTGTCGAGCATCGAGGTGAATTCCATCGGGAAGATGTACTTGGTCGAGGGGCTGGCGCCGATTTCCTTGAGCGTTTCGAAGTATTGCAGGGTCATCGTCTTTTGATCGACGGACTGGGCAGCGCTGAAAATCTTCTCCAGTGCAGCAGCGTAACCTTCAGCGCGCAGGTACTGGGCCTCGCGTTCACCCTGGGCTTGCAGGATGGCGGATTCTTTTTGACCCTGGGCGCGCAGGATGGCAGCCTGTTTCTCGCCTTCGGCCACGTTGATCGCGGCTTCGCGCTGGCCGGTCGATTCGGTTACGACGGCGCGGCGGACGCGTTCAGCCGACATCTGGCGGTTCATCGATTCCAGGATTTCGCGCGGCGGGATGATTTCGCGGATTTCAACATTGGTCACTTTAACGCCCCAGCGTTCGGTAACTTCGTCCAGGCGGGTGCGCAGCATTTTGTTGATGTGTTCGCGCTCGGAGAGCACATCATCAAGCGGGATACCGCCGATGACTGCGCGCAGGGTGGTGGTGGCCATGCCTTGCGCCGCGGCTTCGAAGTTGCCGACTTGCAAAACGCTTTCCATCGGATCGAGTACCTTGTAGTACCAGATGAAGTCAACGGCGATGCTGGCGTTATCCTTGGTGATCGATGTCTGGTGCGGGATGTCGCGTACCTGTTCGCGCAGGTCAACCTTGACGCCGCGTTCAATGACTGGTATCAGGATGATCAGGCCGGGGCCTTTACTGCCGACACAGCGCCCAAGCCGGAAAACAACCAAACGCTGGTACTCGGGCACAATGCGAATCGCGTTGGCCAGGAAGATGGCCAGCAAAAGCACGATACCGCCGATGATGCAGAGAATCAAAAGGGTTCCTTCGAGCATGTCTTTTTCTCCTTCTTCAATTAAATTGTTTTTTGTTAGGCTGCTTTTTCAACGAGAAGCACAAACCCTTCGCGTTTTATCACCCGGACAGAACTCCCTTCCGGAATATTTTTCTCACTGCGGGCTGACCATAATTCCCCGGCAACCTGCACCGATCCGCTCTCATGGATTTTGCTTTTGGCCTCGCCGACCTGCCCGATCAGTGCGTCCAGATCATGGTTTGGCCGGGCGGACATGGCGGCGATGGTACGCTCAATGCCAAAATACAGGAACCCGCCATACGAGAGCGAAACGATGGCGGCCAGGATTGGGTTAACGGACGGCCAGCCGTTCTCGCCGACAAACAGGAAAACGGATCCCCCAACAACCAGCAGGATGGTTGCGCCGAGCAGGGCCAATCGCCAGCGCGGCAAGCGCAGAGCGTACAGAAACGGCACCAGGCTCAAAACCAGCACTACCAGCGCCCAGGGGTTGATTCCCAGGTTGTAAGCGCCGTAACCGGCCAGCACAAAGGCGAACAGCGCTCCGATTTCGAGAATTCCGGTTCCCGGCGCGACCAGCGAGAGCAGCCCCAGCAAAATCCCTGTGACGAGCAGGGTGTAAGCAACGTTTGCGTCAAGCAAAAACTCCATATTTTGCCTCCTTAACACTCAGGGCCAAAATCATTATACATCCAAAATAATCGTAACTAATTAATATACGCTTAGACTGGCCGCTGGTCTCAATGAGTTGTGGGAGTATTTGCAGCATTAAATTGATGGAATATGCTGCCCGAGTATGTCTGGCAAGGTAATCCAGCAAACCATTAACGCGAATATAATTCGCTTATTCTTGGGTGATATTTTGAAAGTTTATGATGGACAAAGAATTAATTTTTCCTGTGGATGGTTTGTTGTTTGGGATAATAATTTGGATAAGATTGGCAATTGGCTCATTTCTTGGCTCGACTTTGCCATAACTTATTTCATACGTCTGATGTGAAATCAAAAAGCGGCACGAAAGGTTTGGACATTGATGCCAAAATCGGTGCGCAAAATGTGCCGCAATAAGTGGCTGGTAATCTTGGCAATAATCCTGGTAAATAAGCCCAATTGAGTTTTGGCTAACAAGCGCTCAATGTTGCGACCGGTATTCTGGATTTCGTGAAAAACGCCTTCAATTCGTTCACGAGTTGTTGATAGCCAGCGGTTGAGATTATTTGGGTTCTGAACATGTTGATTGGTTCTCTTGGGCGTCCAGATCAAATTATTGGTCTGGTCAAAGATGCTGGTTTGCCACTCAAAACCAATGAAACCCTTGTCTGCAAAGATGTCACAACTGGACAGGTAGTCAATTACGCTCTCAGCCGCCAAACGCTCGTCTGTATTGGCTGGAACGAGATCATAAACAACAGGAATACCGCTCAAAGTTGTAATCGCAACCAGTTTGTAGCCAAAGTAATCCATCTTACGGCTGGCGCAATGCCCGTAATTGGCACTCCCGGCAAAATCACTGGACGATTTGCGCCGTTTGTATCCAAGAACAGGAACTGGCTTGGTATCCAGCAGGTAGTTGGTGCGCAAATGGTAATGCTTGTGCAAAACCCAATACCGACGCAGTTCTTCGATGAGTAATCGCAGGCTACGCGCTCGCCGATTGAATTGGCTCTGATCTAGCAATTTAGGAAACAGAGCGAGATGGTTGGCTCGAATGAATTCAATGTACTGCGTTTCGGATGGATACGGAATGTAGTCTTGAGCCAAAACCAGCGTGATGACTTCGCTGTCTCCAAAAACCGGCTTTTTGCCTGCTTTTCCCTGCAGTAATTTTGCTCCTCGGGCTTGATACCAATCATCTACAAGAACATAAATGATTGTCAAAAGGTCAGGAATGGATATACTTGTCATGGGAATGTTCTCCTCAAGTGGTCTTCAGCAAACCTTATCTTGAGGGCATTCCCCTTTTTCGTCAACTCGTTCCTATTTCACATCAGACGTTTCATATCTGTACATGGGCGAGCTTTATCGCTGCTGGTTATCTTCTTTTTCAGGAGTGAAACGCATATGGATTGTAAATATCGGAAATCAAAAATTTTAAACATTCTAATGGCGTTTGTTTTGTTCGTATCTTTTCTTATTGTTTGCAGTGCCCCAAGTCAGCCATACTCAATAATTTTTAGTGCCGCTCTTAAAGGGAACCAGGATTTATATCGTATTTCAGGTCTAGATTTTCAAACTTTAGAAAGAATAACTTTCACACCTAACGAACCAGAAACAAATTTGAAGTTATCAAAAAACGGGAAAAGATTTATCTACTCGATATCTACTCCGAATCTCGCAAATTATTCCATTGTTGTTGAATTGGAAACAGGCGAAAGAATTGAATTAGATAATCCCTCCATAGGTTCTGGAATAGCTCTAGGCTGGTTTGCAAACGGGGATAATGTTGTTCTATTGAATGAGCATATCCCCAAATTATATTCTGTAAAAATTCAAGGGAAAAACGTAGAAGATTTAGACATCCTGCATAATTATGATTTTTCTATCGTAGAAGATCTCGATTTTTCTTCTGATGGAAAGTATCTTGCTTACACAGAATATCACCAAACCCCGAATTTTTTATCTACAAAATCATCATTCATTCTTAATGTTGAAACTAAACAAGTAGCCCATCTTTTTGCCGACAAAGAAACTGCGACATGTGATAAACCGTTATGGTCTCCAAGCCGAGAACAGCTTCTTTTATACTGCAACTTGGATAGTACTGATACTGCCATAGATAGACATGTTTATCTCCTTAATATTTCTGGCGATTCTCTTGCTATAGATGAGGTGGCTGACATTCCGTGTTATGACAGTTTTTCTTGGTCTCCATCTGGGGATCAATTTATTGCTTACTGCAGAGTAGAAAATAAAACCGCTTCTTTGGTTATTTATAATTTTGACGGCAGTGTTCTCCGTACGCTGGATATGATAGATATGAGGATTTGGGAAATGTCTTGGTCGCCGGATGGGCAGAGCATTATATATATAGCTGGAGATGATAGAAATACTGCAAACATTTACATTATGAATTCTGATGGGTCAGGTAATCATGTAATAACAACTGAACCATCCAATTACAGCCATTTATTAATTTATAGTTTAGAGCGCTAGGCAGGCCATCGCTTGAATAAATTGTGAAAATAGTTATTGATGTTTGTTTTGACGCAAGTTATCAAGAAGTTCTGGCTGCTTGATTAATCCTTGCAGCTTATAGCAATAAAATGTAAGTGGAAACGATTGTAAAGAAAAACAGACACCTTGTTGTGCGGTGTCTGTTTTTCTTTTTTAGCAAGAAATTTCTTTGCTTGCTTCGCTGGCCAATTTGATTTGGTAAGAGTTGGCGCTTTAGCCGGCTTCGGCTTTGGCGGCCTTGGCGGCAGCTTTTTCGGCGCGGGCGGCCTCTTCGCGGGCGTAATTCAGCGGGCGGATTTCCGCGTAGTACTTGGCCGGTTTGAGCAAATCGTTGATGTCGGCCAGGTTGCGCCCATAGGATGAAATTTCGTAGTCGTGATCCATCTTGATGGCATCGAAGGGGCAGTATTCGGCGCAGAAGCCGCAGTTCATACAAATGTCGAAATCGATGTAGAACTCGGACGGTTTGGTGACCGGCTTGCCGGTTACAGGGTCGCTGCCGCGCACAATCCAGATACACTGCGGCGGGCAGGCCTTGGCGCAGATACCGCAGGCGGTACAGCGGATGTCTTTTTCGCCGTTTGCACCTTCATCGTAGACCAGGAAGGGGTTGGCGCGATATTCCTCCGGCACCGGCAGCTTTTCTTCCGGATACTGGATGGTGAACACGCCTTTTGCATCCTTGCTCGAGCGATGGGCGATGCTCTCTGGATTGTAATAACGCCTGCCCCACCACTTGATGTCTTCCACATAGGTGTCAAAGAAGCGCTTGGCCGTGACCATCAGGCCTTTGAGAATACCTTTTCCATAAGTTTCCATGAGTTTGCTCCCTTCTACCGGTCAAGTTCGCCGAGCACGATATCGACTGCGCCCAGGATGGCGACAAAGTCCGCGATTTTTTCGTTGACGCAGGTCATCTCAAGCGAGGTCAGGTTGATGAAGGATGGGGCGCGGACGTGGTAGCGGTATGGGTTGGGCTTGCCGTTCGATACAACATAGAAGCCCAGTTCACCTTTGGGGGCCTCGATGCGTCCGTAGGCCTCGCCAGCCGGGACTTTGGTCTGGTAGGTCGGTTTGACGCTCATCACCGGCCCTTCGGGGATTTGCTTGAGGGCCTGCTCGAGGATTTTGATCGATTCGCGCATCTCATCCACGCGGATCAGGTAGCGGTCGTACATATCGCCGTTATAGCGGACCGCCACATTGAAATCGAAGCGGTCATAGATGCTGTAGGGGTCGGCGCGGCGGATATCGTAGGGGATGCCCGAGGCGCGCAGCATGGGGCCGGTCATCGAGGTGTTGATGGCATCCTCCGGGCTGAGGTAGCCGATACCCTTCAGGCGTGAAACGAACAGCTCGTTTTCGGTCAGCAGGCGGTCGAATTCATCGATCTTGGCCGGCAGGCGGTCGAAGACCAGCCCGTGGATTTTCTTCATCCACTCTTCGGGCACATCGCGCACCACACCACCGAAACGGTGGTAGTTGCACATCATGCGAGAGCCGCCGACGGCCTCGAAGATGTCCAGGATCAGTTCGCGCTCTTCAAAGGCGTACAGGGCCGGGGTGAAGTAAGCGCCCAGATCGTTCATCAACATGCCGATCAGGATCAAGTGGTTCTGGATGCGGCTGAGTTCGGCCATGATCACGCGCAGGTACTCGGCGCGTTCAGCAACCTGGATGCCCATCAATTTCTCAACGGCCAGGGAGTAACCCCAGTTGTTCGACATCGAATTGAAGTAATCGAGCCGGTCCGTATAGGGCATGTTTTGCAGGAAGGTGTTGCGTTCGCCGATTTTCTCATGGTTGCGGTGCAGGTAGCCCATGACCGGTTTCAGGCTGACGATTTTTTCGCCATCGAGCATGACCACTGCGCGGAAAACCCCGTGCGTTGAGGGGTGCTGCGGGCCCATGTTGACCAGGATGTGATCGGTCGGGATGCCATCCTTGACTTCGGTCTTGTACTTCTTTAAAGAAGCATACAGCGCTTCTTCGGGGTCGCTCGGCACCCATTTTTCGGGGTCGAAACCAGGCCCAAAGCTAACGTTATCGCCGTAAACGGCGCGCTGTTCGGCGAAAGTGTGTTTGCCGTCCGGCCAGCGCGACTTGTAGGGCTTAACTTCGTCATCGTAGAAGGCTTCTTTCCAATCCTTGCGCATCGGGTGGCCTTCGAAGCCTTCCCACATCAGGATGCGGCGCAGGTCGGGGTGGCCTTCGAAGCGAATCCCGTACAAGTCCCAGATTTCGCGTTCCTGCAAATCTGCGCCCATCCAAACCGAAATCAGGGATGGGACGCTGATCGGGTCGACGCGCTCAGCCTGGACTTTGAACACAAAAGCCGAGCCGCCGGTGGTTTTGTAGGCATGATAAACCACTTCCATTTTGCCTTCGGCGATGTAGTCCACGCCGGTGACGGAGGAAAGCAGGTCATAGCCGAGTTCATCGCGGATGAAGGTGGCCGCTTCGACCAGTTTTTCAGCAGAGATAATCCAGCCTGAATAGCCGGGGCGGCTGTCGGCGCTGACTGCGCCGGGGAATTTTTCAGCCAGTTTTTGACCTGCGATGGCGGCAGGATCGAGAGTTTCAACAGGAGCGGGAGTTGTCATGGGGGTCTCCTACGCAACGCTTTCTTCTGCCGGAGCGGGCGGATTGGCCAGTTCGGCGGCTTTGGCTTTGATTTCGGGGATGCGCCGCGGATCGATCAAATCGGGGCCAAGCATGGGGATCGGAACTTCGACGCTGTCCGGGCCTTTTTTGTACCAGCGCACCTGACTGATCGACTGCTTGTCGATTTTTTCCTGGAGCTTGATCAACCCGTAAACCAGCGCCTGGGGCGTGGGCGGGCAGCCCGGAACGTAAACATCCACTGGTAGATATTTATCGATGCCGGCGACGACGTTGTAGCCCTCTTTGAAAGGTCCACCGCCCGAAGCGCAAGCGCCCATTGAGACAACATATTTCGGCTCGGCCATCTGGTTGTACAGGCGCACGATGGCGGGCAGCATCTTCTTGGTTACAGTGCCGGCCACGAGCATGACATCGCATTGACGCGGGCTGGGGCGCATGACTTCCATGCCGAAACGGGCCAGGTCATAGCGTGAGGCTTGCGCGGCAATCATTTCGATGGCGCAGCAAGCCAGGCCGAACATCATCGGCCAGAGCGATGAACGCCGCCCGAAGTTGTAAATCTTATCGAGCGTCGTAATGGCGACAACATTTTGCAGTTCGTCTGGAATGTCATAGCCGGGTGAATTGAGTTCATTTGGGGTCATTAAGCGTCTCCTCGAACCAATCTTGGTAGATGGCAGACAAAATATCATCGTTGGCCAGGGCTGGCTCATCCTCAAACCCTTCCAATTCCAGTGTCCAGCGGTAAATATCCCCAAGCGAAACGGTCTCAAAATCGACCTGTGGATATTTTGCTTTCAGCGCCAGGGCAATGGCAAAGGTGGATTCCCAGTTTAATGAATCAGCCATACGATTGTGAAAATTATATCTTTGGCTGTGGCTCAGGTCAACATAATTATGATAATATATATTTGCATAAATCGAGAAATGAGTAATTCATGACAAATGTCACCCTGCCGAAGACGAACTCTCGCCAGAAAATACTGAACGCTTTGCGAAAACAGAACGCAGCCACGCCGGTTGAACTGGCCAAGGCCCTGCGTTTGTCGCCCGCCAATATGCGCCACCACCTGTCTCGTTTGCTGGCGGATGGGCTGGTTGAAGTCGGCGGGGTGCGCACGGAGGGTGCACGCGGCCGTCCGCACAAGGTTTATCGCCTGAGCCGCCTGGCCCTGGGTGATAACCTGCCGACTCTGGCCTCGGGATTGCTGGCTCAATTTGTGGATGCCTTGAACGGTGATGCGCAGTCAACCTCCCTGCGCCGCCTTGCGGAGCAGATTTCGCCCACCCAGCCGCTCGAGCGCAGCGCCCACATTACCAGACGCTTGGCTCAGACCATCGAAACGCTCAATCGGATGCATTACCAGGCCCATTGGGAGGCGCATGCATCCGGGCCGCGCATCCTGCTGGGCCAATGTCCCTACGTCGCGATTATCGCATCCCACCCGGCCCTGTGCCTGTTGGACAAAGCCTTGCTCGAAATGCATCTTGCCCAGCCGGTCGAGCAGTTGACCAAACTGGAGCAGAATGAGCGCGGACTGCCGGTTTGCTTGTTTGCATCTCGTTAAATATCCCCCAATGGTTGGATTGAATATGAAGTTATTACGGCTAAAATAGTTTTTTATGTCAACCAACCCAAGGAGAAGTTTTGATATGAATCGCCTGAACCGAATTTTTCTTGCCCTTTCTGTCCTGGTGCTGGCCTCACTGGCTTGCCAGGCCCTGGCTGGAGGCAGCGAGTCTGCGCCCGAGCCTGCTGCCCCTGTAGAAGAATCCCAGCCAGTTGAAGAAGCCGAACCGACCGAAGCGGTTGAACAGCCCGCCGAAGCTGAAGCCGCCCCGGCTGCCGGACTTGGTTTTGAAACAGAATTTCCTGTTCCCGATGATGCCTCGAACGGTTTCGATCTCGGCGGCGGGATGATTTCCTTCCAGACCGGCTTGTCGATTGAAGACTCACTGGCTTTTTATCGCGATTCGTTTGCTGCCGAAGGTTATACCGAGCGCGAAATCAATACGGCGATAACGGATACCACCTTCAGCATCGTTTTTGACGGCCACGAAAGCGGTGAAGCCATTGTCGTGCAGGCGGTTGACTTGGGCAGCGGCCTGGTCAACATTACCATTCGTTTTGAAGATGTTTAATTTCCTCTGACCGGGAATCAAAAACGGGAGCCGCACAGGCTCCCGTTTTTGATTCTCATTTCAGTTCGTGGGCCACGATTTCTACTTCTGCTTTTCTCAAAAAGTCGACTGCGTTTTCATCCAGTCGGTAAGCCTGCCCATAAACGATGCGTGCGATGCCAGCGTTGATCAGCACTTTGGTGCAATTGATACATGGGAAATGGGTCACATAGCAGGTGGAACCTTTGGTCGATACCCCATGCAGCGCAGCCTGGATGATGGCATTGGTTTCAGCATGGATGGTGCGCACGCAATGGCCATCGACCATCAGGTGGCCGGCCTCATCGCAGTGCTCCTGCCCGGCGGGCGAGCCGTTGAATCCGCTGGTCAGAATGCGCTTCTCGCGCACCAGCACGCAGCCGACAAAGGCCCGGTCACAGGTGGAGCGTTCGGAAACTGCGGAAGCGATTTTCATGAAATAGGAATCCCAATCGGGGCGCATGGACGAATTCTCCTTGACCTTAAGATGCCCACCATTTTAACACGCGCAGGGCGCGCAGGGTGTTCCAGCGGCTGGGCTGCCCGGTTTCTTCCATATGGAAGTAGACCAGTCCCGGCCAGGGGGTGTTGAGCGGCCAGGTTCCGTTTGCATTTTGTTTGGAGCGCAGCAGTTCGATGGCGTCATTCATGCGCTCGTCTTTTGGTGCCTTGATACTTTGAAAATAATCGAGTACGCGGATGAAATCGTAACGCCAGCGGGGTGGGAAGTGCATCAGGGTCATTTTATAGTCAACAACCTCGCCGCTGCGGTGCGATTTGTACAGGCGGTGTTGCAGCAGGAACTCATAGGCTTTGGCGCGAGCCTCGATAACGGCGGACAGGTTTTCGGGGTGGCGCGCCGCGTACTCATCCAGCCCTTCGAGCACCGAAATGGTGGTGTGAAAGGAAGCATGAGTTGCGCCCTTGATGCGCTCACAGTTCCAGCCGCCGTCTGGCATTTGTTCGCGCAGTAGGAACTCGAAAACGCTGTGGATGCGCCCATCGGGGTAGTGGAAGTAAGCCAGCAGGGCCAGGATCATGCCATTGATGCAGGTTTCACTGTGTTTGGCGCTGCGCCATAGGTTGATACCGCCATCGCGCTCCAGCCCGCGTGAGAAGAATTTTTCGCAGCCGCGCAGGGCCTGCGGATTTTCGGGCGGCAGGCCCAGTTGGCGCAGCAGGAGCAGGGTGTAGGTGGTGCTTTTCCACTTGGGCGAATAGAGGCCGCCGCCCCAGTTTCCTTCATCATCTTGCTTTGAGAGCAGGCGCGCACCCCAGCCTTCAGTTGCGATGCGGGCGCGTTCGGCCTGGAATTCCTGGGTGGGGGCGTTGGATAGGTCTCGAAGTACCTGCCAGCGAATCGCTGGATCGCCTTGCAAAAGCCATCGGATGGTTTCTGAGTGTATTTCCATAACAAAATTATACCTGTCCTGGCTACAGAAAGCTGTTTTTGAGAACCGCCTTGCCGAGGACGGGGTTGTAACATCCAAATTTGTAATGAATAGCAAGTTCTAAGGAGACAAAAATGAGTGAAAATACCCAACCTGTTCTGCCCTCGTTTTACGAGCGGCCTAATGTTGAAAACGACATCCTGCCTGTTGCGCAAGGCGTCCAGATCGGTATCGAGCGTGTAGCCAATAGCGCCCTGGGTCTGGGTGGAGCCTATGGCGGCTGGGGCGACAATTATGACAACCAGACCCTGCCCGGTTTTGTGGGCAGCCGCCTGGGCGAAGAATTGCCTGAAACAGAAGTGATGAACCTCGGTGAATTGGGCTTCCACCACCGTATGCATGTCCCGAACTTGAGTGACACCGAACACCTCGGAGTGGAGTTGGAAGTCGGTGCGCGATTGATTCGCGCTGCTGCGGAAGCCAATGGCTGGCAGCCCAAAGATGTGGACGGTTTGCTGGTTGGTATGAGTGCGCCAGTTTCCGAAGATTATGTCGCCCAGATCGCCCGCCGGGCCGGGATGCGCGAGGACGCGCTCAAAGTCAGCGTTCACAAGGCCTGCGATGGTTCGATGGGCGCGCTCAACCTGGCGTTGAACCCGCAATTGGCCATCCCTGGCGGGATGAATGTGGCCGAGGAACTGGCCGGGAAAAAGGTGCTCATCGGCGGCATCGAGGGTTTGAGCCGTTTTACCAGTCACGCCCGCGACAAGAATGCCCTGCAATTGTTTGGCAATGGCATGGGCTTGTTTGGCGTTGTGCCGGGCGAGAATATCAAACTCCTGGCGGGCAGGAGCCATGAAAATTATGATGATGAAGGCCTGTTGCAGGTGCGCATGTATTATCCGCACTCGAAAGAAATAGTCCCCGGTAAATCCCTGCTTGAAATCCAGCAGGAGGGTGGCAGCCACATCCGTGTGGCCGGGATGATGCACGAACCCCAGGATGGCCTGCCGATTGTCATGGCGGGCTTGATGGGCATGGTCAAACTCTTTGTGCGCAGCGGCGTTGAAGTGGTCAGCGATGTTCATCAACAGTACCAGGCTTTGATGGAAAAACTCGGCCAGTCGGGACGCTCGATCAATGTGGCGATTGCCCACCATGCCAACTACAAGATTAACCTGCTCAAAGCCAAACAACTGGTTAAAGAGGGCATTAGCTTCCCGATGCCCTGGCTGCTGCATGATTTTGGCAACGTCAGCGCGGCCTCCTGCGCGATTGCCTTCCTGCGCCAGTTGAAAGAAATCAACCCCGGCGACCATGTCCTGTTCGATGGTTTTGGCGCGGGAACGTATTATGATGTTATGGCGGTTTCGATGGGCTAAGCGCTTGCGCTTGTAGCTGTATGTGTTTGAACGCAGGGAAAACAAAGCTGTTTTCCCTGCGTTTTATTTTTCCTTTTCTGCGCATTTGCGGGCATACTTATGCCCGCGAACATACTATAATCAGGATATGTTGCCGCTCTTGCGCACCAAAACCACGCTGCCTCCTGCGCCTCCCCGTTCGGTGGAGCGCCCGCGCTTGTTGGAGCGGATGATGGCGGGAAGCCAGCGCGCCCTGACCGTTATCGCTGCCCCGGCGGGATTCGGCAAAACGACCCTGGCTGCCGCCTGGGCGCGGATGCGCGCCATGCCCGTTGCCTGGCTCTCGCTCCAACCTGCCGACCGGCCCCGTGAACGTTTGCTGGCCTACGTGGTCCAGGCGCTTCAGGCAATTAATCCCTACCTCGGGCAAACCAGCCTGGCGCTTTTGCAGGGCGGCTCCCCGGATGGCGCGTTGTATGCCCTGTTGAACGATCTGGCCGAAGTCCCGCGCGATTTTGCCCTGATTCTGGACGATTACCATAGCGTTGAAACTCCCGAATCGAACGAGATTCTTAATTTCCTGCTTGAAAACCGGCCAACATCCTTCCATCTGATTTTGACCACCCGCACTGCGCCTGGGCTTAATCTTGTCCGCTTGCGCGCCCTCGACCAGTTGACCGAGATTACCGCGTCTGACTTGCGCTTTACTGTGCCTGAAGTGGGCGCTTTTGTCGAGACCAGCCTCGATTTGCGCCTGCCCGCAGAAGCCACTGCGCGGCTGAATGAGTCTACCGAAGGGTGGGCCGTGGGGCTGCAACTGGCGGCCCTGGCTCTGGCCCGCCAGCCGGAAGCCTGGCGGGCCCTGGCTGGGCAGGAGCATATCTTCGATTACCTGGCTGAAGAAGTTCTGCGCCGTGAATCGCCCGAAGTGCAGGAATTTCTCAAGGTTACAGCCTTATTTGACCGTTTCTGTGCAGCTCAAATCGCTTTTATTCTGCAATCCACGAATTCGGGATTAGCGGTTGTTCCTCAGCCTGCCGTTTCCACGCCGGCCTCGGTGGGCGAACTCCTGGCCTATGTTGATCGCGCCAACTTGTTCCTTGCTCCTTTGGACGCCACCTGGTTCCGCTATCATGCCTTGTTTGCCGATTTTCTGCGCAAGCAAACCACCCCCGAGCAGGTGGCTCCGTTCTACCAGGCTGCTTCCGAGTGGTTCGAGCAAAACGGCTTGCTCGATGACGCCATCCACTATGCCACTCATGCCGCCGATTATGAACGCGCTGCCGACCTGCTCGAAATCCATTACCGCGACTTGATCCTGCGCGGCGAACAGGCTGCCATCGGTGAGTGGATCGCCTGCCTGCCGCCAGGTTTGCTCGAAGCTCATCCGCGCCTGTGGTTGGCCCAGGGCTGGGCCAGCATCATCGGGCTTGATTCTGGCCGTGCCCTTGAATGCGTTGCCCGGGCCGAGTCGCTGCTGCCGGCTGGTGAAGCGCACGATAACTTGCGTGGCGAGGCCAAAGCCTTGCGCATTTTGGGAAAAATTTTTGGCGGGCAGGTCGCCGCTGCCGATGAAATATCTGATGCCTTCATTCTCTTGTCAGAAAAAGACGATTTCCTGCACAGCCTGCTGCACTTCAACCTCGGATTGCATCATGTCATGGAAGGCCAGACCGCCCAGGCGGTGGATGCCTTTACCGAAACCCTGCGTTTGACAGCCAGTTTCAACCTGCCGCTGGTGCGGATTGTCGCCGGAGTGCAGCTTGGCGAAACCCGCCAGATGCGCGGGGCGTTGGGCCTGGCCGAACGTGGTTTCCAGCAGGTTATTAAATATGCTCGCGAAACGCTGGGCGAGCATACCTTCCTGCTTGGCATGCCCTACATCAGTTATGCTGAATTGTTGCGTGAGCAAAATCGTTTTGACGAGGCGCTGCGCTATGCTGAACAAGGTATTGCCTACTGCCACACCTGGCAGCCTGTCGCCAGCATGGATGGCCATATCACCCTCGCCCGCCTGTTCGCCGCCCAAAAACGCTGGGATGAAGCCCTGGTGCACCTCGAAAGCGCCATGAGCGAGGCCGAAACCAGCGTTTCGGTGCTCGACGATGCCTTTATCGCCATCCAACTGACCCGCCTGGCGCTCTCGCAGGGCGACTTGTCGCGCGCCGAACAACTCATCAGTGCCTATGAGTTGGATCAGGTCGGCGAAAAAGCCTACTACCATTTGTGGGAATGGACCCAACTGGTGCTTTTGCGCGCCAAAGTGGCCGGACTCGCCACCGACCCGGCGCCCGCCTTGCCGTTAATCGAGACTTTATCCACCCTGATTGTGGAAGCCGAACGCCGCGAGCGGGTCACCTCCGTGATCGAGGGCCTGATTCTGCGCTCTCACGCATTTCATGTCGCCTCGCGCCACTCCGACGCCGCTGAAAGTCTCTCCCATGCCCTGACTCTCGGCGCCCAGGGCGGCTACCTGCGTATTTTTGCCGATGAGGGCCAATCCTTGTTGCACCTGCTCGAACAATACCGCGCCCAACTCCACGTTCCGCACTCTTACCTCGAACAAATCGTTGGCATTATGCGCCGCGAAGCCCAATCCCCGCTTCCCCAGTCTCCCAACCTTCAACCTGGAACCTTCAACTTAAATCTCACCCGCCGCGAACTCGACATCCTGACCCTGCTGGCCGCTGGCAAAAGCAACCAGGACATTGCCGCCGAGCGCGTGCTGACCGTCAACACCGTCAAAAAGCATGTTGCCAACATTCTCTCCAAACTGGGCGTCGCCAACCGCACCCAGGCGGTCATGCTGGCGAGAAAACAGGGTTGGATTGAGTAGCGTGCCTGGAGATGTTGTGATCGTACAAATCCCCCATCGTTTTGGGTTATACTTAAATTATGACCGACATCAAAGATAACTACCGGTTATACATGGAACATGCCCATGAAATGCTTGAGGTTGCCAGGGAAAACGTCGGCAATGACCGTTATAGTTCGGCTTGCAACCGCGCCTATTATGGTTGTTTCTATGCTGCCAGCGCCCTGCTGTTTTCAAAAGGCTTATCGTTTGGCAAACATTCAGCGGTGATCGCTGCTTTTCGCCAGCACTTTATCAAAACCGGTGAATTTGATGTCAGGTGGAGCAAAACCTACGAGTTGATTATGACCAGCCGTCAGATTGGCGATTATGAATTGAATTTAAGCATCGAAAAAGAACAAGCCGAACAAATGGTTTTGGAAGCTGGTAATTTTATCCAGGAGGTGGAGGCATGGCTGATCAAGCACCACTTACTTTAAACCTGGCAGTGAACGAAAAAACAGCTCTTGAAACGTTACTGACTCGTGTTCGGGAACAATTTGGCGGCCAGGTTTTGCGCGCTGCCTTATTCGGCTCTAAAGCGCGTGGTGATGCGAATGCGGATTCGGACGTAGACCTGTTGCTGATTGTGACCGATGACCGCTGGAAATTCCAGCAACCCTTGATTGAAATCGGCGCAGAAGTTGGCCTGGAATATGATGTTGTATTCGATTTACGGATCATTAGCGAACAGCGCTGGATATACCTGGAAAGCATACAGGCGGGGTTGTATCGAAACATCAAACGCGATTCCATTCCGCTGGCGGGATGAGAACACCCGGTTCCAATATCGCAGATTCCCAAAATTAACAAATCAGCCCCCGTCCGAACTTGATGCGGACGGGGGCTGATTTATTATTGTCCAGTATGTTGAACCAAATCTCCGGTGGCGATGGCTTTCTCGCCTTCAACGCGGTAGCCGCCTGCGGGCATCGGCGGGCCGTCATGGCCGCGGAAGTAGAGCGGCAGGCCTTCCGCAAAGTTGAGCGGGTAAACGGTCGGATCCTGGCGTTGATGGTGAATGTGGATGTGCGGCTCGCTGGTATTGCCGGAGTTCCCGCACTGACCGATAACCTGCCCCTCGGTGACGGTCTCGCCTGTTTTGACGGTCACACTGCCGTTTTTCAGGTGCGCGATCACCAGGTAGGTGCCGGTTTCTTCCATCCGAATCATAACGTGATTGCCGGTTGGCGCAATCGTGTTGTTCGATGGTACGCCGGGTGTTGCATCCGGCTCGCCATCGTGGGCCGAGACAACATAGCCTGAAATCGGGGCGACGACCGGAATGCCGTAACAGCCATAATCTTCCAGGTTGGGGCTGCCGGAGAAATAAGGCGCGACCAGCAAGTCATACGCCCAACGCTGATCGGGGTAGGCGGCGTGATAATTTTTCTCGACATTGTCCCCGCCCCAGATGACCTGTAGCGGCCCATCGGCCGGGAGTCGGACGGTGGCCGAGGGGCTGGTTGTTTCCAGCGAGGCGGGATAAGCAACCGGCACGAACCAGAAAACCAGCGGGGAGAGACTGAGCAGCGCCGCCAGCCCGGTCGCCAGCAGGGCTTTGCTGCGGCGCTTGCGGACGAGGGCGTACACCGCCACCGTTATCAACGAAATCAGCCCCAGGACCGGTGGAACCAGTTGCAGCAAGTACCAGGCCGAAATCCTGGTGATCCCGCCAGCGAAAAACATGCCGAGCAGGCTGACAAAAGATAGAAGCATCAGCACAAGCGGCGTCCAACGCAGGATAGTCCACAATCGGGACGGTTGGGTGGGTGTTTGATCCATGGTTCCTCCTCAGGGTAGGCAAAGACGCGTTGGCAAAATCTACGGAAGAAGGGGACGAAAGTCGCAGCGCCGCGGTTATTTGGCGGAAGATTTCTCCATCCGGATCACGTTCCACGAAGCGGGAGGCAGGCTGGCGCTGAGGCGGCCCTCCTTAAGGGCTGCATCCCCGCCGGGACGCGGGGCAATGTTCTCGGGCTGATCCGGGCTGTTTGTGGCTTTTAAATCCGGATGGGTTAGCAGCAGGTGTTCCACCACGCGATAACCGCCAAAGCCGCGTGCGTCGCCTTCCAGGTTCAAGGCTTCTTCCAGGCTGCGGTTGACGGCAAAAACCGTCAGGGCTTCGCTTTCGGGATCGTGGACCGCGACGGCTTCGAGGCAGGGCACAGCATCGAATTCCTTATCCGCGTAAGTGGGGGACTGGACGCGCAGGTTGAGGGCCTCGCCGCGCCCGTAGCGCGAGGTGTGCTGGAAGGGGTAATAGATGCTCTGCCGCCAGGCCGGGCCGCCGTTGACGGTCATGATTGGGGCGATAACGTTGACCAGTTGCGCCAGGCAGGCGATTTTGACCCGGTCGGTGTGGCGCAGCAGGGTAATCAGCATGCAACCGACCAGCAGGGCGTCTTCAAAGTTGTAGACATCCTCCAGTTGGCTGGGGGCTTCGCTCCAGGCCGGGATTTGGCGGTCGGCGTCGTTGGAGTGATACCAGACGTTCCATTCGTCGAAGGAGAGCTGGATGGTTTTCTTGCTCCGTTTCCTGGCCTGGACAGCGTCGCAGGTGGCGGCCACCGAGCGGATGAAGGCATCCATATCGAGCGATTTGGCCAGGAAATTTGGGGTGTTGTTCTCGCGGTTGCCGTAGTAGGTGTGCAGGGAGATGAATTCGACGTGCTCGTAGGTGTGTTCGAGCACCGTGGCTTCCCAGGCGCCGAAGGTCGACATGCCGCGCCCGGAACTGCCGCAGGCGACCAACTCGATGCTGGGGTCGACCCATTTCATCACTTTGGCGGTTTCAGCGGCAATGCGACCATACTCATCGGCGGTCTTGGCGCAGATTTGCCAGGGACCATCCATTTCGTTGCCCAGGCACCAGGTTTTGATGGCGTGTGGCTGGACGGCCCCATTGGCGATGCGTAGGTCGCTCAGTTGTGTTCCGCCGGGGTGGTTGCAGTATTCGACGATGCGGCGGGCCTCGTTGGGGCCGCGCGTGCCCAGGTTGACGGCCATCAGCGGGGCGCTGTTGGCTTTTTTGCACCAGGCAACGAATTCATCCAGCCCGAACTGGTTGGTTTCGGTCACACGCCAGGCCAGATCGAGGCGGCGCGGACGCTGGTCTTTGGGGCCAATGCCATCTTCCCAGTTGTAGCCCGAGACAAAGTTTCCACCGGGGTAGCGGACGGCTGGCACGCCCAGGTCGCGCACCAGGTCGAGCACATCGCTGCGAAATCCATGTTCATCGGCGGATGGGTGGCCGGGTTCATAAATTCCGCCGTAAACGGCGCGTCCGAGGTGTTCGATGAAAGAACCGTACAGGCGCGGGTCGACCGCGCCGATGCGCATTTCAGGATGAAGGGTGATTTTGGCGGTTTGCATAAGGAAATCTCCAATTAGTTGTTATCGATAACGGTGCCCTGATTTTGCCATAAAGTGGGCAAAGTAACGTAACGGGAATAAAAATACTCCTTTTCTACTCCTTTCGAGCGCCGACAAAAGACTCCTTGGAGCGTATCCTTGAGAAAAAGATGTTGCCGGGAAGTTCGTTTTTCGAATTGCGAATTGCTATTCACGAACCCCGCCATTGAAAGGACACTTATGCACTTAATCGACCTCAACACCGTCACCAAATCCTTCCAAACCGACGCCGGCCCCTTCCTGGCCCTCAAGGGCGTTGACCTGCACGTCGAAGCCGGGGAATTTGTCGCCATTGTCGGCAAATCGGGCAGCGGCAAGACTACGCTGATTAACATGATTACCGGCCTCGACCGGCCCACCAGCGGCGAAATCCTGGTCGGCGGCGCAGCGGTGGAAAAACTGGGCGAGAACCAACTCGCCGCCTGGCGCGGACGCACCATCGGCGTGGTTTTCCAGTTCTTCCAGCTTTTGCCAACCCTGACCGCGCTCGAAAATGTCATGCTGCCGATGGATTTTTGCGCCACCCCGGCCTTTGGCGAGCGCCGCGCCCGCGCCCTGGAACTGCTGGCGCTGATGGAAATCGACCAGCACGCCAACAAACTGCCGGCCAAACTGTCCGGCGGACAGCAGCAGCGCGTGGCCATCGCCCGCGCCCTGGCGACCGACCCGCCTATCCTGGCCGCCGATGAACCGACCGGCAACCTAGACTCGAAAACCGCCGCTGCCGTTTTCGCCCTGTTCGAGCGGCTGGCGGGGCTTGGCAAAACCATCCTGATGGTCACCCACGATCCCGACCTGGCCCGCCGCGCCGGGAGGCAGTTGCATATTGCGGATGGGGCGATTGTGAATGATGTGAATGGGAAATCATAAAACCTACCGCCCTGAGCGGAGTAACGAGCATAGCGAGGAGCGCAGTCGAAGGGCGCTTAACCGCCAAAATGCTCTTCGACTACAGCCGCACAGAACGCGGCTTCCGCTCAGAGCAAGGAAGCAAAGGTAAATTATTATGATCCGTTGGATAAAAGTTTTCCGCGACCTGTGGAATAACCGTGCCCGCACCATCCTGGTGATTCTCTCCATCGCTGTCGGTGTCTTTGCGATTGGGATGATTGCCGCCACCCAGCAGGCGCTGACCGCTTCGCTCAACACCCAATACGCCGCCATGCGCCCCGCCGATGCCATCCTCCAGACCGAGCCGCTGCTTGACGAGGATTTTGTCGATGGCCTGCGCAATATGCGCGGCGTGGAAGCGGCTGAAGGCCGCCGCGCCCTGCTCCTGCGCATCTCTCTGGATGGCAAAGGCGAAACCTGGCGCGACCTGACCCTGTATGCCCTGAACGATTTCGATGAGCAGCATTTGTTCTTTGTCCGCCCACAGGATGGCATCTGGCCGCCCGAAAAAGGCCAGGTGTTGCTCGAGCGCGCTTCCATGCTCTACATTGGCGCAAAACCCGGCGACCAGATCCTGGTCAAGACCCCCGATGGACGCCAATTCCGCCTGACGGTGACCGGGCGCGCCCACGATTTGTACCGCATCCCGCCGGTTATTGAAGGCTGGATTTATGGCTACGTCAGCATGGATACGCTGCGCTGGATGGGCGAGGCCGAGGGCTACAACGAACTCTACGTCAAGGCCAGCCAAGCGTCCCAAATCCGCGCTGTGACCGACAAGGCTGCCGACCGCATCGAGGGCCAGGGCCTGCCTGTCTACCGCAAAACCCTGCCCAGGCCGGGTGAACACCCGCTCAATTTCATCATCGATACGGTGCTGATTCTGCTCGGGCTGGTGGCCGCCATGTCGATGTTCCTGAGCGCCCTGCTGGTCGTCAACGTCATCTCGGCGCTGATTGCCCAACAGGAAAAACAGATTGGCATCATGAAAGCCATCGGCGCGCGTTCCGGGCAGATTATCAGCCTGTATTTTGGCACGGTGCTGATTCTCGGGCTGCTGGCCTGCCTGCTCGCCATTCCGCTCAGTGTGATTGGCGCGCGCGCCCTGGCTGCTTTTGTGGCCGAGCTGATTAACTTCGATCCGCCGCAGGTGGAGTTCACCCTCGAAGCGCTGATTCTGCAACTGGGTGTGGGGCTGCTGGTACCGCTTGTCGCTGCTGCGCCGGCCATCATCAACGGGACCAAGGTTTCCCCTGCGAAAGTCCTGAGCGAATACGGTATCAACCAGGTTTGGGCCGGGGCCGGCCTGCTCGACCGCATCCTGCAGCGCTTTCCGCAACTCACCCGCGATGCCCTGCTGGCGCTGCGCAATCCATTCCGTAAACGCGGGCGGCTGATTCTCTCGCTGGTCACGCTGACTTTTGCCGGAGCCGTTTTTATGGCGATTGTCAACCTGCAAAGTTCGCTCAATGCCGCCCTGAACGAGATGTTCGAGTTCTGGCGCTACGACGCCTGGATCATCGTCGATGACCACATCCCGGCTGAGCGGCTGGTTAACGAGGCCCGCGCCGTGCCGGGCGTGCGCAACGCGGAAGCCTGGGGCTTCACCATCGGGCGCTACGTTCGGCCTGACGGCACCGAAAGCGACAACCTGTACCTGATGGCCCCGCCCGCCGGCACACCCCTGCTCGACCCGCCCATCGTCGCAGGCCGCGCCCTCCAGCCGGGCGATACCGATGCCATCCTGGCATCCCCCGGCCTGCTGGCCAACGAGCCAACCCTGCGCCTGGGTGGCCCGATGAAAGTCAAAATCGAAGGCCGTGAGCAAACCTACACCATCGTCGGCGTGATGAACATGATGGGCAATGCCACCATTGGCTACTTCACCATCATGGACTACTCGGCTTACACCCGGCATGTCCGCGAGCCGAACCGCGCCAACGCCATCATCCTGACCTTTGATGCGTCCGGCCTCGACGCCCAGCGCGCCACCGCCAGCGCCGTTGAAAAGCGTTACGATGCTGCCGACATCGAAGTGCTCTCGAACTTCCTGATCGCTGAGGAACGTGAAGAAATCGACGGCGCCTTTGCCATCATCGTCGCCCTGCTGATGGTCATGACCGTCCTGCTCGCCACGGTCGGCGGCCTGGGCCTGATGGGTACCATGAGCCTGAACGTCATCGAGCGCACCCGCGAAATTGGTGTCATGCGCGCCTATGGCGCCTCCAGCGCGGCGATTTCGCGGATTGTGATTGTCGAGGGTCTTATCATCGGGATGATGAGTTGGGTGCTGGCGATTGGCCTTTCCCTGCCCATCAGCATTTTCCTGGCCCGCAATATTGGCGAGGCGTTCATGGACTACCCGATGCCGGCCTCCTATTCCCTGGGCGGAATCCTGGCCTGGGCCGGCCTTGTCCTGACGATCTCGGTCATTGCCAGCCTGTTCCCAGCGCTGAATGCGGCACGCTTGACCGTCACTGAAGTGTTGGCTTATGAATAAAACCGACCCGTCCTGAGCGGAGAACTGAGTGTTCTTTGCGAAGTTCGTAGTCGAAGGACGGTTTTGTCACAGAATCGCCCTTCGACTGTGGGCCTCACAAAAACCGTTCGGCCCGCCACTCAGGGCTTGTAGATAATAAAAAAGGAGAATCTCATGAAAAAACTCACCATCGTCCTCGCTTTACTTGCCATCCTGCTGAGCGCCTGCACTGGGATAGCCACCCCGACCGCAACCCCGGTGGCCGAGCCTGTCGAAACCGGCCCCAGCCTCGTCACCGCTGAAGGCAAACTGCTGCCCGCTCCCGCCATCGAACTGGCCTTCGCCCAGGGTGGAGTCGTCGCCGAGGTGCTCGTCCAGCCCGGCGACAAGGTCACTGCTGGGGATGTGCTGGCCCGCCTGATTGGAATCGAAACCGTCCAGGCTGAACTGGCCGCCGGGAAACTGGAGCAGGTCAATGCCCAGGTTGCCCTCGACCTGCTCCAGCGCAACGCCCTGTTGACAGCCTCCCAGGCTGAGAAAGCCTTGCTCGATGCCCAAAAAGCCTACGAAAGCGAAGCCAACGGCTGGAGTCTGGGTAACGCAGATGACGCGACCGATCTCGAACTGACCCTCGACGATTATGTCATGGCTGAAGAAGATTACCGCGAGGCGCGCGACAAACTGACTGGCTTGCTTGATAAAGACGAAACCAATCGTGAGCGCAAAGATGCCCAGGATGATTTCGATGCCGAGAAAAAATCCCTGGCTGAAGCCTACGCTGACCTGCTGGAGGAAGTCGCTGCCAACGACCAGCCCCTCGACGAAGAACAAGTGACGCTGCTGGCCGTCCTCTCTGCCTTGGAAGTGTCCCGCCAGAACCAGGATCGCTTCAACGAGCAGAATCTCGACCCTGAGAAACTAGCCGCTGCCGAAGCGCGCCTGGCTGCTGCGACCGCCCACGTAACCGCCGCCGAAGCTACCCTCGAACTGTACGAGTTGCGCGCGCCCTTTGCCGGGACAGTGCTCAGTTTCGATGCCAAAATCGGCGAGGCCGCCCTCCCTGGCCTGCCGGTGGCCTACCTTGCCAACACCGCCACCTGGACGGTTGAAACCAAGGATTTGGCCGAAATCGACATCGCGCGCGTTGCCCCTGGTCAGCCCGCCACCGTCAAACTGGATGCCTTCCCCGGCGAGGAATTTCCCGCCACCGTCACCGCCATCGACCCGGTCGGGCAGGAGTACCTGGGCGACATGATCTACAAAGTCACGCTCACGTTGGATCAGGCAGATGCGCGCTTCATGTGGAACATGACCGCAACCGTGAATATCGAAGTGAAGTAACAGGAAACGAGTTCTGAGTAAAAAGACAGGGCTGACGACAAGTCAGCCCTGTTTGTTATTGACCCTTTAAATTTTTAGAGCGCAATTCCCTCGCGCGCCACATTCTGACACAATGAAAAATCGGCGCGACTCATGGCTTGCCAACGTTCTACGGAAATCACCTGGATGTTGAATAACAGATCATACTGCAACTCAATCCGCGCGGCCAGTTTCCAAATTGCATAACGCAAAGCCCAGGTTTCATCTTTTACCAGAACCAGCAAGTCCACATCCGAATCTGGATGCGAATCGTTTCGGGCTTTGGAGCCAAATAAAATGACCTGCTGCAATTGATCAGAATGTTTTTCGCGCAGCGCCTTGAGCAATGCGTTCAAACCTTCTTTTTCCTGAGCAGCTAGCTGGGAAGAAATTTGTGTTGTTGCAACCATTTTTCTATCTCACCAATGAACTGTTGGGCAGTGGCCAATTGCTGGCGCAAATCATCCGGCTCAAATCGGGTCAGCATTTCGTAATCGCCAGCCTGACGCATATCAAATGCCAGCCGATAAAAATCGCCAATTTCGGCTGAAAACTCACCGGTTTTGACAAAATTCTGTCGAAAAGCACTCAACACAGCGCTGTGTTTTGAGAATGACAGTGATTTGGTTTTAAGCAAAGCCGTTGTGGCATAAAACACAGCATAATAAATTCGGTTGGCCGCAACGCTGTAAAAATCGTTCTCCAGGTTTAATTTAGCGGCAGCCAACGATTCATGGGCCGCGTCCAGATACAACTTAATTTCGTTCAAATCATCAGGTATGGCATTCATCGCTTTCAGTATACCGAGATTTCAGGCAAAGGACAACCTCTATGCCTTGTCCTTTCCTACATCGATTGCCCCTTGCTGACCTGGCCCAAATCCACCTTGAAGGCTGAGCGCAGTCCGGGGATGGCCGCCAGCAGGACGATCAGCAGCACGGCGAGGCTTGCCAGGGGCAGCGAATGCGGATAATACAGCGCCACCAACCCGTAGAAATCCATGTCGACCGAGTGCGCCATCTGGAAGCCGACCTCGCGCCCGAGCGGGATTCCGAGCGCCACGCCCAGCACCGCCAGGATGAGAATCTCCGTCAGCACCGAGGTGATGATTTCGCGCCGGGTGATGCCCAGCGAACGCAAAATCGCCAGGTCGGCCTGCTGCTCCTGCAAACGGGCATTGACCGTGTTCAGGATGACCGCCAGGGTCAGCAGCGCGCCAAAAGCGGCAAAAGCCCACGAGTTGATCCGCCAAAACGACAGGTAGTTGTTGACATCGCGCACATAGGCCGGGTAATCCTCCACTGCCACCACGCCGGGGATTTTCGCCAGGTCATCGCGGGCGGCGGCCAGTTGGCCCGCTTCCACCCGCGCAAAAACAACATTACTGACCGAATTGCCGCTCACCCATTCATTGAACAGGCTGCGCGGCACAAAAACCGGGCTGCCAAAGGTCTGTGAAACAATCCCCAGCACCGTGGCTCGTTTGGTTTCATCGTCCACGGTCAGCGAGAGGAAGTCGCCCACTTCTGCGCCCAGCACCCGCGCCAGGTTGTGACCGATCCAGACGCCCTCCGCGCTGGAAAAGGCGGGCGCGCCCTCCAATGTGGTCAGCGTAATGTAGGGGTCGTTCTCATCCAGCACAAAGGCCAGGGTGTCGAAGGTTTTCGTCGCGCTGCGGGCCGTCACCAGCCCCAGGAGCGCTGCCTGGGCCGAGGCAACCCCCTGCGCATTCCCGGCGCGCCGTTCCAGGCTGCGGGCGGAGATTGGCTGGCCGATCAGCATCCGCAGGTCGTAGCGGTTCGAGCCAAAGTAGTCGCTGAAACTGAAATCCATCGAATCGACCAGGCCGAGCGCCGCGACCACCATCACCGTGCCCATCATCACGCCCAGGGATGTGGCGAGCGAGCGTCCCGGCGAGCGCAGGATGTTGCGCAGGGTCTGGCGCAGGAAGAGCGGCAGGAAACCCAGCGACAGGCGGCTGACCGCGCTCGGCGTGCGCGGCGTGGGCGGACGCAGGGCGATGCCCGGCGGCGTGCCGGATTCGGCCCAGGCCGGGTAAGCCCCGGCCAGCGTGGTGCCAATCACCACAATCCCAAAACCGAGCAGGATGAACGGGATTTGCGGTGTGTTGGCAAAACCGGGCAGGTAGCCGCCTGCAATCGCATCGACAAAGGGCAGGATGGTGATAAACGAGGCAAAATAGCCCAGCACGCTGCCCACCAGCCCGCCCGAAACGCCAATCAGCAGGCCAAAGGCCAGGTAATGGGCCACCAGTTCGGGGCGCGAAACGCCCAGGGCGCGCAGGGTGCCAATGCGCTGGCGCTCCGAGCCGACAAACTGCCCGAGCAGGATAAACGTCACCACCAGCGCCACCACCAGGAACAGTCCCGAGAACATCGCCATGATCTGGAAGTTGCCGTTGATGTTGGCCTGCACCACCCCGCCTGAAGCGGTTTCCTCCCTTTCGCGCAGGATGAGATTATCCTGGCGCTCGAGGGTTTGCTCCAATTCGGTTTTGACCCTGGCCCGAAGGGCGCTCGAATCGATGGCGGAACTGACCCCGAGGCTGATGACCACGTCATTGATCATCCCATCCACCCCAAGCATGCCCGCCAGCGTTTCATAGCGCACCCAGCCGACCCCAAACGCCGAGGGCGCCGGAAAGGGCGACTCGCGGCTGCTGCCGGATACCAGGTACTCGGGGTTGAACGCCAACCCGGCCACCTTGAACTTGTGCTTTTCGCCGTTCATCCAGAGTGTGAGCGTGTCGCCGGGACGCAGGCCGTGGTAATCGGCAAAACGCTTGAGCAGCAGGATTTCGTCATTTTCGCGCAGGTTCCGCCCCTCGGGGATGTCGTTGAAATTGACAGTGGGCTGCCCATCATCGGGGACGGTCACCAGGCGCAGGGTGGTCAGGGATTTGCGATCAGGGTCGAGTTGAATGCCGCTGTCCACCACCAGCCGCCCCTCGGCGGCGGTCACGCCATCTATCTTCCGAATCTGATCCAAAATCGAATCCGAATCCGGGTCGAAAGTGGCCTGGAAATCCATGTAATGCAGCTGATCGTAAGTGGCATAAACCGAGGCCAGCACGCTTTTGCCCGCCGGGTAGAACGCGCCGTAAAAGGTCGCGCCCATGGCGACCACGACCCACACCGCCAGGAAACGCCCGCGGTGCATTCTCAAATCGCCAAAAATCTTGCGTTGCATGATTTTGAGCATGGGTTACCCACGCCTTTCTTGAAACTCGGTGGGCGAACTGCGAAGTGCGCCAAGAACGCCAAGAAAATCAAAAAACTTTGCGCCCTTTGCGGTCTTTGCGGTTCGCTTTTTACAACTTAAGCAGGTGCTTCCTGGCTTTTAAATAGCCCAGATGGCTCACCACGACAGCGCGCGCGGCGCGAGGGGGTTGGGATTGGTTTCGACTTTGTGTACCGCGCCGTTGCTGACATGCACCACCCGGTCGGCGATTTGGGCAATGGCGGCATTGTGCGTGACCAGCACGATGGTCTGGCCGGTTTCGCGGTTCAGGTTGTGCATCACTTCCAGTACATCGATGCCGGTTTCGATATCCAGGCTGCCGGTGGGTTCATCGGCCAGCACCAGGGCCGGTTTCTTGGCCAGGGAGCGGGCAATCGCCACGCGTTGCTGCTGTCCGCCAGAGAGTTGGCCGGGGTAATGCTCGGCCCGGTCGCCGAGTTTGACCTTTTCGAGGATGGCCTGCGGGTCGTAGCCGTCTTTGGACATCTCAGCCGTAAGCGCGACATTCTCCAGCGCGGTCAATGTCGGCAGGAGATTGAAAAACTGAAAAACAAAGCCCACTTTGCGGCGGCGGTAATCCGTCAGTGTGTCCTCGTTCATCTGGTTGACTGCCTCGCCGCCAACAACGATTTCGCCGCTGTCGGCATGTTCCAGCCCGCCGAGGATGTTCAGGAAGGTGGTTTTGCCCGAGCCGCTCGGGCCAAGCACCACCACGAATTCGCCCTGCTCGATTTCCACGGTCAGGTTGTTGAGGGCGTGGATGGTGTTGCCGCCCATGCGATACGATTTGCAAACGTTTTTGAGGAGGATGTGGCTCATGGTGGAGCTCCTGCAAGAATCCAAAATAAGTCTTGATGTAATTTCAGTAAATCACAGATTCAATATGTCATGGGTGCAACTCTCAAAATGCAACCCAGTCTGTCATTTCGAAATCTTGCCTGTTAGGGTGCAGATTTCTCCTTGCTGACGCTCGTCGAAATGACAAATCAACCAACGCGCTACATTTTTATCCATATAGCGGGTCTTACTCCACCTTCATTGCTTTTTGTAATGCGGTGAAGCGTATTGAATGACGTTTTTGATACGCCATTTCCCTGGATTCCAATATTTCCATCCCCATGGATATAAACAGCCACTTTATTATTCTTGCCAGGGGTTCGTGTCCACCACCACCAACGCGAATGATTGAAAAGTGCAGTTCTATTTATATTATTATCGTCTTTACGATCAAACCAATATCTTTGATTTGGTTTTGGATGATCAAGCAATCTGCTGCTATCCCCAAAGTACAACCTAACAACTTCATCCAAGGATAGTAAAAAAACGCTATCAACGGTATCAGATCCACCAGAGCTTCCATACCAGGGATTACCTGCATTGATATTACTTGTGGTTAAAATTCTTTCCTTGTCTGATGAACTGAATCTTTCAAGAAAACCATTATTCAGATAATGTCTAATTTCTGAATGCTCCCAGGTAATGGGTTCCTTTTTATCATGATAGTCACGTTGTTCGATAATCTGATCAGAAATGAGCAACGCTTTTTTTTCTTTGATATCCAGAACTTTCCATTGATAATCGCCAAAAGCTACTATGTTTCCAACATTCATTTTGCTAATCCCTAACCCGGACAAGCCGAAAGAGAAAACCCTAACCACGAAGGTCACGAAGGAAAACCTTAAAAGCTCTTCCTTTGTGTTACTTTGTGCCCTTTGTGGTAAATTTCCTTGCTTTTTGTGCAAGCATTTAACTTCTTGACTTTGGAGTTCGTTTTTACGAGTCTGGCAAAGCAGGAATCTTGGCTCAATGGGCGCTTAAAAACCAAAATCTGGACACGGATTACGCGGATTGGACGGACTGCCCTACGGGCGCGCGGGTTTTTTAAGAAAAATCCGTGAGATTCCGCGTAATCCGTGCAATCCGTGTACCAAAAGGTCTTAACCCAAATTGAACTCTAAACTCAAGTAACTTCTAAGTTCTTAATATCGGCGTCTTTAGCGATTTCCTTTGGCCCGGTTATGGGTCTTGCACAGCATTTGACAATTCGCAATCTCTGTTGCGCCGCCTTTGCTCCAGGCTGCCACGTGGTCGGCGTCCATTTCGGCCAGTTTCCAGATTTTGCGCTGGTTGGCGTCATGTCCCAGGGCGCACAGCGGACAGTTGGATGCGCCGCTGGCTTCGGCTTGGGCGGTTTGGGCGGCGTAAACGCTTTTCTTGGCTGCCTCGTCAAAGACGCGCACATCCAATAGCTTTGTATCGCTTGAACCGCCCAGGATGTACTCGAAAATGCCCTTGCGGTTTTTGACATACGGATCGCCGTAAAGTTTTTTCAGTTCCTGCGAAACCCTGGCCGGGTTATAGGCGGTGTGGTGATAGGTTTCGTACAGCCGCCCCCACTCCAGGCCGCGCATTTCGCTTTCGACATCGTTAAAGACGGTGGAAACCCAATCAATGACGCTGTTGAAATAGGCTTTTAACTCGCCGATGTTTTTATCGTGGCGGTGGCGGCTCATGTAATCGTCAATCTTGCCCTGGCTGACCCAATCGAGAGCGCGTTCCAGAAAATCCTGCCGGTTGGCGCTGCCTGAGATATACGCGCTCCATTTTTGGATGTTGGCGTTCTGGCTGTTGCTAAACTCGGACTTGGCGAGCGTGACAAACGGCCCGGAATAAACGGCGTTCAAGATTTCCTGCGGGTTGACCGGCACGCCGTAAATGTTGATGGTTCTAAACCAGTCCTTGATCTCAGTTTCTGCGCCTTCGCACTCGTAAATCAGCAGTTTCGTTTCCAGGATTTTGGCGCGTTTGTCTGCTGCCAGCCCATCGAAGTATTGCTGCATCCCGTTTTCGTCTTTGATTGCAAACTTGTTGGTCACAAAGCGTCCAAAACTGGTGATGCGCTGCTGCCCGTCCAGGACTTCCAGAACCTCCTCGCTGACTTTGTTGAAATAGATCAAGCCCAGCGGATAGCCCTTCAGGATGGAGTCAATCACGGCCACATCCCTTTTGCCGTCGGCGTAGATGTAGTTGCGCTGGTACTCGGGCTGGATGGTCAGTTTGCCAGACAAGCCGAACAGGCCCTTGCCTTCGAGTTCGTTATAAACAAAACCCTCGCAAATATCTTTGACGGTGATCTCGGTTTTCAAGGTTGTTTTCATGTTGTTCTTTTCCTGATTAAAAGACGCGCATAGGTGGCTTTATACTCGTTGCCAATCTTGATTACACCGCGCCGGTTCAAATCCCCATAGTTTGGCATATCCTGTTCGGTATATTGCTTAATTTTTATCCCTGAATTGTCATCCCTGTCTGTTATTCCCAAAATTTCAAATTGTTCAGGGCTGTATTTATCGAGAAAACTGATTGGTACGCCCATTGCCCCATCATAGTCACTTGGAATGGCATCGGTAAACGGGACTTCGATGGCGTCGTAATTGTCATAGCGCTCATAGGCTGGTTTGCCCTTGATTTCCTTGTGCTTGCTGTATTTCAAGTTGTCCGCCATTGTCATCAACGGCAAGGGTTGGTGACGCCTGCCGTGATCGATGTTTGTAAACCAACGAACCCCTTTTATGCGTAAAAATTTTCTACCGTTTTCGTCTATTCTCCAGCCCGCCGCATTGATTGGATAACTATCAGGTACTTGAAATTCACGGTCGCCGCTGCTAATAGTTGGGCCAAGCCACACTTTGTTCTCTTCCAGCAATGGAAAAACTTCTTTATAGGTTATGGCGTTCATATTACCGATAATGGAAAACTGTTTCTTTGCATCCATAATCCACGCCAAAAACTCACGAAAGAGCGAGAAAGGCGGGTTGGTAATGATAACGTCGGCTTCGTCGCGCAAGGCTTTGATCTCGGCGCTCCTGAAATCGCCGTCGCCGGCCAGGTAATGCCATTCCAGGTCGTCCACATTGACCTTACGGTCGCCGGTTTTGTCATGGGTCAGGCTGAAAATCTTGCCGTTTTTGACGGTTTTAACTTCGTCGAAATAGGGCGCGCGGGTTTCAAAGAGCGTCGGCTGGTAGCCGCTTTTATATTTTTTGCTCTCCACCGCATAACTGGTGCTGATCAGTTTTTTCAGCCCAAAGCGCTCGAAGTTCTGGGCAAAATACTTGGTGAAATTGCTCCACTCCGGGTCGTCACAGGGCAGCAAGAGCGTCTTGCCTCGAAACACATCCGGGTTGAACTCCAAATAGGCCGATATTTCTTTTTCAATATCGGCATACTGGGTGTAGAACTCGTCGTTTTTTGCCCGTTGGGCTTCGGTGAGGTTGCTATTTGGCATACATGTTCCAGTCAGGATGATATTTGATGAGTTAAGGGGCGGGCTAAGGGCAGGCGTACTTATCAGCGTCGAAACCTTCACTTAGACAAGATGCCTGGCAGTTTTTAGCCATAAGAAACGCTGGCTTTTTCAATGAGTACGAGCAATAAATCTGCATAAAAAAGATTGAGTTGAAAACATACAAACTTTAGGGATACGCAAATTTCATTATATATCCATCATCTAGAGGAAAAATTGCTATATTCGCTCCTGTATGAAGCCAATTCTGCTGGTCAATTTCGCCTGCCAAACTCATCCACATATTTGGTATTTGAATAAGTTTAATCGAATATAGAACGACACGCATAAGGTCACTTTTTGGCACTAGCGGCAGATATGGAGTGCGTTCATCGTAGTAAATTTTGTCAATCTTATAACCATCTATTCTGCACCAGTCAGGGGCTTGTGGAGCATTGAAATATTCCAAATGGAAACCCATAAGTTTTTCAGCGATTTCATCATCACTTAAACCTTGTGCATCAGAAAAAGATAATTTCACTGACGGGTATTGACAATATTTTCTTTCGACATTTTTATCATTAAAGGGTAGTTGAAATTCTGTAGGAGTTGCCAGACTTTGTACAGACTCAATTGTTGAAGTTGGCGGAACAGAAGTCGAAGTGGATAGCGGAACGATTGTTTTTATTGGAGCAACTTCGGTTGCCGGCACACATGAAGCCAAAATAATCCCAATAAGCGCAACAATCACGAACATTTTTGTTTTCATTAATCCCTGTGCTTTGCAAGCCATGGCTTATCTCTTTCAAAAACCATCCCCATTACTATACCAAAAATCCCAGGCCTAAATCATCTGATATTTGTCACCTTTTGTCGCTAACCGTTTAGGAGATGGATGCGATTCACAAAATCCGGGGGATGGTAAAGCGCTTCGAATCGGGTATGCTATTTTGGCTAAATTGAAAATCCCCTCCCGTGATTATTTACAAGAGGGGATTTTGTTTTTTATGGGCGTGATGTTTGTCATTTCGAAGGAGCCGCTCAGCGGCGACTGAGAAATCCTGCGTTCTGCGATAAAGATTTCTCGCCGCTATGCGGCTCGAAATGACAAACCACGCACCAATCATCAATTACTCCACCGTCACACTCTTCGCCAGATTCCTCGGCTGATCGACATCCAGCCCGCGGATGGTGGCAATATGATAGGCCAGCAGTTGCAGCGGGATAACCGTCACCAGCGGGCTGAGCATCCACGGCGCGGGCGGCACCCAGAGCACATGGTCGGCCATTTCGGAGACGAGCAGGTTGTCGCCTTCGGTCGCTACGGCAATCACCGTCCCACCGCGGGCTTTGGCCTGCTGGATCTGGCTGATCATTTTCTCGTGCCAGGGGTCTTGCGGCGCGATGCAAACGACCGGCATCGTCTCATCGATCAGCGCAATCGGCCCGTGCTTCATCTCGCCGGCCGGGTAGCCCTCGGCGTGGACGTAGGAAATTTCCTTCAGCTTGAGCGCGCCCTCGTAGGCAATCGGCATATTGATGCCGCGTCCCAAATACAGGCAGTCGCGGATGTCCTTGAGCGCGTGCGCCACCTTTTCCACCTCGGCTTCGCGGTTCATGGCGCGCCCCACCAGGTCTGGCACCAGGCGCAGGTCGGCTACCAATGCCCGGCGGGTCTTTTCATCAATCGTGCCGCGCAGGTCGGCCAGCAGGATCGCCAGCATGTACTGGTCCACCAGCGGGGCGGTGAAGGCCTTGGTCGAGGCCACCCCAATTTCCGGCCCGGTCTGCATCGAGATGAACCCATCCGCCACGCGCATCGCCTGTGAGCCAATCGCGTTGACAATGCTCCAGACTGTCGCGCCCTTTTTGCGGCCTTCCTCCATCGCTGCCAGTGTATCAGCCGTCTCGCCCGACTGTGAAATCGCCAGCACGACTGTGTTTTCGTCCACAATCGGGTCGCTGTAGCGGAATTCCGAGCCAATCACCACCTCGACCGGCACCCGCGCAATCGTCTCGATCAGCGTTTTGCCGACCATCCCGGCATAAGCGGCTGTGCCGCAGGCGGTGATATAGATTTTCTGGATGCGTTTCGCCAGTTCGGGGGTCAGGTTCAATTCGGGCAGGCGGATTTTGCCATGGTCGAAATCGACGCGGCCCGCCAGGGTATCGGTCAGCGCCCGCACCTGTTCGTGGATTTCTTTTTGCATAAAGTGACGGAATTCGCCTTTTTCGGCGGCGACCGGGTCCCACGCGACGGTATGGATTTGCGGTTTGAGCGCTTTCCCATCGATCGTTTCAACCCGGATACTGTCTCTCGTTACGACGGCCATCTGACCCGATTCGAGGAAAATCACCCGGCGGGTGTGTTCCAGGATGGCCGGGATGTCGGAGGCGATGAAGTTTTCGCCCTCGCCCAGGCCGAGCACCACACCCCCGGCGTTGCCGATCCGCGCGCAGACGATTTTGTCCGGCTCCTCGGCGGATACCAGCACGATGCCGTGCGCCCCCTGAATCTGGCTGAAAGTCCGCCGTGCGGCTTCGCTCAAATCCAGCCCGCCCGCCTGGTGATGTTCCACCAGGTGGACAATCGTCTCGGTATCGGTGTCCGAGTTGAAGGTCACGCCCTCGCTGACCAGTTCATCCTTCAACTCCAGGTAATTTTCGACAATCCCGTTATGGACGACGACCACTTTGCCGGTCGCGCCCAGGTGCGGGTGGGCGTTGCGCGCGCTGGGTGCGCCGTGCGTGGCCCAACGGGTGTGCCCGATTCCCGGCGACCCGCTGATGGGCGACTGGCTGACCAGGTCGGTCAGGTTGCCCAGTTTACCCGCGTCGCGCCGGATTTCGATCTTGCCATCCTGCACCACCGCCACACCGGCGGAATCATAACCACGATATTCAAGCCGTTTCAGGCCATTCAAAACAATCGGCGTCGCGTTACGCGGCCCGATATAACCAACAATGCCACACATAGGGAATCCTCCAGGATCGTGAATGGTTAATGGTGATTGATTGTCATTTCAAGTGTGATGGTCGAGTAGCGCGCAGCGCATATCGAGACCCAGCGGTTCGAAATGACAAATTACTATTCACCAATTACTACGTTTTCGCCGTTCCCACCCGTTTTGTCCGCCTGATTGCTCATGCGGTGTTATCGACTGGGTTGAATTCTCTGGAGGAAAAGATGGCGGGCGCTGGCGCACCCGGAGGGCTTCCGCTGATCTGTCGATTTTCTCCTGGCCTTTCCGGCCAGGATAGCTCCATCCCGCGATGGAGAACCCTCATCCTCGTCACCCCGGCCAAAGCCGGGGCCATGCGCTGTCTTTTCCTGGGTTGGATTTTGTTATTCTGTTCCGGGCAACCTCCTGAATGAATTTTCGGCATTATACCGTAAAAGTCCGCAAACAAAAAACGGTGACCGCCTCAAGGTGGAACACCGTTTTTTGTTGTTTGTTTGCCTGTTGATGATTTTTATTCCAGCAACTCAACCATTGGTGATTGGGCCGGCTTGAAATTTTCATCCGCATTGAATTCAACGTTTGTGTTGCCTCCGCCGTTGAGAGTTGGGGCCTTTGGGCTTGGAACCAACAATTTGGATTGTGATTTCTGGATGTCTATCTCACGGGCTGCTTGATGAACATACTATTTTGAGTTTTTTAGATTGATGCAAAGTAGATTATTTTCCAATGGCATTATTTTAAAATATTTTCGAGCCAGATGTAAATTGCTGGCTCGAAAATATTAGGAAATTATGTTCAACAGAATAACTAACCTTCACCAAATGGTGTGCGGCTGGGCGTCGGTGTCAGTGAACGGGTTGGTGTAGGTGTGACTGTGGTCACAATCGGTGTTGGCGTGCGGGTTGGTGTGTTTGTGCGGGTTGGTGTATTGGTACGAGTAACAGAGGGTGTGAACGTTAATGTTCGTGTTGGTGTACTCGATGCGGTTGGCGTAGCTGTGCGCGTAGGTGTTCTCGATGGTGTTGGTGTGATTGACGGAGTATAAGTGCGTGTTGGCGTGTTTGTACGCGTCGGCGTATTTGTGCGTGTTGGCGTATTTGTGCGTGTTGGCGTATTTGAAGGTGTTGGCGTCCTTGAAGGGGTCAGTGTTCGTGACGGAGTATAAGTACGCGTTGGCGTGTTTGTAATGGTTGCCGTGCGGCTCGCGGTCGGTGTGCGACTTGGTGTGCGGGTAATAGTGGGCGATGCAGTTGGGGTGTTAGGAAATTGGAAGGTAATTGTAATAGTTTCTGACCAGATGCCAGCGTAACTTTCAGCCCTGGCCCGTAATGTATAGATACCAGGTTCACGGCTATTCCAGTGCGAATCAGACATCCAGTTGCAGGTGGTGGTGCCTCCATAAACGCAATGCTTCCTGTCATAATCGCTGTACCAGTTGCGCAGCGTTCCACCAGAAGGCGCTTGGAGGTGGAATTGTATCCTGTTGATTTGACAGGTGTTGCCCAAATCAGCAGATAAGCCTCCGGGACAAACGTTGGGATCGTAAGCCAGGGCTTCAAACCGGGTTTCTCCGCGGCTGTTGATTACTTGGCCATCTACGGTTGGATTTACCCATTCGATAACCAATGGCAATGGAGTCGCAGTTGGGGTTAGTGTGGCTAGGGGCGCCGGAATGATGAATGTTGTTTCTACCCAACCACTCCATATACCGTCTGGCCGACTGGCTCGGGCACGCAGGCGATAAGTACCGGGTGTTAAGCTACTATACACTGAGGGTGAAGATGAAACATCTTCACATGGATCATCTCCTCCAAAGAAGCAATAACCTCTTGATCCTTCGGTCGTGCTGGCAATGGATGTGTAACTACTACCTCCGTTATAACGGTGAAGTTGCATGTTAACCTGGTTGATGCCGCATTTTTCGCTAAGATCTTCTGGAAGACCACTTGGGCATACATCGGGATCGTATGCAATAGATTCAAACCGAGTCTGGCTGATTTCAGTAATATTAGTTCCTGGTTCGCTTGGGTTGACCCAGCGTACGATCAGCGGTTGAGGTGTGTTCGTTGGCGTTGGGGTATTGCTGGGTGTGATGCTTGGCGTTGGCGAAGTGGTCACTGTTGCGCTAACAGTGTGAGATGGCGTAACAGTGGGTAGATTTGGTTGTGGGGGCAGTTCGAGAACGCGTGAAACGCGGAAGCGTTCAACTGTGGCGGTACGATGTGATGCAAGATGATAATATTCCCAAGCCGTGCTAATAAATGGAGTTAAAAAGGGATGGTTATAATCAACCATAACTTGCACCGAATCGCCGGGTAAACCTGCATCTTCACTGGTCGAGCCATCAGGCAAAGTACAATCGGAAAAATCTTGCAAGGCCAAGCTGCCAGTGCGCGGGTAGTCCGGCCGTCGGCTATCGCGGCTCGAACACAGGGTCATCTTGATGTATCCTGGTTTGAGATAGTTATTACCATCACTCGGCGAACCTATTATTGTATCGTCGAAAACCAGCCCAACACGGTATCCATCGGCAACAGAATGAATCGAAGCCATGCGAGCTTGCATGATTTCATCTTCTTCTCCCAGGCCTCCGCAAGCCTCGCTTCCTACATCTGGCCCATCAACGCACAAAGCGGCATCATACTGATTGGTGATGGCGTAACGGATGGCTTGGCGAGTGATATTTTGTACGGTTAGCCAGGCTCCCAAGAGAATTGAGAAATCAATGATACCGAAAACAACCAGTAGGAAGATAGGCAAAGCCAGGGCAAATTCAACAGCAGCCTGTGATTTGCTTTGCATATGGAGATTCTTCTTCGCAATGATGGGGTTGCGGGGATACTTTATTTGACCATTCATAAGTTTCAAGCCTCGAATTTCAATGAAGGGCTAACGGGTAATGCGTGTGGCGATGTTGTTCGCAATTTGCAGGAAAATGGCGCGCAATTCGTTACTATCAGGTGCAGGATAATAAATACCGCGTGCGCCGGTATAATTATTGGCTTCTTCGGGCGCAGCCAAATAGCTCATCAATGCGCCCGCTTCGGGTGTATTTTCGACAAGTTCACCTAGACCGATGGCGAATGTGTATACTTCCATGCCATAGAGAAAATCGGCCATGTCACGGGCATAATCATCCGGATCGTAAAGCAACGGCTCCGTTGCTGCATCATGTCTAACTGCCGGGTTGCCATCACGGCAAAAGTTAAGAATTCTTCCCTCGGGGCAATAAGTTACACCACTTGAGCTATAGCCGATATTAGCCGCGCCATCGCCAAGGAATATAACTACCCAAAGCGATTCATCACGCGTTAAACCCTCTCGAGCTAGCATATTGCCAGCTAGTGCCAATCCCGCACCAGCATTAGTTGAATAACAATCGGGAATTAGACCATTTTCTCCAATGATGGCTTGCGGACAATCCATGCCTACAAATGGCCAAGTTGCAACATCACTCATGGTTGGGGATTTATTTGCCCAATCAGCGCTTGAAGCAAAATCCGTGGCGCCATTAGCATAATGGCGGCAAATGCTACCCTGAGATGCCTTGCTGACCGTTTCATCTCCCAAATAGGGACATGGTTCTGCCTCGAATACTTGCAAATTATTTATTGCGGTTTCGATATCGCCCTGAACATTACTCAGGGTTAAAGTTTCATGGGCATAGCGATCAAAGGTCACTATACCTACACGATCATAAGGAAAAAATAATTGATCAACGAAATCAAGAGCGGCTGCTTTGACTTTCTCAAAAGGCTGACACTCTCCAGGGACTGCATCATCATTAATCCTGTTACAAAGAAAAGGATCTGTCATGGGATTCCCTTGAGAAAAGTCATTGGTCATCGATTCGGATACATCGATAACCAGAACCACATCTACTGTAGCCGCTTCTGATTCTGCGCTGGCGCTGATGCGCAGGCTTTTAAACCCCAACACACTCATGAAAAAAGTAGGAACATCGGAACTGGCGGTAACCTCAACCAGTTTTCGTGGTGGGGTGGTACACATACTAGGGGTGTTATCGCAAGTGAGAACGGTGGCGCTGGGGTCAATCACCTCATTCAGAGCTAAAAACTCTTCTGCGGCGGCCTCAAGCTCTGCCAGCGTATATCCTTCTTTGATTTGATTGGAAGCATTCAATGCCGCGGCATCCACTGCGCGACGCAGACGGGCGTAACTGACATACATATAGCCAACATCAATTGCCAAGCCGATAATAGCTACCAGCACCAATAACATAATAGCGTACATGACCAAAATTTGGCCTCTGCTTTTCGTTTTCCGAGATGATAGTTTTTTGTCCATTTGATTCTCGCAAGTTTCCTAAGGGCCTTCAGTGGGCTCCGCGGCAGAGAGCGGCATAATCGAATAGGCATGTACCAATATCGGGCCGGTCCAACCTTCCATCAGATTTAGAATCTGATGATAATGATAATAAACTTCAATCAGAATAGCGCCAGTGTCAGGAGAACCACCAACCAATTTCGCTTGAATATCCGCATTGGTGAAACGTGAAACCTGATTATCATATCGGCTCCAGCCATCAATATCTGGGTAACGGACAACACCTCCACTGGCAAAAGTAAAAACAGAGATAACAATATCATCGTTTATGGATGGATCCAAGCTGATTGGTTCTATGCTTCCTAAAATTTGTCTACTTTCAACAACGCCGCCTTCCAGGAGAATGGTCACTGTATCCAGAAAATCTTGATTGATAATTCCGTTGCCTGGCGCTGTAAAAGGATCGCCTTTGCTGGCAACGCGTGCTGTTTCGCGGGTTCCTTCAACCAGAGTGATATATTGATTGAGCAAATAACCAAACTCTACTACGCCGGCCAGCATGGTAATAAGTACCATAAAAATAACAGCCAGTTCAATAAAGCTTTGCCCATTTTGTTTGCGAGTTTTAATATTTTTCATAATTCATCTTTTATAGAGGAAATACCTGACTCTAGTTTATTCAAAATAAAAGATTTAACCAATCCTACATTTCTCCTAGCCAAAGAATAAAGCTAATACATTCTCGCGAAAAAAAATCATCATGCTTGCGCCAACAAGAAGAAAAGGCCCGTAGGCCGTAAAAACCGTCATGGCGTTGTAGCGACGCATTAGAGAGAGGATAAGGATCATCAGCAGGCTAAAGAAGCCGCCGATAATAACCCCGATCAGGAGCGTCAACATGATATCGGGCCAGCCAACGAGTAACCCCAGCACAGCCGAGATGGTGACATCTCCGAAGCCAAGCGCCTCCTCATCGTCATCCTGGCCGAGTTTTTTGGCGCGGTATTTGGCAAAGATTGTGCCGATCCAATAAAAAATCAACATAACCCCGCCGCCGGCCAGTCCGCCAAAAAGGGTGGTTTGCCAGCCATGCAGTATTGTGCCTATCGCTGCAAAAATAATTCCACCGGCCAGGCTGACCACGTGCATGATGAGGCGATGTTCTACATCAATCACCGCGACAATGCCAAAGTAGGTTAGAATCAGGATGGATATGCTGAAGCCAATCGTTGGCGGCCATATCCACAGGCAGACCGCAATCATAAGGCTTGCCAGCAGAACGAGATAGGAGCGTAAGCTCCTCCTGGTATGGCAAATGCGGCAAGGTGTGAAAGAAATGTAATTTAAGAGCTTGAATGGGGCATTACAGGAAGGACAAACCGGCGCAGCAATTTTGCGTTGTGTCGGTAAAACATCTGACAAATAGTTGACAAAAACGCTGCACAGTAACCCAATGATAAGAATAAGTAAAATATTCATAGATAAAAGATTATATCTTGTTTATAGACATACCCATAATCATTATTACTCTTGCGCGCCAAAAAGATATGGTTTCAACCTTACAATTTAATTACAACCCGGAGACTTTCTATGGAAAAATTCATTGTGGATGGTGGCGTACCCCTTGCAGGCGAGATTACCCCGGCCGGTAATAAAAATGCGGCTTTGCCGTTGTTGGCGGCTTGTTTATTAACGGAAGAACCTGTTGTTCTTCATAATGTTCCCCATATCCGCGATGTCAAGGATATGCGCAGCCTGGTGGAAAGCCTGGGGGTACAGGTCGAGGAACTGAGCGTCAGCACTTGGAGAATCACCGCGCGTGAACTGCACCCTGCGGACCTTGATCCCGATCTTTGCCGTCGTATCCGCGCCTCGATTTTGCTCGCTGCTCCGGTCATGGTCCGCTCTGGGGAACTGCAAATCCCGCCTCCCGGAGGAGATGTTATCGGTCGTCGCCGGCTGGATACCCATATCCAGGCTTTTCGGGCGCTTGGCGCGCAAGTGACGTTTGACCGGGCCAGCTTGCTATTTGATTTTCGCTCGCCTGTTGAAGGGTTGCGCGGCGCAAGCATGTTGCTGGACGAGGCTTCGGTTTTGGGCACTGAAAATGCGGTGATGGCGGCTGTCCTGGCCAAGGGAACTACGGTGATTAGCAACGCGGCCTCTGAGCCTCATGTTCAGCAGTTGTGCGATTTGCTGAATGTGCTCGGGGCGCAAATTTCAGGGATAGGCTCCAACACCCTGACCATTCAAGGGATTGAGCGTTTGCATGGCGGGGAATTTACAGTCGGCCCGGATTACCTGGAAGTAATCAGCTTTGTCGGCGCGGCAGTTGTGACCCGCGGCAGTATTCGCGTGCGCAATGCGGGGAATCAATACTTGGGAATGATTCGGATGGTGTTCAATCGTATGGGGGTTGACTGGCAAGTTGACGGCGATGACATTCTTGTTCCGGCGGAACAGCGCCTGGTGATTGAGCCTGACCTGGGAAATGCCATCCCGGAGATTAAAACAAATATCTGGCCTGCCTTTCCCACGGATTTGATGAGTATTGCGATTGCTGTTGCTACCCAAGCGCAAGGCAGTATCCTCTTCCACGATTGGATGTACCCGAGCCGCATGTTCTTTGTCGACAAACTGGTCGGGATGGGTGCGCAGATTGTTCTGTGTGACCCGCATCGCTGTATCGTTACTGGCCCAACGCGTTTGTTCGGCGAAAAAGCTGAAAGTCCGGATATCCGCGCCGGGATGACGTTGGTTTTGGCGGCCCTGGCGGCCCAAGGGAGGTCTGTGATCCGCAACGTGGGCCAGATCGACCGGGGCTATGAGCGTGTCGATGAAAAACTGCGCGCCTTGGGAGCCAGGATCGAACGGCAGCGCGAACAATAGAAGAAAAGGAAACAAAAAGACAGGCAACCTGTTAGGGCTGCCTGTCTTTTTGTTTCCAGTCGTGGATTACGGACCCGCAATAACAACCTTATTATCTCTAATATAGAAAGTTGTTTTATCGGTATTATTGATGCGGAAAGAACCATAAAAAATCTTTTTGTCCCCAACAAAGACAACATAATCATAGGTGCCAAAGGGCAAATCCCAACGATGCTGCCGGCCTTCAAAGCTCCATTTATAGTAGTAAGGCCTCTCACCCTGGGTAGTTGTTCCTTGAATATTCAGGTGAATTGGGCTGATTTTTGTTTCGTTTTCAAACAAAACATACCCTTTGTCGACTCCGTTCGGCAATCCGGCTGGAGCGAACTCCCCGTAGAAAGGCGGAAGCGTGGGTGTAATGGTTGGAACAGGCGAAGGCGTTTCAGTTGGTGTTTCGCTTGGCAGAGGCGTTTCGGTGGGCAGGGGGGTCTCTGTTGGTGGCAGGGTGTTGGTTGGCATGGCCGTGAGTGTGCCGGAGACAATCTCGCGCGCCAGGGCCTCGGTCGTCCCGGGAATATCCGGGGTGGGGGTGGGGGGTGTTGCCGGCGCGCAGGCAGAAAGTCCCACAACCAATAGCATGATCCAGGTGAAAGCTTTTTTCATTTTTTTTCTCCAATATGCAACAAAAAACCGCCATCCGATCTTCCTTGCCGGGCGTGGCGGTTCGAACTGCCAGACAAGCGTTCTATTTCTAGTTTTGCCCTGCGACCTCAAGGAATTGATTGACTGCTTCGCGCAGCATGCGTTCGGGCAAAGCTCCTACCTGGCGGTGAATAATCTTGCCGCCCGCGATAAACAACATCGTTGGAATACCCTGCACGCCAAACTCCCCGGCCCATTGTGGGTTTTCATCGGTGTTCACTTTGGCAATAATAACCTTATCGGCAAATTCTGCCGCCAGCTTATCCAGAATCGGTGCAACCATTTTGCACGGTCCGCACCAGGGCGCCCAAAAATCGACGATTACCGGGGTTGTCGATTGCAAAACGATTTTCTCGAAAGCAGCGTCTGTGACATGAATGGGTTCCGAAGCCATAACTCCTCCAGATTACTCGCGGATAATACGATAAGTCGAATGGATTGGGCCGGCTTTCGTCAGGGTGCCGCCGACAGAGCAATATTTTTCCTCGGAGAGTTGAATTGCCTGCTCAACATCCTTTTCCTTTAAATCATCTCCCCATAACACGTATTCCACCTTGAATTCGGTATAAATCATCGGGTAAGTATCGATTTTCTGGTTTCCCAGTACGCGCACTTCGAATTTTTCTGGTTTCTGGCGTTTCTTTTCCAGGATCGAGATGATGTCCATGCCGGTGCATCCGGCCAGACCGGCCAGCAGCATTTCCATCGGGCCAATGCCTGGGTTGCCATCCCGATCTTTACCCATCAGCGCTACGCCGCCGGCTGGGTTGCGAACCACATACCCATTTTCTCCATCCCAGGTCGTGGTAACTTCCTTCCAAAGGTTGGTCGATTTTTCTTCACTCATAAGGTCTCCTGTCAGCTTTGGGAGTATATCATAACCCTGCCCGTGATATAATCCCCGCCGCTATGGCAGACTTCTTCTCAAAATGGCGCGAGGGACTCGCGCGAACCAGTAAAGCCACCTTCGGACGCCTGGCAGGTATGCTCGGCGCCACGGAGATTAACCAGGATACCTGGGATGATTTGGAAGCCTTGCTCGTCCAGGCGGATATCGGCATCGAAACGACCCAGGCTGTGCTGGATGCGCTGCGCGCTGAAGTTCGCCGCCAGGGCCTGACCAGGGCCGCCGATTTACAGGCTGTTCTCAAAGCCGAATTGCGCTCCCGTTTAAATACCCCGCCTGCTATCAAGTTTGGCGATAAACCGGCAGTCATCCTGCTTGTGGGTGTCAACGGGTCGGGCAAAACGACCAGCGCTGCAAAACTGACCCAGCGTTTCAAGAGCGAAGGAAAATCGGTTTTACTCGGCGCGGCAGACACTTTCCGCGCCGCAGCGGTCGACCAACTCCAGGTCTGGGGAGACAGGTTGGGGGTGGATGTGATCTCCGGTGCTCCCGAATCGGACCCCGGCGCGGTTGCTTATAGCGCAGTCCAGGCTGGGGCGGCCCGCAACATCGACATTGTCATGGTGGATACCGCCGGGCGTCTGCATACCCGCTTCAATTTAATGGAAGAGCTAAAAAAGGTTTATCGCGTGGTCGGGAAGGCCTTGCCGGGCGCGCCCCATGCCGTTTGGTTGGTGCTGGACGCCACGACCGGTCAGAATGCTTTGCACCAGGCGCGCGCCTTCAAGGATGCTGTCGCAGTGACCGGGGTTATTCTCTCGAAGCTGGATTCGTCGGCGCGCGGCGGCATGGCGTTTGCCATCCAGCGCGAACTAAACCTGCCGATCCTGTTCGCCGGGCTGGGTGAGAAACCCGAAGACTTGACGCCCTTCGATCCGGATGCGTTTGTTGAAGGTATTTTAGGCTAACTCAAGGCAGGAGACCGTTCAGCGTTTCCAATTTTAAATGGAGGAAAGATGCAAGACCTGATTGACCGTTTGAATACTGTGGGGGCCGAACTCGCTCATTTATTGGAGCGTCTTTGACTTTGCTGGCAAAGAATCCCGGCTTGCTGATTTAGACAACCAAATTGCTGCGCCCGATTTCTGGAACGATCCGCAAGCCGCCCAACGTGTGAGTAAAACGGCGGCTGGTTTGCGCTCGGAACTGGAGGCTTGGCGTAGCTTGCAGAACCGCATCCGTGATGGGCTAGAACTGGCCGGGCTGGACGATGACAGCCTGCGCGCCGAACTCGAATCCGAAGTGACTGCTCTGGAATCTGAGATCGAAAAACGCGCTTTTGCGGCCATGCTTTCCGGTCCGTATGATTCCGGGGATGCCATCCTGGCTATTCACGCCGGGGCGGGCGGAACGGATGCCCAGGATTGGGCCCAGATGTTGCTGCGCATGTATGTGCGTTGGGGCGAGGCCCAGGGTTTTGAAGTCGAACAATTGGATATGACCGAGGGGGAAGAGATTGGGGTCAAATCGGTGACTCTGTCCTTTAGCGGCCGCTATGCTTTCGGTTATTTGCGCCCCGAAAAGGGAGTTCACCGCCTGGTGCGCCTTTCGCCTTTCGATGCCGCTCATCGCCGCCATACCTCGTTTGCCCTGGTGGAAGTTTTGCCGCAGATTGAGAGCGACGATGGCGAAATTCAGATCGACCCCGGCGATTTGCGCATCGATGTATATCGTTCTTCCAGCGCAGGTGGCCAGAACGTCCAGAAGAACGCGACGGCAATCCGCATCACCCACGCTCCGAGCGGGATTGTGGTAACCTGCCAGAACGAACGCTCCCAGTTGCAGAATCGCGAAACCGCCATGCGGATTTTGCGGGCGCGTCTGTTCGAAATCCAGCAGGCCAAGCGCGAGGAAGAGATTGCCGTTTTGAGGGGCGACTATACCAAGGCTGAATGGGGCAGCCAGATTCGCTCCTATGTTTTGCATCCCTACCAGATGGTCAAAGACCATCGCACCGATTTCGAAGTGGGCAACGCCCAGTCGGTGCTGGATGGCAACTTGAACGGCTTTATGGAAGCCTATTTGCGAGACCCTGGCGAATAATCAGCAAGTTTCATTTTTAAACAAAAAGTGACCTGTCAGTGATAGATTATCGACAAGTCACTTTTTAGGTTGTTTGGGTATTATGGACCAGGTGTTACTGGTGTTTCGGTAGAGGTGTTGATTGGCTCCGGGGTAAACGTGAAGGTTGCGGTGGGTGGTATCGGCGTGTTGGTATTTGTCGCTGTGGCTGGCACCGTGGTATTGGTTGCTGTGGCTGGTGCTGAAGTTTTAGTGGCGGTATGGGTCGGGCCGGGAACCACGATGGTTACTGTCAAGACTGCGCCGAAAGATTCCCAATTGGGGGTGGCCATGCGCCATTGGCTGGTGTAAGTGCCCGGGGCCGTGGGGGCAACCATCTCAAGCCTGACGCGGGCGGTCGCACCAATGCCGACTTTTTGACCGATACGGGTTGAATCGCTGCCGAGCATATCACCGCCAACGTATACCAGCCGATAATCATTGGTCCAGGTGCAGGTGCCGGAACCGGAATTTTTGATTTCCCAAATTTTTGTGAAGGATTGTCCCGGCTGGACGGTGGCTTTATCGGGATAGGTCACATGGCCGATGAAGGTTGAATCGTTGCAGCCGAGGGTGCGCGAGGTGGCGCTACCGGTTGGGGTGGGGCTGGGGCCGGCAGTAAACGTTGCCAGCGGGATGGGCGTGTTGACAATCAGCAAAGGCGCGGCTGTATTTGTCGCCAAGCCCACCCGCGTTTCTGTGGCGGGCGGCGTATTGCTGGGGCTGGCAGTCACAGTCATCGTCGCGCTGGGAATAGCCAGGGCGGCATTGGTCAATTGGGCTGAGAGCGTCTCAGCTGCAGCAGTGTAGACCGCATCCACACTGAAGGGTGTAGCGGTCGGTTCAGCATTGCTTGCCCCACATGCGCTGAGCAGGATGGCTGCCAGCGTGAATATGCTGAAGAGAAGATAGGGTTTGTGATTTTTTGTGTTCATCGTTTTATCCTATTCATCCAGACGGTGTTGGTTGGCTGAAGGTTCCCGTTTGGCATGAAGGCATTATTCTACACCCGATTTTGAAACAAGTTGTCTATCCCACCCTTAAAATGCTTTTCTTATATGACATTTGTCATTAGAATAGCCTGACAAAAGGTGACAGGAGTGACTAGATTCAAGCTGGATGATTTTATATAATCAAGTTGTCAGACATCTATTGTTATCGTGGTCGTTTGTTTTGCAAGCCAGATCGATTAATCTCTTTTGATTGGTGAATTGCTGTTTTGAGTAGGCAGCATGAGCCTGTTCCCTGGGTGCGCGATGAAAAATTTCCTGGCTAAAATTAACAATTCAAAGTACGTAGATGGCTTGCTGCCGGTAATTGCGGCCCTGGCGGCCCTGGCAGTGGGGGCGATCATGCTGGTGTTCCTGGGCGTTGATCCGCTGGTGGCTTACCGGGCAATGCTGGTCGGCGCTTTTGGCAGCCCGAATGCGCTGGCAGAGACCGCGGTCAAGGCTGTCCCGCTGCTCTTGATCGGCCTGGGGATTTGCATCTCCTTCCGGGCCAAGGTGATCAATATCGGCGGTGAAGGCCAGATGATTGTTGGCGCTTTAATGGCAACCACGCTGGGCTTGACCATCCCCGACCTGCCTGGCTGGCTGGCCATCTCGTTGGCGATGATATTCGGCTTTTTGGGCGGGGCTATTTGGGGGGCGATACCGGGGATTTTGAAGGCGTATTTCAATGTAAATGAAATCTTAAGCACGGTGATGATGAACGCGATTGCGGTGCAGTTGATGAATTTCCTGCTGCGCGGTCCGTTGATTGATCCAAATCAGGCCGAACTTCTTTCAAAAATCCCGCAAACGGCGCGCTTGCCCGATGCGTATCACCTGGCGCGCTGGCTGCCGACCCGCCTGCATGCTGGCGTGATTATTGCGGTCATCCTGGCCTTTGTGGTCTATCTCTTGCTTTTCCATACTACGCTTGGGTATCGCATTCGCGCTGTCGGGTTCAACCCCGAGGCTTCGCGCTACGGCGGGATTCGCGTTCGCCGCCAGGTTGTGATTGCCTTGCTGCTCAGCGGTGCTTTTGCCGGTCTGGCGGGCGCAGTTCAAATCTACGGGTTGAATTATCGCATGATTACTGACGGTTCGGCCACCGGATTTACCGGCAGCGCCGGATTTAACGGCATCGTGACCGCCTTGTTTGGCGGTTTGCATCCCCTGGGCACCATTCCGGCCTCGTTTTTCTTTGGCGCTTTGTTGGTGGGAGCCAATAGTATGCAGCGCATCTCGCAGGTTCCATCCGCGTTTGTGATTGCTTTGAATGGCCTGGTTGTTATTTTCGTGGTCAGCTCGGCAATCTGGCAGGAGGCGCGTCAGCGCAAACGCCGCCTGGATGAAGTGCGCGATGAACCCGCCCCGGCTCCAGCCGCGACATCGACTCAACAGGACGGCCAGGTATGACCACCGAATTCTTCTCCGCAACGGTACTGATCGGTATTCTTGCCTCCGGCATCCGCTTGGCAACTCCTTACCTGTACGCAGCCATCGGTGAAACCTTCGGTCAGCGCAGCGGTGTGCTGAACCTGGGTGTCGAAGGGCAGATGTTGATGGGCGCTTTTACCGCCTTCTACATTACCTTGCAGACCGGGAACGTCTGGCTGGGACTGTTGGCCGCAATTTTGGTCGGGGCATTGATGGGCCTGGCGATGGCTTTTGTCAGCATCCGTTTCCGCGCCCAGCAGGGCATCAGCGGGATTGGGTTCTACCTGTTTGGCCTGGGGATGAGCGACTTGCTCTTCCAGAAGCTGCTCGGCGAGGTCAAAACGGTCGGCGGGTTCCCGGCGGTGGAAATTCCCTTCTTGAGCGACCTGCCGGTCGTTGGGGAAATCTTTTTCCGCCAGAACTTGCTGGTTTACCTGGCCTTTTTGCTGGTTCCGGTTGCCTGGTTTGTACTCAACAAAACCACCCTGGGATTAAAGATTCGCGCCGTTGGCGAGAATCCGCAGGCGGCTGACACGCTTGGCGTCAGCGTCTCGCAGATTCGCTACCTGACGGTCACCATGGGCGGCGTGTTTTCGGCGATTGCCGGCGCTTCCCTGTCGATTGCCAACCTGAATGTTTTCCAGCAGAACATGACCAGCGGCCTAGGCTTTATCGCGGTCGCCCTGGTTTATTTTGGCGGCTGGCGGCCTTTCGGAGTCATGTTTGGCGCGTTGTTGTTCAGCATGGTTAACTCCTTGCAGTTGTGGATGCAGGTTTTGAACGTTCCCATCCCGTCCGATTTTGCGGTGATGATGCCATATGTGTTGACAATTATCGTGCTTGTGCTAACGGTGGGGCGGGTACGCGGCCCCTCGGCATTGAGCAAGCCGTTCGTCCGAGAGGGGTGATTCTTTTTGCCGTGGACTTTGTCCAAAGGAGGTAGAGAATCCCAAACAGTCCTGTGTCCTTTTCGTTGAATCCCCGTTTAAAACTCACAAGGAGAAAAGAAGATGTCCAAAATGATGAAAGTTCTGAGCTTGATCACCTTGTTTGTGTTGGTCTTGGGCGCTTGCGCCCCGGCTGAGCAGGCTGCGCCAACCGAAGAAGGCAAGGTATTTCGCGTTGCGGTCATTATGCCCAGCGCCATCAATGACCTGGCTTTCAGCCAGTCGATGTACCAGGCGCTCGTCCAGATGCAGGCTGAACTCGGCGGCCCGACCAAGATGGAATTGGTTTACTCCGAAAACATGTTTGTGGTGGATGATGCTGCGGCTGCCATTCGCGATTATGCTTCGCAGGGCTACAATCTGGTGATTGCGCACGGCTCACAGTACGGTTCCTCCCTGCGCGAGATCGCTCCCGACTTCCCGACGACCGCTTTTGCCCATGGCACCACTGCCGCCACTTTTGTAGATGATGGCATCACCAATGTCTTCGCTTATGAAGCCGCCTCGAATGAGGGCGGATATGTGAACGGTGTCATGGCGGCCTTGCTCTCGAAGAGTGGCGTGATTGGCGTGGTTGGCCCGATTGAAACCGGCGATGCCAAGCTCTACATCGATGGCTTTGTGGCCGGCGCAAAGGCTACCAAGCCCGATATTACGGTCAATGTCAACTACACCGGTTCCTTCTCGGATGTTGCTCTGGCCTCCGAGGCGGCTAATACCCATGTCGCGGCGGGTGCGGATGTGATGTCTGGAACCGCCCAGATGGTGGTCGGCGCGATTGGCGTTGGCAAAGAGAAGAACGTACTCTGGTTCGGCACGCAATCCAGCCAGACCAGCCTGGCCCCCGAAATTGTCGTCGCCAACCAGATTTACAACTGGAAGGTAGTTTTGCGCGACATCTTTGATTTGATCAACCAGGGCACCTACGGCGGCAAGGCCTACATCATCACGCTCGAAAACGGCGGCCTGGTGATGGAATTCAATGACGGCTATAGCCTGCCCGAGGATGTCAAGGCCAAGGCCGATGAGACCATTAAGGGAATCATCGACGGCAGCATTAATCCCTAAACGCTGAGCGCTGAACGGGAGGCGGAAACTCAGCCTCCCGTTCAGTCTGCCCTGTTTTTTATCGGGCAGGCAACAAGGCTTGCCGTCCGGGGAGGAAACTTTCCTCTCCAGATGGGAAAGCTTGTTTACCGGGTATCTAAACCAAAAAGGCCAGGTTTGGCTCGCTTTCGCTGGATTTTTATTGAGCGATTTATACACAGAGCAGAGACGGTGTTCACTTTTTCTCAGGAGTCGGTATGTCAGTCGATCAGCCCCATGCCATTCAGCGCCAGAAGATAGAACATCTCGAACTGAAGAATATCACCAAGCGTTTTCCGGGCGTTTTGGCCAATGCGCATGTTGATTTTGATGTCCGGGAAGGTGAAGTTCACGCGCTTCTGGGGGAAAACGGCGCAGGCAAGAGCACGTTGATGAAAATCTTGTATGGACTGTACCAGCCGGACGATGGCGAAGTGTTCATCAACGGCAAACCGGTCAAAATTACATCCCCGAACGATGCAATCAACCTCGGGATCGGCATGATTCACCAGCACTTTATGCTGGTCGACAGCCTGACCGTGGCCGAGAATATCGCCCTTGGGCTGCCCTCTTCGCGCGGATTTGTGACTGATTTGGATATCGTCTCGAAGCGGATCGAGGCCCTGGCCCTGAAATATGGCTTGCTGGTCGATCCGAATGCCTATGTCTGGCAGTTGGCGGTCGGCCAGCGCCAGCGCGTCGAGATTCTCAAGGCGCTTTATCGCGGCGCGGATTTGCTCATCCTCGACGAGCCGACAGCGGTCCTGACTCCGCAGGAAGTGGATGAGTTCATGGCCACCATCCGCCAGATGACCCAGGAAAAGCATTCGATTATCTTTATTTCGCACAAACTCCATGAGGTGATTGCCATCAGCCAGCGCGTGACCGTGCTGCGCAATGGTCGCCGGGTTGACTCGCGCCCGACGGCCGGATGCACCAAGCACGACCTGGCGCGGATGATGGTCGGCCAGGAGATTGTCATGCCCAAGGTCAGCGCCCCGCCGAAGCTGGGCGAGGTGCGCCTGGAGTTGAAAAACGTACACGCCTTGAGCGACCGCGAAACTCCGGCCCTGCGCGGCATCGATTTGCGAATCCAATCTGGTGAGATTGTTGGGTTGGCGGGCGTTTCCGGCAACGGACAGGCCGAACTGGCCCAAGTGATCACCGGCCTGCGTCACGCCGAGCAGGGCCAGGTGCTGATCGATGGCAAGGAGATGACCGGCAAGCTGCCCGCCCAAATCATCCGTTGTGGGCTGGCTTATATCCCCGAAGAGCGGATGCGCGATGGCATGGTGCAGGATTTCAGCATCTCGGAGAATATCATCCTGCGCGATCACAGCCAGTCGCCGTATGCCAGCCGCGGATTTTTGATCCACCGCATCATCGCCGAATTTACCGACCGGCTCATTCGCCTGTTCCAGATCAAAACGCCCTCGCGCGAGACGCCGGCGCGGAATTTGTCGGGGGGCAATATCCAGAAAGTGGTTCTGGCGCGTGAGCTTTCGCGCAGCCCGCGCATCGTCATCGCCGCCCAGCCGACCCGCGGCCTGGACATCGGCGCGACCGAATACGTTCACACCAGCCTGCTCGAGCAGCGCGAAAAAGGCGCAGCCATCCTGCTGATTTCGGAAGATTTGGATGAGGTGTTGGCGCTGTCGGATCGGGTGGCGGTCATTTACGAGGGCCGCATGATGGGCATCCTCGATAACAAGGACGCCGAGCGCGAGCGGATCGGTTTGCTGATGGCCGGGGTCCAGGCGGAGTAGCTTTCACCCTGTGTCGCGCGCCGATTGTGCTAGAATCAGCCCATCCACAACCATTCTGAATTACAACCGAGGAAAAACCATGCTTCGTTCTTTCCTGATTTATTTGTCCAAGGCTGCCTGGGCGCAGAACATCGTCACCAACTGGAGCTTTGCCTGGAAGTCCGTCTCCCGTTTTATTGCCGGCACAACCATTCAGGAGGCGTTGCAGGTGGTGCGTACGCTGAACGCGAAAGGCATCAATGCCACCCTCGACCAGTTGGGTGAGCACACCTCCACCGCCGAGGAGGCCAATCGCGCCGCGGACGGAATCATTGCCGTGCTGGAAGCCATCCAGGAGGCCGGGGTACGCTCGAATGTTTCGATCAAGCTGACCCAGATTGGGATGGGCATGGATGACGAGGTCTGCCGCGCGAATTTACAGCGCATCCTGGCCGTGGCCAAAAAGCACAAGAATTTTGTCCGTATCGACATCGAGGACTCATTCTATGTCGATAAAACCATTGCTTTTTATCGTGAGATGCTCGAGAAGGGCTTCACCACCAGGATGGTGGGCATGGCGATCCAATCCTACCTGTACCGGGCCGAGAAGGATGTCCGCGAATTGACCGAAATCGGCACCACCTTCCGTCTGATCAAGGGCGCTTACAAGGAACCTGCCGAGGTGGCTTATCCCAAAAAAGCGGATGTGGATGCCAACTTCGACACCCTGACCTCGATCCTGATCGATGCTTCGCTGGCGCAGGAGAGCAAACTCAGCAAGGATGGGCGCATCCCGGCTATCCCGGCGATTGCCACCCACGACGAAAAACGGGTCGACTTTGCCAAATCGTATGCCCAGAAGGTAGGGCTGCCCAAAAACGGTCTGGAATTCCAGATGCTGTATGGCATCCGCCGCGACTTGCAGGAAAATCTTGCCGGCGAAGGCTACCCGGTGCGCGTTTATGTCCCCTTTGGCACGCACTGGTATCCGTACTTTATGCGCCGCCTGGCCGAACGCCCGGCGAATTTGTGGTTCATTGTTTCGAATTTCTTCAAAAAATAATTACCGGACCTCGATTTCGAGCAGCCATTTGACCCAGGTATAACCCGGCAGGGCCGGGAAGGCTGCCCGCAGCGGGAACCCGTGCAGGATGGGCACGGCCTGTCCCTCCCACTCATAGGCCAGGAAATTCAGTTCGGATAAAGCATCCTTCAGCAGGACTGTGGAAGAATAACCGTCGGCGCCACTCAGTTTGATCTGGGTGGCGTCTGCTTGTACCCCGGCCAGTTCAAGGATGTAGGTTAACGGCACCCCGGCCCAGGTGGCCGAATCTTCGAAGTTTCCGCGGCAGATGATGGTCGTCAGGGATTCGATGCGGGGCATACAGCGCAAATCGTCATAACTCAACTCAAGGGGTGTAGCGACCTTGCCGGTCACCCGCAGCCGCCAGCTTTCGACATCGATCACCTGGTAGCTGCCGGTGATGTGCAAGCCGGTGCTCTCATCCAACTCGGTATAGCCGGGGATAACCGCCGGCAGGGTCGGCACAACCACCGGGCGCGGACGGCATTCGTCGCTGAGTTGGGCGCAGCCGGCCAGCAGGAAAGCCAGGAGTCCCAGCCAGGTCAGCAGGTTCCTATTCATGGGGTGCGAACCGCTTTACTTCCCCAATTCGGCCAGGTAGGTATCCATCGAATGGTTCAGCCCCAGGCTGTTGCCCTGGAAACTGAAATCCACCGCCTGGCCGACGTGGGTGTAATAGCCGCTCGGCAGCAGCGGGATTTCGACCGGCAGCGGGATGGAGGTGACCAGATCGCTGGTGTTGACCACCCGGAAGGTTTGCGCGCCCGCCAGGCTGTCGTAGGCGCGCCCAAAGGCGGCGTCGCCGACGCGCGGCCCGCCAAAGTTGTACAGGGTCGGCTGCTTGAAGTGCGTCGACCGGGACACATCCGGCAGGGCGAGCAGGCACAAAGCGCCGCCCAGGCTGTGCCCGCCGATGAAGAGCGGGAAATCCGGGCTGATCTCATCGAGCGGCTTGATGAAGCTCTCGCGGCAGCGCCGGTAAATGTTCTGGAATCCGTCTGAAACTTTGCCCCAGCTTTTCAGGCGGTAGTCCTGCATCTTGATGTTCGCGTCGAAAATCCACTCGCGCGGGGTGACGGTGCCGCGGAAAATCAGATAAGCGACCTTGTCCTTCAGTACCACAAAACCCATCGGCACATCTTCGATAATCATTTCCTCCAGCCCGAACGAAACCGGGTCTTGGGCCTGGATGGCCTCCACTTCGCGGTCGATGGCTGTTTTGGCGCTTTCATCGTTGGCGTCGAAGGAAAGATAGGTGCGGTAGCTTATCTCGCAGACCAGTTCGTAGCCGTCTTTGAGCGCCCAGGGCTGCTTGTTTTTGAAGGCCTCGAAGCGTTGGTAGGCCTGGATCACCAGTTTGCCGAGTTCGATGGCGCGTTTCGGGTCGAAATTGGGTGGAAAGTACATGGCGGCCTCCTTTAGGTGATTTATTATTGCATACTTTGGGACGGGATTTTCATGCAATATTCAAGCCGTGGATGGTAAAATCGAATCGATTACGGGTTGGATTTTGCCAGGAGCATTCATGCAATTTCAGTATACGCCTTACCTTTTGCCGGTGATTGTCGCCTCGGCCATCTCGCTGTGGATCGCATTTTACGGCTGGCAGCGCCGCGCCGAACAAAGTGCGCTTTTGCTTTCGTTCCTGTCGCTGGCGTTGACGGAGTGGCTGGTCTTTTATGCCTTGCAGATTTCCGGGGCGAATTTGCAGACCAAGGTGCTTTTTGGCGAACTGAAATATATCGGCGTGGCCGGCACCCCGTTGATCTGGTTGTTCTTTGCCATCCGCTTTGCCAACCCCGAAAAGCAGAACCTGCCGCTGGGGTGGGGGATTGCCCTCTCGGTTGTGCCGGTTCTGACCAGCATCCTTTCGGCGACCACGCGCTGGCACGGCTGGTTCTGGAGCAACCCGCAATGGGTGCAGGCCTCCGGTTTTAGCGATTTCAGCGTTGATTATGGCTTGTGGTACTGGATTCACGTCAGCTATTCGTATGGCCTGATTTTGGCCGGGACGATTCTGGTCTTCCGCGCGCTTGGCCGCCGGCGCGGCATCCAGCGCAACCAGGCCATCGCCCTGATTTTTTCGGTGCTGACCCCCTGGTTCGGCAATATCCTGTATTTTTCGGGCTACAACCCGATCCCCTACCTGGACCTGACCCCGTTTGCCTTCACCATCACCGCCGCCCTGTTGACCTGGGCGATTATTGGCTTCCGCCTGGTGGAACTGGCCCCGATTGCCCGCGACCTGATTGTCGATGAGATGAAGGACGGCATGATTGTGATCGATGTCCGCGGGCAGGTGGTTGACTTTAACCCGGCAGCGGGGGCGATGGTCGGGATTACGCCCTCGCGGGCGATTGGCAAGCCGCTGGCGGATATCCTGGCGGCCTGGCCCGATCTTGTCGAGCGTTACCGGGACGTTATCGATACCCTCGAAGAGATTCCGCTGGAGGCCGGGCGCTGGGTCGAATTGCAAATTTCTGCCCTGCACGACCGGCGCGCCAACTTCCTGGGACGGGTGATTGTCGTCCGCGACATCACCGCCCGCAAGGAAACCGAAACCGCCCTTTCGACGGCCCTGGCCCAGGCGCGCGAGGCCAGCCGCCTGAAGAACCAGTTACTGGCCAGGGTCAGCCACGAACTGCGCACCCCGCTGGGTGGCATCCTGGGCTACGCCGAATTGCTGCGTTTGAATTCCTTTGGCGACCTGAACGGGAAACAGGATGAAGTCATGGCCGAGATTGTCGAGAGCGCCAATTACCTGGGCGGAATCATCGACGATTTGCTCGACCAGGCCCAACTGGACTCCGAAACCCTGATTTTGCAGAATGCGCGCCTGTCGCTCGAGCCGCTTTTTGAGCGCCTCAAGGCCCGCTACCTGCCCCTGGCTGCTGCCAAAAGCCTGGCGTTTGACCTGCGGATTGCCCCCAACCTGCCCAAGGCCATCTACGCCGACGAGCGCCGCCTCGAACAAATCCTGGATAACCTGCTCGACAATGCCTTCAAATTCACCAGCCAGGGCCGGGTGGAATTGAGCCTGAGTCTGCCCGACCCGAGCCGCTGGATGATTGAAGTGGCTGATACCGGATCGGGCATCCAGCCGGAAGCGCAGCTTTACATCTTCGAGCCCTTCCGCCAGGTCAGCAGCGCCATCACCCGTAACAATCGCGGCTCCGGCCTGGGACTGTCGATTACCCGCCAGTTGGTCGAGTTGATGCAGGGCGAAATCCGCCTGGACAGCCAACCCGGCCAGGGCAGCACCTTTACCGTCACCCTGCCGCTGGTGCGCGGCTAGGTTTTTTATCTCGCCCGTTTTTAACGGGAAAAGGCTTTGAGTTATTGAAAGATAACCACAGAGATGCTGAGCGCGCGGAGTTTTTAATGCTATTTCTCCGTGTCTCTGTGGTGAAATCCCCGCTAATTACGGCAGAGCCAGTTTTTTGCCGCCTGTGCGGATTATTTCCCCAGCCTGGTTTGCAACTCGTTTCGCAGTCGTTCCAGTTCGGATTTGCTGGCGGCTGCGAAAATCTTTTTAAGCGTTTCGCCCGATGACAGGCCGATGGACAGGTGCAGCCGTTCGGCCTCGCCGGCCTCGATGGCAACCGAGCGGATGCTGCCCAGGGGGATATACTGCCAGACGCCGCCATGCCTGCTCTCGCGGATGCCCTTGGCGCGCTCATCGTCGCGGATCAGGATCAACTCCTTATCAGTAAGGATCGCCAGGTGGGCCAGGGACACGACCCGGTAATACGTCCAGCCGAAGATTTTCCAGACTGGCTGGCGGATTTCGGGCTGCAACAGCGACTGGAGCACGGTTTCACCTGCGATCAGGCTGTTGCGGGCGTAGTTCATGAATTTGAAGTTCGGGTCGGACAAATAATCGAACTTGTCTTTTTCGGTTTTTAGCTGGCTGGCGCTGTTTTCTTCAGCGGCCGGCCTGATTTTCTTCAAAAAGGCAGCGTAATAGCGGTCGCTGGTAGTGTTGAATTCAATGGTCGAGCGCCCGACTTCGCCCTCGCTGGTGAACCCGTGGATGCTGATCCACGAGTTGAGCAGAACAACCCCCACTTCGAGCATGACGATGTTTTGATAGGGATAGCTTTTCCTGAGCACCTGGCCCTTGCTGGATTCGAGGATGTGCATGGCCTGCGGACTTTCGCAAACCAGTTTTTCAGTTGTCCTGCGCAGGAACTTGTCGAGCGGCGGGGCCAGGACGAGGTGCGGGAAGTTCGGGCTGGCAGCCAGCAGCGGTTCGAGCGCGGGACGGTAAATCTCAGGGATTTCCGCCTCGGACTCGATGACTTTTGACCACGCCATCATGGTTTGGCGCGCGCCGGTCAGCACTGCTTGCGATGGGTTGGCGTTGGGAGACATGGACAGCTACCTTTCCGGGTTGTGGCGCTTGCCGAAACAACCCAGGACGATTGTACGCCCAAATCCCGCCCGCGGCTACCGGATTTTCTCCCGATTTCGCGGGGGGAATCCCCTGTTTGATTGATTATTTACCCGTCATTGCGAGCTGTCCTGAGCGGAGCGTTTTCCAGCGTAGTCGAAGGGCGGCGTGGCAATCTCCTGTCATCAACCAACGCTATTAATACTCTCCCGCAAAACGCTCATGCACCCACAGGAATTCCTGGCGTTTGTTCATTACGCGGACGAGGCCCCCAAATCCGGGGTCTTTTTCTTTTAGGAAAGCCTGGAACTCACGCAGGAGCGCGCCTTCGGCGCGTTGCATGGCTCCGTGCGGAAGGTCAGAAGCGTCGGTTTCTTTTACCCAATCGACAACCTTATCGCTGCTTTTTAGAACCGAATCAAATGCATCTTTGCCAAAGGCAAGTTGTTTTTCGATATCTTTGTATTGGGTTTCATCCATAAGCAGTTTTGTCGTGGAGGATGCAACCGGCAGAATCAGGCTCAGAGTGGCCGTTAGGGCTTTCAGGTAAGGTGCAGCTTTAATAACCCATTCATAGGGCAGATCGATCTCATAACTGCCGCGATTATCACCTTCTTGGTTGAGCACAAACAGGGGTAGTTGCGAATGTTCACACCACAGCAAAATGCGGAACCTCTGGCTGACCAGTTGTTTTGGCTTATCGTACCATTTCGGATCGGCAGGTCTCATGCTGAACAGGCGCGGGCCTTCTTTGGCCTCGTTGGTAAAGGCACGCATCAGACCACTGAACGATGCCTCGGCTTTGCTGAGAAGTTCCCTCTGGCCGGCATCAAGATGATCAAATCGCCCCATAACTTTATCACCTTGCGAAATTAAGATTTTTCGCAGTTCGCCCAACTCGTCAAGCACGGCGCGGTTGGCGAGAGTTTCGCCGGCTGGGACAGGTCTCGCCGCCGGGGCATTTAGAAGCAGTTCATCGATGTTTTGCCACTCGTTACAAACCGGGCAGGGCTGTTCTGGTCGACCGCGTTTTTTGTTTTCGATGAGTTTGCCGACTTCGAAGAGACCTGTGCAAGGTTGTGGATTCAGGCAGGAAACCATGACATCACAGCGCAACCCTTCCCAAAAACTTTCCACAAGGTATTTAACTTCACGGGTTAACATGGCCAGGAAGAATTCTGGATAGGGAGCGCGCACGGTGATATGGATGTCATTGCCGATGTGCCGCAACAGGGCGCGACCATTGTAATCACCATCCAAAACCAACCCACGCTGCCAATGGACGCTATTGTGATAATTCAGGCGTCCGAGTGAAAATTTGTGCAAACGCACAATCAATTGATAGAACAGCCCCTCGGCATTGGCGGATTGTCCGCTCTGCGCATCCACAATACGGCAAATTTGGGTTTGCTGAATATCGCCAGGCGCAATTTCAATCGGCCAGGCTTGCGCCAGTTCTTTTTCGGGGTTGTTATCGGGTACGAGTTGGGCGATCAGACTTACCGGGTTGGTTTCTTCATCGGGGGAGAGTCCAGCCACACGGTAGGATAAATCGAAACGCTCCATCAGGCGCAGGAAAACGCGGTGTAGTTTTGCGTCGTAACGGGTTTCTTGCGGGTGGGATGGGTCATTCCATAACTGGCACAGGCGCGAGAACTGCACCAGACCGTGCGCCTTGCGGGTTTCTTCGTCATCGAGTACATAACTCATGGCTGTAGCCAGCCAATCCGGGCGCAGGATGATGATGTCGCGCAGGGTTGGATCGTTTTCGTAATGGGTCAGGTGCCCAAGCTGGTGTGAAATGCGGATGAAGAGCTGCGCGATCTCATCATCCATTTTATGCTCATGACAAATGGCCAAGACTTCTTCGAGTGGCAGGTAGGGAACCTTTTGGCTTTGCAGAGCCTTTTGCACATCCTGGAAGCTTTTTGGTACAGGTCGTCCCATTTCTGGCAGACTGGCGGCTACCCTGCCTATGGCCTGTTTCAATTCCTGGATGCCGCGCCGCTGGCCGGCTTCATCCGGCTTGCTCTCGATAAAGAAGAAATCAATAACCGTGTCCTTGCCAAACAAATCCCACAATTCCTGGCGGTCGATATCTGGCTGGCGCATTTGCGGGCCGCCATGCGTGGCTACAACCAGGATCTTTGCGCTTGGTTCGCGCCGCATCACCAACTGAACCCATTCTTTGACAAATCCTTGTTGCGGCCCTTCGCGTGGCTTCCAAACTATTAGATATATAGCTGGTGCACTGAAGAACAATTGGTGCGTGGGACGGTAGACGCGTTGGCCGCCAAAATCCCAGCCGTTCAGGGTGATTTCTGTTTGGGTTTTGGGATCGGTGACTATCACTGGCTGGATTTCGATGCCATGTGTCGATGGATGTTCCTGCCAGGGTTTTCCGAGGAGAGCATCCATCAGACACGTTTTGCCTACCTCGCCCTCGCCAACTAGAATCAGTTTGGCTTCGTTGAGGGTGATTTGAGCCGCATTTTTGGCACGTAAGTAGGTCTTAATGGCGTCAAGGCCTGTATTATAAGCAGCTGCAAGTTCCAGATTTAGAGGGTTATTGTCAAGGTTGATCTTGTCTAGTTCTTTAAGATATGCAAGCGATGGATTCAAATCATGAAGGTTGTTATTAGATAAATCTAAATCTTGTAGTTTGGTTAATGTACCAAGAAATGCGGGAATTTCAGTCAATTGATTATGGTAAACATCTAATTTTGACAGTTGTTCTAGAGCGTTTAGTGATTCTGGAATGGCCTTGAGCTTGTTATAAGATATATCTAATGAAACTAAGTGTTTAAGTGGAATTATTCGATCAAAAGTTTCTGGCTTTAAAAATAGATCGTTGTTCGCAATATTTAGAATACGTAATTGATTTAGGTTACTAATGCATTCTGGTATCTCTGCCAAGCGGTTGTGAGAGATGTCTAGTGATGTTATTTTTTTAAAGTTGCTGAAAGATTTTGGTAAAGTTTTTAGCCCATTAAACGAAAGAGTCAAGGATTGCAATTCTGTTAGTTCGCTTAATATTTCTATGTTATCTTGTTGATTATTTATTTCAATGCTTGCAAGATTTAGTGCTTTAAGATTTGAAAGCCTTGTTACCCATACAGGGAGTGCTTTGAGAAGATTAAAAGATAGGTTTAAGGATTTTAATTGGGTAAGATTTTTTAGCCATATTGGTAATGCGGTTAATTTATTTTTTGAGATATCCAATGATTCCAACAGGGTTAGTTGTCCTAGCGACTCTGGTAATTCTGTCAGTCTTGAACCCCAGATAGCACTCAGGTTCAGTTCCGTCAATCTTTTTCTCCGAGCTACTTCGATCTTCTTTTCTGCTTCTCGATAGGCTGCGTCTTTTGGCATGGTTGGCTCCTACCCCCTCCGGCCTGTCGGCCACCTCCCCCAAATACGACGATTCGTACTTTTTATGTGCATTGATGGTGTTCATCGTCGTATTTGGGGGAGGCCGGGTGGGGGCTTTTTCCCGTTAAAGATGGATTCAGTTTTGGTGGTTAATTTTTTAGCGTTATGGTGCTGGCGCGAGGTGCGTTGCACTTCCTGCCGGGGAGGCCGGGTTGGGGCTTTGTCCCGTTTAAAGAAGGATTCGGTTTTGGCGGTTAAATTTTAGCGCTTTTTGGGCAAGTTTCGTTGCGCGATTTCAGACCTTGGGCGATTTTTTGTTCTGCTGCGTAATAGGCTGCGTCTTTTGGCATGGTTGGCTCCTGCTTTTTGCCCCCACCCGGCCTCCCCCATTTTCCGCTGAACTTCGCGGAAAATGGGGGAGGTGGCCCTGCGCAGCGGGCCGGAGGGGATCTCGTCCCGTTAAAGAAGGGTTCATTTTTCGGTTAAGTATAGCATCCGCGCCCGCATTTTCTTCAAAAAATTCCCCGGCGCTGGTATAATCCGGGCCATGAAACTCGAACTTGCCTTACGCGCCTCCGCTACCCGCCCGGCTGCAAAAGCCGGGGCTTTCACATCCTGCTGGTTGAGCCGCTCGTAACGCGAGAAATTACCCCTTGTACCCCCGCCCCGGCGCTCACCCAGCCCGGGGTTTTGTTTTGGGAAGTCGATACGCGAAAGTCGAATATCGAATACCGAATAACCAATCTCGAATACCGAATATCGCCATCCATCTTGATATAATCCTTTCACTCTTAACCATTTTGGAGCCACCATGAGCAAAAAACTGACCGGAAACGAAATTCGCCAGACCTTCATTGATTTCTTCGTCGAACACGGACACACCTTTGTGCCATCCATGTCGCTGGTGCCGGGCGGGGATGCGACCCTGCTCTTCACCAACTCGGGCATGGTCCAGTTCAAGGACGTTTTCATCGGCACCGACAAGCGGCCCTACACCCGCGCCGCCAACTCGCAGAAGTGCATGCGCGTGGCCGGCAAGCACAACGACCTCGACGATGTTGGCCGCGACGATACCCATCACACCTTTTTCGAGATGCTCGGCAACTGGTCGTTCGGCGATTACTACAAGGAAGAAGCCATCGCCTGGTCGTGGCAACTGCTGACCGAAGTCTGGGGCCTGCCCAAGGACAAACTCTACGCGACCTGCTTCAAGGACGACAAGGGCAACGTTCCGACAGACGAGGAAGCCGCCGACATCTGGAAGAAACAGCCCGGCATGAATCCCGACAACATCCTGTACTTCGGACGCAAGGAAAACTTCTGGCAGATGGCCGAGTTCGGCCCCTGCGGTCCGTGCTCTGAAATCCACATCGACCTGGGCGAGGAGCGCGACAACCTGCGCGGAACGCCACACAAGTGCGGCGTCAACGGCGACTGCACCCGCTACCTCGAACTGTGGAACAACGTTTTCATCCAGTACAACCTGTTCGAGGATGGCCGCCTCGAGCCGCTGCCCGCCAAGCATGTTGATACCGGCATGGGCTTCGAGCGCATCGTCTCGGTGCTGCAAGGCGTCGATTCGAACTACAAAACCGACCTGTTCGGCGGCGCGATGGAGGTGCTCTCGCAACTGACCGGCAAGACCCGTGAGCAGATGTTTGCCGATTTCACGCCCTATCGTGTGGTTGCCGACCACGCCCGCTCGGCCGCCTTCCTGATTGCGGATGGCGTCGTCCCTGGCAACGCCGGACGCAACTACATCTGCCGCATGATCGTCCGCCGCGCGGCCCGCTTCGGGACGAAAATCGGCCTGACCGAACCCTTCCTGGCCAAAGTGGCCGATGCCTTCATTAGCGAATACGGCGCGTTCTACCCCGAACTGGTCAAGAACCGCCAGCCAATCCTCGACAACCTGACCCGCGAAGAAATCCGCTTTGCGCGCACGGTTCAGGCGGGAACATCTTATTTGCTAAATATTGTAAGCGAGATGAGGAACCGAGGCGAAAAAGTTTTAGATGGACGGGCCGCTTTCGATCTCTATGCAACATATGGTTTACCTCTTGAAATTACTAGAGATATTCTTCGTGAATATGTCATGCTTGAGATTGATGGAAAAGAGATTCAATTGCTAAATTCAATGAGTGATCTAGATGTTGACGAGGTCGGTTTTAAGGCCGCGATGAATGAGCATCGGATTGCCTCGGGCGGCGGCAAGGCCATGGGCGCGCTCGGCGGCGAAGATTCGGAATATTTCGCCGGGATTTTCAAGGAACTCCAATCGGCGGGCAAGCTGGGCGAGAAGGGCGTCGAATACGATCCCTACAACAGCCTGCAAGTCAACGCCGAAGTGCTGGCCCTGGTCGTCGAAGGGCGCTCCGTCAGCGAAGCCCAGGTTGGCGACCGGGTCGAAGTCATCCTGCCGCGCACCGGTTTCTACATCGAGTCCGGTGGTCAGATTGGCGATACTGGTTTCATCTCCCTTCTCCCCGCTGGTCGAGTAGATGGCGCGGTCTCGATACAGCCTGACGGCTTACTCGACCCGCAGCGCCATCGTACCGAGACCGGTATCGGCTGGCAGATTGAAATCATCGATGTCCGCCGCCCGGCGGCAGGGCTGATCTCGCACATCGGCGAGGTGGTCAGCGGTCGTCCGCGTGTGGGCGACAAGGCGATTGCCGAAGTGGATATGGATCGCCGCCACGACATTATGCGCAACCATACCGCCACCCATCTCATGCACGCGGCCCTGCACCAGGTTTTGGGCGAACACGCCCGCCAGGCCGGGTCGCTGGTTGCGCCCGACCGCCTGCGCTTCGACTTCAACCACCCCGAAGCGATGAGCGCCGAGCAGATCGAGCGCGTCGAGCGCCTGGTCAACGAGGCCGTCGCGGCGGATATGACCGTCATGCCCAAGACCAAATCGCGCGACGAGGCGATTGCCGAAGGCGCAATGGCGCTCTTTGGCGAGAAATACGGCGAAGTCGTGCGCACGATTACGATTGCAGCGGAGTCCAAAGTCTCTGACTTTGGCGCGAAGTCTCCGACTTCGCACTCCCGGCATTCCTACGAACTGTGCGGTGGGACGCACCTCGAGCGCACCTCGGATGTTGGCCTGTTCGTCATTACCCGCGAGGAAGCCGCTTCGGCTGGAGTCCGCCGTATCGAAGCGGTGACTGGCCGCGGGGCGTACGAACTGGTCGCGAAGCGTTTCAAGGCGCTGAAAAATGTCGCAGCCACGCTCAAATCCAGCCTGGAGGAAGTGCCCGCCAAGGCCGAATCCCTGCAGGATGAATTGGCGACGGTCAAAAAGCAACTGGCGGCCGCCCGCGCCGAGTTGGCCCTTTCGACTTTTACCGCGCAGCTTGCCAACGTTCAGACGGTTGGCGGCGCTCGCCTGCTGGTGGCCGAAATGCCCGGCGTGGACAAGGACTCGCTGACCAAGCTGTCCGACCAGTTCCGCGCCAAATATGCCGAAAACGGCGTGTGCGTGATTGCCTCGCCCGTTGATGGTTCGGTGACGGTCATGGCGGCTGTTACCCAGGACCTGATCAAGCGCGGCGTCAAGGCCGGCGACCTGGTTGGGCACATTTCGCGCCAGTTGGGCGCGGGCGGCGGCGGCGCGCCGCACCTGGCTTTCGGCGGCGGCAAGGATGCCTCGAAATTGGCTGAAGCGCTGGCAAGCGTTGGCGGCTGGCTCGAAAGTAAACTTAAATAACGCATTTTCAACGGACTTCCGAAGTCGTTAAGGCTTCGGAAGTCTTTTCATGCCTGTACCCGGGAATTTCTCATGCTGATTCGTCTTTCTGAAAAATTGCAACATTCGCGCCTGGCGCGCCACCTGCTTTTTTTGTTCGCAACCATCGCCACCCTGCTGTTCATTGGCTACAACTTCGGCACTTTCGACGAGGCCATGCACATTCCGTTCCTGAAATCGGACGCCTACCCGGAAATGTACGATGGCGATGCGATGATCGGACTGCACAGCATTTATTATTCCTACTTCTGGCATTTTTTTGTGCCGGTCTTGCGCGCCGGCTGGCTTGAACCGGCCCTGTTCGTTTTGCACTTGGCGACGATTTACCTGAGTTTCTGGGCCTTCTGGGAACTGAGCCAGACCCTTTTCAAAAATACGCTGGCCTCCCTGCTGGCGGTGCTCGGATTCATTGTGCCGCATTTTGGTTTTTCGGGCTTTCCGGTCTTTGAGTTTGCGCCGCTCAGCCGGACGTTTGTGCTGCCCTTCCTGCTGATTGCCATCAACCAGTTCCTGAAAGGGCGCGTGCCGCTGGCGTTCCTGATGGTCGGCTTGATGTACAACATCCATGTGGTTTCGGTCAATTTTGTTTTGGCCATGTTTGGCCTGGCCTGCCTGCTCGAGTTCAAGCGGATTGGGATCAAGAACCTGGCGCTTTCCGCCGCGCTGTTCCTGGCCTCTGCCGCCCCGGTCCTGCTCTGGAAGATGGGCGGCGACCCGGTCGATTTTTCCCTGCGCCCGGAGTGGGTCGATTTCCTGAACCAGACCCTGTTCTTCCACCTGTTTGCCATGTTCAGCCCGACCTATCCGGGCACCTGGCCGATTGTCCTGGGCGGCGTCAGCACCCTGTTTTTGTTCTTCGCCGTCCTGCCCTACGCGGATTTGCCCCAGCCGACGCTGACCTCCCGCAACTTCGTTTATGCCGGCATCATCGTGGTGCTGGTGCATGTGCTGGCGGTCTATGCCTTGCCGGTCACAATTCTGATCCAGTCGCAGATTGTGCGCATCGGCCTGTGGATTTTGATTTTTGCCTACCTGTTTTTTGCCAACTTCCTGGCCAAAATCTACCAGAACAAGCAATACGAACGGCCGGTGTTTCTCTTCCTGGCCGGGACATTCCTGTTTTCGCCCACGCCTTTGCTTTTGCTGGCGGCCTGGGCGGCGGTCAAGTGGCTGCGCCGTCCGCTGGCGCTCAAACTGGCGATGGCGGTGATGCCTGTCCTGGTGGTCGCCTCCTGTTTTACGGTCTGGTACCTGGGATTTTGGAATCCCGGCGGGCTGTACCTGTACGGCCAGCCAACGCCCTGGGTCGATGTCCAGCGTTTTGCCCGCGAGAATACGCCCGCGGACGCCCGTTTCGTCACCCCGCCCGAGAAATGGGGCCCGCAGGAATCGGATTGGCGCGTCCATTCCGAGCGCGCCAGCGTTGGCACCCTGTCCGAAATCCTGGTGGCGGCTTTCCAGCCGGGCTATGAAAGCGAGTGGAAAACGCGTTTCGAACTGGTGGCTCCCGGCGCGCTCGAAAAATTTGACGGCGATTATTTCAACAATGTGCGCCTGACGCGCGAAGCCTATTACAGCCTCTCGACCCAGGATTTGCTGCATGTGGCTTGCGAGTTGAACGCCCACTATGCCGTGATTGAAAAGCCGAACGAGCATCCCCTGCCGGTCGCTTATCAGAACAGCCAGTTTTGGGTCTACAGCGTCAGCGGGTTCGATTGCCCGTAGCAGAAATACGTCGGTGCGATGCACCCCCATGAAAAAGATACCTGCCGTACATGGGAAAATAGCACGCGGATCAAGTCGGATGATGCGGATTTACGCAGATTTTTTTAGGTTTATCCGCGAAAATCTACTGAATCAGCGTTGTGCGCGCTCCATTTTTCAGGCTATCAAGCATTAATCCATGAAGAAATAAAAAAAAACGGGCTCTACCGTAATTAACGGGAATTTCACCACTGAGACACGGAGTTCACTGAGCAAACAGCATTAAAAACTCCGTGCTCTCGGTGTCTCAGTGGTTATCTTTTATTAATTCAACACCATTTCCCGTTACAAACGGGAGAGCCAAAAAACGCTGTAAAAATAGCACGCGGATCAAGTTGGATGGGTGTAACTCTCAAAACACAACCCAGCCTGTCATCCCTGGCACTGCCCGCCACACTTGCGCCGCACTGCGTTCGGTGCAGTGCAGGTGGGGCAAGTGTTCGAGCGATAGCGAGAAATCTTTCCCGTTGGCGTGCAGATTTCTCCTCGCTGGCGCTCGTCGAAATGACAAATCAACCAGCATGCAACGTTTTCAGAGTTGCTCTCAAGTCGGATGATGCGGATTTACACAGATTTTTTAAGTTTTATCCGCGAAAATCTGCTGAATCAGCGTTGTCCGCGTTCTATTTTTTAGGCCGTCAAGCGTTAATCGTTGGAACTTGCAGCCTCGTTTATAATTCCCTGGCATGAAAACCACCCTGCTCCATCTTGAGTCGCACGACAATCTGGTCTCCATCCGCGACCGCATGTCGTGGGCCAAGACTCCGCGCATTTTGCTGGTCTGGCCCAATCGCGGCCGGGTGGATGTGCGCCCGCTCGACCTGACCCTGCTGCGTCGTCACGCCCAGACCCTGGGCGCGGAACTCGGCCTGGTCACGCGCGATGCCGGCATCTGGTGGGCAGCCCGTGAGCAGCAAATCCCCTGTTTCCGCACCACCAAACTGGCCCAGCGCAAAACCTGGCAAGTCCTGCCGCCTTACCAGTTCCCCGCCCGCCAGCGGATCGACCTGCGCCGCCTGCGCGCGGCGCTGCCCGGCGAGCCTTACCGCCTGAACCTGGCTGGTCGGATTGCCGTTTTTGCCGCCGGTGTGCTGGCGGTTTTGCTGGTGGTGATGCTTTTCCTGCCCTCCGCCGAAGTGCGCTTGACCCCGCCCATCCGCGAACAATCCTTGACCCTGCCGGTGGTTGCCCGCGCCGATACAGCCCAGGTTTACCTTTCCGGCGAAATCCCCATTCGACGATTAACGCTCGATTTACAGGCCAGCGCCTCCATCCCGGCCAGCGGGCGGGCCGACCTGCCCGGCGCGCAGGCTGAAACCAGCGTCGAGTTCAAGAACCTGACTAATGAAGCCATCCGCGTCCCGGCGGGCACTGTCCTGCTGACGGGCGGGACTGCCCCGCAGGCCTTTGAGACCCTGGCGAGCGCGCTTATCCCCGCCCGCAACGAAGAACCGGTGCGGGTGCGAGTTCGCGCCCAGTCGGGCGGCGCAGCCGGCAATGTCGCGGCGGAAACCATCAGCGCCTTCCAGAGTCCGCTTGGGCTGAGTCTGACTGTCCGCAACCCGGACCCGGCCACGGGTGGCAGCGACCGGCGCGGCCCGATTCCCACCGACCAGGATCGCGAGCGGCTGCGGGCCGACCTGCTTAAAAAACTGTCCGGGCAGGCCCGCGAGCAGGTTTCAGCGGAATTAAAAGCGGGCGACCTGCTCCTGGCCGATTCGGTGAAATTGGTGGATGTGCTCGAAGAACAGTTTGACCCGTTGCCCGGCGCGCCCGCGGACACGCTGACCCTCAACCTGCGTGCCCGTTTCGAGGCCGCTTACGCCGCTGATGCCGACCTGCGCCAACTGGCCGCGTTTGCGCTGGATGCCGCCCTGCCGCCCGGATACATTCCCCGCCCCGCCACCCTGACCGTTAAATCGATTTCGCCGCCGCTTTGGGAAGCGGACGGCCTGGCGCGCTGGCAGGTGCAGGCGGCGCGCTCGGTGCAATTGCAGATTGCCCCCAGCCAAGCCATTGCCCTGATCCAGGGCCGCACCACTGGCCGCGCGGCCAGCCTGCTCAGCCAGGTCTTCGAATTGAACCTCCCACCGACGATTGCGGTGCGCCCGGTCTGGTGGCCCTGGCTGCCGGTGCTGCCGTTCCGCATCACGTTCTCTTCCGGGTTGTAAAGTTTGTCATTTCGAGCGTGTAATATTGTCATTTCGAGCGATAGCGAGAAATCTTAACCCGTGACAAAGATTTCTACCCTGCGGGCACGATGTCACCGCTGGGTCTCGACAAGCTCGACCACCAGCGGTTCGAAATGACAAAATATCAGGTTTTCTTATGCGTATTCTTGCCGTTGATCATGGTGAAAAACGAATCGGACTGGCTGTCAGCGATGAAACCGCCCGCCTGGCGCGCCCGCTGACGGTGCTCAAGCACCTCGCGCGCGCCCTGGACGCCGCCCGCGTGGCTGAAATTGCCGCCGAGCAGGGGGCCGGGCTAATCCTGGTCGGCCAATCCTTCGATCTGGACGGCCATCCGAACGCCGCCGGGCGCAGCGCGGCCCGTTTTGCCGAAGCGCTTGGGCTGCAAACCGGCTTGCCGGTCAGACTCTGGGACGAAGCCCTGACCACCCGCGATGCCCAGTCCGCCGCCCGCGCAATGGGTTTCGGACGCAGCAAGCGCGCCGGGCACCTCGACGAACACGCCGCCGCTGTCCTGCTGCAATCCTACCTCGACACGCTCGAACATCCGCCTTTGGAGTGAAATGACCCGACCTACCCGCCATCACCGCGCAGGACAGGGCTTGTCCTGCGGTCTGATTTTGTTATTCGTCGCCGCCCTGGGCCTCTTTTCGGCTGTGCTGGCGATCCCGCTGCTGGCCGAACGCATGGTTGGCCCGTCAGCCGATTCGCTGGGATTTGCCAAGCGCCTGCAATATTCGCTGCAGGTGGTCTGGTACGAGCCTTACCTGACCCGGCCCGCCAACCCCTATGGCCTGGATGGGCCGTTCAAGATTGGCCCCGGCGAAGGCGCTTCGGAAGTGGCCTATCGCCTCGCGCAGGAGGGCTTTGTGCCGGATGGGGCCGCTTTTCGCGCTTACCTGATTTACAGCGGCATCGAAACCCGTTTACAGGCCGGCGAGTTCACCCTCAGCCCGGCCTTGTCCCCGCTGCAAATTGCAGCCCGCTTGCAGGACGCCACCCCGACCCAGGTCAAGTTCGTTGTCCTGCCTGGCTGGCGCATGGAGGAAATCGCCGCCAGCCTGCCGACATCCGGCCTGAGCATCACGCCCGAGGCTTTCCTGGCGGCGGCCAAGACTCCGCCGGCTGATTTCGATTTCCTGCCGCAGGGGGCAACCGCCGAGGGATTCTTCCTGCCGGATACCTATCTCCTGCCGCGCGGACTCAGCGCCGAAGACCTGGTGCGCACAATGTTGAATAATTTTGCGCTCAACCTGCGCTCCGATTTGCGCGCCGGTTTCAGCCGCCAGGGCCTGGAGGTGTACCAGGCCGTCATCCTGGCTTCGATTGTCCAGCGCGAGGCGGTTGTGGCCGATGAGCAGCCGATCATCGCCTCGGTTTTCCTGAATCGCTTGCGGGTCGGGATGCGCCTGCAAACCGACCCGACCGTGCAGTACGCGATTGGCTATGATCCGCTCTGGTGGAAATCCCCGCTGGCGCTGGCCGACCTGGAGGTGATTTCACCCTACAACACCTACCTGGTCGATGGCCTGCCGCCCGCGCCGATTGCCAGCCCGACCCTGGGAGCCTTGCAGGCGGTTGCTGCCCCGGCCCAGACCCCGTATTATTACTTCCGCGCCCGCTGCGACGGTTCCGGCCTGCATACCTTCGCCGAAACCTACGAGGCCCACCTGCAGAACGCCTGTCCGTAGCAGCCCTGGCGTGTAAGATTTGTGACAAACATCAGTTGACCCGCCCGGCGGATTTTTGCTATAGTATGGAAGTTGGTTTTTCAGTCTATAAGCGTTTATACGGCCATAGGCTGTATAAGTACCCATAACGGCTTCTTAACAGGCCACTGGCTGGTTAAAAAAATAGTTAGCCGCTGCCATGAGTAAGTAACTCCATAAAAAGGTGTTTTTATGACTGAAGTGAATATAATTTCTATTCCTATTAATGACCCATCAATAAACAACTTGACATTGGGTAGAATTCTCCAAAGCGAAGTAAAAAGGATATTAGGCAGAAACTCTCTTTGGATATATGATGATGGTTCAAAAGTTGCTCCTAACAAATTTGGGCATGACTATGAAATGTTACAACAGGGGCGTTTTGATGTAATTGGCTCTAATTATCGCCGTGTTGATGCTTATGATCCTGATAGAGAATGCGTCGTCAGTATGAAATGCATAAATCTCAATGCACCATCATATCAGCCTGTTTCTGGGTTGCCTTCTATCTTAAAAACGTACATAAAAGGTTTGCTACATGAAAAAAGAAAAGGTAAAAAATATTTAAGCGATGAAAGCCCTCAGGAAGTGACAAACCCGATGATAAATAAAATAGCTAAAAAACCTAAAATTCTGACGAAAAAATTAGGTGGACCAATTGTCACTTTGACTCAAACCCCTCAAGATGTAGCATCTGCTTTTTGCTTATCTGTAGCTATCCCGGATGGTTTTATTTCACAACTTGATATACAAAAAATTTCAACTTCAATAAATGAAATAACAAATGCGGTGGATTTTCAATTTAGATTCGAAATGGAGATCATTGAAGTCTTTTGATTCTAAAAAGCGGCTAACATCGCTTGCACTCGGACGGGCGGGGGCTTTCGCCCCGCCCGAAGGGATTCAGCCCCTTCGAGTTTTTTCTACCGTTGGCTTTTGTCTGCCAACTCCCCCGCCCGCCGGTAAAGCCTGCCGTTAGGCGGCTAACCTAAAGAAGCATCTCGAATGATCTAAAGAACTTTCGTCGCATGAAAAACAGCATTAGCCTCCCCCTTGTAATGAAGAAGTCAATTCTCTTAGTCTTGATCTTTCTTGTTGCGTGTTCTGCTCCAGAGTCATCTATCCCATCAACAGCATCGACTCAATCTGTATTTCAAACCGCGGTTGCTCAATTCCCTCGCCGTTGCCCCAATGATATGCCGCATTTTTCAGATAGAACTGAGAGTTTTTCACCAGATGGCTTATGGCTTGGGGAACTATGTCTTAATTTCGAAGATCAATACTTCGGGCTAATTTTTTCAAACAAAGAGTCACAGGTTGTCTGGAAACTGCCTTATCATGACTATATACCCAATGTTGAGTCTGCCGATGGTGGTATGCGTGTGGCACATTGGTCAGATGACAGTAAATATGCTTACTTCCATACCTGGTTAAGTGGTGGTGTTGGCGAATGCTATCATGAAGGTTATGACTCTGGCGTAGGACTGTTTAGATTAGATCTCCAAACCGGACAGACAAAAGAAATCCTTCCCCTTTTCAATGAAAACTCTGTTTGGTATGGATTTTCTTTTTCGCCTACCGATAAGTGGCTTGTTTATGGAATTCGAACACTTGATTTAGTGGTTCTGGATATTAAGACAGGGGCGTCGATCAATGTAGCTCACGAAAAGGATTTTAGCCAGGGAGGTGGGTATGTTTGGTCGCCGGACGAATTGAGATTCATATACTCTACAGTAAAGTATCTTCCCAATAATATTGGCAGAGAAAGCTATACTTTACGTCTGGTTGATGCAAGGACAGGAGTAGAACGAATCCTGCTTGAATCGAAAACGAGTTGTTATTTGGTAAAAGAATGGAAAGATAGTAATGTCTTACTGATCGAGTATGATTACGATGACGAAAATTACAATCGGGTCATTATGGAGTATGATCTCAATTCAAATACTATCATCAGTGCCTCAGCTACACCTAATCCATAGCCGCAACAGAAGCCGCCTAACACCGCGTGGTGTGTCCTGATAAATCATCGTCTACTAACCGGTGGAAGTCCGGTCATGGTAACTACCAGGAGGCCATGTAGCAGACATCTAGTGCAGCCGGGCGACTGGTTGTGCTAAAGCGATGTAACTCCCTGAGAAAGGGAAGCAAAACAGCAGCCCGTAACATAAAGCGAAACTTGCAGCACCGAAATGTTAGGCCCCGCAAGGGGAGCAAGAGAGAGCCGAGCCTGTCACGCATGGCGAAGGCAACAGAAGCGGTGAAGAACCTGGATTGCAGCCGTGAAGAACTCTCCGGTGTAGGGAGTGCGGGATGTTGTGACAGCAGACGATGGAACAGGAGAGGTCTCATCTGGTCGGTGGCACAGAACCATCGAAACGAAGGGTATAAGCTGCAAGGCGAAGTCCCCCAGGATGCCGGATGAGAAGTCGGAGGAGGCCATAGTACCGCAGATAGACAGGACAACAAAACCTATCAGGAGGGAAGGGTCTCTACTTCAACCAGGTTCAGCGAGGAAGTAAGTGACGGTGCATGTCGCAAGACCAATCACACCACAAGACAAATCACGAGAACTCCAGCGCAAACTATACCTGGCGGCCAAGAGGAACAGGGAGCGTCGGTTTCATGCCCTCTATGACCGCATATTCCGGCCTGATATTCTGAGACAGGCTTGGGAAGAAGTCCGCAGAAACGGTGGCAGCGCCGGTGAAGATGGCGTCACCATTGAAGACGTGGAACGGGAGGGAGAGGAACAGTTTCTTTGCCAGATTGAGCAGGACTTGAAAGCGGGCGACTATCGTCCTAAACCGGTATTGCGGGTCTACATCCCGAAAGCAGATGGCAGACAAAGACCGTTAGGAATACCAACGGTACGCGACCGGGTGGTGCAGCAGGCTTGCAAGATGGTGATTGAACCTATCTTTGAAGCCAACTTTCGTGATAACTCGTATGGCTTTCGCCCCAAACGCAGCGCACAGCAGGCTGTAAATGAAGTCAAAAAGGGCCTGATAACTGGTTGGTGGGTAGTTGACGCCGATATTCAAAGTTATTTTGACACGATTGACCACAACCTGTTGATGTCGTTGTTGAAAAGGCGGATTAGCGACCGGCGGGTGCTGAAACTCATTCGTCAGTGGCTCGAAGCGGGTGTTTTGGAAGATGGCGTACGTAACGCTACGGAGATTGGTTCACCACAGGGCGGTGTCATCAGCCCTTTGTTAGCAAACATCTACTTGCACGTGCTGGATATGTACTGGGCAGAGCGATACTCTTCATTGGGAAAACTCATCCGGTATGCAGATGATTTTGTCATCATCTGTCGCACCAAACAAGATGTCGAAACCGCCTTGAAGACGGTCAAGCAAATCATGGGCATTCTGAAACTGACGCTACACCCGACCAAAACTCGTGTCGTGGATATGGGCCAAGATGGGTTTGATTTTCTTGGTTTCCACTTCCACAAGAAGAAGTCAATGAAGAGCCGCAAGCTCTTACCCTACAAATGGCCTGCTCCAAAGGCTATGAAAGCAGTCCGCAGCAAAATACATACCATCACCGAAAGAAGGAGCTTGAGCAACCCGCTTTCTGAAGTGATAAAGTATCTGAACCGGGTCATCCGGGGATGGCGGAACTATTTTCGGATTGGCAACTGTACCCTCAAATTCCAACAACTTGACCGCTATGTTCGCTGGCGGCTGGAACAATGGGCTCAATCCAAACAGGGGTCTCGTGGGCATTGGAATGAACATGCCTTCCGAGCATTGCTGCTTCAACATGGGTTAGAATACTTCTACCTGCCCGGAATATGCGCAGCCAAACCTTGAATACCGCAGGATGAAGGTTGTCGGAGAGCCGGATGAGGGAAAACCTCATGTCCGGTTCGATGTGGCAGGGGATGAAAACCAGGATATGGTGATGGTGTTGAGGCACTCCCAAAAGAAATGGGGAGTAAACAGGCTGCCATCACTTAAACCCCAGGCGTCATCCCTTGACCCTACCACC